>JBAVSY010000142.1:0-70994 GCA_049695855.1 Candidatus Korobacteraceae bacterium | reverse complement strand
ACCACGATGGTCAGCGGATGGGCGCCGGTACAGTCGTTGGGATGGTTCACCGGGTCCGAGCTGGAGCAGGCGCAGCTGCCGCCGATGTTGTCACAGGCCCTGAGGGTGAAGTTGTAGGTGCCGGCCGCAGTCGCCCCACGGTAAGGATACTGACTGGAGGCCACGCATCCGCTGCCCACAGGACCCGAACTGTCATCGATGGCTCCCTGGCGCTCCAGCCCATTGTTGTTGGAGTTCAGGCTCTCGACCCGCAGACCCGGAGGCAGCGTACCCGACACCAGCGAGAAGGTAATGCTGCCGTAAGGATAGTTGCCATTGGTGGCGAAGTTGTTGGTTTCCAGGTTGTAGCAGTACCCGGTATCGTGCGTCTTGAAGGCACTGGGCGGCGCGCCCAGTGGACTGTTGGTGACAAACTGAATCTGCTGAGCCAGACACGGCACTGCCCCCAGGAGCAAGAAAAATAACCCGACCGCAACGATAGCCTTCAATGTTCTCATCCTTTTTTCCCCCGTGAAGCGTGCTGAAGCGTGCTGAACTCCGAACCGGCCGGCCCGGTTTCCATCTTTCCCAGGCCGCTGATGAAACTGGTTCCCACCGGCCTATCGCCGGCCCAGACCAGCCAGTAGAGCGAAGCCAGAACTACCCACCCGCCCGCGCTCCCTCTTTTCACTATCCAGCCCCGAACCCAGCCAAAGAAAGGGTTAAGTTCACTACCTGAGTACGAAAGTAACCGCACCAGGAGCGGTGAGGCCGTTACTAAAGGTAATAAGAAGTAGTGTTACTTTGATCTCGAAGGGTTTGTGAGACGCACTTAAAGGAGGGTTGGGTATGAAAGGCTCGTTACCCAATTCCGGGTCGAACTCTCAAAGGGATACAGCTCGAATCATCGTTCGGAATAGTGGTTGCGCCTGTCTCGCTTGCCAAGCTTAGGAGCCTAGCAGCCTATGGCCTGACAGAAAGTCCCTCGCAACGGCCGCGGCATCTTTTTTCTCGCCGTCGACCGCGTAGTTCATCGCGCGCATTTCGTCGGCGGTAATCTGGCCGCCTAAACGCTCGAATCCAACTCGAGCTGACGGGCACTGCAGGAACAGGCTTGGACGAACGATGGGTACAGCGTCGTACGGGGGAAAGTAATGCTTGTCATCCTCCAGCACGACCAGCCCCAATGCGGCGATCAGGCCATCGGTGTTGTTTCCGGCGACGATGTCGACCGATTCGTTCTGCAAGGCGCGATAAAGCAAACCCAGATCCATCACCCGGGGTGTTTCTTCAAAATGCAAGCCGTAGGTGCTGACCAACCCCTGGTAACCGTCCTTGCGTTCAAGAAACTCGTAGCCCACGCCTAGTCTGAGGCGGGGAGACACCGGCGCCAATTCCGACAAAGTCTTAACCTTCAGCCGTCGTGCGTCGTCGCCACGCATCACCATGGCAAAGCTGTTGTTAAATCCCAGGGGCGGCATCACGTCGAGATTGAAGCGCCGCCTATACTCTTCCTTCACGTGCTCATAGAGCGCGCCGGCGTCGCCCGGGAAACGCTCCTTCAAGATCGCCGCTACCGCCGTACCTGTGTATTCGACGTAAGCGTCGATGCGTCCAGCCAGTATTGCCTGCTGACAGATATAAGTGCCGGCCAGATAGAAACGGCCATCCACCGGCCTCCGGCAAACATTCTCCAGATATTGCTTCAGCAGCTCACCCAGAATCAGTTGTTCGGTAAAGTTCTTGGAGCCCACGGTGAGTTCATGCCTGGGCGCACAGCCGCTGGCGAGCGCTACCGCCAAGGCGGCAAGAAAAGTTCGGCGATCCATAGTCATTGACGATGTCGAACCAGGATTTTCTCGATGCCGCTCAGCGCAAGATCGGCGACCAGAGCCATCAGAGCTGCTGGAATGGCGCCGGCCAGGATCACACCGTTGTCGACCATGGCGATGCCGCGAAAGATGAACTCACCCAGACCGCCGGCGCCAATCGCCGCCGCAATGGTCGCGACTCCGATGGTGATCACCGCCGCAACCCGAATTCCCGACAGCATCACCGGCAGCGCCAGCGGCAACTCGACCTTCCATAAAAGCTGTCCCGAGGTGAGACCCATTGCGACCGCCGCTTCCCGCACCGGCGCACTGATTCCCGCGATGCCCACGTAGGTATTGCGAACGATGGGCAGCAACGCGTAGAGCGCGAGAGCCACGATGGCCAGTCGCTCGGCGCTGGCGCCGAGCCAAGGCAGGGGCAACAGGAGGCCGAAGAGCGCCAGGCTGGGAATGGTCTGAATGACATTGGTGCTGCCCAGTACGAGAGCTTTCCACTTCGGACGCCGGGTTAGCAGGATTCCCATCGGCACCCCGCCCGCAATTGCCAGCAGCATGGAAATAGTTACCAGCCACAGATGCTCGGCGGTAAGAGTGGCAACCTCGTGCTTATGGGTGAGTAAGAAATTCAATGCAGGTCTTCCGTAACTTCAATTGCGAAACATATTCTGTGCTGCCCGAAACACGTCGACATACGCTTTGGTTGCCGTATCAGCCGCGTTCAGAAATTCCTCCGGACGGTAAACCCCCCGCAGTTTGCCACCTTCCATCAGCGCTATCCGGCTGCCTAACAGCAGGGCCTCTCCCACATCGTGGGTGACGAAAACGATGGTCTTACCCAACTTCTCTTGCAGCTTCTTAAACTCCATCTGGAGTTCGGCACGGGTGATCGGATCGAGGGCGCCGAAAGGCTCGTCCATCAGCAAAATGGGTGGCTCGGCAGCTAGGGCGCGGGCCAATCCCACGCGCTGCCGCTGACCGCCGGAGAGTTCGTGAGGATAACGGCCGGCAAACTCGGCACTCGGCATCCCCACCAGGGTCAAGACTTCGTCCATCCGCTGTGCGATCTTGCCGGGCTCCCACTTTTCCAGCCGGGGAACGAGAGCTACATTTTCCTGCACCGTATAGTGCGGAAACAATCCTACGTCCTGAATGGCATAGCCAATGCCGCGGCGTAATCGAATCGCATCCCACTGCATTACCGAGATGCCGTTTACTCGAACTTCGCCGGCGGTGGGAACGAGCAGGCGGTTGATCATTTTCAGGCTGGTCGTCTTTCCCGAACCGCTTCGTCCCAGCAGCATCAGGGTCTCACCCTGCTGTACAGTCAACTTTAGATCGGAAAGCAAAGGTCTGCCGTCTGGCAGGCGAAACCCCACGTCGACAAATTCGATGGCAGTGTTAGATTCGTTTGGCATGCGTCTGGCGACCTTGAATGTCGCTACAGCCTATCAGAGTCAACGATTTCGCGGGAGCTTCCTCGGTTGCAAGTAGACCTGCGCCACACTCTAAGCGTGAATACAGAGAGGAACATCTTCGTAGGTTGAGAAGGTCTGCAAGAACGAAGGCATTGATCAGAAGTCTGCGATCAACTACTTCAGGTCCGGTTTGTATCAGAGCACGAGTTCGTGTCGTAGGTGGCTGCGCTACAACCGCCGCTGAAGGCAGGGCTAAAGTCGAGCCGTGCCTTTCTACAAATATCAAATCATGCGGAGATGAACTTTCGTAACGATAAATCGCTGGGGGAAATTGTGGGAGCAGGGCATAGACAAGAGCGATGAGATGATTTCTTGCGATTTGCTGTCAGTGAATCGACGCTCAAATTGAAAGAATCAACTCACAAACGCAAATGCCGGAGCAGTTCACGAAGAGCCGCTCCGGCATAAAATCCATTTCAGCCCGTTAGTAAGCTTGCAGCTGGGTGGGACTAACGTCCCCAACCACCACCGCCGCCGCCACCGCCGGAGCGTCCACGTCCGCCACCGCCGCCGCTGCGTCCGAATCCGCCGCGGCCGCCACCGCCGCCGTCGCGACGCGGTCTGTCGGTCTTCGGCCGAGCTTCATTCACCGTCAGGTTGCGGCCTCCCAGATTGGTGCCGTTGAGTGCTTCCATCGCCTTACCGGCCGAATCATCGTCCGTCATTTCGACGAAAGCAAATCCCCGCGGCTGTCCGGTGTCGCGGTCCGTGACAATGCTGACCTTGTCAACCGGCCCGTACGCCTCAAACATCGAGCGCACCTGGTCTTCAGTCGCATCGAAACTCAAGTTCCCCACATAGATATTCTTCATTGGCTCCTCGCTTTCGGATTAGGCCGCTCGCCGACCGATCACCTGTCTGCGCAGGCGGCGCGGATTTGGGGTGTTTACGACCAAAGACTCAGCTGACCTACTCGTACCGCAAAAAAGGAGAGGGCAGCATACTGCCACCCTCGCCTGGTGTTTCGGTTTACAGAATCTGAACGTTCTCAGCCTGCCAGCCCTTTGCACCGCGCTTCACGTCGAAGCTCACGGCCTGGCCTTCTTGCAGCGAACGGAAACCGTTCGACTGGATGGCCGAGAAATGGACGAATACATCTTCGCCGTTCTGACGTGAAATAAAGCCAAAACCTTTGGCATCGTTAAACCACTTTACTGTTCCTTGTTCCATTTGTTTCTTCACTATCCTTAGATGTTGATGTTGCGTCGGTGAATCGGAAGGTTACAGGCAGACTTCGCTCGAGACAAAGGAGGGATGGCTGCTAGACGCGCCGTTCGTACATACGCAAAACCATTATACAACAATCAGGCAATCCCGTACTCTTATTTGCAGAGGTCGCCGATCATGGTTGGGCGACCAGGCACGATTGTCCCCTGTGTATTCCATTGTATGGCTTGTTCGTATTAGTGGTTGTACATCCGTTGGTGGGCATTCAGCATCTAGATTTTGATGCCGCGTGGACTCAGTCACTATCGTCCCGGTGCCGGCCTTGTATCTTCCTACAACAGTCTGGGTTCGGCACGCATGGCCGCCAAGAATTGCCGCGCCTGTGATCTTTGGAAACGGAGTACACAGACGGTGTTTGGAGAAGGATCGAGGCATGCCCGGGTGGTGCTCGTAGGTGAGCAACCCGGCGACAAGGAAGACCTGGAAGGGAAGCCATTTGTCGGACCGGCGGGCGCGCTGCTGGATAAAGCTCTGGCCCAGGCTGGCATCGACCGCAAAGATACTTATGTGACCAATACCGTGAAACACTTTAAATGGGAGCCGCGCGGGAAGCGACGAATCCACAAAAAGCCGAACGCCTTGGAGATTGCCGCTTGTCGCCCCTGGCTTGAGCTGGAAATCGAGCTCATAAAGCCCGACGTTGTAGTATGTTTAGGTGCGACGGCAGCCCAGGCCTTGCTGGGGCGCGGTTTTCGAGTGACCCGGCAGCGCGGTCAACTCTTACCCTGGGCTGATGGAATGCAGCTACTCGCCACGGTTCATCCGTCCTCGATTTTACGTGCCGCTGACGAGGCTGCTCGTCATCGGGAGTTCAAACTTTTTGTGCAAGATCTGCGGGTTGTCACCGGGGTTCTACTCGCCAGCAGTTAGCAGAATTTGCCAGTCAACAAATCCTTGATTCAGGTTCATACTAGAACGACCGACAAGGTGGGAGTACGTTCTCATATCGTTCTCTAATGGAGTGACATTTTGTCTCCCGAGTTAGCAGAAATCCGTCGTGAAGTGGAGCAGCTGACCCGACGGGCTTCGGAAGCCAACTGGCACCAGGCTCCGCCGGGGAAGTGGAGTTGTGCGCTCATTTTTGAGCATCTGCGGCTCACTTACACCGGAACCACGAAGGGTATTGCAAACGTCATGAAAGGAGGACGGCCTCTGGGAGGCAAAGCCACGTTGCCTAACCGGGTCAAGGCCTTGTGCGTTACGAAACTGGGATTCATGCAGTCGGGACGTACGGCTCCTTCCAACATAACTCCGAAGAACGGTCTGGCGCTGGATTCCTTGCGGCGTTTTTATGACGATTTGGTCGCCATGGATGCCACTCTGACTGACGCGGAGCGCCGCTTCGGCAGCCGGGTAAAGTTGCTGGACCATCCGTTTCTTGGGCCCTTGAGTGTTAAGCAGTGGCGGGAGTTTCACCGGACGCATACCCGGCATCACCTGAGGCAAGTTGCGGAGCGCATGCGCCAGCAGAGTTCCGCCGACCTCATCGCCAGCTCCTTTACCGGAACATACCCAGATACCCTTGCCACACCAACTTCCCAATCAACATCGCCGCCAGGGAGCACGCGCCCAGGAAGACTCCGAAGGGAATTTCGCGGCTGAAGAACCCTCCTGTACCGCCGGCTCCGGGTTCGCGTTTCGAACCATCGGCTGAGGGTGCCGCGGCAGCTTCCCATGCCAACAAAAGGACCGCGTAGAGGACTCCTAACAGTGGCGCGGTGAAAATCACAAACAGTGTGAGCTTAAGGCCCAGGAAGGCGCCGGACATCGCCATCAGAGCAATGTCGCCGAAACCCATGCCATGCTTCTTGCGCACAAGATAGTACAAACCCCAGGCAACATAGAGAAAACCGGCGCCAACCGCCGCTCCCAGCCCGGAGTCGAGCAGAGCAAGCCAGTGGACACTTTTCACCTGCTGGTTATAGAGGCTCAAAAGAAACTGAGTGCCTGCACTGTCAGTGGGCGCCATCCAGGAGAACGCCAGACCCAAAGCGATCCCGGGATAAGTGAACTCGCGAGGCAACAGGCCGGTTTCTGCGTCCATGAAGATGAGCCCCAGAATCAGGAAACTGAAGACGCAGAACTTCAGCGCCAGCAAGGTCGGGCCAAACCATCCATAGCAGGCGGCAAATAACAGTCCGGTCAGCAACTCCACGATGGGATAACGCCACGGGATGTGCCAGCCGCAATCGCGGCAGCGGCCGCGCAGCACCAGCCAACTCAGCAGCGGCAGGTTATCGTACCAGCGGATGAGGGCATGGCAAGCGGGACAGTGGGATCGGGGAGCGACGACGGACTCGTCGTGTGGAATCCGGCTGATGCAAACATTCAGGAAGCTGCCGAATGCCAGCCCAACCACGAACAGCACGCATTCCAGGAAGCGATCCAAAATGTTTGTTTGAAATCCTCTCCTACGGCTGATGGAAGCTCAGCAGATGGCCGCTCAGAGTCGTGTCACAGATTTGGTTTCCCGGCAGCTCATCGATCCAGTTAATCATTTTACGATTGAGCAGGCGAACCTCCGGTGGACGCTCTTGCCAGCCCTCGCCGTTTTCTTCCCGTACCGGTATCTTGTAACACTTCACACACTCGTCGGGCTGCTGGTCCTTCCACTCCAGCAGGGCCGTTTCCAAATCGTCCGAGAGAGACTCGTTAGGACGAAGACACAAAATCCACTCATGGCTAGCGTCGATCACGTAAGTTCCGGGCGTAACCCCGGGAATCGCGTTTCTCACGGTGGCTCCGTGATCGCGCGCGACTTTAACCGTATCGTCTTCGGAGCAATCGTCAATGATGATAACTTCGTCGCAAGGGCGAAGCGACTCCAAGGCGCGGCCCAGTCGCCGGGCATCATTGTGAGTGTGTAGCAAAGCGCTAATTTTAGGCATGGGTAACCATCCGTGAGGGATCGCGGCCTTATGGGGCTGCATTAGGTTAGACGCAAAAATCCGCGGTCACGGCCACTGTAGCCTGCACGGTTTCGCGTCTAACCAACATCCCGACTGCGTTTTATTTCGTTAGGAGAGCGGTGTCCGCCCCGCATTCTGCTCGTTCGCACGTTTGGGGACGACCGTCAGAGTGTTAATGGTCTGAAAGTTCAGCACAGCTTCCGGCGCCAGCTTAATCTGCTGGCCCTTCTTAGCGGCGGCGACGCCGGTACCCGCACCCGCTCCGCTGGCCGCGCCAATCGCAGCGCCTTTGCCGCCTCCGATGAGGCCACCCAGAACCGCTCCTGCGACGGTTCCTACACCAACTTTCGTTGCCGTGCTCTTACCTTCACCCTTGCCCGATCGCGACCACTGGTTGGTCTGGATGTTATAGGTCTTGCCATTGACGGAGAGGGAATTCAATTCCAGAGTGAGAACGGAATTTCCCGCGAATCGACCAGCGCTCTTCACGTCAGCCACCCGGCCGACTACGTCGGCGCCCGACGGAATCACAGTTTCACCGTTGATCACGATGGGCGTGCTGAGCGAGCCATGAAAGGTATCGCCCACCTGATTGCGCTCGGAATCGAGTTGATCGTTCAGCCGCACGGAAAGCTGGGTGCCCGCCGGAATGGTAACTTTCTGTGGTGGCGGAGGTGGCGGCGGAGCTGGAGTCGGAGCGGGAGCAGGCGCCGCCGGCTGTTCCGAGGGGAACGGCGGAGCGGGTGGAAGTGGGCCGGACTGCGCTACTTGCTCGTCGGAGTTGTTCGTCTTGTGATGACGGCGAGGCAATGCCGCAGGCTTCTTCTTAACCGGCGTTGGAGGCGGGGCGGCCTGCGCTTGCTGTACCTGTAGATTGTTCACCACCGTCTTGACGCCTTCGATGGTCGCCGCATCACTGGCCGCGGCCGCACGTTCGGAATCGTTGTTGACATCGCCGGTCAGGGTGACGACGCCGTTCGCAGCTTGCACGCTGATCTGGCGGCTCTGAATTCCGCTATCGCTATAAATTTTGGTTTGAACGTCGGTTGCGATCTGGGAGTCGGTGCGATTTTCTTTTTTTGAACATCCCGCCAAAAAGGCGAGGCCTAGCGCCAAAACACCCGCGAGAAACAGGGGTCTCTTCATTCTCATTGCTGCTTATTTCCCCTTGATCGGTATTCCTAAGTGGTAAACACGATTCCGGCGAACTTGTCGCTGCGGTAGTGCAAATCGCTACCTGAATAAGACGCAAGAATCCACCCAAGGGAAGCAGCCCGCCGTCATCATGCCGCTCGAAATCTCGAGACGATCAAGCCAGACCAGAGTGGCCTGCTGGTGGTGCAGCCGAAGGCCACAGACGTAGTCTGTCGTGGTTCGGACGCGGTGATCACCGGACCGAACCTCATTCCTCAGCTAGCTTGGCGGCTCCGTCAGCCTATTATTGATGGCGAATAGCGCCAACTCCAGCCGGCTGGCCACTCCAACCTTGTCGAAAATGTTGGTCAGATGATGCTTTACGGTGTCCTCGCTCAGGGTGAACTTGCGGGCAATCTCCTTGTTGCTCAAACCGGCGACGATGGTAGTCAAGATATCCATTTCGCGCTTGGTCAAACCGTAGTTGCGTGGCGGCTTCTCGCCCGAGGGATTCGTGCGCATGAAGTCGACAATGTCGCCCACGGCTTCGCGTCCAATCCAATACTGACCTGCCATGACGGTGCGAATGGCTTTCATCAACAACTGGGTGGCGGCTTCCTTCATGACTACACCGCGGGCGCCCAACTGCAGCGCCTGCACGATTTCCAGGCGTTCCACGGCCGCGGTGAGCACGATGATCTTGGTATGCAGTCCGTCTCCGTTGGACAAATCGCGCAATACGTCCATGCCGGGTACGCGAGGCATGGCCAAGTCAAGCAACAGAATGTCGGGACTCAGTTCCTTGGTTTGGGTGACGGCCTCGGCGCCGTCGGCAGCTTCACCCACAACCTCCAGTTCGGGCTCGGCCTCCAGCAGGCGACGCAAGCCATCGCGAAAAATGGTGTGGTCATCGGCAATGATGATGCGCACTGACGGCTCCTTCTTATCCATACGCTTCGTATCCTTTCTGCGGAATGGTAATTTCCAACCTCGATCCGTGGCCCGGCGTCGATTCGATCACCATATCTCCCCCCACCGCGCGTACCCTTTCCTTGATGACGGCCGGCCCCCGGCGCAATTCGTCCAGTTGTCTGAGGGTGAAACGTCCGGCGAATGGGAAACCGTTTCCATCATCGTTAATCACCAGCTTCCACAGACCGTCCTGGGCCCCGAAGCGCACCACGGCCGACTGCGCGCGGCTGTGCTTGCGGATGTTCACCAGACTTTCCTGGACCACTCTGGCCAGCTCGCGGCAAGTGGCAGCGGGAAGCGTCACTTCCTGTAGCTCTGAAATAAAGCGCACGGCCACACCAGTATCTCTGGAGAAACGTTCCACGAGTTCAGCAATAAAGTCAAGCAATTGATGGGGACCGATATCGACCGGCCGCATGGTTTGCATGAGTTCGCGCAGATTCAGAACTTCGTGCCGCAGCAACTCCTGAATGCGTTCCAACTCCGAGGCCAACCGGGAATCGCCACTGGCTCGCCGGCGAAGCACATCCACTTGCATCTCGATACTGATCAGAGACTGAATCGCCGTGTCGTGTAACTCCCGCGCCACCCGGGCACGCTCAGTGACTCCCACGCGCGAACGAAAACCCTGGAAGAGATAGACCGAGTAGAGAGCAGGAGCCAGCTGTCGCATGAGGTTTTGCACAAAACGCAGTTCGTGTTCGCGTTCGCGCCCCAGCTTGGCGTTCAGCAAGACAAAGCGGCCATACCAGTCCCGTCCCATCTCATGGCTGACCACCAGCACCGACCCAGTTCCAGAAACGGGCATTTCCAGATGCCCTAGCTGCGCCGCCTCCAGTCGGCGACCCTCCTCATCCAAGGCCGTAATCGATCCCCTGGCTCCGTTGGCTTGTCTCATGAAGAAGGTGTGGGGATAATCCCACATCATCTCCGCATCTTTGTCAGCCGGAGCAATCTCCTGCACCTGCACCGTGGGATGCGCCGATGAAGGGACCTCCCAGCGAAACGCCCGCCCAGTGCTGCCTTGAGCCACTACCTCGTAAACCGGGCCACCCTGAAAAACACTCGCCAGTTCCGAGAGAACGTTTTGCAGGGCTACGGCAAAGCGATCGCCAATTCGTGCCCGATAGAGCAGCCGATTGGTGAGGGCGATCTCTGCCCGCAGCTCCTTCTCGGTTTCGGCGAGAAATCCGAGCAGGCAGCCCGCCATTAAGACGAAGCCGCAGCGCATGAGCAGTCTGGCCGGCTCAACCGAAGTGAAGAGCGCGGATCGTAACAGCGCGGGTCCGCGCGCTACCATGATCGCCTGAAACAGAAGCAGGGCTGCACTGATCAGCGCGGTCGCCATGGTCTCCACAAATCCCCAGCGGAAGGCGGCGGCGATCATGGCAAATAGGAAGAGCACAAAAAAAACACTATTGGGCGCTTCGGCAAATAAACACAACAGTGCCGGCCAGCCGACGTCGTTGATCTGCGCGGCCAGAACGAATTTGGCGCTGGGTTCGCCACTCCTCCGCAGTTGCATAAGAAGGACCAGGCTGGCAACGGTGTAAGCCAGCAGCAGGAACAATCCCACCCGGTAATGGGCCCCGATTCCCGCCGGGTGAATCAGCCAAGCTACCAGGGACGTTAGTGCCAGTAGCAGTCGCGAAAAGCCTAGAACCCGCTCGACGCGTAAATCCTCCTGCTTCAGACCGGTGACTCGAAGCCTGGTCAGAAACCTGGGCGCAAAGGATTGAGCCAGCAAAAACGTATCCTTGTTACAGCAAACTCTGGTCGGGCAGTGGCATGATTATGACACGAAAGCGCTATAAGGCAACTAAGTTTCCATGTGTCAAGTCGAGACTAGCTCCATTCAGTTTTCGAGAAATCTCCAGGGGTATCAGGGGTCACCCCGGAGAGTGACCGGACTCACTGCGCTAAGTGCGAGATAGCGCTAAGTTTAGCCTTGCAGGAACAAGCGTCTGGGAGCAAGATGGGGTCGCGAGATCGCCGCCGCAACTTAACCATGGCCCGCTGGCGGGTAAGAAGAATTCTATCTCCCGACTCGCACCGTGCATGGATTTGCGGAAGCTGTTTCCTGCCTTGAGGAGGTATCGACAATGATCTCCACAGTATGGTCGAAACTAGCATTCATCGTCGCCACTCTCGCTTTGGCTTCGCCCCTGGGATGGGCCCAGACCGCGAGCAAGACGGGCCCGCAATATAACGTCGCCAGTGAAGTCAAAGTAAAGGGCGTGATCGAGGATATTCGGCAAGTCCCCGGCGCGGCGCAAGCGACCCAGCTTGCCGTTAAGACTGACGAGAAAACGATCCTGGTCTACGTAGGCCCGGAGGACTTCTTGAAAGAAATTGAGGTGTCCTTTACTAAGGGCGATAAAGTCGACATCGTGGGCGCCAAAGCGCCGAATGGTACAGAGGAAGAAATTCTGGCGCGAGAAATCACCGTGGGCAGCAACACCTTCACGCTGCGCGATGATAAGGGCGTCCCCATCTGGTCGGGATGGAAACCCATGAAGGTCTCGGGTAAGTAGCCTACGTGGCGGCTCGCGATTGATTGAGACCGCGAGGCGGAAAATCGCTCACAGAATTGTCATGAGGAGCGCTCGATTCCTGGCGCGCGGAATCTGCTTTTTCGAGTTTTTCAATAACCGGTGAAGTCGTGCCCTGATACAAGCGATTTGTCAGCTTGCACTACTTCTCGATTCGCAGAAATTCTCCCGTCGTGGCATTGACCGCAACGCGCAATTTGGCTTCGTCCGCGCTGCTGCCGTAAATAACATGCCACACCAGGGCGTTCTTCGCCGCATCCCAATCGAGAACGAACAAGACTGGCTGCTTAGGATCTTTCCGGGTAAGTTTGTCGCCACCGTGCTGTTGCGCTAGCTGGTAGGCCGCGTCGCTGTCAATCTTCAGGAACCCGACATTGAAGGGCTGCGTCGAAGTGTTGATGGGATTCCAGGTGTCCTCGGCAGAAAAGCTGATGCCCGGTTCGGGAGCATCCGGCCCCACCAGTCCCGACCACACAAACATCTTCATCATGCGTTTGGCGGGCGAGGCAAACGAGGCCCTCCACAGGCCGGCCTTGCCTTCGGCCGTGGGAGCATCGGCTGCGAACTGCGATTGCAAGCGGAACGGCGTGGCATCGGCAGCCCATCCCCGAGCCGAAAGGTACATCTTTTGAAACGCGACGCGACCGGTCTCGTACTCCGGCTGCTTGGGCGCCGGCTTGGCTGCGGCTGGAGACTCGTTCTTGGTTGAAGTTGGGTTGCTGGATGAGCATCCAGCTAACAACAGCAAAGCGATGCAGGCGACGGCAAACTTTCTCATGAGTCCTCGAGGGAGTCAGAATTTGGCAGTTGGCACTTGGCTTTAGCGGTTTTAGCAGCTAGCAACCAGAAGCCATCTCATAAATCCGAAACGCCTTTCACCCGAGAAACCTCGGCGGCTAAAGCCCGACATTAAAATGCCTTGTACGGCACGGCTGAAGCCGTGCCCTTTCAAATCCGATTTATCAGGTAGCAACTAGCAACTAGCTTCAAACATCGGTTCAGAGTCAGACAGCGATCGGCGATGCGTCCGGGGCACGCATAGTCTTGGACAGCAATACAGATGAAGATCCGCAAAAGCTAGTTGCTAGCGGTCAAATGCCAAATGCCAATTGCCGCTTCACCGCGCTAACAGAGCAACCCCGCCGGCTACGAACGCGGCGGCCAGCCAGCGCCTGTGGTCGACGCGCTCTTTCAAAAATATCCGGGCTGCGAACGCGTTGGCGATGAAAGTGAGCGACGCCGACGCCGGTCCGACCACACTCACATCACCCCAGGACAGTGTGATCAAAAGACTGAAGAATGCCAGAGCCATGAACAACAGCCCCAACATGAATCGTGGGTTCGATACCACTTGCCGCACCACCTGCAACCAGCCGCGCGAGCGCCGGATAACGCCCAAGTCGCCGATTTCTTTCATGGCGCGCGCTTGCAAGACATCGCCGGCGGTTGCGGTGATGACGACGGCGCCAATGCCTAACCAGGCGGCTGTGCTGCTCATGCGTCGCTCCGGGCGTTCTCGGTCAATACTAATTCCCGCTCATGAGCCCTGACACGTTTCGTCGCAGCGCCTGATTCAACCGGCGCCGTGAGCGCTGGTCCAGTAGCGACAAATCCTACCCCCGCGGTGATCAGTCCAATCCCCAGCCAATGAGTGAAAGTCACATTTTCGTGCAGCAAAAGATTGGCCAGCAAGGCAGTCAGCACGTAGCCGATTGCTGTGGCAGGCAGGACGTAGGTGAGATCGGCCCAGGAGAGCGCGGAGAGATAACTGCAAAAGAAAAGTAGCAGCAGACCAATGCCCACCAGGACCCAGGGATTCAACAGAGCAATCAACAGCCGCGTCCAATTGCTGCTATTGACTGGCCCGAAGTCTTTCATGCCGCGGCCCAGACAAACGTTGCCGCTCGAACCGAAGATTACCACCGCCAGCAGGACTAGATACTTTCGCAGGGTCACGCCGGCCCCTAAACGCTGACCGGCTCGGCAGTCTCAGACTTAGCTCCAGGACCAGCGCTGGCTGTTGGCGGCGCTCCCGAACCTTGCTGTTTACGCGTCTCCTTCACCGAGCGATTGCGCGCAGCTCGCAGCTTGAGAAACGACTTTGCCTCGGTGTACAGACGCTTGCGGTCGGTGGAGTTGAACGCTGCTCGCCTCACAATGCGGAAAATCGCCTTCGGCCGGAAATAGTACTCGTCGTAGAAGCGATGCACCATCTCCAGAATGTAGTCGCGCGAGATGCCGGGATACTCAATCATCGCAACTTGGTGACCCATCTCGTCCACCATCTGCGAGCCTTCGTTCAAGATGAAGCCATTCGCTTTGGCGTAGTCGTAAAGCTCGGTTCCGGGGTAGGCATGGGCCAGCGATACCTGGATGGTTTCGACATCCAGTTCTTTGGCGAAGTCAATGGTGCGGCGAATGGTTTCTTTCGTCTCTCCGGGGAGACCGAGGATGAAGTCGCCGTGCACTAACAGTCCAAGCTTCTTGCAGTCGCGAGTGAAGTCACGCGCGCGCTCCACCGTGGCCCCTTTCTTCACATTCTTCAAGATCTGCTGATCGCCAGACTCGTAACCCACGATCAGCAGCCGGCATCCGGACTCTTTCATCGCCTTCAGCGTTTCGTAATCGGTGGTGACGCGCGAGGTGCAGGACCAGGTCAGATTCAGCGGCTTCAGCTTGGAGCAAAGCTCAATGGTGCGCGCCTTCTGAATATTGAAGGTGTCGTCGTCAAAGAAGAATTCCTTGACCCAGGGCCAGTACTCTTTGGCCTTCGCCATCTCGGCGGCAACTGCGTCGGAGGAACGCTTGCGCCAGGGATGACCGCTCAAGGTCTGTGGCCACAGGCAGAATGTGCACTGCGCCGGGCAGCCGCGCGTGGTGTAGAGCGCGACGAAAGGATAGAGCAGGAACGGCACGTTGTAACGGCGCGGATCGAGATCGCGCTTGTAGACGTCGACCACATCGGGTAGCGCGTCGAGATCGGCAACCGCCGGGCGATCGGGATTGTGAATGATCTGGCCATTTTCGGCACGATAGGAAACGCCGAGGATCTCATTGAGCGGCTTCCCGTTGGCATACTCCACGGTCGCGTAATCGAATTCCCGGCGCACGATGAAATCCAGCGCGGTGCCTTCTTTGAGCGACGCTTCCGGCAAGGTGGTGACGTGCGGACCCACGAAGGCGATCTTCAGCTTGGGATTGGCCGCCTTCATCGCGGCCGCCAGCTTGATGTCCCCCTGAAACCCGGGAGTGCTGGTAAAGAGCACGAGGAACTCGAACTCTTTGCCAATCTGGATCGTCTCTGCGGCGTTCACCTTATGCGGAGAGGCGTCCAGCAGACGCGAACCTTCCAGCATTCCGGCCGGGTAGGCGAGCCAAACCGGGTACCAGTAGGACTCGATTTCGCGGGTAGCGGGCCAGCGTGAACTGGCGCCACCGTCATAATTCTCGAAAGAAGGGGGGTTCAGAAATAACGTTTTCAAAGGCATAGTCTACTAACCATCGTAACATCTGTTGGATGATCGCGGAACTACTTGAGAATCCTAAAGTTAGATGCACTTCTTGATACCGCAGCGAGTGGTCGCTTATTGCGGTGGAATGGCCCAATTCTCCAGTTCGCCGGTAAGCCGCAGCAACTGCAATTCCGCCCGGCTGAGTTCGAATTCGGCATCAAGATAGGCGGCGTGCTTGTCGTCGGTGTCCAGTTCGGCAACTTGCTCGTCACGAGTATTCGCGCTTCCCGTCTGCATGCGACCTTTCACGCCCTCCAGGTCGCCTTGCGAGACTTCCCATTCCAGCTTGGCTACGTCACGGGCCGCGGATAACTGCCGCAAGGAGCGTTGCAGTTTCAGCGCGTCCTCACTGACCTTGTTCTTGGTCAGGTCGACTTGTTTCTGGGCGATTTGCGCGTCGGCGTCGGCCTCCTGGGCTTTGGCCTTCTGCACCGAATTGAAGATAGGGAACCTTACGTCCAGGCCACCGCTGAAGTTGTTGGCATTGTAGTTGCGGTAGTAGAGATCGTAGTTGTTGTACTTGGCCAGATAAGCATATTGGGAAGCAAGGTCGATGGTCGGCATCGTCAGCGCCTTGTGCTCACCTTGCGCCCGGGCTTTTGCTGCCGCCACTTTCTGTTCCGCAAGCTTCACATCCAAGCTGTTGCTCACCGCTCGTGCTGCCAGGTCGTCATCCTGCGAGATCAGCGGCATTTGCGGTACGGAGCTTGGCTCTACGGCGATCTGAGCGGCCGGCAAGTTCAGCAACTTCGAGAGATGCTCGCGCAGCACGTCGGATCGGTCCTCCGCCTCAGCGATTCTCAGGCGGATTCGTGCCGTGACCAGTTGACTCTTCGTGACTTCGAGTTTGCTGTCCACTCCCTCTTGCAAGCGCTGCTCGCTGACGAACTGCGCTTTTTCCGCCGCCGCCTGCGCTTCGTTCAAGGCCTTGATTTTTCCCGTGAGCTGAGCCAGTTGGGCATAGGTCAGCGCGGTATCCAGAATCACAGCATCGCGCTTGTCTTGCACGTCGAGTGAGGTCGCATGCCAGTCGATCTTGGCCGCCTTGATGTATTGACGGAGTGACTGATTGAACAGCGATTGCACGGAGGTGAAATTCACCACCGACGGCGCCGAGCCTTCCAACGTAAGGGGAAATCCATAGGAGTAGCCGAGGGCGGAGCCTATCGTAAGCTGCGGAATATAATTCGCCCGCATTTCTTCATAGGCCTTGCGGGCTCGCCACTGGTTAATGGCAGCGATGCCCATGACGCCGCTGTTTTGCAGCGCCAGTTCGACCGCATTGCGAAAAGGAATTGGACCAGCAGGCGGATCGGCCGCCATCACCTGCTCCGGGATAACCAGCAGCGCGCACACGAGCGTGGCGACCCTGGCGCGGCTGGCAAACGAAATCATCTTCATCCTGGAACGCCGGGGCTTTGCGTGCATCCCGTGCTCTACACCACCAAGTGACACCAAGGCATGCGGTTACTGTACGTGAGTCAATGCTTTCCTGGCGGGGACGAAACCTGACGCCAGGGAAAGGGAAGCTTCGTATTCCGCAGCCGCAGCTCCGCTATTACCCATTTTCTCGGCAAGCTGTCCGAGCAGGTAATGGGCGCGAAAAGCCGGCGCGCCTTCGACCAACTGACCCGACGACAAGTATGTCTGCAAGTACTGCGCTGCTCCCGGAAAGTCACGACTCCCCAGATACAGTTCTTTGGCGGCATCGAAATACGATTCAGCAGGCTTGCCGGGCTGGGCCACTGCGCTTCGCACCGCATTCTGCATATCATCCAATCGGCCCCGATTGCGATAGAAGGCGGCCAATTGCAGCCAGGCGTCAGCGGGATTCTTCGCGTCCTTGATGCCTGCCCTCAACTGACTTTCGGCCTCGGCGTATTGCTTTTGTTTCTCCGCGACTCGAGCCAGGATCAAGTGCGCCTTCGCCAGATCCAACTTGGCCACCTGTTCGGCTTGCTGCTGAGCCTTATCGAGTCCGCCGCCCATCATCGCCGGCGCCTCAGTGTAATACTGAGCCAGGTCAACCCGCGCGGGAACATTCATTGGATCTAATTGCACCGCGCGTTCGAACTCGCTCTTCGCCTTGCGCGCGATTCCGGCGGCCACCAGAGGATTGGAATCTCCCGCCTTGCGTCCATATTCCCGCGCCAGCCACAGATGATACGTTGCGTTTCCCGGCTCCAGACTTACTGCCCGCTCTCCGCACTTCACCGCGTCATCCCAGCGCTCCATGGCGTAGTAGGCCCGCGACAACAAATTGAGCGATTCCGCATCGTCGCGGTTAGACAGCGCGCTGACCACTTCGTTCATGCGGCCCAGCGAAAGCAGTTGCGTCACCGCGGGATCGGCAATGCTGGGGCTGGCCACGACCAGCAGCAGCAGACAGGCAACGAAAAATTTTATGATCAAAAGCTTCATGGAGTAGCTGGTTTTACCTGCATCCCACTTCGCAGGGATTGCATATTAAGCGCGCCCAGGGCAAGGGTCGCGTTGTCGGAGAGACCGCTGGTCACTTCGACCCGGGTTAAGTTAGCAACGGAAGTTTCCACGTTGCGCCGTTTCAACTCTCCACCCACTACCTGGAAAACGTATTGTCCCCCAGCGTCCTGATGAATGGCTTCGCGAGGCACGGTGAGAGCGTTTTCCTCGCGCGCCGTAACCACCGCGACACTGACATTGGTGTTGGGCAGCAGCTTCAGATCGTCATTCTGAATGACGCAGGTTACTTCACCGACGGTACGAGTTCCGTGCTGCACCACCGTCGTGGGTAGAGTTTCCAATGTGCCTCGCCACACTCGTCCGGGCAGCGCGTCCCAGGTTACCTCGACCAACTGTCCAGCGCGCAGTTTGCCGATTTCGGGCTCGTCAATGAAGGCGCGTACTCGCACTTTGTGTAAATCCGCAACTTGGACCAGCAAGTCCCCCGCATTCACGAACTGGCCTTCCCGCACCGGCAGCGAATACACGAGGCCAGCCCGGGGAGCGGCAATGTTGGAATTCTTCAACAGCTCTTGCGCCGCCTGCAAGGAAGCCCGAGCCTCAACCTGCTGTGCCTCCACGTGTCCGACTTCCTGTTCTGAATAGCGCCCCTTCAGTTTCTGTTGCAGCAAATGAACATTCGCATCGGCAACCCGAAGCCGGTCCTTGGCGGCATCCACCTCCGCCTGCGAGGCCGCGCCGGTTTGCAACAACCGCTGCATCGCTTTGTAGTTCCGCTCCGCGACATCGCGATCAGCTTGCGCCTTCACCAAATCGTTGCGCGTGGTTAACACTTCTTCCCGCGTGCCTCCGGTTTGTACGGCGTTAATGTCGGCCTCCGCGCCTTTCAATTGCGCCTCGGCCTTGGCTGCCTGCAAACGGGCATCGGCATCTTCCAATCGCAGAAGCAATTGACCCGGCTTCACCCAAGCTCCCTGCTGCACATAGATTTTCTTTACCGTAGTCGCCGTCGGAGCATACGCCTGAAAGTTGTCCAGCGCTTCAATTTTGCCATTGGTCGCGATACTGGCCGTGATGGTTTCCCGGTCAACGTGACCTACTCGAATTGCCACCTGCGAACGATGCAGAGAAATGAAAGCAGCCAGCACCACCACCGCCAGAATCAAGGCAACGATGATGATCCAGGTTAATTTGCCGTTCGTGCGGCGGTGGCCGTTTTCAGATGCGGCTGCCATTTTTTCTCGAAACTATAAGTATAACGTAGGCCATGACTTCCACTGGATTACGCTTGTGTAATGCAGTCCTTTATTCGGCGGCTGCCGCGGTTGTCGGCAAACCCGCCTTGGGATCGCACTAAATATCTGATGTCTCAGTCAGCCTGAAGACGCAGCCTTCATGGCCTTGACGCAGCACCGGACTGAGGTTATTCATCCCAATAGCCACGCAAGTCGGGAGTGCTTCGAGATTCTCATGCGCCTCCAGCAGTGCAAACGAGTTGTCATCGGCGTCGCCCATGACGTGATAAACAATAACATTCTGTTATTCGCCGCCGCTTTGTCCTACTACTTCGTCCTGGCTTTCTTTCCGGCGCTGGTCGCACTGGCGGCGTTGGTGGCCTATCTGCCCATCCCCAATCTGCTCAACGCCATCATCACCATTCTGGCTCGCGTCGCCCCTCCGGAAAGCATGGATCTTATTCGTCACACCGCCTCCGACGTCTTGTCGCCCAGCCGGGGAGCTCTGCTTTCTGCCGGTCTGGTGGGGACCCTGTGGACCTGCTCCAGCGGTTTTTCCGCCGCCATCGACGCATTGAACGTCGCCTATGACGTTCCCGAAACCCGGCCCTTTTGGAAGACGCGTCTGCTGTCTCTGGGACTCACCTTTCTGGTCGGCACTCTGGTGACGGTCGCGCTGGGGTTCATCATGGTTGGTCCCCGCTTCGGCGAATTTCTTGCCACCTATTTTGGACTCACCCACGCCTTCGCGGTGTTCTGGCCCATCTTGCGTTACCTGGTGGTTTTTACCTTCATCGTGGTCGCTGTTGAAGCACTCTACTACCTGGCTCCCAACTTGCAACAGCCCTTCGTTTCTACCCTGCCGGGAGCGATTGTAGCCGTCGTGGGCTGGATTCTTTTGTCGGATGGCCTGAGCGTTTACTTTGGCAGTTTCGCCCACCTGAACCGGACATACGGAGCACTCGGAGGCGGTATTGCCTTGCTGATCTGGCTTTACTGGGGCGCGTTCCTGATTCTGCTGGGGGCGGAGTTGAACTCCGAAATCCGTCATCAGCGAGACGACGCCAAACCAACTGCGTCGGAGATTAAGCCGCTCACGATCGCGGCTTCCTCCCCTGCTCCGGAAGCGGACGCGGTCCAACCGGCAGAGCCGCCGCTACAATAGAAACATGGCAAAGAGTCAACGCTATACTCCGGAACACGCCGAGTCCGGCTTGGACACCAAGTTTCCGGAGATTGAAACCTGGCCAAACCAGTTTCCCAACTACGAAATTGTGATCGACGTTCCTGAGTTCACCTCGGTTTGCCCCAAGACCGGTTTGCCCGACTTCGGTACGCTGTGGATCCGTTACATGCCCGATAAAGATTGTCTCGAACTGAAGTCCCTCAAGGAATATCTGAACTGCTACCGCAACCTCGGCATCTTCCAGGAGAACATCGTCAATCGCGTGTTGGAAGACGTGGTTCGCGCCACTAAACCCAAGTGGGCTGAAGTGAAAGGCGAGTTCCGTCCGCGCGGCGGCATCGGGACGGTTGTAATAGCGCGGTTTCCCCGGCCGAAAAAGTAAGGCATTCACCACGGAGGCACGGAGAACACGGAGAAGTTCTTTTTCAATGTCTTCTTCGCAGCGGCAGCGGTTCTTATTTTGAGCGTAAAACGACCAAAGCGGCCTCAAACTTTCGCGCCATTATTTCTGGCCGGACGATATCCTCCAGCGCGGGAACGACATTTCACTGCGGAGGATTCTTCTTCAAGATTTTTTTCCGTGTTCTCCGTGCCTCCGTGGTGAATATCGATTTCCTGACTACTCGGTATCCTCGCGCCGCTTCCCGAAATACTTGCGCACGCCAATCGCGTTGTACTGTCCCCAGGGACCGTTTGGGCCTAGCCATGCCGGGCCCAAGGGCTCATCTCGCGACCCGAAGCGCGCCATGTTGGGATGTTGCGTAAATCGGAACTCGAAGCGTTTGGGCAGATCAACCCCCACTCCCCATCTGTATTCCATTCCAATCGCGTCCCATGACCAGGTGTAGAGCGTCTGGGGAACGTTCTTGCCAAACAGGAAGTTGGGATCGAAGAAGAAGGAGACGCGGCGAAACACGTTCCGTCCGAACGGACGAATCTCGATCGTCCCGGAGAGCATGTAACGGGCAAACGCGTTGCACTGCGCATTCACGCCCCCATACTGCCCCGCATTGGCCGCGCACAGATTGGGATCGATCTCGTTATGCGGCGGCGCCAGGTCGAACTGCGCCCATCCCCAATACCAATCCTTGGGAAAAAACATTCGCTCCTGGGGAGCGGACGAGGTTGCCGATTGCGAAGTTGTAGCGGTCTGTGACGGGGTGGTCTGCGAGGTCTGGGTGGTGACGGTTTGTGAAGTTTGCGCCAACGCGGCGCTGGAAAATATAAGTGCAAAAAGAAACGGCAGCAGGCGCTTCATGTAGCCTCCGCAAAAGTTTGTAATTGCCGGGAATGCTCTAGCTGAGAAGGGTGGGCCAGCCTCGCGCACAACCGCCTCCCCGCGCGGCTACGCGGACCGGACTGCCAAGCTGTTGACCGTTCTCCTCGCCGTCACACAGCATATTCCGAACCTGCACCCATGCGGAAGTATTTTTACGACCGTCACATAATCTCCACGCCGGCGTCGTGATATCCTCCGCGCACCCATGTCTGCCAAACACAACGCTCGAAGCGCGTTGCTGCTGCTCACGGCCCTGAACTTTCTGAATTACATCGATCGCAATGTGCTGTTCGCCGTGCAGCCGCTGGTGCAGAAGGAGTTTCACCTCGACGACGCGCAGGTCGGCTTCCTGACCTCCGCCTTTTTCGTCTGCTACATGGTGGCCGCCCCGCTGATCGCGCCTCTGGCCGATCGCTATCAGCGCAAGTGGATCATGGCCGCGGGCGCATTCGTCTGGAGCGCCGCGACGCTGCTGAGCGCGGTCACTCACACTTATCATGAATTGCTGCTGCGCCACGTTATTGTCGGCATCGGCGAAGCCTCGTTTGTTGCCATCTCGCCGGCATTCCTCTCTGACCTCTTCCCGGAGAACATTCGCGGCCGGGTGATGGGCTTCTTTTACCTGGCGACGCCGGTGGGCAGCGCGCTCGGCTATCTCATCGGCGGATATCTTGGCCAGCGCTACGGCTGGCGCGCGCCGTTTATGGTGTCGGCGCTGCCCGGATTTTTGCTTGCATTCGGCCTGCTCGCGCTACGTGAGCCCGTCCGCGGCGCCAGCGATCACCTGGCTGACAGCGTCGAGCGCGGCTCGGTGCTGGGACTATTTCGAAACAAAGCTTATTGGACCATCACCTTCGGCGCGGCCATGATGACCTTCGCCATCGGCGGCCTGCAAGTCTGGATGCCGACGTTTCTGACCCGCGTCCGGCATGTGCCGCTCGATCGCGCTAATGCAGTCTTTGGCGGAATGACCGTGGTCTCCGGCACGGTAGCTACTCTGCTCGGGGGATGGCTGGGTGATCGGCTTCTGCGACGCACCCCGGCTGCGTATCAAATGGTTTCGGCCATCGGCATGGCGCTCTCGATTCCGGCCATCGTGCTGGCCATTTATTTTCCCGGTTCGGCGATGTACCCTGCGATTTTCCTGGGCGAATTCTTCCTGCTTCTGAACACCGCTCCGCTCAATGCCGCATTGGTGAATTCGGTCAGTGCCCGCATTCGAGCGACGGCATTGGCGGTGAACATTTTTACCATCCACTTGTTGGGTGACGCTTTTTCTCCCACGCTGATTGGCTACATCTCAGACCGAAGCAATTTGGAGATAGGACTAACGGCAATGGTGGTAGCGGTGGCGCTCTCCGCGATCGTGCTCTTCTATGGAATGCGCTTCGCGCCTAAGATTAGTAGCGAGCAACTGGAAAGCAGCAGTTAGAGTTGGCATTTAGCAATTGGCTTTTACCAATTGACGATTTGGGCACCTTCCCACAATAATCCCTCGGTTCATTTCATAAATAGTTCTGGAGTGTATCAGGGCACGACTTTGAGTCGTGCCGAACGACGCGCTGGAGAAGTTAGGGCTTCAGCCCCTGAAGAAATGTTTCTCAGGGGCTAAAGCCCACCCACAAGAGCTGCATTGCGGCACGCCTGAAGGCGTGCCCTGATACAAAACGATTGTGAGAGATAAGTCAGATAGATTCTGTTCATGACGGCGTCGGCTAAAAAAGGACTCTGGTCCGCAGGACGGTATCGTCGTAGAAAGCTAACTGCTAATCGCTAATTGCCAATTGCCAATTGCTAAGGAAGCTCTGATTAAGTTCCGGTTTTGAAAGGGCATGGCTTCAGCCGTGCTGCAAGTATCGCAAAATCAACGGGGCTTTAGCCACTGCGGCAAGTTTCGGCAAGTTATTCAGAGCTTCCCTAATTGCCAAGTGCTAGTAGCCAAGTGCTAATTGCCAAGTGCTAATTGCCAAGTGCTAATTGCTAGTTGCCGCCCTATTTCGTCGGCTCCATGTGCAGCGCATTGTTGAATCGATTGAAGTAATTGAACAGGCCGATCGCCGCCAGCAGTTCGATGATCTCGCCTTCATCGTAGTACTTGCGCAATTCATTCCAAAAGTCATCGTCTACGCTGTTGGAGTCGCGCGTGGCTCGCTCAGCCAACTCCAGCGCAGCCTTCTCAGCCTCAGTGAGGTCGGAGCGTTCGCGGAAGTTTACCAGGTCGTTAATTTGCTCCTCGCTCCAGCCCAGCCGCCTTGCCAAGGCGGTGTGAGAAGCCAGTCAATATTCGCAGCCGTTAATCTGTGAGGTTCGGACGATGACCAGTTCTTTGAGCTTGGTGGGCACGGTCCCGGTATTCATGACTGCGCGGAAGTGGGCAATCATGGTGCGGAAAATCTCCGGGCGATGCGCCACGGTGCGAAACATGTTAGGCACGTTGCCGCGTTCCTGGAGATAGACGTCGTAAATCTTTCCCGTCTCCTCGTCCACCTGGTGTTTTTCGAGTCGCGATATGCGAGGCATGATAGTTAGACTAACGCTCCGCCGCGGTTCATATCAAACACACAGGGAGGATTCGGAGCAAAGACGGCCAAAGTTAGGAGTGCTTTCGGAACTCGTCGACCGACATCTCCACACCTTGCAGAATGGAGCGAAGCAGACCAGGTCCGATAGTCTCTCCGAGTGGATCGGAACTACGATCGCTCTTCCAGCGGGATGTTTCAGGAAAGTATGGCTGCCCCGGGTTCGAATGATTCGGAAGCCAAGTCTTTCGAGGACGCGCACGACTTCCTTGCCCGTCGGGTCATACGCAGATCTGCTGAATGCCAACTAGCTCGAGTTGGGTATCCTCGATTCGCTCACTGGCCAGGCATACGTCGATGGCCTCGCGGACGCGCTTCATCAGGGTGTCCAGCGTTTTCGCCTGAGTATGGCAACCGCGCAATCCAGGCACCGTAGCGACGTAGTAGCCATCTTCGTCCCGTTCGATCACGACAGTGAATCTTTTCTGACGCCTCACAGCCATCTCCCGGTGCTAAGTATAACGCTGCGCTTCGGAAAAATCGGTCAAGCCGGGAAAGGCGAACCAGAAGCAACCATCCGCCAACACAACAACGCCCCTCCGCGCGGACGCGAAAGGGCGTTCGAGATTGATTGTTTCACGGTCAGACTGTTCGCAGCCAACTACTTGGCGAAGGCGCCGATGGCCACGGCCTCGTCGTCTTTCACGTCAAATACCGTGTAGAGCTTGGTGATCTGCAGCAGGTCGTGGACTTTCTTGGTCAGGTTCAACAGCTTCAACTCGCCGCCCTGATTGCGGACGGAGGTAAAGGCGCTGACCAGCTCGCCGATGCCGGAGCTGTCGATGTAGCTGACGTCGCCCAGATTCAGCAGAATTTTTTTCTGTCCTTTGCTCAGCAAGTCCTTGATGGTGTCGCGTAACACCACGCTACCTTCGCCCAGCGTGATTCGTCCACTCAAGTCGACGATGGTGACGCCATCTACCTGCCGGGTGCTCGCTTTCATGCTCACGTGGAAGCCTCCTGGCGGTCCAGTTCAGTGTGCTGGAGCCGCTTGATCAAAGTAATTTCAGTGCCGGGATTCAGTTTACGAAATCGGACCTCGTCCATGAAAGCCCGCATTAAGAATATGCCACGGCCTGACTGTTTCAAAAGATTTTCCGGGGCCAGCGGATCGGGAACTTCGTCCGGCACAAATCCCTTGCCCTGGTCGGTGACCGTGACAATCAACTCCTGTCCATTTTGCTCGAAGGTTAAATTCACCCGCTTGGCCGGGTCATAAGCGTTGCCGTGCAGGATGGCATTGATCATCGCCTCCCGGACCGCCATCGAAACCCCGCCCCGCGTATCCTCATCCAGGCCCGCCTGCGCCGCGATCTGATCGGCCATTTCCTCGGCCTTGTTCACGCTTTCCAGCGTGGATTCCATGCGGTACGAAACGCGTTGTGGCGCCGTCATCAAGGGCTCGTTTGGTCGAGAACTCATCCGCTTCCGCCGTTCGCGGCACGGAATCTTCAAGATGGAGCAGTTTGCCCTTTCGCGAGTTACTTGTCAACGCGAGGCTGCCGCCATCCAGCAAAACGCCGGCCGTTTCCCAAAAGGGAAAGGCGTTTTCAAATTGCAAGCCGCACTCTGAGCCGCCCAACGCGGCAACGTTCCCGGCTGAGACTGCTGCCGCGGAAAGCCCCTTGGCTCGCCTTGGTTGAACGGTTTGTCGCCGGACCAGGCAACGGCAGTTGCCGACCGGCGAGGTTGCAGGTAAAATTAGAACGAACGTTCGAAGAATCGCCGTTTTTGCCACGCTGCCGCTTCTCCGTCCAGGGTTATTCTATGCCTGCTTCCACCCCATCCCGAGCGCTGGACACCCGCTTCGACCGCCGGCTGGCCGAAATTCTCGACTATGCCACTGAGGTCTTCGCCGAAAAAGGGTATGAAGGCGCTTCGATGCGTGACCTGTCGCGCTTGAGCGGTATCTCGCTGGCCGGTCTCTACTATTACTTCGAATCCAAAGAGAAGCTGCTGTATTTCATCCAGCAACACACCTTTACCACCATTATCGAACGTCTGCGCGAGCGTCTGGCCGCCACCACCGATCCGGAAGAGCGGATTCGCATCTTTGTTCGCAACCATATCGATTACTCGGTGGCCAAGACCAAGGCCATGAAGGTGTTGTCGCATGAAGACGACGTATTGAAGAACGGTTACGGCACCGAATTGGCTGCCACCAAACGCGAGTACTACCACATTTGCGTTGGACTGGTGGAGGATTTGGCCAGGAAAGACGGACTGAAATCCGTTGGCCTCAATGCAGGCGCAAGCGGGGGCATCAGCACCCGCACCGCGGTGATGGGATTATTCGGGATGATGAACTGGCTCTACACCTGGTACAACCCTCGCGTCGATCCTGATGCCGAAGTTCTGGCGCGGGAAATGAGCGACCTGTTTCTGCATGGAATCCGGGGTGGGAAAACGGCCAAGCCAGCGAGCCTGGAGCCGCAGCCACAGGATGCCGCGAGTCGTCCAAACAAGAAGACCACCTCAGCCAAAGAGCCTGCTTTCACGGCCAAGCGGCGAAGCTAAGCATGTTGAGATTCGAGCGAATCCACGGAGGAAGTTCCAGCAATGGGTAGCGCCCAGCCAGCCGCGACCGAAGCCAAGCAGTTGATCCATTACCGCACCGACTCGGGGGTTGCGGTGGTCGAGATTAACGATCCGCCGGCGAATACGTACAGCTATGAGATGAATCGCCGGCTCGATGACGCCATTCTCGAGGCGCGCATGGACCATGACGTCCATGTAATCGTGCTGACCGGCGCAGGGGGAAAGTTTTTCTCGGCGGGCGCCAACATCCAGATGCTGACCGAAGTCGATCCCACATTCAAGTACTACTTCTGCTTGCATGCCAATGAGACCTTGCTTCGGTTGGAGAACACTCCCAAGCTAGTGATCGCGGCGCTGAATGGACACTGTGTGGGTGGAGGGTTGGAGATTGCCTTAGCTGCCGATTTACGGGTCGCGCGCAAAGATGCCGGCAAGATCGGGCTCCCCGAAGTTAATCTGGGGGTGCTGCCGGGAACTGGTGGAACCCAGCGCCTGTCAAGACTCTTGGGGAAGTCGAAGGCAATCGAGCTGATGGTGACGGGTAAGACATTCTCTTTCGATGAGGCGAAACAGCTTGGACTGGTCAACGAGATCTTTGAGCGCGAGAACTTCATGGATCGCGTGCTGGAATACGCGCGCCAGTTCTGTCCGCCGAACAAAGCGGCCAAGGCGGTGGGCCGAATCAAGCGGGCGGTGCAGACCGGTTGGGAAATTCCGTTGGAAGCTGGACTGGCCCTGGAGCGGGAGAATCAACAACTGCTCTTCGAGAGCGACGACGCGAAAGAAGGGTTGGCGGCTTATATGGAGAAGCGTCCGGCAAAGTTCAGCGGAAAATGATGACGGGCACACAGAGCGGTTTCACACGCATCGCGGTCGAGGTGCAACCTCCGGCGGCGCGAATTGGGTTGAATAATCCGCCGCTGAATGTCATCGACATCGCGATGATGGATGAGTTGCGCGCGGCCCTGGAACAAATTGAGGCGCGCCCGGAGATCAGCGTCATCGTCTTCGCCGGCTCGGAGCGGGCTTTTTCTAGTGGAGTGGACATTGCGGCGCACACGCCGGACAAAATCCGCCAGATGTTGGCGGCATTTCACAGCGTTATCCGTTCAGTGGTTGACAGCAGCAAGCTCACGGTGGCCAGCGTTCGCCGGCATTGTCTGGGCGGAGGAGCAGAGCTGGCGCTGATGTGCGATGTCGTATATGCGTCGCCGGATTCGGTGTGGGGATTTCCGGAAATCAAGCTGGCCTGCTACCCGCCAGTGGCTAGTGTTGCTTTATCCGCCATTGTGGGACAGAAGCTGGCGGCCGAGTTGATTCTAACGGGACGAACGCTTTCGGGCGAGGAAGCCTTGGCTGCGAGATTGGTGAACGGCTTGGCCAACGATCCCGAGACCCTGGTGGCCGCATGTGTGCAGCGCGTGTCGCAGCTCAGTTCGGCAGCGATTGCGGTGACCAAGAAGGCGTTTTATGCCTGGGATGCGATCCATTTCGAGAAGGGCCTGGCTCGCGCCGAGCAGATTTATTTCGATGATCTGATGAAGACGGCGGACGCGCAGGAAGGCATCGCGGCGTTTATGGAGCGGCGCCGTCCGAAGTGGGTAGGAAAGTAAATGGGTATGGATTACGAGATCGCAGTGGAAGAGTTGAGGTCGCTGTTGGAAGGTAAGTCTGACGTTGTGGTACTTGATGTTCGCGAGCCCTGGGAGTTTGAGACGGCGAAGATCGCGAGCAGCAGGCACATTCCGATGGGGGACATTCCGGCGCGTTTCAACCAGGAACTGGATCCAGAGGATCACATCGTGGTGGTTTGTCACCACGGGGTGCGGTCAATGAACGTGACCGCGTGGCTGCGGCAGCAGGGATTTGAGAAGGTGCAATCGTTGCGCGGAGGAATCGATCGCTGGGCAAGAGAGATCGATCCCAAGGTGCCGATTTACTAAAGCAGCACTTGGCACTTAGCAGTTAGCACTTGGCTCTAGTTTGATGGGCTAACTGCCAAGTGCTAACTGCTAAGTGCAGGTTTTCTATGAAAAAAGAACTCGTCGAACTCCGCGTCAACGGACGCACTCACGAATTGGCAATCGAGCCGAGCAAGTTGCTGCTCGATGTATTGCGCCAGGACCTTGATCTCACGGGCTCCAAGCGCGCCTGTGACGACTCCTCCTGCGGCGCGTGTACGGTGCAGGTCGACGGCGTGCCCATGCTGGCCTGCACCATGCTGGCGGCTAGCTGCGAGGGTCAGGAGATCACCACCGTAGAAGGCGTCGCGGATCATGGCAGTCTGGCGGCCTTACAAAAGGCTTACGGCGATTTTGGCGGGGCGCAGTGCGGATTCTGCACGCCGGGATTCATGATGACCGTGAAGTGGCTGCTGGCCAACAATCCCGAGCCCAGCGAACAAGAAATTCGGGAAGCGCTCAGCAGCAATCTGTGCCGCTGCACCGGGTATTCGCAAATGTACCAGGCAGTGCGGGCAGCGATTGACGCCGAACAAAAAGGTATGAAGCAAGAGTTAGTCGAGGTGAAGTAATCGATGAGTGACTTTTCTGTTATCGGCAAGCCGATCGCGATGATCGATGCCGCGGGCAAGACCACCGGCGCAGGCAAGTATGCCGACGACTTCCGCATGCCCGGTATGCTGGTGGGCAAGATTCTGCATTCACCGTATCCGCATGCCCGCATCAAGAGCATTGATACGTCCCGCGCCCAGGCACTTGAGGGGGTGGTTGCGGTAGTAACCGGCGAAGACGCGCCTAATCCTTACGGGATTCTTCCTGTCGGCCACGATGAGACGGCGCTGGCGGTAGGAAAAGTTCGCTACGTGGGGGATCACGTGGCTTGTGTCGCGGCGGTATCGGAAGAGATTGCCGAGCGTGCCATTGAGTTGATCGACATTGAGTATGAGCCGCTGCCTGCCTATTTCGATCCGGAAGAGTCAATGAAAGCGGAGGCGGACCTGATTCATGAGAACCGGGCGCACAACATCGAGAAAGATTATCACCATGTTTTTGGCGATCCGGAGAGGGGATTTGCCGATGCCGACTACGTTGCCGAAGGGCGCTACATTGCCAACGAAGTGACACATGCGGCCATGGAGCCGCACTGCACCCTGGCGAATTTCGAGCTCGATCCCCATACCGGAAAACTGGGACGTCTGACAGTGTGGTCCTCGACGCAGGTTCCGTACTATTTGCAGCACAAGCTGTCGCTGGTGCTGGAGATGCCGATGTCGCAGATCCGGGTGATCAAGCCGCTGGTAGGTGGCGGCTTTGGCGGCAAAAGCGAAATTATTCCTTTGGAGATCATCGCGGCGGTGGCCGCGAGAGCGGCCAAGGCTCCGGTGAAGATTACCTACACGCGCGAGGAAGTTTTCTGGGCACATCGCGGACGTCCACGCACGATCATCGATCTGAAGACCGGCGTAAAAAACGATGGCCGCGTGACCGCTGTAGCCTGCAAAGTTATTCAGGATGGTGGAGCGTATTGCTCCTACGGTGTGGTAACTATTCTTTATTCCGGGGCGCTGCTTGGCGCGTTGTATGACATTCCCCACATTCGTTATGACGGATATCGCGTGCTCACCAATAAGCCGGCCTGCGGTGCGATGCGCGGACATGGCACCGTAAACGTACGCTTTGCCTTCGAGTCGCAGATGGATGAGATTTCCGCCACGCTCGGACTTGATCCGGCCGAAGTACGGCGCGTCAATTTGCTAAAGCCGCCGACGGTCACGGTGAATGGGCTTCGCGTACTGAGCTATGGACTGCCTGAGTGTATCGATCAGGTGGTAACGCGATCCGGTTGGAAGGAGCGTCGAGGCAAACTGCCCCAGGGACGCGGTCTGGGCGTGGCCTGCAGTCATTATGTGAGCGGTGCGGCCAATAGCATCATTCGTTCGGACATGCCGCACTCGACCGTGAACATCAAGATTGATCGCGATGGCGGGGTGGTGGTGTATACCGGAGCGTCGGAGATTGGGCAAGGATCCGACACGATGACCGCGCAGGTTGTAGCCGAGGTGCTGGGATGTGAACTGGCGCGCGTGAGAGTGATCGCGGCCGATACGGACCTGACGCCCATTGACCTGGGATCGTATTCGAGCCGGGTGACGTTCATGGCTGGCAATGCTGCTCTGCGCGCGGCCGAAGCGGTGAAGAAGAACATTGTCACCGCAGCAGCCAGGAAAATGAATTGTGGTGCCGAGGACGTGGTTATGCGTAACGACCACGTCTACAAGCGCGGCGCGACCGCCAATAACGGTGATCATTCTGGTGACGGGGAGCAGAAAGAGGCGGCGGCCAGTGGCCGGGTGGACGGACAGATCCTTCGGGGCTCGGTTTTGCAGACGCGCAAAGAAGAAGGTCCCAAGGAACACATGAGCTTCGAAGAAGCCGTGGTGTCGGCGATTGACTTTCATGGCGCGCTGACTGGGACGGGTTCCTACGCTCCTCCGATTGAGGCTCGCGGCGGCAAGCACAAAGGCGGAGGCGTGGGGCCGTCGCCGGCATATTCCTATTCTGCCCAGGTTGCCGACGTCAGCGTCGATGAAGAAACCGGCGAAGTGACCGTGCACAAGATTTGGGCTGCGCATGATTGTGGCCGCGCGTTGAATCCGGTTGCCGTCGAAGGTCAGGTGATCGGCTCGGTTTGGATGGGGCTGGGCCAGGCGCTGGAAGAAGAGATGGTGTGGAAGGACGGCTTGCTGATGAATCCCGGGTTGCTCGAGTATCGTAGCCCGTCGTCGGAGGAGTCGCCAGACATTGAGTGCATCATTGTCGAGAGCATCGACCCAGAAGGCCCGTTCGGCGCGAAGGAAGCGGGCGAGGGTTCGCTGGCGGCGACGATTCCGGCGATCTCAAACGCGATATACGACGCTGTGGGAGTCCGACTGCGTGAGGCTCCGTTCACCCCGGAGCGAATTTTGTCGGCATTGCGGGCGAAGAAAGGTCTGAAGCGAATCGAGATGACAGAATCCGTTGATCCCACGGCGCCGGCGACCTTTCGTGAACACGGAGGCTCGTTGTGGTTCCGAGGCAAGGGGCCGTCCCGGCATCCGCTCGATCCGGCGCGACAAGGTACAGATGCTGGTTCGCCGGTGGGAGGTGAGCGGTGAGCCTGTCCAGCTTTCAACTCCTGCGTCCCAAGACGCTTGATGAGGCCGTCTCCCTGATATCGAAGCATGACGGCGAGGTGAAGATCGTAGCTGGGGGAACGGATCTGCTGCCCTCGATGAAGCAAAAATTGTTTACCCCGCCTTATGTGCTGGACCTGCGTGGGGTTGGCGAGCTTCGTGGTATTCGAGATCTGTCCGGAGGCGGTATCGAGATTGGAGCGTTGACCACGCTGAGCACCATCGAGCACTCCGCTCTGATTCGCAGGGATTATCCGGTTCTCTACCACGCGGTGAAAACCGTAGCCTCGCCGGTATTGCGCAACATGGGAACGATTGGCGGGAATGTCTGTCTCGATACTCGCTGCCTGTGGTACAACCAGTCGCTGCTATGGCGAAAGAGCTGCGGCTTCTGTCTCAAAAAAGACGGCGACCTGTGTCACGTTGCGCCGGGTGGAAAGTTCTGCTGGGCGGCCTTTTCGGGCGATACGCCCCCTGCGCTGCTGTGCCTGGGGGCTGAGCTTGAGATTGCGGGGCCGAACGGATTGCGGCGTACCCCATTGTCAGAGTTCTATGTAAACGATGGCATTGTACGGCTGCATCTTGCGCCGAACGAGATTGTTGCTCGGGTGTTTCTGCCAGAGGCGGCAGCCGGTTGGCGTGGTAGCTATCAGAAGCTTCGGGTTCGCGGGAGTATCGACTACCCGCTGGCAGGCGTTGCCGTGGCTCTCAAGATGAAATCTGGACGAGTAGAAGACGCCCGGGTCGCAATTACCGCGCTGAATCCAGCGCCCTTTCTGGTGAAGGATGCCGATGCCCACCTTGTGGGAGCTGTGCCCAGCGAAGAGCTTGGGGAGCGAATTGGCGAGTTGGCGGCGCGAACGGCGAAGCCCCTAACCACGTCAGCGCTTACCCCGGAGTATCGGCGGGAGATGGTAAGAGTGTTCGCGAAACGAGCCGTGATGGCGGCGGCGAATTGAAGTGGGGCACCGCTCGGCGGGGATCTTAGTGCAGCCAACGAACCGCAGATCCCTCGGCTGCGCTCGGTATGACAACATGAATTAGCGCTGATCCCTATCCACTAACCGCGAACCACCAACTATGATCGTCACTGACTGCCATATTCACATCCAGCCACTGGAGTTGTTTAAGCCGGAGGCGCTGGCGCTGATGAAGAAGTCGCGCAAAGACTTCGACCTGGTGGCCGAGTATTGCCGCTCGCCAAAGGCGTTCCTCAAGCATCTCGACACGATTGGGATTGATCGTGCGGTACTGATCAACTACGTGGCGCCGGAGGTCATCGGATTTACGCCGGCCGTGAACGAGTTCATCGCTAATTATGTGCAGGCCGACCCGAAGCGGCTGATCCCTTGTGGCAGCGTGCATCCGCGGCACACCACAAACGTCTTGGCGGACATGGAGCAGATCGTTCGCTTGGGAATCAAGCTGATCAAGATTCATCCGCCGCACCAGTTACTCTATCCCAACGATTACGTGAATGGCGTTAAGGAGTTGGAGATCATCTATCGGGCCGCCGAAGCCAACGGCATTCCGATCATGGTGCACACCGGCACATCGATTTTTCCCGGAGCGCGCAACAAGTTTGGCGACCCCATTTATGTGGACGACGTAGCTGTCGATTTTCCCCGCATGAAGATTCTGCTGGCGCACGGGGGACGTCCCTTATGGATGGACACCGCGTTCTTTCTGGTGCGGCGGCACCGCAACGTTTTTCTCGACATCAGCGGCATTCCTCCCAAAACGCTGCTGAAATATTTTCCCCGGCTGGAAGAAATCGCGCACAAAACGTTATTCGGCACGGACTGGCCAGGGCCGGGAGTGCCCGAGATCGAGAAGAACCTGGCGGAATTCCGCGCACTCCCACTCAGTGGGAGTACGAAAGAACAGATTCTGAGTAAGACCGCGCTGGAGATCTGGCCGTGAAGGCAGGGGATAGGGGTTAGGGGATAGTTCGCTGGGTGAAGGTCTGCCGTTGAATCGCTCTCGGGTAGGGGCACGAATGCGCAATCGTCCTTAGAGTGAAGGCATGAATTGGCTTAAATTAGTGTACGGGTGAGCGCTGAAAACCGGCTACTGCGTGCGGAACTCCTATCCCGTCTGCGCGACGTTCTGAGCGCCTGGATCTTCAACTCCGGCTGCGGACTTGATGGCTGCCCACAGCTCCTCGTATCCCAGACGGGTCTTAGCCGAAAACGCAACCATCTGGTTGGCGGCAACCTGCAATTGTTCTCCCAGCTTTTGCAGTGAAGTGCGCAGCTGATTGCCGGAAATCCGGTCGGCCTTGGTCGCCACTAAAACGAAGTTACGCTCAATGTGGCGCAGCCACTGCAGCAGCTGTAGGTCAAGCTCTTGCGGAGGAATGGTGACATCCACCAACGCCAGGCACAACACCAGAGATTCCCGCTTCTCCAAATAGGGGTTAATGAACTGTGCCCACTGTGCGGTGATTTCTTTGGGCACGCGCGCATAGCCGTAGCCAGGCAAGTCGGCAAAGACAAAATCGGGTTGAGGCTTGCCGGGACGGCGTACCTGGAAAAAGTTGATGGTCTGGGTGCGGCCCGGGGTGTTGCTGGTCTTGGCGATCTTGCTACCGACGAGCGAGTTGATCAGGCTTGATTTGCCGACGTTGGAGCGACCCAGAAAGGCGATCTCAGGCGCGCTCGCGGGAGGAAATTGCCTCGGCTCAGCAGCGGACGTTACGAAGCGCGTCAAGACCTTCATACCTAACTATCGCTGGACGGAGAAGAAAGTGCAACTCTTTCACTCGTCCGAATGCATCGCACCCCAGGTTAGCCCAAAAGAGGGGCGAACCTGGGGCACAAAGCTTTATCTATCCACCATTCACTAGTGAATGTCGAAGTTCTCCTGGTGCAGGGCGGGATCGCTCTTCACCAGCACGCTCTTGCCTGTCAGTTCTTCCATCTCACCGATCAGTTTGCCGTTGTTGGCCTTCAAGGCCTTGGCTACCTCGGGATTCACGCGCAGGGTGATGTCGTCGTGGTCATGGATCTTGGCCATTTTGCGCATCTCGATGTAGAGCTCGTTGCAGACGGTAGTCACGGATTTGACGAAGCCCGCGCCCACGCAATAGGGGCAAGGCTCGCCCAGCGTGCGCTCCAGCGATTGCTTGACTCGTTTGCGGGTGATGGCCACCAATCCAAAGTCGTTAAACTGGAGGACCTTCGAAGGAGCACGATCGTTGCGCAGAGCCTCTTCCAGGGCCATCATGACCTTCTGGCGGTTCTTGCGCTCGTCCATGTCGATGAAGTCGATAACGATGATGCCGCCCAGATCGCGCAGCCGAATCTGGCGCACGATTTCCTTGATGGCATCCACGTTGGTCTTCACGATGGTGTCTTCCAGGCGCTGCGTCTTGCCGACATATTTGCCGGTATTGACGTCGATGGCCACCAGAGCTTCGGTCTGATTGATGACGATGTGGCCGCCACTCTTCAGCCAGACTTTCGATTTCAGGGAGCGGTTGATTTCGTCCTGGATGCCGAACTGTTCGAACAGCGGCGTGTCCTTGGTGTAGAGCTTGATGCGGCGGACCAGCGATGGCTGGAAGCGGTTGGCGAAGCGCACCACTCGCTCGTACTCGTCTTCGGTGTCGACCCAGATCTGGGAGAAGTCGGCGTTGACCTGATCGCGCAGCACCCGCTCCACCAGGTTCAAATCGTGGTAGATGAGAGCGGGTGACTTGCTGTTTTCGGCGCGGTTCTTGATCTCGGCCCATAAATGTTTCAGGAAACGAATATCGGCACGAAGATCTTCTTCCTTGATGTTGGCTGCAGCGGTGCGAACGATGAAGCCGCCGACACCGTTCTCGCGCTCGCTGGTGACGATACGCTTCAGGCGTTGACGCTCTTCGTCGGAAGCGATCTTGCGCGAGACGCCGACGTGGTTGACCGTCGGCATGTAGACCAGAAAGCGGCCGGGCAGCGCGATGTGGCTGGTGATGCGCGCGCCCTTCTTGCCGATGGGCTCCTTGGCAATCTGGATCAGCACCTCCTGCCCTTCCTTGAGCAAATCGGTGATCAGCGGCTGGTTACGGTTGCTGTTGGGACGGGCGCGCATGTTACGCCGGGAGCCACCGCGGCGGCCACGATCGCGAAAGTCACGACGGCCATAACCCGGACGCTCGGCCTGGCGCTGCTGATATCCCACAGTGGAGGACGTAGCGCGGACTTCGGCGCGACCGTTGGTCTCCATCTCTTCTTCTTCGCCGTTCTCTTCCTCGCCTTCCTCATCCTCGTCTTCACCCGGGGCGAGAATGTTTTCGCCGCGCATTTCGGCGGCGACTACCTCGTCCTCGTCAACATCCTCAATCTTCGGAATCCAGCGCCCGGAGTAACCGTTGTCGGAGTCGAGGGTTTCCTCTTCGAGCACTAACTCCTCATCGCCAGCAACCTCGCTCATCGCGCTGAGGTCGTCGGGAACCGGCTGGAATTCCGCCTCTTCATCCTCCAAAACCTCATGCTCCAGGGTACGGCCTTTGGGCGCCACAGAAGGAGCGGCCAGGCGCTCGGTGTTGGAATCCTCGCGCGAGGCGGCAGCGTCAACGTGCGGCTCAGCTGCAACTTGTTCTTCGCCGGCGACCGCCGGTACCACATCGTGGGACTCAGTTTGCGCTTGCGGTTGGACTTCGCCTACGGCCATATGGAGTCCGTGACTCTCAGGCGCGACGGCAACCACTTCGCTCGTGGTGGTCTCGGAGATCTGGGGAGCGGTCGTTTCCAGGTGGCGCGCCGCTTCGAAATGCTCAGGTCCTTCGTGGCTGACTGCGGATTCCTCGGGCGCAACTACGGCAAGGGGCTCCTCAATGTTAGCGGCTGGCTTGCGCCGTGAGCGCCAGAGGCCGCGCCTTGAACGAGGTTGTGATTCCTCGCTGACAATCGGCGCCGCTTCAACCTGCTCCGGTTCGGCTTGCTCAGACTCGGAGACAGCCAACCGCTGATCGAGATGAGCGGCTTCTTCCTCAATCTCCTGCTGAACGGCCGTCTCCGGCTCGGGAGGCGGGAAGTCACCCACCGAGGCTGGAACGGCGGATTCTTCGGCCGCACTTGACACCGGCGTCTCGGCCGCGGGTTGGGACAAGTTGCGATACTTCGAAATCGATTCTCCGGGAAGAATGATCGGCGTGTATCCCGCAGGCGGGCCGTAGTCGGAACGTGGACGTGAGTCGTGACGCGGCTCTACGCGCGGGGCTGGTGGCGCCGGAGGTTCCTCTGCCGGGGCAGCAGCTTCGGGAGTTGATTCCGGACGGGCATCCCGTTCGTCGGGGCGGCCACGGCGGCCACCACGACGACGGCGTCCGCGCCAACGGCGGGCACCTTCTTTCGATTCGCGGTCGTCCCCGGGGGCAGGTTCACTGTCTCCTCCGGCTACGGACTGCTCATCGGCTGGAGTGGAAAAGTCCTCGACGAAGCTTTCGAATTCCTCTTCGGTATCAGGTCCAACAAATGTAGCTTGAGTCGATGCCGTATGGGCTTCTTCCGCAGGCTGCGGTTTGCTTACGTCGATGGCGCCGCGGGGAGCGGGAATCGCGCCGAATTCTTCCTCTTCTTCGTCGTCACCCGACAACTCAAGGAAGTCGGAGACGTAGAGAAACGCGTCGCGCTCTAAACCGATGTCAACGAAGGCGGATTGCATGCCGGGAAGCACGCGCGTGACCCGGCCTTTGTAGATGGATCCGGCTAGAGTGTATTCATTGTCCCGCTCGAAGAAAACTTCGGCGAGCTGATCGTCCTCGGTCAAGGCCACCTTGGTTTCGTGGGGCGTAGAGGACACGTAAAGTTCTTTGTTCATGGATGCTCCGGTTGAACCGGACGCAGGCGACGGAAAGTGGGACAGGAGTACGGGATGGGTGGCTAGGCGAGGACGCACCGGGACTCTCGTCCGGGCGCGGACCCGATCTGATTCGTACGACAACAGCTTGTGGAATCTTCAGCACCGTATCGAGCACCCGGTCAAAGGTTTGTGGCGTCACACCCAGCGTCTGCTGAGGGGCCGTTTCCTGCCTCCAACCTCGTGCTTTGCAATCCTATCCGGCCTTTTCTGCTTGCGGCCGGTGTGTACCCTCGTACGTGAGGGTTGTCGTAATCTTGTTGTCATCCTGTGGAAGCTCAAAATGCTGATTGGCAAGAGCTCCCCGGCGGATGCGGCCGGCTGTCAATGCATAGCGCCCGATGGCGCAGGTAACGACAAGTCTCTGTGGTATTCAATGTTCAGTTCACGAACCGGCGCATGCGGATGTTCATCACAATCCCCAAAGCCAGGAACATGAACAGTACTGACGATCCCCCATAACTCATTAGCGGTAAGGGGATACCCGTAACCGGCATGAGACCCACCACCATTCCCACGTTGACCAGGAGGTGGAATGCCAGAACCGCAACCACGCCCATGACCACGAAGGCACCTGCCCGGTCGGGAGCCGTCTGAGCATTCTGAATCAGACGCATCAGTACGATAAAGTATAGCAGGAGTATGCCCATCGCGCCGATGAATCCATGTTCCTCGGCGAAGGCGGCGAAGATGAAGTCAGTGTGCGGCACGGGCAGAAATTGTCCCTGGGTCTGGCTGCCGTGCGCCGTTCCTTTGCCGAAGATGCCGCCCGAACCGACTGCCACCAGCGATTGAATGACCTGATATCCGTGGCCCTGGGAATCGGCTTCGGGCTCGATGAAACTGGTCAGCCGGTCGCGCTGATACGGCTTCAGGACGTGCCAGGCCACCGGCGCCAGTAAAGCTCCTATCGCCAATATGATCAGCGCGTGCTTGGCTTTCATCCCGCCCAGGAACAGCCCCATAATGGCAATTGGCAGGTAGGTGAGAGCCGTCCCCAGATCAGGCTGAGCCAGCACCATCAGCATGGGGACGCCCACCAGGGCTCCGGCTTTGATGATGTCTTGTGCCGTGCATTCGGACTTGGTGTCGGCGAAATATTTCGCCATGGCGAGAATCAGCACCAGCTTGACCCATTCGGAGGGCTGGAAGTGGAAGGAGCCAAACTGCACCCAGCGGCGCGCGCCCAGGTACTTCTTGCCAAATACTTCCACCGCCAGCAGCGATGCGATGGAGAGCAGGTACAGCAGCGGCACGCGTTCAATGAGGACTTGGTAGTTGAGAACGCTGACGATGAACATCAGCGCGACGCCGCCCAGTATCCAATACACCTGCTTGAGGTGTACACCGGCAAACTTCGTGCTCAGGGTCGCACTATAGATTTCCAGCACGCCCAGGGCGCAAATCAGGAGCACCAACACCAGCAGGACCCAATCGAAATCGCGGAAGGAGACGTAACGGCTCACGGTCGCTTCTCCGGGAGAGCTACCGCCGGCGGAGTTCCGGGCGGGCTGGAGGCTGGCAGCTTTTTCTTGGCGGGAGTTGGTTGCGCGGGCTCGGCGTCGGGCTGCGCCTCGGAGGGCTTCGTCTCCGCTGGATCTGGAGCATCGCCTTCGGGATGGGTCACTTTAGGGCGCGATTCTGTAGCTTCGAGGTCGGCAGCCGGAGTCGGCTTGTCGGCCGCTGCAACCCCGGGAGCGCTGCTCACCGGTTTCATGGTACCGTCGGCGGCGACCGCGAAATGGCCAGCCTGCATCTTGTCAGGATTCTTGGGATCGCCCTCGTGCCAGACAGCAGCGACCTCCGGTTGCTTGGTTCCGGTGGCCGTCGCGGCTTTGGCGAGCTGTGTCTGACGCAAGCGCTGCTTGGCTACGTACGCCTTGATCACTTGCGCCGCCAGTAATCCCGAGCGCCAGCCCCAGCCGCCGCCCTGGGTGAGCACCGCGACTACGATTTCCGGATTTCGCCGGGGCGTCATTCCGACGAACCAGGAGTTGTCGTTGAACTTCGATTTGCTGCTGGCTCCCATCTTGCTACGGGCCTCGGACGAGATGGTCTGCGCCGTGCCCGTCTTGCCGGCGAAATCGATGCCGTCGATATGGGCGGCTGCCGCCGTTCCAATGCGCGTGACATCGGCCATGGCGTTGGTGATGAGCACCCAATTGTCCTGATCGATCGGGATATGAACTTTGTCGTTATAGCTGGACGCATTCTTAAAGCCAGGCGGAAGCTCATCCGGAAATGCCACGTGCGGCCGCACCATCACGCCGTCGCTGGCAATAGCGCCGATGGCGCGCGCCAGTTGAATCGGCGTTACTGCTACCGCTCCCTGGCCGATGCTGACGGAGATGGTCTCGCCCGCATACCACTTCTGCTTGAAGTTCTTGATCTTCCATTCTTCGGACGGCATTACGCCCGAGACTTCCTGTGGCAGATCGACGCCGGTCTTCTGCCCGAAGCCAAACTCGGTAGCGTATTTGGCGATGCGGCCGATGCCCAGTTTCTCGCCCAGCGTGTAGTAATAGGTGTCGCACGAGGCGTAAATACCTTTCGAGATATCGACCCGGCCATGCTTCTGATCGCACTTAAAGAAGCGTCCGTAAAACGTTCCGCCGCCGCCGCAGTTGACGATCAGCTTTTGCGCGATGCCCTCTTGCAGTCCGGCTACCGACATCAGGATCTTGAAGGTCGAGCCCGGCGCCAGCTGCGCCTGAATTGCCTTGTCGAGCAGCGGCTTGTTGGGATCGGTGACCAATGCGTTCCACTCGTCACGGGTGATGCGCACCGCAAATTCGTTGGGATCGAATGCCGGCCGGCTCACTAGCGCAAGGATTTCGCCGTTGCGCGGATCCATGGCAATGATCGCGCCGTTCTTGCCTTCCATAGCTTCTTCGGCGGCGATCTGCAAGTCGAGATCGATGGTGAGCTTGAGCTGCTTGCCGGGCACGGCTTGCACGTCGTTGAGCGTGCCTACTTCCTTGCCGCGGCTGTTGACCAGCACCTGGCGCGAGCCGTTCTTGCCCATCAGAATATCGTTGTAGTACTGCTCGACCCCCGACATGCCGACGATGTCGCCGGGGTTGTAGAGCTCCCATTGCGGCTGGGTAAGCATGTCTTCGCTCACCTGGCCGACATAACCGATGACGTGCGCCATGAAGCCGTTCTTGGGATACAAGCGGCGGTGAACCGTAATGGTGTCAAGTTCGGGCAGCTCGGCTTTGTGGGATTCGATGAAGGCCAGTTCATCGGGCGTAATGTCGTCTTTGAGGAACAGCGGCTGATAACCGGGCAGGGCAGCCATGCGTTTCAAGCGCGCACGCAACTCATCGGGGGGCATGTGCAGGCCGACCGCGATCTTGTCGGCATCGGCTTGCAAATCGCGTTTCTGATCGCGCATCAAGAGCACGGAAAAGGAGGGATAATTATCGACGATGATGCGGCCTTCGCGATCGAGAATCTTGCCGCGAGGCGCAAGAATCGGAACCTGCTTGATGCGGTTCTGTTCCGCGAGGTTATTGTAGTAATCGCTACGGGCAACTTGCAGGCGCCACAGTCCGAAGGCCAGAACCAGGAAAATTCCCAGCAGGATGTATTGCACTGCGGTGAGCCGGAGCTGAGAGACCTTTTCGTCGCGACCTAACATCCACTACATCTTTCGCGGCACTACGGTTGCAAGGTTATGAAACTGACAGAGCGATCCGGCGTCGGCTCCGCCGGGCGACCCCGCGCATTGCCGAAATGCACTGAATTTCGTGACAAGTGACAGATCGAAAACTCTGCACTATTGTAGCCCGGTTCGGGGGCGCAGAGCAGGGGAAAAAGGGGCGTGGGGTTGTCGAACGAGATAGCAATAAGGTTTGGAATTGGTGCCGTCCCTTGAGGACTGGATATTTTGCTGCTGCGTTCCCGCTGCTGAAGCTGTGGGCTTTCTTATGTCGCGCCCGAAGCGCGGGGACCTGCCGTGCCGAGGGTTCGGAGATGGAAAGCATTTACCGCTGTTTAAATCTGTCCAGAAACTTGAAGACGAAGATGCCAATCACGGCATTGGCGAGGGCCGAGATCGCTATATGGCTCCAGCTCCATTGCAGCGTCTGGCGCAGGAGACCATGTGCCACACCGTAGTACACCCCCTGGTGAATCGCGAAGAAAACGTAGGTAATCAGAAAGCGCGAGCCGGGATTCTCCACATCGATCTTCAAACCCAGCGACGAGGCTAAATACCCAATCACCGTGAGGGCGATGCCGTACATGCCCAGCGGATGGCTGGGACCGGCGAACAGGTCCTGCGTCAAGCCGATCAGGCAGCCGGTAATACATCCGCTGATGGGGTTGCGCCGGGCGGTGGCGAAGAAAATTGTCACCAGGAACGGCAGATCGATGATTGGCAGGAAGCGGACCCGCACCGGAATGAAGATCTGGATCAGCACCGCGACCAGCGGAACGAGGATGATCGTGAGCCAACTGAACTCGTAAACCGAAACCTGCTCTCGCGAGGTCAGGCTTCCGCGAAATGGCATCACCCGGCTGCTCATGGCTGCGGTGGCGCTCCGGCCGGAGGAGTGGCGGGCTGGTCGGAATTGTTGCTCGGAGCGGGCTCCGTCTTGGGCTGTTTCGGCGCGACCGGTAAATCGTCGTCGTCGGAAGATCCGGATTGGGTGCGCGGCGCCGTTGTCGCCGGAGCGTTGCCGTTCGCGGGCTTGGTGATTGTGCCGGCGGGATTAGTAGAGGGCGTCGCCGGCTTCGGCTTCACGTTTGCGGCGGCTCCCGGCATTGTGCCCGGAGTGGTTGCGCGCGGAGTAGTCGTGATCACCGCCGGCTTCTTCGCGGGGGTGGTTCCCGGAACTTTGTTCGCTGTTGCGGCGCCGGCAGCTGGCTTGTTTGCAGTCGCGTTTGCGCCGGTGAGTGGCTTACCGGTTGCGGTTCCCGTGACTGGATGAGCGCCGGGCGCAGCAGTCGATCCGGCGGGCGAGCTGGGTGTCACGGCCCCAGGCTTGGCGTTGCCGGCGGCATCCACTTCGGTTTTGGTGGGAACGGTGGGCAAACGCTCGGCCAGAATGTCGGAGGCGCGCAGCGGTCCAAGGTCTTTCGTGTCTGGCATCTTCTCGGTGATCTTGGTGACCACCAAAACTTCTTCCAGTTGATCGAGCCGCGACGACGGAACGACGCGAATGTTCAGGAAGAGATCCTTACCCGGCTCAACCGAAACCACTCTGCCCACGGGCAATCCTTTGGGAAAGATGCGATCGCCGCCGCTGGTGATGACCTCTTCGCCGGGAACGACCTTCTCATCGCTCATGATGTATTGCAGCGTGGTCGCGCCATTGGCTGCGCCTTTCAGAATGCCTTGCAGGCGCGAATCTTTGAGCGCCGCGCCGACTCCGCTGAATTGATCGTTGATGGGCAGCACCTGCGACGAGTCGGGAAAGACCTGCACGATCTTGCCCACGATACCGGTCGGGGTGATGACCGCCATGTCGGTCTTGATGCCATCGTTTGAGCCTTTGTCGAGGTAGAGGACGCGCGACTGTTCGCTGCCGCTGGTGCCGATGACTTGCGCTGCGATCGTGCTGTCGACGTATTGTTCTTTGAAGGCCAGTAGCGCTTGAACGCGCCGAGCCATGCGGGCGTCTTCGGCGAAACGCGCGTCGTCGATCTTCATGCGACCGATTTCGGCGCGTAGTTCGCGATTCTCCCGGCGCACGCCACGCAGATACGCGTAGGTGGTCCAAAGATTCTGCACCCACTCCTGACTGTGCACCACAGCTTTTTCGATGGGAGTGACGGCGGAGATGGCCCACAAACGAATGAGCCGGGTTTCGCCCTCTTGCGCCGGACGGCGCACCTGCACGGCAAGCGCGACAATTTGGGCGAACAGGATGGCCGCCAGCACAATCAGGTTCTTATAGCGGCCGAGGAATGTGTCCATACTATTGCCGACGGTGACGCGCTGAGGCTAAAGCCCGCTTATCGGTCGGTACCCAACGCGGCGCTTAAAGCGCCGCTCTTGCACCCTATGCCTTCAACACGAAGGCGGCATACAACGCGGTGCGGAGGAGAGCAGATCCCTCGCTACGCTCGTGATGACAATTCGATAGTGCGCTCGTACGCTTCGCTCGTGATGACAATTCAAAAATGTACTCGTGCGCTGCGCTGGTGATGACAATTCCACTTGAGTTCGACCGCGCCGCTCTTTCGCTCCATACTTTGCAACCCACCATGAATTGTCGTCACGAGCGCAGCGAGGGATCTGCTTTCCCTTCACTCGCCGAAACCCTTAGCTTCGCGATCGGTTTGCCCCACTCCTCGGATAAGTCATCCCAGGTCGGATTCGTGCTTTCGATCAATGCCACGCGCCCGGCCCGATCCATACTTTTGATCTGCTTCTCCCGCTCAATCGCGTTATCGATATAGCGAAACCCTTCGTGGTAGACCAGTCGATTGATTCTGTATCGTTGCGTGAAACTTTCAATCAAGCCTGCCTTATGCTCTCGCACTCGGCGGCCAAGGTTGTTGGTGACGCCAGTGTAAATACGTCGCGACTTGCTGGACAGGATGTAGACCCAGAAGTGCCAGTCACGCGTCACGGGTGCTCCTCTAGCGTTTCGCGGTGCGGAGGAAAGCAGATCCCTCGCTTCCGCTCGTGATGACAATTCAAAATGACCTATCCATTCAGCGTTCACAGGAATCGAAACATCCGCAACCGAAGTCAACCACGCTAATCAATCGATATTTTGCGCAGCAGCTTGAAGTCGCTCAACATTTTTCCGGTGCCCAGAACCACGCTGCACAATGGGTCGTCGGCAATCGAGACTGGCAAGCCGGTTTCTTCGCGGATGCGCTTGTCCAGATTCTTCACCAGCGCGCCGCCGCCGGTGAGCACAATGCCGCGGTCGCTGATGTCGGCCGACAACTCCGGAGGCGTACGCTCCAGGGCCACACGAATCGCGTTCATGATGGTCGAGACGCACTCGCTGAGCGACTCGCGAATCTCGCTGTCATCGATGGTGATGGTCTTGGGCACGCCCTCGATCAGGTTGCGCCCCTTGATCTCCATGGTCAGCGGCCGCTCCAGCGGATAGGCGGAGCCGATTTCGATCTTGATCTGTTCGGCCGTGCGCTCGCCGATCAGCAGGTTGTATTTGCGCTTCAGGTAATTCATGATCGACTCGTCCATCTGGTTGCCGGCCATGCGGACGGAGCGCGAATAGACGATGCCGCTGAGCGAGATGACGGCGATGTCAGTCGTTCCGCCGCCGATGTCGACCACCATGTTGCCGCTGGGCTCAGTGATGGGCAGGCCCGCGCCGATCGCGGCCACCATGGCTTGTTCGACCAGATGCACTTCACTGGCCTTGGCGCGATAAGCGGAGTCCATGACCGCGCGCTTTTCTACTTGCGTGATTTCCGAAGGCACGCCGATCACGATGCGGGGATGCACCAGCATCTTGCGGTTGTGGGCCTTCTGGATGAAGTAGTTCAGCATCTTTTCTGTGACTTTGAAGTCGGCGATGACGCCGTCTTTCATGGGCTTGATGGCGACGATGTTGCCGGGAGTCCGGCCCAGCATCTCTTTGGCCTCTTTGCCCACAGCTTCAACTTCACCGGTGTTTTTGTTGATGGCGACGATGGAAGGTTCGTTGACCACGATGCCCTTGCCGCGGGCATAAACCAGAGTGTTCGCCGTTCCCAGATCGATCGCCAGATCGCTGGAAAACATGCTGAACAGCGAACGCATGTTGCTGAATCGCGAGGAACTGCTATGAAAGCCGTTAGATGACATTCCGTGCTAGTTCTTTCTAAGTAATAGAGCGGTGCCTACAGTTTATGACACAAATGGCGCAGGCCGCCCCATCCTATCGCTGATTTTGCGAGGGATTGGGGGAGGAGCTAATGCCCAAGTCCAGCAGATTCGCAGGTTTGGATTCCGAGGAGACTGCCGGATGGCTTGTCGCTTGCGACCAGAGTAACACTTGAGAGTAGCACAAGGGAATGTTATTTGCGGCCTAAACAGCGGCGAAAATCTGGCACGGAGACACCGCGAAAACGCATTCACCACGGAGACACGGAGAGCACGGAGGAGTCGGGGTTTTCTGTTTCGATTACGCGAGGGAAAGTCGCGAGATTGGTTGAATCGGCAGGGAGTCTGCAAAACTTGTCGAATCTTTTCGTGATTTGATTGTCGCAAGTTCCAAAATTTCTCCGCCCTCGCCAAGCGGCAACTTCTGTGGTTCGATAGGGTTTGTGAGGGTGGAACCGCTACCACAGGTTCGCCGGCAATTCATCCGCATGATCTCTCCCACAAAGGAGTCCAGTGGCCGTTCGTTCGCGTCTCGCATTATGGCAACGCTGGCTGGCGCCGGCGATTTTCTTGTTGCTGGCTAGCGCTGCTCTTCCCAGCCAGCAGGCATCGCCCAGCCAGGAAACGTCTTCCGGCCAGCAGAGCCAGGCCTCAACCCCGACCCAAAGCTCAACCCCGGCGGCGACATTTTCTTCGAACGTGAAGGTGGTCAATGTACTGGCCACGGTTCGCGACAAGCACGGCCAGATCGTCAATAACCTGACCAAAGATGACTTCAAGCTGGAGCAGGACGGCCATCCGCAAAACATCCATTACTTTGCCAAAGAAACCGATCTGCCGCTCACCCTGGGCCTGCTGGTCGACACCAGCATGAGCCAGCGGCGCGTGCTGGAGCAGGAGCGCAGCGCCAGCTACGGCTTTCTGAACGACCTGATGCGTCCAGAAAAGGACAAGGCCTTCGTCATTCACTTTGACTGGGACATCGAACTGCTGCAGGACCTGACCTCATCGCACCAGAAGCTGGAAGCGGCGCTGGAAAAACTCGATATGCCGCAATTCGACCCGGCGGGCAGCGGTTCTCCCGGGGGTGGTGGCGGAGGGGGAGGCGGCGGACACCATCGCATGGGCGGAGGTACCACATTGTATGACGCAGTGTTTCTGGCCTCGGATGAACTGATGCGCAAGCAGGAGGGCCGCAAGGCGCTGGTTCTGCTGACCGACGGAGTGGACACCGGCAGCAAAGTCAGCCTCGCCCGGGCGATTGAGACCGCGCAACGCGCCAACACCATGGTGTATTCCATTCTGTATTCCGATCCTGACGCCTATGGGCACAATTTCGGTCACATGGGCGGCATGGGAGGAGGCATGGGCCGTCACGGCGGCATGGGATATCCGGGCGGCGGCGGAGGATACCCGCAGCAGGTCGAGCCGGCCGACGGCAAGAAGGTTCTACAGCGCATCTCGAAAGAAACCGGCGGACGATTCTTCGAGGTTTCCAAGAAGCAGCCGATCAATGAGATCTATACCCAGATCGAAGACGAGCTACGCAATCAGTACAGCCTGGGCTACACGCCGGATAAGGCAGTCGCCGAAACGGGCTATCACAAAATTACTCTGACCACGAATAACAAAGACCTGATTGTGCAGACGCGGGAAGGATATTACGCCGAGCAGTAGTGAAACTGCGCCGCTTCACGCTCGCCGCGACTTGGGTTTGGCGTTGCGCGCCAGATAGGGTCGAAGTGAAATCACATGCGGCATAACTGCTAAACCACATTTGGGTGGCGAAAACCCGCAGTTTCACGGGCCACCTCCTAGAGGGGTCCGCACGATTTGCGGGTTATGGGAAGATTCTACTTAGTCGCCATTCTGTGAGGACGACATAAGTCATTTTGTTGCTGCAGGTTAACGCTTGGCACGCGGAATGCATCTTACTTCTGTTGAAGTAGGAGGCCACCCTGATGCCATACCTACGACTGTACTTACCGGAAATCTCGATTGCGCAGAAACGCCAGGTTGCGCAGAAGCTGATCGAGTTAACGCTCCGCACGTCCCGCCGCCGGCGCTACTGGGATCGCGATCAGATCACCATCCAGTTCCTGCATCAAGCACAGCCTCGACAGCGCGGCGAATGCCGGGTCGAGGTTCATTGCCACAATCTGAGCTCCGTGAATCAGCGGGCGTTCACCGAAGAAGTTGCGCCCCTACTCGTGAGGTCCTTACATCCGCACGTCAAGAACAGATTGGCGTGGCTGATGGGAATCGAAGCGAAGATGTCGCCTAAGGTGGACGTGCAATTCCTCGAACTGCCATTTGACGGAGCCAGTCCGGCCGAGTGGACGGTTGGGGATGCGTTTGTCACCGAGTGGGAGCGGGTGGCCTGAAGGAGTCCGCCACGCACCAGGGTCTTTGCTGCCGGTTGATGCTGCTGAAAGCTGCAGTCTGTCCCCGCACCGGCGAGGGCTCTTCTCAATCCCCCTTGAACCTGCCTCTGTTTAAGGCCTAGACTCACACTTAAGGGTGAGTGTGATGCTCGTCACAGCCTGCCGGTACAAGCATCGGCGAAGATGAAACTGGAAATTCTGAGTAGCAGCACTCCAGGATAGGGGTCCTTCGACTCCGGCGCGCAAAAGCGGCGCACCTCCGCTCAGGATGACAGTTTGGATTGGGGCTTAAGCCCTTGGTCGGCATGACAGTTTTATTGCGGTGAAGTGCTCGGCCGGATCATAACGGCGGATAGATTTGCAGGCATCGAGAGAAGGTATTGCATGGGTTGGATTGAGAACAAGTTCGAGAAGAACTTTCTGGTCACCACGGTCGATTACGTTTTTAACTGGGCGCGCAAGTCCGCGATTTGGCCCATGACGTTTGGCCTGGCCTGCTGCGCGATCGAAATGATTGCCGCCTCCACCTCGCGCTTCGACATCGCGCGCTTTGGCTCGGAGGTATTTCGCCCCAGCCCGCGGCAGAGCGATCTGATGATCGTCGCCGGCACCGTGACCCTGAAGATGGCGCCGGTGGTGAAGCGCATTTACGACCAGATGCCCGATCCCAAGTGGTGCATTTCCATGGGCGCGTGCTCGTCGGTGGGAGGCCCGTTTAATACCTACGCCGTGCTGCAGGGCGTGGATCGCATCGTGCCTGTCGACGTCTACGTTGTCGGCTGTCCGCCGCGGCCGGAGAATCTCTTTTACGGACTGCTTCGGCTGCAGGACAAGATCGATAAGATGAGCATCGCCAAGAAGCCCACCGAAGTGCGCCTGCATGAAAATATGGTGGACGACTTCAAGGAGCAGATTCGGATTGCGCAAGCCAACTTTGCCAATCCCGAACAGCTGGTGCAGCCGGTGGAAAAGGGCGTCATCGCCGGGCGGTAAGAAGAGCCGTGACGCGATTCCGCGTAACCCGAATCGCGAACAAACCTCGGCCTCAGCTCGAAGCCGCCAAATGGGGAGTTCTGCCGTCCCTGCGGGACTTAGATCTGTTTTCTGCTTTACCCAGCACTCCGCCTCCGGCTCCGTGCTGGGCTAGACTTTTTCGCCCTGACGGGCTCGATCCCGAGGGTTGCTTTTTCCTGGCGCCATCGACTTTTCCGATCAGGCGTGCAGACGTTGGTAATGCCGGCGCGCTTTCTGGCGATTGCCGCAACTGGTCATGTCGCACCAGCGGCGGCTGCGATTGCGGCTGTTATCCAGAAAGAGCCACTCGCAATCCGGAGCCTCACAAAAGCGCAGAGTGCGAAGTTTGTCGGACGTCAGCAACTCGGCCGCCGATTGCGCTATCGGCCACAGAATTCCCTCCAGCGGATTTTTCGCATCCCACTGCCACTCCCACCGATAACCGCCATTGGCGCGGGCCAGACAGCGATGCTGCAAAGCTTGGAGGGCGGCGTCGTTGATTTTTTGCAGATCGGCGGTCGCCGCGTTTTGTTTCTGCGCGATCGCGGCGAAAGCCCGGTAGAGCACTTCGCGCAACTCGATCGCGCGATGGAAAATCCGCTGTGCCTGGTTGGCGTGGTGTTCGGCGTAAGAGGAAAGTTCGCCAGCCTGCTTGGGCGACAGCAGCGTTGACTGCCGGGCGAAGGCGATCACATCACTATAGCCCGCCAGGTGTTCTTTGCGTTGCTCGGGATCTTCGCGCCGACTGATGGTGTTGGCGAAGTCCAGACAAAGCATTCCACCCGAAAGATCAAACCTGTATTCCGTTGGAACCACGGTCGCCACCGCTTCTATTGTACCCGGCCTGGTCTGGATAGCAGGTTAGCCGGAGGCGCTACGGACCCCGGTCTTTCAATGGAAGAAACGTCATCAGGATGTAATCAACATCATCGCCCGTCGGCAAGGTACCCTAAGTTCACAAAGCCAGAACCGTATCAGGTACAGTTGTAAGTGAAATGCAACCGTCCACTTGGTTCCGGGTTTACGTTCTAGCAGGGACAGTATGTGGGTCAACAAGTATGCCAGCATCGTAGCAACCGTTTTGTTTCTGGCACATCAAACCACTCAGTCTAGGAGCAAGTTTCTTGCAGATCAAACCGATTCTTCAGACCTGGGGCCGGATCCTTGGCGGTCGGGTACCCATCCTATCGATCGAAATCACTCGCGAGTGCCCTTTGCGATGTCCCGGCTGTTATGCCTACGAGGACGGACATGTTGGCGAGACCAATCTACGCAGCCTGTCCGACTTCAAGGGCGACGAACTGGTACGGCGGGTGCTGGCGCTGGTGGACGAGCATAAACCTTTGCATCTTTCCCTCGTGGGCGGCGATCCTCTGGTTCGCTATCGTGAACTGGAAACGTTATTGCCTCAACTTTCCGATCGCGGAATCCATGTTCAAGTCGTGACCAGCGCTTTCCGGCCTCTTTCGCAGTCCTGGGCTTCGATCCCAAACTTGCGGGTGAGTGTTTCAGTCGATGGCCTGCAACCGGAACACGATGAGCGCCGCAAGCCTGCCACCTATGAGCGCATCCTGCGCAATATCCGAGGACAGCATGTCGCCATTCATTGCACCATCACCAGCGCCATGGAGCGGCCAGGATATTTGCGGGAATTTCTGGAGTTTTGGTCAGCCAATCCAGCGACGGAGAAAGTCTGGATGAGCATCTTTACCCCGCAGCGGGGCGCCAATCCCATCGAGTGCCTGTCGAACGAGCAGCGGCGGCAAGTCGTGACCGAACTGCTCGAGCTGCGCCAGATTTTTCCCAAGCTCGACCTGTCGGAAGACACGGTACACGAGTTTCTGACCCCACCCAAGTCGCCGGCGGAGTGCATCTTCGCGCGCACCACGCGGACAATTTCGGCTGACCTGAAGACCAGAGTTGAACCCTGCCAGTTTGGCGGCGATCCGGATTGTTCACGCTGCGGCTGCGTCGCATCCATGGGGCTGGCAGCAATCGGTCATAACAAAGTGGTTGGACCGCTGACGGCCGGACATCTCTTCTGGGCTTCAGCAGCGATCGGCGAAGCCTGGCAGCGCGTGAAAGGGGTTACAGGGCGCGATAAAGGACATGAGGATTCGCCGCCGGTCGAAGAGGAACGCGATGAGTTGGTGAAGATCGCCAGCTGAGAGAGGTGCTGGAATTGCGCCCGCGACGTCTTTACCATCTTCCTTTAGACTAGGAGCTGCGAGGATCGAATGGCTGTTACCCAGGAAGAAGTCATCTCGGCACTAAAAGAATGTTACGACCCTGAAATTCCGGTGAACATCGTCGATCTTGGTTTGATCTACGAAGTTCGGGTGAGGCCTACCGAAGTGGCGAACTTGGGCGGCGAGGATATTGAGGTTGAAATGACGCTCACTGCGCAAGGGTGCCCGTCGCAGGGATCGATCAGCGATCAGGTGAAGCAGCGACTGCTGCGCATGCCGGGCGTAGGGAATGCGACCGTTACTATTGTTTGGTACCCACAGTGGACGCCGGAGCGTCTCAGCCCCGAGGCCCGCAAACAATTGGGAATCGAGTAGGGAACTCTGCCACCCCCGGGATGCGCCCTGGCGGTTTCGCAGCAGAGTCAGTTTTGCCTACGAGCCATACTCCGAGCGAACGTCACGCCAGGCTTTGACACTGCGTCGCTCGGCTTCCTCGGCAAAGCCCTCCCCAAGCTTCTGCAAGGTCGAGAAAATCTGCATTCCCTTTTGCAGGTAGTCGGGAGCATTTTCCCAAACCGCCTCGAACTTCTCGGGATACTCGGAAGCCAATACGGCCAGACCGGCGGCGGCGACTGCCATTCCTGCCGGTCGGCGACCGGTGAGCACGAGCACCGCACCCGCCCCGATCGATCCAAAGATGATTACTCTTTTCCAGCTTTGCATGGTTCACCTCAAGGCCGGCACCGCTGCGGGCCGCGAAATAGTTTAGAGCAGCGGAGGCATTCTGCTGTTGTATGCGGATTCGTGAATCGCGCAACAACCCATTCTAAGCGTTGTGACAAATGTCCTGGTCTAGCTGCGCGACCTCAGCGACCTATTTCGTGATTGTCGGATTGGCCCCGGCGGAATTGACCAGCAGCAGCCAACCGCTTCCACCGCGAATGTCGATCGGCTTGGGCGATTCCAACGTAATCTGTCCGACAGGCGCAGTGGTTCCGGTGTGAGCCGGTTTCAGGTCCTCAAATCCGTAGATTCCGCACGCCGTAGTTGAAAATACCCACAGAGCCTGCTCTTGATCGTTGCTGTCCGCAGCCAGGCAATCGCCGGCTGGCGTCAACTTTCCCCAGGCTCCCGTGCCGTTCCATCGCCCGACCTTCCCTTGAGGCGAGGCAATGTACCCTCGACCGCGAAACACTACGTCGCCGCCCACCTGCTTGGTGGTCCATCCATAGGAAGATTCGAAACTCGAGATCGCATCAATGGGAGTCTTCGCCTGGAAAACGTTCGCCGCGCCAGCCAGGGCGCGCAGGCTGACGTTCAAGGGAATCGCGCGTCCCTGGTCCTGGAGAACGTCGAACGTCAAGGTAATGCTCGAAGCCGGGCCGGCCCTTCCAGCTAAAACCACATGTCCGGTGACATGAGATCCTGACTTGATCTTCACGCCGGAGGGCAACAGAACCTCCTGCATAAGTTTTCCCTCGATCTTCTTCCCGGGCTTGTCATCTTTGGAGTTAAGAGTCGAGCTCAGCATGACGGGCAGAGCTGTTCCCGCCGGAAGGCTTTGGGCGGCCAGCAAACTTTCCAGACAAAGCACGGCCACAATAATCTTGGTCCAATACATAGAGGAGATCCGCAGCGTTGGGCACTGTTAGTTAAGAAATTCGTTCATGTCGGGTGCAGTAGCTGTAGCTTCGGGGAAAACCGTGACTTCCGTCAACTCAAGCATGAATCTGCAAGTGCTCTGATGAATTCAGTGCCGCAACGATCTTGGTGACCATCCTGACCTCCCTGTACACGTTAGAGGGCTGCCACGCTACCACATGGCACCGATCAAATCAAGAAAGTGTTGGAGACTTCATCAGAAGTGAAAGCGCCGCTTTGCTTACGGTCAGGATCCTCAGTACATGCTGGCATAGTCGGTGAGGTCGACCCTTGCGCACGCGGCCGCTGACCCGTCGAAAACGGTGCGAAGGAATGATTTTGGCAATGGTCACAACATCAGTAACTACGGCCCTTGCATGTTCTGCTGCGCCCGTCTAAAAGGATAGTCACTGACATGGATCGCGCCCTGGAAAGGGCGGTGGATATCGGCAATAGCAACCAGCCCGAGCGAGATGAGTAAGGAAAAGGCAAGTACCTGAAGCGCGTGGAGCAAGGTATTTGCCGAGCCGAACAGGCAGGAGGAAGCCACCGTTATCGCTCCTCCAATGAGGAGTACGTACCACAGCACGGCAGGCAACACGGACTTACTTTGCAGGAGTCGGGTACGGCGATGCTCGGTGAGGGCGCTCAGTTCCGAAAGCGCATGGTCTTCGGCGATGATCTCGGTCGGTGATGCCGTTTTTACGGACATTAGCGTTTTCCACATGTCCCCATTGATTGCCATACTTTGTTCCGGTATTTGTTTCTGCGCCATTTGGGGCCAGTCTTGATCGATCACTATTTCGGCATAGCGCCGGGCCAGCAACCGCAGTTGCGTACGTTGTTGATCGGGCAGCCCGTCGGCCAGACGAAATACGTTCACCAGGGCATTAGCCTCAAGATCGACATTCGATTCCGCTGCGCCAAAATTCGTCCATACCGCGTAAAGCATGAAGCCCAGGATGACCGCGTAAGTCGTGCCCAAAATGCTGAGTTGCCAGCCAATCTGATCATTGTGTTCACGACGCTTTTCCCACGGCCAGATCCAGTTCAGTCCCGCCATGAACAGGAGAGAAACGGCCACCGCGAGGATGGGCACAAAGATGCTTTGTGTGATGGTCAGCATTGAGTGTGAATTCTCCAGGAGACTTTAAGCTTATAAGACTTCCTCCGATTTGTTCGAGGTTAAATGATGGGGCGTCCGGGAGGTAGGAGGTTGTTAAGACCGCATGACCGGGGATGCGTGGCAGTTCAAGGCCTCGGCAAGCGCCAGCTCGGCCCTGGCTCAGGCTGTTGATGATTTATTTACCATGAACGCGGGCCTGTCCCTCAGAAACCAGAGTTCGTTGCGAGCTGTCACCAAGTTCTCCAATCAGCCTGGCAGTGAATTCTTGCTATTCCGTGCGTAGCGCCTGCATGGGTTCGATCGAGGCCGCGCGGCGGGCGGGCAAATAGGTCGCCAGCAATACCACCGCAATCAGTACGCCGATAGCAACCATCCAGGGAATCGCGTGCAACATTCCTACCCGGAAGAGCAAGCTGGTGAAGACGCGGCCGAGCGCGATCGCAGCTAGCACGCCGCAGACGATGCCGATCGTCGCCAGCCGCATGCCCTGCAACAGCACTAACTGAAGTACCTCGCTGCGCTGTGCGCCCAGGGCCATCCGCACCCCCAGCTCGCGCGTCCGCAACCGAACCGAGTAGCTGATCACGCCGTACAGGCCCAATGCCGCCAGCAACAGAGCAAGTCCGGCAAACGTGGTTAGCAACATTACAACGAAGCGCCGGCCAACCAGCGACTCGTCCACGCGCTGTTCCATACTCTTAACGTCATAGATGGGAATGCCGGAATTCACCGAACGAACCGCAGCGGCGATGTCGCCCTTCAGGTCTTCAGCTGAGCGCGAACTGCGCACCACGATTGCCGTGGACAACTGCGGTACCTGTGCAGTTGCAAAGTAATAGGTGCCCTCATTGGTATCCGACTCCAGAGATGCCGCGCGTGCGTGTGCCACCATGCCCACGATGGTGTACCACGGTCCCTTCGTATCGAAACCAATATGCTCGCCTACCGGGTTCTTGCCAGGCCAATACTGACGCGCCAACACAGTATCCACGATGGCCACCAGCTCTGTGCCCTGGTGGTCCTGTGGGGCGAAATCTCTTCCAATAATCAGCGGCTGTCTTAGAGTGGGGAAATATTCCGGAGAGACGACGCGAACGTTGCCGTGCGGTCCAGGGTTGTTGGGTGGCACCATTTGACCCTTAATGTGAAAGCTGGACGAGCCGCCCTGATTGTCGAACGGTAGGGAGTCGGCGAACGCGGCGCCGTTTATCCCGGGGATACGGTGCAAGTTATCTTGCAGCGCGCCGTAAAACGCGGCGACCTTCGCGTCGCTGGCAGCTTGCGCAGCCGCCGCTTGTTTGGCGGCTTCATCCTGGGTAGCGGATGGGTTGACTGACGGCGGGAGCGGACCATACACCGACCGCGGCAGCGAGAAGCGCGCCGAGAGCAAGCCGCTGGGCTGGAATCCGGTTTTAACCTGCTCCAGGGCCTTAAGGCTGCTCAGCAGCAAGCCCGCGCCAGCCAGCAACAGCAGGGAGAGAGCAATCTGCGCCACGACCAGTGACGAGCGAGCGCGTTGATGTACCAGGCTGCCGGTACCGGAGCGACCGCCCTCCTGCAGAGCGTTGAACCAGCCCGGCTGAGTGCGCTGCCATGCCGGAACCAGTCCGCAAAGCAGCGAGCAGAATACCGCAACCCCGGTGACAAAAAATAATACCGGACCGCGGAAGGAGAGTTGAATCTGAGTCCCCAGCAAGTTAGGGAGATAGTGGAGCAACAGGGGAGCGGTTGACATGGCCACCACAAATCCCAGCGCGACTCCAGCGATGGTCAGCACGATGCTTTCAACCAGTGCCTGGCGTAGTAAACGGACCCGCGGCGCCCCCAGGGCCACGCGCACCGCGAGCTCACGCTGTCGCGCTGATGCGCGCGCGATCTGCAAGCCCGCGATGTTGGCGCAGGCAATCAGCAACACCATCCCGACGGCGATCAGCAGCATGGTAAGCGGCTTGCGCAGGCTGCCACCGATGAACTCCGTCAGCGGCATCGAGAACATGCCCCACCCGCTGGCGCGGCCGAAGCTCTTGCTGCCCTCGGAGGCGATGTTCTCCGCCGCTTTCCGGTTGAGATAAGCATTCGCCTGCTCAAGCGTTGCACCCGGACGCAGGCGCGCTACTGCAAACAAGTTTTCGTTGTAGCGGTAATCTGCGTCGTGATAGCGATTCAGCGGAAGCGCGATTGGTACCCACAGCTCAGCCTGGTTCGGCCAGTTGAACGCAGGTCCCATCACGCCCACCACGCGATACGACTGATTGTCGAGCAGCAGCGTGCGGCTGACGATGTTGGGATCGGAACCGAAGCGATTCTGCCAGGCGCGATACGACAGCACAACCTCATTGCCGGCGCCGGGCTGGTCTTCTTCCGGCCGGAATACCCGCCCCAGGTAAGGATGGACATCGAAGGTATCGAACCAGCCGGAAGAAACGCTGGCACCGTTCAGCAATTCAGGATTGCTGTTTTCGCGGGCATAGTCGAAGCTGCCGGCCTGCATGACCGCGCCCGACGAGAAGATGTCCTTGCCGGCGATCGCGTCGCCAAAGTCCGGGGCCGACATGCTGATGTTGCTCAGGTCAGGCATGGCGTTGTAGCGAGCCCGGAGCGCAACCAGTCCATCGGCATGAGGAATGCCACTGGGATTCAGCAGAACGGCATTGGTGACCGAGAACACAGCGATGTTCGCGCCGATGCCCAGAGCCAGTGTCAGCACGGAAACCAGGGCGAAGCCCGGTGACTTACGCAGCTGGCGCAAAGCGTAGCGAAATTCCTGCAGAATGGTGTGCATAGAAAACCTCGGAGTGGCTGTTTGCTAGTAACTAGCAACTAGAACCTATCTCATAAATCGTTTCGTATCAGGGCACGGCTTCAGCCGTGCCATAAGAAGTCAAATATAACCTGGGCTTCAACCCCTGAGAGCAGGTCTTGCAGGGGCTAAAGCCCCGAGCTTTTTCTGCACCGTGTTCGGCACGACTTAAAGTCGTGCCCTGATACAACCCAAATGATTTATGAGATGGCTTCTAGTAACTAGTGACTAGTAATTAGTAATTAGCACTTGGCATTTAGCACTTGGCATTTAGCATTTGGCCTTTAGCCAAGTCCCACGGATGAATGCGAATTGTTGGATCTACTAGGCGGCCACAAAAGCAATACCGACGGCAATTCTCAATTGCTAACCGCTAAGGAAACCCTGATTAAGTCTTGTTTTGAAAGGGGCGGCCTTCAGGCCGTCCGTTAAGTACCCGAAAAGCATCCGGCTTTAGCCGCTGCGGGACCTCGCTTTCACTTGATCAGAGTTTCCCTAACTGCCAAGTGCTAAGTGCCAAATGCCAAATGCTGCCTCTACTCCGCTCTCAAGGCCTGCATGGGATCGACGGCCGCTGCGCGGCGGGCGGGCACATACACCGCGAGCAGCACGACGCCCAGCAACAACACAGGAACCAGCAGCAAGGTCAGCGGATCGAAGCGGCTCACGCGATACAAACTGGTGGTCAGCAGGCGCGTTCCCACAAGCGAAAGCACAAAGCCAATCGCACAGCCCGACAGGCCAAGCACGAGTCCCCGCGTCAGTACCATGCGATGAATATCGCCGCGATCGGCGCCCAGAGCCATGCGCAGCGCCATGTCGCGCTGGTGCTGCGAAACCAGGTAGGAAATCACACCGAACAATCCGATGGCCGCCATCAATAGCGCCACACCGGAAAACGCTGCCAGCAGGAGCATGGTGAAGCGCCGCTCGGCCAGCGAATCGGAGACCAGTGTCGCGAGTGTGGTGCTGTTGTACAAGGGAAGATCTTTGTCGATCGACCACACCTGCTGCTGCACTTCGTTGAACAGATCCTGTCCGGCACGGTCGGTGCGCAGCAGGAACGCGGTGTGTCCGGCAGTCCAGGTCTGCATCTGGAACATCGACTGGTAGATCATGGCCGGCGGATCGGCATCGAGCGCCGAGATGTGAACGTCTTCCGCCACGCCAATGATGGTGAACAGGCCGCGATCGCCCCAAGTGAAGCGCTGGCCGACTGGGTCCTGGCCGGGGAAGTATTCGCGCGCCATGGCATGGCTGATAATGGCGACCATGGGCGACTGCGGGTTGTCGTGTTCGCTGAAATCGCGGCCTTCACGCAGGCCGATTCCCATGGCGCGAAAGTATCCCGGGGTGATCAGCGAATTCTGTGCGAAATGGAAGTCCTCGGGCGCGGCATGTTCCAGATGGAAGCCGATACCGCGCTCATCGCTCAATGGAAGATGGCTGGCCGCGGCAACCGTGGTCACACCAGGCAGGCGCGAGAGCCGCGATAGCAACTCTTTCTGCACGGCCATGCGCTTCACCGGATCGGGATAGCGCTGGGTGTCGAAGATGGTGCGCACGACGAACGTATCTTTAGGATCGAAGCCCAGCGGCGTGTTGAGTACTCGTTGGAAGCTGCGAATCAGCAGACTGCCACCGATGAGCAACACCAGCGCCAGAGCGATCTCGCCGACGGCCACGGCATTTTGCAGATGCAGGCTGCTGCGGGAGCTGCCGGTTTGTGCCGAATCCTTAAGGAACGATTGCGGCGAGACGTGCGACAGGCGCCAGGCTGGCATGAATCCGAACAGGATGGTGGTCACCACCGACAGCCCGAGGGTGAACAGCAAGGCGAGCGGATGAATGGTTATTTCATGGAGGCGGGGAACGCTGCCCGGTCCAAAGTTGCGCAACCCAGCAACTGAGACCAGAGCCAGCGCGATCCCCGCACACCCACCAAGCAGAGATAGCAGAGAACTCTCCACCAGACATTGCCGCAGCAGGGTGGTGCGGCGCGCTCCCACGGCGCTGCGAATCGCCATCTCGCGGCCGCGAGCGTTCGCCCGGGCCAGCAACAGATTGGCCACATTGGCGCAAGCGATCAGCAGTACACAGACCACCGCCGCGGAAAGTAGCCACAGCAGCGAACGCGCCTTCTCCACGGTGTGGGCGGCGAAAGCATAAACGCGGGGCGTCACTCGGGCGGTTGCGGGATAGCTGTCAGGATGAGTTTGCTGGAAGACGGCTGCGATGTGCTGCACATCCTGCTGGGCCTGCTCACGGGTCACGCCCGGCTTCAGCCGGCCGATGAATCCAACGCCGAATTCCATTACGCGATTCTGGGGAGCTAGAACCTCGGGCGAGAACCCGATGGGCAGCCACAGATCGGCCATCTCGGAAAACGGCTTCCCGTCAAAGGGAAAGTGAAACGACGGCGGCATGATGCCGATCACGGTGTACGGCGTCTCATCCAGCTTGATGGTCCGTCCCAGGATATTGGGATCGCCATGATATTGGTGCTGCCACAGCGAGTAGGAGAGCTCTACCACATTGTCAGAGCCCGCGCGATCTTCTTCGCCACTGAACGCGCGCCCCATCAGGGGCGAGACACCCAGGGTGGGGAAGGCCGAAGCCGACAGGCGCGCCGCGTGAATCCGTAAGGGCTCGCCTTCACCAGTCAGGTTAAAACCATCGCTCTCGAACGCCGCTACGCCGGAGAACGAGCGGTTCTGATCGCGATAGTCGAGATACTCCTGGGCCGCCACCCCGAGTTCGTCGTTGGGGGCAACCGATTCCGTTTCCGAAATCAGCATCAGCCGGTCCGGGTCGTGATAGGGCAGCGGCCTGAGCAAAACCGTGTCGACTACGCTGAACACAGCCGTGTTGGCGCCGATGCCCAGCGCCAGCGTGAGCACCGCAACCACCGCAAATCCGGGCGACTTGCGCAGCTGCCGCAGTCCGTAACGAAGATCCTGCGTGATCCAGTGCATCGCCCTCTGCTTACTCCGTTCGCAACGCTTGCATGGGATTGACCGAGGCCGCCCGTCGCGCCGGGACCAGTGCGGCCAGCGCCACGACCAGCGCGATCAGCAAGACTCCCGCGAACAGAACCAGCGGATCGGCAGGACTGACGTTGTACAGCTGGCTGCGTACCAGGCGCGACAGCAGAATCGCAATCGGCAACGTCACCACGACGCTGATTCCGGTCAGCCATAAGACGTCGGAGAGCACCAGGCGCACGACCGATCCCCGGCGAGCACCTAGAGCCATGCGGATTCCGATTTCGCGGGTGCGCTGTTCGGTGACAAAAGCCAGCACGCCGTACAGTCCGATCGCGGCCAGAAGGGTCGCCACGATGCCGAAGCTCACTGCCAGCATCGCTACCAGCCGGTCGTTGGAGATGTTGTCGGCAATCTGCTCATCCATGGTGCGCATGGTATCGATCACGAGTTTGGAGTCGACCTGCTGCACCGTTCGTCGCAGGTCGAGTTCAGCTGCCTCCGGAGTCTGCCAGGTGCGCACGTAGAACTGCATGAAGCCGAATTCGTCTTTCCCATTGAAATATGGGGAGTAGACGGTCGCCTTGGCTTCGGTCCGCATGTCGCGATGGCGGGCATCGCCCACCACACCGACGATTTCGATGTCGGTCGGACTGGACGGAGGCGGACCCGGACCGATCATGCGCCCAATCGCATTTTTGGGACTGCCGAAATAACGGTTCGCGAAGCTGGCATTCACAATCGCCACTTTCGGTTTACCGACGAGATCCTGATCGGTGAAGACGCGTCCTGCCAACAAAGGTATATTGAGCGCGGAGAAATACTGCGCCGTGATCCCTGACACCTCGACGTGGATGTCTTCATCCGACTTTAACGTGTATCCCGCGATGGAGAAGTCGCTGCGCTCACCATTGTCGGCCAGTTCCGGATTGTCGGTGCCGCCAACCGAACGCACACCCGGAAGCGCTGCCAAAACTTCGAGCAGATGTTTTTGCAGAGGCATGGATTGCTTAGGATCGTAGCCCGCCAGAGTGGGGTCGATGCCGAAGGTCACCAGGTGATCGGTCGTGAACCCTACGTTGAGCGAGCGCAGGTTGTGCAGCGTCTGCACAAATAATCCAGCGCCGATCAGTAGCAGCAAACTCAACCCCATCTGCACGCCGACCGATAGTCGGCGGAAGCGCAGATGCTTGCCTGATCCGGTGGTGGTCTGCTGCTTCAGCGAATTGACCAGATCAGGATGAATGAATCGCAGCGCAGGCGCCATACTGAACAGAACGCTCACCACAAACGCCAGCCCGAAATTGAATAGCAGAATGCGAAGGTCGGGATGCGGAGAAAGTGGCAGTTCGGTCGCCGTGTCCCCGGCAATTCTCTGCGCCAGGAAAGCTGAGACTGCGGGCGCGAACAGAAGACCGAGAGCACTGCCCAACAGTCCGAGCAACAGCCCTTCCATTAAGAGTTGCCGGATGATTTGCCAGCTCGAGGCACCCATCGCGTAGCGCACCGACATCTCTTTCACCCGCGAGGCGGCGCGCACCAGCAGCAGACTGGAAACGTTGACGCAGGCCATCAGCAGCACCAGGCCGACCATCCCCATCACCACCAGCAAAGGCGCTTCGATCTGGCTGCGCAGGGGCGAGAACCCGCGGCTTTCATCCAGCAATTGCAGCTTCGACTCGGCGACGAAATGTTTACGGAACAGGTCGCTAGCATGCTTGATCTGCGGCAGTTCGCCGGCCCGTATCGATCGCCAAAGCGGAGTCATCGCGGCTTCGGCCTGTTGGCGGCTTACCCCCGGCTTCAGGCGAGCGACGATATTCGCCCACATCGAGCGGCGGTCCTCCAGATCATTGAAGCCGGGCATCACGATCGGCTTGGTCATCATGGGGACAAACACTTTCGGCATGAAGCCGGCAATCACGCTGTGAAAGTTGGGGTCGACAACGCCCACGATGGTGAAGGGATGTCCGTTGATGTGGAGGACCTGATTGATCACCCGGGGATCGGAACCAAATGCTGTTTTCCAGTAATTAAAACTCAGCACCACGACTGGATTGCCGTTTTGCGCGGTATCGTCCGCCGAGAGCAACAGCCTGCCTATCGCGGGACGAACGCCCAGCACGTCGAAGTAGTTGCCGCTCACCATTTCGCCCTGCACCAGTTCCGAGTGGCCATTCCACTGCACTCCGACCGACTGCAGTTCGTCATTCGCCAACATGCCGGAGAAGACATGATTCTGGTCGCGCAGGTCACGGTACATGGGGTAGGAGAAGTAATCTTTATCGTCGCCGCCGAAGGCTGACATGGTGCCGGTATTCGAGCCCACGTACCGCAGCCGTACCAACTGTTCGGGGTGGCTTACCGGCAGGCGGCGCAGGAGTGCCTGGTCAAGCAGCGTGAAGATGGCGGTGTTGGCGCCGATTCCTAATGCCAGCGTAAGAACGGCGACCGTAGTGAAGGCGGGAGACTTGCGGAGTTGACGCAACGCGTAACGAAGATCTTGCAGCATTCCGTTCCTGTCAGCTTCGAAACTTTGGACGTGATGCAGGTTCGTCCAGATAGAACAATTGCAACGCGCTGGCCATGATGCCGGTTGATTTGTCAGCAACTTAGGGTCAGCGATTCGGCCAGCCTGTCCGCCACCGGACCGCGGCGTCCGCTTCTGGACAGGACTACGACAAACGGCGGCCGCAGGTTCCACGTCGCCTGACAAGTGTTTGCGCAACAAGAACATGAGGGCAACGTGACGGCGAGCCGTGGCCTCTAAACCAACGTCAGCTGGCAGGCACGAGGCGGTTTCCTGCAAGACAGGAAGCGCCGCGATCAGTGACCCTCAACAGAGAGTCTGTCGAAAAAAAGGACGCTGGTGGCATGAGCAGCAGGATCCGGTTCTGCTTCTTTGCGCATTCCTGGATTTCCGACTGGAGTCACGAGGACGCGCATTTTCTGCGCGGGCTGGTGAGCGAACTTCAGAAGCTGGGACATGACGTCAGATGCTACGAGGAACTTGGTTCCTGGTCGCTGACCAACCTGGTGAAGGAAGAAGGAGACGTCGCCGCGCAGGCCATCGAGCAGTTTCGCCGGGAGTTCCCTGAACTGGATGTTCGCTTTTACCAAAACGACTCGAATTTGCGGGAGGCGTTAAAACTGGAGCTAGCTGACTCCGATGTAGTAGTGATTCACGACAGAAACCATCCTGAAGTTGCCAATGCGGTCCTCTCGCTCAAAACGGAAGTTGGGTTCCGTTGCCTGTTTCACGATACCCATCAGCGCGCCCTTAGCTGCGCCAATGAGTTACTGTTTTTTCACTTGCAGTTTTTCGACGGCGTGTTGGCCTTCGCCGAGCCGATCAGGCGCGTCTATCACGATGCCTTTGGGGTATCCCGGGTCTGGACATTTCACCCGGCCGCTGACATCAGGCACTTTCACCCCAGGGATGCCCTCCGGGATATCGACTTGTTATGGGTCGACAACCGTTGGGATGCTGAACGGACTTCCGAATGGGTGGAATATCTGTTGCGGCCGATTGCAGAGTTGCGCAACTGTAGAACTGTAGTCCACGGCGTGCGCTACTCGGGGCAGGAGCGCCAGTCGTTGTCGGAAGCGGGGATTGAATTTCGCGGTTATCTGCCAAACCTGATGACGCCTGACGTTTACGCGCGCAGCGCGCTTTCCTTGCATATGCCGGGACGTCCAAACAGCCAGGATGCGGGTCACCTTCCACCGGTCCAGATGTTCGAAGCCCTGGCGTGCGGTTCAGCTGTTCTGTGCAGCCCGTGGCAGGACAGCGAACAGCTGTTTCGCGCGGGCCAGGATTACCTGTGTGTCAACTCCGGCGCCGAAATGAAAACCAAAATCCGGCGCCTACTCCGCGACGAATCTGCGCGCCGCCAGATCGGCGCCAACGGCAGAGAAACCATCCTGCGTGAGCACACTTGCGCGCACCGCGCAGCGCAACTGGTTGACATCTGCGAGGGCCTCAGTTGATGAAAATCTTTGTTTTCGGATCCAGCCTCACGTCGTCCTATTGGAATCAGGCCGCAAACTATTATCGCGGCATTTATAAGAACCTGGCGGACTTTGGATTTCAAATCACCTTTGCCCAGCCTGATTCCTACCCATGGCAGGAGCATCGCGACGCAGGCGATTACGATTATGCCGAGGTAATTACGTATGACTTGCCTTACGACCTGCCTTCCCTGTTAAAGCGGGCCAGTGAAGCCGATTTGGTGATCAAGCACAGCGGTATTGGAACTGATGACGCACTGCTCCACCAGCGCGTGCTGGATTGCAAGTCGGCAAACACGCAGGTGGCCTTTTGGGACATGAACCCGACAGCCACCTCGGCGAGCCTGGCCGCTAATGCCCTGCATCCCTGCCGTCCACTTATCCCGGAGTATGACTACATCTTTACCAACGGAGGAGGACCGCGGCTGATCGCGCGCTATGAACAGCTGCACGCACGCAACTGTTATCCGATCTACAACGCGCTGGATTCGACTACACATTATCCTGTGCCATCTAATCCTGAGCTGACCTGCGACCTGCTCTTCGCGGCTGATCGTCTGGTTGAGAGTGAGGGCCAGACGGATGAATTTTTTCTGGAGGCAGCCGAACAAGCCCTCGAATTCACGTTCGTTTTGGCAGGCCAGGGTTGGGAGAGCAAGCCGCTGCCGAAGAACGTTCGCTGGTCAGGAGACATTCGAGGGTGCGATCAAAATCGGCTGAGCTGTTCGGCGCGGATGGTTCTTAATGTCACTCCCGAGCCGCTAGCGAGAACGGGTTTCTCACCGCCAACATCCATGTTTGAGGCGGCGGGTGCTGGGGCGTGCCTGATCACAGATCCCTGGGAAGGGGTCGAGACCTTCTTCGAGCCGGGGTCAGAGATTCTGGTGGCGCGGGATGCAAATGAAATCGTGGATCTGCTGCGAACGGTCGATGCGAAGCTGGCCCGCGAAATCGGAGGCGCCATGCGCAGACGGGCCATACAGGAGCACACGTACGCGGCGCGGGCCCTGCAGGTACGCGAGATCTTGAGACAACCCGTAGAGGCGCTCTCATGGCGTCGTCCGGAGCTGAAGCAGACCGCGTAAGGTGTGGTTCAAGACTATTGACTGCTGACGGCGCGAAGAGATTTACGCAAGTCTTTCAGAATTTCGCGGGCAGCGTTGGCTCCCGATCCGCCGGTTAGCCCGGTTCCGGGATGCGTGCCCGAGCCGCACAAATACAAGTTCTTGATCGGAGTGCGATACTGCGCCCAATCCAGCAAGGGACGCATGGTGAACAACTGATCCAGCGCCAGTTCACCGTGAAAGATGTGGCCACCGGTTAGACCATAGTTCTGTTCCAGATCCTTCGGGGTGATGACCTCCCTCGCCTCGACTAACGACGGCAAGTCGGGAGCGTACTCCGCCAGGGTATGGATGACCGTGTCCCCGAGAGCATCGTGCCGCGAATCCCAATCGGCGTTACGAAGCTTGTAGGGCGCGTATTGCATGTAGATCGACATTACGTGCCTACCTGGAGGGGCAAGCGTACTGTCCCACAATGTGGGAATTGTAGCCTCGATATACGGATGTGGCGAAAACTCGCCGTACTTCGACGCGTCGAAAGCCCGCTCCAGATAATCGATTTCCGGCGAGATCTGAATTCTTCCCGAAAGCAGAGCGGCTGCATCGCCATCGACACCCTTGAACTTCGGAAGCCCGTTGAGCGCAAGGTTGACTTTGGCGACCGTGCCTTGCATCCGATAATGCTGCAGCTTTTGTAAGAAGGTGGGTTGCAGGTGCTGCGGCTCGATCAATCCCAGCAAAGTGCGTTTAGGATCGGCATTTGAGATGATCGCCCGGCTATCGATTTCCTCGCCATTAGCCAGAACAATCCCAGCAACGACGCCGTCCTTAACTTTGATCCTGCTCACTTCCTGTAAGGTTCGGATCTCAGCGCCAGCTTCGATTGCCGCCGCAGCCATAGCCGAGGTAAGTGTGCCAGTGCCTCCCGCAATGTAGGATGCCGGCCCGGCGAGGTTGCTGTCCGGTGCAATCCGCAGCAGTAGGGCCGCGCTGGAACCTGCGGACCACGGGCCGAGAAAAGTACCGAAAATTCCCTGGGCTGCAATTGTTCCGCGCAAGAGTTCGGTGTCGAACCACTCGGCCATCAGGTCGGCTACCGCCATCGGGCCCCAGCGGAGGACCCGGTAGAGATCTTTCTCGCCGAGCCCGCGAATTTTATGTCCAGCCTTCAACAGCTCCCAGACGTTGCCTGAAGCAGGATCTTCCAAATCAGGCGGCGTCATAGCCATCAATAGACTGGCGACCTCTCCGATGCGGGTGAGCGACGACTGAAACTCTCCATAGTTGTCCGCGTCCCTTGGCGATAGTTTGGCAATCTCCTGCTGCGCTCTGGTGATATCGCTGTAGAGAGCCAGATTCCCGGCGGGAGCTAGAGACAGTACGCGGACGGTCGGAGAGTAACTCTTGAATCCATGCCGCACCAGATTCATCTCTGCCACAATGTCAGACTGGATGGGTCCGCATCCATGGGCCAGTCGAGAGCAGCGAAAGCCAGGGTGAAATTCTGCAGTGATGGCGCAGCCGCCAACCGTTGGCTGGCGTTCCAGGACCAGAGGTTTGAAGCCAGCCTTGGCCAGATAGAACGCGGTGATCAACCCGTTGTGCCCAGCGCCGACGATGACAACGTCGCGAGTTTCGGCCATAGACTAGCTGTTCCCCTTGCCTTGTTTTAGGATCTCCAGCGCAGCCAGTCTGCCAGGAGCACCCATGATGCCGCCGCCCGGATGAGTAGCCGAGCCGCACATCCAAAGATTCTTGATTGGCGTCTTATATTGCGCCCATCCTGGCACCGGACGAAGGAAGAATAGTTGTTCCAACGAGAGCTCACCCTGGAAGATGTTGCCTTCGGTCAGTCCCCACTCGCGCTCGAGATCCAGCGGCGTTACCACCTGCCGTCCGACGATGATGTTCTTCAGATTGGGAGCGTATTCGGCGATAGTGTCGATGACGTTGTCGCCGAACGCTTCGCGCTTCTCATCCCAGTTGCCCTCTTTCAGCTTGTAGGGAGCGTACTGCACGAAACACGACATCACGTGTTTGCCGGGAGGGGCCAGGGACGGATCGGTCAGGCTGGGAATCACGATGTCGATGTACGGGCGCCGCGAGTAGTCGCCGTACTTGGCATCATCGTAGGCACGTTCCATGTAATCAACGCTCGGCGAGATGGAAATGGCTCCGCGTAAGTGATGTCCCGGACCTGGCAGACAGGTGAAATTCGGCAGAGCATCCAGTGCCAGGTTTACCTTGCCCGACGAGCCGCGAAACTTGTAGCGCTTCACTTCGTCGCGAAAGTCGTCGCTCAGATGCCGCGGCTCGATCATCTTCAGGAATGTCAGATTCGGGTCCACGCTGGACGAGATCACCGGAGCGAAGTACTCGTCGCCCGCGGTGGTTGCCACTCCCACCGCTTTTCCTTCGCGGACCAGAATCTGCGCGATCGCCGCTTGCGTCTTGATCTCGACTCCGAGTTCACGCGCCGCATCGGCAATCGCGTTGGAAATCGCGCCCGTGCCGCCGCGCGCGAAGCCCCAGGCACGAAAAGCGCCATCGATCTCGCCCATGTAGTGATGCAGCAGTACGTATGCGGTGCCGGGCGAGCGAACCCCGAGGAAGGTGCCGATGATTCCTGAGGCCGACATCGTCGCTTTCAACACATCCGTTTCGAACCACTGATCCAGGAAGTCGATGGCGCTCATGGTCATCAGCTGCACCTGGTTGTACCTGTCCTCGCCGCTGAGGTCTTTGAATCGGCGGCCAAGGAAAAGCAGCTTGAGCAGGTCCTTCGGGTTCAGGGTCGTCGGATCGGGAGGCACCATCGCGAGAATCGGTTTCACGAAGCGACACATCTGCAACATCGCTTTGCCGAACTCTTCGTAGGCCTCGGCATCGAAGATAGAGTGACGCCGCAGCTCACGTATTGTCTTCCCGTGATCGTTCACGCGCCACAGGTAGTCTCCGCTTGGCATTGGGGTGAAAGTTCCGTCGAGGGGAAGAATTTCCAGGCCATGGCGCGGAAGATCCAGATCGCGGATGATCTCGGGCCGCAGCAGCGAGACTACGTAAGAACACACCGAGAACTTGAAGCCGGGGAAGATTTCTTCTGTGACGGCAGCGCCACCGACAAGATGCCGGCGTTCGAGAACCAGGACCTTCTTTCCCGATCGAGCCAGGTAGGCAGCGTTGACCAAGCCATTATGTCCACCACCGATGACGATGGCGTCGTATTGCCCTGAGCTCTTTGCCGTCATGTTTCCCTTGCGCTGAATCGTCCGCCGCAGTTATCCTCTCGCACTGATTTGTGCGTTGACTGAAGCGGTTTGAGCAGTGGGCCACATTCTAACGGCTAACAGCTGATTTGTCCCACTGTGCAATTGGAGCCAAGACACCGGCCGAAACATTGCCGTGCCCTTCTTGAGGTGGTTATAATCCGCCCACGTCGTAGCCAGTGAGGAATCAGCGTGCCCATCGGAACAGCGGTCCACGAGCGAACTTTAAGCCTTTGTCAGAGCCTGAATTACCGTGAGTGGTCCGGGTTCTATGCGGTCAGCGTCTACGAGACCCACCATGAGCACGAATACAATGCCATCCGCAATGCCGCAGCTCTCATCGATGTGACCCCGCTGTACAAGTACCTCATCACCGGCCGCGACGCTACGCGCTTGGTGAATCGGATCGTCGCACGTGACATCAACAAAGTCGCCGTCAACCAGGTCATCTACTGTTGCTGGTGCGATGAATACGGAAAAATCATTGACGATGGCACCATCACCAGGCTGGAAGAGAACCATTACCGCTGGACGGCGGCCGATCCCAACCTGCGCTGGTTCCGGCAAAATTCCTTCGGTTATGAAGTCCAGATTGAAGACATCACCGAGAAGGTTGCGGCCCTGGCACTGCAAGGACCCACTTCGGGCAAGCTTCTGAAGAGCGTCGCCGAAGCCGACATCGAGAATCTGAAATATTTTCGCAAGACCAGTGGCAGAATCGGCAGCGTGCCAGTCGACATCTCGCGAACCGGTTACACCGGCGACCTGGGATATGAGATCTGGATTCCCTGGCAGGAGGCGGTGAAGGTGTGGGACACGCTCATGGATGCCGGGCGGGGCTTCGATATTCATCCCACCGGGATGCTGGCGCTGGATGTCGCCCGAATTGAAGCCGGGCTAATCCTCGCCGACGTGGACTACATCAGCAGCAAGAAGGCGTTGATCCCATCGCAGAAGTACACGCCTGCCGAAGTGGGCCTGAGCAAGTTGATTCACTATGACAAGGAAAACTTCATCGGACGGAACGCGCTGTTGAAAGAGAAGGAAACCGGACCGGAGCGCGTGCTGGTAGGACTCGAGGTCGACTGGAACGAGGTGGAAGCCCTGTTTGAGCGGAAGGGACTAGCCCCGCAGACTCCAGCTACGGCTTCACGTGTCGCCGTGCCGGTATACGAAAGCCACAGGCAGGTGGGCAAAGCCACGTCGACCACCTGGTCACCGCTGCTAAAGCAACTGATTGCGTTAGCCAGCGTGCGCTCACAAAGCGCGACGCCAGGTACTAAGCTTGACATCGAGATGACGGTGGAGGCGGTGCGGTACAAGGTGGCAGCTACCGTACGGCAACTACCATTTTTCAATCCAGCCCGGAAGATCAAAACGCCGGTATAGAAGCCGAACGCATCATGCTCGCAAAATATTAGGAAGAACCCGGCTTCAGGAAGGGACTAACCGCGCCCGGCTGAGATATTGATCTTCGATTCTTCGCGGGGATAAAGCAATCGCTCAACCGTGCGATCCATGGTATCGAGCAGGCTGTCTGCTCCGGGCTGCACCCGGGCATCCTCCAGCGCAGAATTCCAGTCTTTGGTTCGCACCACGCCCTCCGCAGCCTTGCTCTCCGAGGGAGCCGCCGCCAAGGTGTAACCTAGCCAGATCACGACAGCTACCAGATAGGCACCGCTGTTTATGTGACGCAAGGTGGACTGATGCAAAATCCCTCGATGGGTCATCCCCGTAGTAACGAGCATATTGACAGCCGCAAAGAAACCGAATCCCAGCGAGATGCCAAATAGCGGACTACGGCGAGAGATGCCCAGATACTCACTAAAAAGCAGTAGAAAGAATACGAGTCCGCACTGCATCAGGCGGACGCTGCGATCGGCCAACAGGATGACATCGACCACCGGACCATTCTCAGATTTCTGAGTGCTGGTAATCGCCCACATGACCCCAACCAGCAAAACCACCAAGGCGGACCAGCGGAAGAGAATGACGCTCAGATCTCGCAAGGCCTCGTAAGGCCGGAATGCGTCTTTGAATATTTCCTGCAGCACGGCGAACGAAATCAGGACGCTGAGCGCGATATTGACGTAATAGGCGTAGAAGAAGACTGAGTAAGAACGGGTGTAGATGATGTACAGAATGGGTACGCTCACGACTTGAAGGATCGTGTAGTTGAAGAAATAAGGGTAGTCGCGGTGCAAGCCACGTCTCACCAGCGCGATCAATACCCCCATCTGTACCAGAGGCGTCGCGATCCAAAGCACGTAGTCTGTGAGGCGCAGATGCATGACTTCTCACTGAAAGCATATCCGCGAAGTCCATGCAACACAAGCTAGATTTTCAACAAATCAGGTAACCGTGCCGGGGTTACTTCCTTTCCGGGACATCTATGGCAGCAATGCCCTATTCGGAATGTCCAACTAAAGAGCTATAAGCTGCAGCCGCAGATCGTCATTGCAGTTATGGCCAGGCTGGCAGACGGGCATAGGCGAACCTTCGCTGGCAGTCAGGCGCACGTCGTCATTGCAGTTATGGCCAGGCTGGCAGACGGGCATAGGCGAGCCTTCGCTGGCAGTAAGGCGGAGATCGTCATTGCAGTTATGGCCGGGCTGGCAAACGGGCATGGGCGAGCCTTCGCTGGCAGTAAGGCGGAGATCGTCATTGCAGTTATGGCCGGGCTGGCAGACGGGCATGGGCGAGCCTTCGCTGGCGGTGAGGCGGACGTCGTCATTGCAGTTATGGCCGGGCTGGCAGACGGGCATAGGCGAGCCTTCGCTGGCGGTGAGGCGGACGTTGTCATCGCAGTTATGGCCGGGCTGGCAGACGGGCATTGGCGAGCCTTCGCTGGCGGTGAGGCCGACGTTGTCATCGCAGTTATGGCC
>JBAVSY010000141.1:0-21187 GCA_049695855.1 Candidatus Korobacteraceae bacterium | reverse complement strand
CATCCGCACCACCGCTGTTCTCTGGGATGAGTTCGGCCAATTACTCGCCAGCTTCTCGCCTAGCGAGTGCACCAACTACTTTGCCTCTTCTGGTTATGTATACACTTAAATTGAAAAGGCTCTAAAGGAAGGGTTGGCAATGTTCCTGATGGATGACGAGCTAACCGATTCCGTCGAATCGCGGGCGACTCGGAGCGTCAAGTTTCGGTCGCGTTATTCGGAACCTTCCACACCGGCCCGGCAACCCGGCCCCTGTCTAGATTGCGCTTTCAAAGGCTGGCCGGTCTGGAGTTCGATCTTTAAACGAGCATTGTCGGAACGTATCCCGACCGGCCCATCAAAGTCGAGGACTTCGGGGCCTACAGAACCTTCCCAAACCAGCGAGTTGTCGGCGAAGACCTTCATCTCGGCTCCGTTCATTTCTGCGCGAAGCAGATGCTCGTCCCCGGTACGGAGGGCGGGAACCGGCGCGCTGCGGCGTGGCTTGACGTTCCGGTATCCACGATTGCCGCACTGCGCGCTAGTCTGTTGGCCGGGGTTGCTCTTGACCGAGACCACAAGCTCCGATTCGGGTTCGATGCGCCACATCGCGTAAACCAGGTTGCAAGCGTTCTGGGCGCGCAGCTTGAGGCCGAATTGGCGGCGGAGTTCGCCGGACCCAAGGCGTGCTTCGTTTCCGGTTGGGCCCAGGTAGGTAAAGCGCGCTTCGATGAGTTGTGGTGTAAACGCGTTCACATACGCGCGCATCTTGGAAACACTCACAGACAGCTGCTCCCCGGGCAATTCCTCAATCGCTCCTTCCGTGACGCAGAGATTCGCCCGGGCAACAGACATCAAATTAGTTTCCGAAGGCTCCGAGGCTGCGCTGAGACTCAACGCACCGAGGGAAATCACGGCCCAGGTGTATAGATGTCGCTGTCGCATACTAATCCTCCGCGACCGATGTGACACATTTGCTCCATCGCGCCGCTGAAAACAACATAAACACGACCAGGTCATAGCCCCATCCCGATCTCGGCGCCGCGTCGTAGAAGAGGAGCCGCCCAACTGTCCCTGACCTTGTATTTCCTTTCCTTCCAGAGCGGCGTCCGGCGGAGTGATCGCTATTGATTCCTGCCGGTTGCCGGTTTCCCCAGAAACGCGTGCTTGGCGTCCTTGCCTGACGCCTGCCAGATCTTCACGACTTCGTAAACGATCGTGGTCGCGTAAGTGACAGCGATCCACACCAGGACGGCTTCTATCGGCAGCCCTGCCCACGCTCCGATAAACAAGCCCATCATCTGTCCTTGCTGATAACCCCACCAGCCGTAGGGCACCGCCAAGGTTGCTTCCCAGAACATGCTGATGAGCAGCAGCATGAAGATCGTCAGGCTCAAAGCACGCCAGTTGATGAATCGGCGCGCGGCGGGGAAGAAACTTGCCGAGGGAATCACCCCACCGATCACAAGCACCGTGAAGTAGCCGGGGAAACCTCCGGGATAGGGGGAGCGCAGCTTTTTGTATAGGATGGCAACGACGATCAGCACCAATCCGGCGATCAGAGAAGACGGATGAAATGTCAGCAGGCGTTGCATTTGCCTTGCTTCATCCTGATAGTCGGGCATCTTATAAGCCGCAAGCCAGTATTCATCCAGCCACACGTAGAGCAGAAGGGTCGCAACGAACCCTGTGAAGTAGAAGATGTATTCCTCGATGGGAACACTGCCACCCAGAGCCGGGGCGCCGATCCCTACGGTAGCCTGAGTATTGGAAAACCGGAAAAAATGACTGGCAAAAAAGAAGTCGAGTCCAAAGCCGGCCGGCACCAGAATCCAAACCGTCCGCCAAAAGGCACGCTGCGAGATGCGAACTCCCTCGCTGGGCAGGAACCACCAACCGATCACGACAATGGGCACAACAAACAACAGCAAGCTCCAGCTATAGCCATAAGGCGTGGGGTTCGTGCTGGTCATTTCCACGACCGCCGGAGCACGAACGGCGTGTAGTGCTATGCCCGCCGGGACAGCGATCATGGCAAGCATGGCGAGGACAATCCATGCGCTCATCTGCGGGCTTGGAGAACGTTCAGGCATGAACTGCGAGCGCGGAGGTGACCCGCCGCAAGTGCAGCGATTCTACTCCTGACTTTGCTGACACGTGAGAATCCTGGCCAAGAAAATAGGTTATTTGATGCTCACCGGCGCAGGTTCGACGCTGTGATCGTTTGGAAAAGTGATCGCTTCGGCCGCTCATGGAAACATCGGGTTAACGCCCTCGCGGACCTCTGCGCCTATGGAGTAGCCTTTGTTAGCTTCGGCGACAACCTCGATCTAAGCACTCCATCCGGGCGCCTGATGTTTCAGATTATCGGTGCCATGGCAGAGTTTGAGCGGTCGCTCATCCAGGAGCGGGTCAAGGCCGGCTTGCGCAACGCTCGCGCCAAGGGCAAGAAGTTCGGAAGGCCCCGCGTAGAGATTGACGCCGTTCGCGTGGCTGAGTTGCGGCGTGAAGGGCTTTCGTGGTCCCAGGTCTGTCGAATTCTCAATGTGAGCAAAGGGAGCGCCCAGCGGTCGGTTGCGCTACAAATCTGAGAACGGTCGCCGTGCGGTCAGCTCTTGGGTTCCCGTCCTTCGAGGGGAGAAAGTAAAAGTGGCCGCCGGCGTCGCCGACCTTCAGAGGCTCGAAATATGCACAGCAATGCGCCGCGCTGTCGCAGGTGAAGGGAGACCAGGAGTTCTCCGGTTTCCAGCTCCGAACAGCTTCACGGTGTTGTCATCCGACGCCGAGAGGGCGCGCTGCTCGTCTGCGTCACCGCCACTGCCCCAACAGAATCCATGTGACCGGTGAGGGTTGGCAGCTCGCGGCCGGTCGCGATCAATGTGCTAATGTCTTGCTTTCTGATGTCGGCAATCTATTGGTGAGTCGGCACGGGAGTTTACGCGGCAAACGGAAGCGAGGTGCAACAGACATGGCCACACGATACCGGGGCTGGATCTATCTATTCTGCTTTTGTTGTTTTCCTGCATTCGCCCAACAGAATAGTCCTGCGAAGAATTCCGAAGCCGTAACGCCTGTCACAACCGACACTGCAAACCGGCTCATCACGCTCGATGTCGTCGCAGCCGATCCGTCCGGGCACGCGATTCCTGGTCTGCAACAGCAGGACTTTACACTCTTGGACGACAAACAACCGCAGAAGATCATTTCTTTTCAGGCGGTGAGCGCCACCTCGACAGATGGCCCGTCTGCAGAGATCCTCTTAGTCATTGATGAGGTCAACACCTCGTTTCGAGACACAGCGCTCGCCCGGCAACAAATAGCAAAGCTCCTTAGCCAAAACAGCGGTGACCTTGCATGGCCCGTATCGATCGTCTCCTTTTCAGCTTCGGGAGCAACCGAGACCACGCCTTCACGAGATCGAAAGACTCTAATTGCGCAACTTGACCAGAGCGATCATGGTCTGCGCGGCCCTACCCGAGCACAAGGAACTTACGGCGCCTTGGAACGGCTCAATCTATCTCTTCGCACTCTCGGCCAACTTGTCGACTACGAAGCCAAACGACCTGGCCGAAAACTTGTGATCTGGATCAGTCCGGGTTGGACCCTTCTCTCCACTCCGCGCGTGGAGCTGACCTCCGAGAATCAGCAGGAGCTGTTCCGCACCATTGTCGGGCTTTCGGACGGACTGCGAAGGGCCCGCATCACTCTTTACAACGTCAATCCAGTGGGCAGCGGGGGCGGAGTTTTGAAATCCTACTACAAGGATTTTGTAAAAGGCGTGAGTGCGGCAAAGCAGGTTCGGATCGGGAACCTGGCATTACAGGTCCTTGCTTACCAGAGCGGAGGACTGGTTCTCAATACAAGCAATGATCTAGTGGGCGAGATTGCAACCTGCATGAATGACGCGAATGCCTATTACGTGCTCTCCTTTGAGGGTGCGGTAGGGGATGGTCCGAACGAGTACCATGGGATCGAGGTTAAGGTCGACAAGCCCGGACTCGACGTGCGAACCAGCTCTGGGTATTATGCTCAGCCGGAGCAGGCACACAATCATTGAGCGTCGTTGAATGGCCGGCACGGCTAAGGAAGCAACACTTAGGCCGACGACCGACAGAAGACATTTCTTCGGCAACGCAACGACCAGACTTTCAAGGGACAGTGTGAACTTTAGTAATCGATGGAAAGAAGCATCCTCGTGCTCTGTGTCGGCCTACAAGCATATTGACTCGGAATGCTACGCTGTTACCCAATGCCAACAGATCTGATCCCGACGGCCCCCCCCGTTGACCCGTTCTGGAATGCCGAGCACAGCTGGACTCTCCTAACCTTCCCAGCAAGTGGTGTGTCGATCTGGTGGGATGCGGGAAACTTCACATACGGTGCCGGCAGTTTCGACATCGATGTCGACTGGGATGGGCAGGCCGTCAAGCTCACCTGGGCGCCAGCCAGCACAACACAGAGCCTGCTTCAACGGATGGCGAAGCGAGCATCGCTGCGTCGCGAGGCAGCGTTAGCATCACCGTGGCCGAACAGGTAACTTGCTAATATTTGCCCATCTCTCGGGCGGCTGAGCCAATAATCCGCCTCGAATTCCATGCCGTCGCTCCGCGCCGCCTGTGGCGAAGCCAGAACGATCAAGTGTTTCGATTTGTCCATCGGAAGACCCGGCGCGCGCGTGGTTTTACCAAGGACAGAGAAATTGCTGGAGCACCGATTGAATCAGCGGAGCCACTTTCGAATCAGCTTTCCAGCTATAAGAGAGAAAAGCATCGAAAGATTCGGCTTCATCTACCCAAATTACGCCACGCACCCATGCCGGAAGGTACGAGCGCCAGCGCGGGGGGCGGGGGAGGCAATACGGCATGGGACTGATGGTGGATAAGACATATGGAGTCCCGGTGGTGCACCATGGCGGAGACATGATCGGTTATCACAGCGATATGATCTGGCTGCCGCAGCAGAATGTCGGAGCGGTCATTCTGACGAACGGAGATCCCGGATGGCTGATCCGCTCTCGCTTCCGCCGCAAGCTGCTGGAGGTCCTTTTCGATGGACGCCAGGAGGCCGACAATCTGCTGGCTGCGGATGCCAAGAGCTACTACGCGGAACTCGCGGCGGAGCGAAAGCTGCTGATCGTACCGGCTGACGCCTCAACGAGCGCAAAGCTGGCAAAACACTACTCCAACCCGGCTTTGGGAAACATTGATGTGAGCATGTCCGACGGAAAGACGTACTTTGACCTCGGCGAGTGGAAGAGCGAAGTTGCGACCAAGAAAAACCCTGATGGCACGATTTCATTCGTGACTATCGTGCCGGGCTTGGCGGGATTTGAGTTCGTGGTCGACAGTGGCCCGAAAAAAACACTGATCCTGCGGGATGCTCAGCATGAGTACATCTTCGAGCAGAGTTAGCCTGATCGCAGCAGTTATCATCATTTGATTCGTGGGGATTTCTCTATGGCTCTGATGTCCGATGCCCTCGTACAAGTCGAGCAGCGACGCTTTCGTAAGGGCGTGATCGTTCTGCGGCGTGCCGTCCGCGCCCGATCCGAAGCTCAAGTAGTAGGCACAAGTTAACCGCATGAAAGCCGAGTAGCTTTTTGCGACTTCGATGGGTGCTCCAGTTCCTCCGCTCGCGGCTTTTGATGCCCTGATCACTGACGATGCCCGAGTTATTCTTCTGCTGGTTGAAAAAATAATGTCGGCTCAACACTGGCAACTTCACGATGCCCGACAGCCCGGTAACTTGTTGGCTCGCCGTTAACAGGTTCAAACACCGCTGCTTGCAGATCAATGCGGTAGCCTGAGGCGTCCGCAAATGCCTGGGCTAGGTGTGCACGCAGACGAGACAGGTGTTATGAGCAACTCGTCGCTTCGCTATTTGGAAGACGAACGAACGGGCTCCGCCGGAGGGGATGACCTCACCCAGACCGCTCGGATGAAAGACGGCCTCGCGCTGGAATGCCTTTTCGACGACGAGGTCGGTGGAGAGGCGAGCTTCGACGGAATCATTGGTCGAAGCAACGCGCTTCGTTCGGTACTGCGCGAGATCAAGATGGTTGCTCCGACCGACTCGACCGTATTGATTTATGGCGAGACGGGCACTGGCAAGGAGTTAATTGCGCGCGCGATTCATGAACTCAGCCCTCGGCGCAAGAATGCATTTGTGAAGCTGAATTGCGCCGCTATTCCAACCGGGCTGCTGGAGAGTGAACTTTTCGGACATGAGAGAGGCGCCTTCACGGGAGCTATCGGTCAGCGCCTCGGCCGATTCGAAGTGGCGAACCATGGCACGGCGTTCTTGGATGAGATCGGCGAGATTCCGCTCGAGCTCCAGCCGAAACTGCTCCGCGTGCTGCAAGAGCGGGAGTTTGAACGCCTGGGAAGCACCCGTACATTACGCACGGACGCCCGGCTTATCGCAGCGACCAATTGTGATCTGGCCGCCATGGTTAAGGAGCAGCGATTCCGATCCGATCTCTTCTACCGGCTGAATGTCTTCCCCGTTCGAGTTCCACCGTTGCGTGAGCGTCGCGAGGACATCTCTCTGCTGGTGTGGCATTTCGCTAAGCAGTTCGCCGAACGCATGAAAAGGCATTATGAGAGCATCTCTCCTGAGACGATGATAGCCCTGTGTGAGTACGACTGGCCTGGCAATATCCGCGAGCTACAGAATCTAATCGAGCGGGCTGTGATCCTTTGCCCCGGTGCTGTCTTGCGCGTGCCCGTCCGCGACCTTCATCATCGCGCGATGGCGGTGCCGATTGACGGGCATACTGGGCAGCATCAAACATTGGAAGAGGCCGAACGTGCGCACATCCTACGGACTTTGAAAGAGGTGAGGTGGGTTGTCGGCGGACTTAACGGTGCTGCTGCGCGACTGGGAATGAATCGATCGACCCTGCAGTTCCGAATGAAAAAACTCGGCATAGTCCGCCCCGGTCGGGAAGACGATGCCAGCCTTCCATCGCCGTCGGGAGTGCCTATTGACTTGCAATCCTTGGCCAGTTGATGCCGAAGAGTTCGCCAGTTGACACCGAAGAGCTCGCCAGTTGACACCGAAGAGAAAGAACAATTACCTGCATAGCGGTTCAAATACTTCGGCCACACATTATCGACGGGGATCGGCAGCTATGCTAGCCCTTCATGCAGTATCAAATCGAGTGGGCAGGCGTTGACGTTGGCGCAAAGATCTTTGCGGGACTCACGAATGTCATAGCATGAGCCAGCGTAGCTCCCTTCCTGTCATAAGCTGAACTTACAGCTCTTAACTACTTCGTTTGTCTCCCTGCTGACTAAAGAATCCGCTAAACCTGTAGTGCGATTGCGCCGACGAGGCTGCAAGTGCCAGCGCGCCAGCACCTGCAGCACTCGCCAGAATGTTGGCGCTTACTCGGGCGCCAAGGGGCCGATCCGATGCTCACACACCTGCGAAATACAAGAGTCTTGTGCTGCAAATGTCGTGGAAGGGAAATTGCAGTTGGCAAGGAGTGACCGACCGATTGGCCGGTCGTCGTGTGAAAGGAGGCGCTGGGTATGGCTAAATCCATTCTGGTAGTAACCAGTCGTTATACGAAGGAAATTGAAAATCGTATCGACCGCGATTACAACCCGCGAAGAATCGCGAACCAGTTTCCTTTCAGCCAGCAGAAGCTGCTCTCCGCAGCCGAAGGAGCCGACGCCCTGCTTATTACGCTGGCAGACCGGTTGGACTCTGGCTTTTTCCAGAATGTCTCGCCCACGGTCAAGATCATCGCCTCGTACGGGGTGGGTTTTGACCACATCGATCTGGAAGCCGCCGCTCGCAGGAAAATTCCGGTCGCCTACACCCCCGGTGTCCATCATGAAGCAACCGCCGACATCGCGGTGCTGCTTTTGCTGGGTGCTTCGCGTCGCGCTCACGAAGCCCAGGAACTGGTTCGAACCGGAGCGTGGAAGCCCCTGAGCCCCGACATGCTTTTGGGGTGGCAAGTCGGTGGCAAAGTCCTCGGCATTTTGGGAATGGGACGCGTCGGCCAGGCCGTGGCGCGTCGAGCGCGAGGATTCGGAATGAAGATTCACTATTACGACACTTCGGAGTTACCTGCAGAAATCGCAGGCGAGGCCGTCTACCATGACGATCCATCGGATCTGCTTCGCGTAAGTCAGTTCTTGAGCCTGCACGCGCCGGAGACTCCTCAGACCCACCATTTCTTGAACGCTAAAAGCATAAGCCTTCTGCCCCCCGGAGCCATCGTGGTAAATACCGCTCGCGGTGGATTGGTAGTCGACGATGACCTCATCGCTGCTCTCAAGACCGGGCGGGTGGCCGCTGCCGGACTCGACGTATTTGAAGGCGAGCCACAACTTCACCCGGAATATCGTTCTCTGAAAAATACATTTCTATTACCGCATATCGGCAGCGCCACGATCGAAACCCGTACCGCGATGGGCATGCTGGCTCTGGACAATGTGGATGCGGTTCTGAGTGGCGGGTCTCCCCCGACCCTCGTCCCACCCTCGTCGCAGTTCGAACTTCTGACAAATATCTAAATATCAGGAAAAGGAGTGTTCTAAATATGAGCAACAAGAGAGTAGCGGATCTACTAACAGAGGTCCTCGTTGAAGCTGGAGTTAGGAGAATGTATGGCGTTTCGGGTGACTCCCTTAACGGCATCACTGACTCGATTCGTATAAGAAAGGACCTTGAATGGATCCATGTACGACATGAGGAGACGGCCGCTTTTGCCGCGGGCGCGGAAGCGCACCTGACTGGAAGTTTGGCGGTGTGCGCCGGGAGCTGCGGTCCGGGAAACCTTCATTTGATCAATGGCCTTTACGATTGCCACCGCAACCGTGTTCCCGTACTTGCAATTGCCGCCCAGATTCCCAGCTCTGAATTGGGCAGCACATACTTTCAGGAAACTCATCCTGAACATCTCTTCGCGCAATGCAGTCACTACTGTGAGCTGGTTTCAGAGACGAGTCAGATGCCGCGGGTGCTCGAAATCGCCATGCAGACGGCGGTCTCCAAGCGAGGCGTTTCCGTTGTCGCCCTGCCCGGTGATATTGCCATGAAAGAGGCGCTCGTCCACAGCCCGCGAGTTCATTACCACGAGCCATCGCCCACGGTTTGTCCCTCCGAAGAAGAGCTCAACATTCTTGCAGACCTCCTGAATCGGTCGAAGAAGGTCACCATCCTTGGTGGCGCAGGCTGTGCGGGAGCTCACGACGAGCTGATTGAATTTGCCGGCAAGCTCCAGGCTCCTATCGTGCATGCTTTGCGTGGCAAAGAATTTATTGAGTACGACAATCCGTTCGACGTCGGGATGACCGGACTGCTCGGATTCTCTTCCGGCTACTTCGCCATGATGAATTGCGATGTACTGGTACTGCTTGGAACGGACTTTCCCTATCAGCCGTTCTATCCCAAGGACGCAACTGTCGTTCAAATCGACCTTCGCGGGGAACAGATCGGCCGCCGTAGCAAGGTTGACTTTGGTTTCGTTGGCGACACCAAGAGCACGCTTAAGGCGCTGTTGCCTAAGCTAAAGCAAAACTCATACGACACGCATTTGAAGGAATCTGTTGCGCACTATCGTAAGACGCGCAAAGGTCTGGACGAGCTCGCAACCGGCAAGACCGGCCAGAAGCCCATCCATCCCCAGTATCTAACGCGCGTGCTCGATCAACTCGCCGCCAAAGATGCGATTTTCACCTGCGATGTAGGAAGTCCGGTGCTGTGGGCAGCGCGCTATCTCACCATGAATGGCAAGCGTCGGCTGCTCGGCTCCTTCAACCATGGTTCGATGGCGAATGCGCTTCCGCAAGCGATTGGCGCCCAGGTCACCCATCCTGACCGGCAGGTAATCGCGATGTCGGGCGATGGTGGAATCGCCATGCTCATGGGCGATCTGCTGACCCTGAGGCAACACGAATTGCCGGTGAAGGTGATCGTGTACAGGAACGATGCACTGGCCTTTGTCGAGCTGGAGATGAAGGCGGCCGGCGTGCTGGACTTCACTACCGATCTGCGCAATCCAAACTTCGCAAAAATTGCGGAGGGAGCGGGACTACTCGGACTGAAGGCCGAAACGGCAGATGAGGTTGAACCCGCAATTGCGCGAGCGCTTGCCTACGACGGTCCGGCATTGGTCGAGGTTGCGGTCGCTCGGCAGGAGCTCTCGATGCCGCCGACCATCACCTTAGAAGAGGCAAAGGGTTTCAGCCTCTTCATGATGAAAGCCATTCTCAACGGGCGCGCTGACGAAGTCGTCGACCTGGCCAAAGTCAACCTGTTCCGTTAATCGAAGCTGAGGAGCGCGATGACAACAACACCAATCACGACCGCTGCCGTTTCTGAAGCAACCAGTAGCTCGCGGACGCGAGCCTTCCAGATCGCCTGGGGGCTCGCCATGTGTTTCTACTTTCTCGAATATGCGTCGAGATCCGCACCGGCGGTCATGATCCCCGAGCTCACGCGGGCTTTCGGCACGACTGCACTCGGAGTCAGCGCGATTCTCGGCACCTACTACTACACCTACTCCGTCACCAGTCTCATCGCTGGCGCGGCGCTCGACCGACTAGGTGCCAAGAAGGCAGTGCCGGTTGGTATTTTCATTTTGGCGGTTGGATGTTTGATGTTCAGCATTGGAACCATCAACGCCGGTTATGCCGGGAGACTGCTGCAGGGCGCAGGTTCGGCTTTTGCCTTCACTGGCGCAGTCTACCTGGCCGTGCACGGCTTTTCGGCTCGCTGGCTGGCTACCGCTATAGGTGTTACTCAATGCGTCGGAATGCTGGGCGGCTCGGCGGGTCAATTCGTTGTGGGACCTCTGCTCGAAAAAGGGCTGGGATGGCAGACAGTCTGGCACTGGCTTGGCATTGCCAGCCTTGCTGTCGGTGTGTTTGTGCTTCTTATTGCTCCATCCGAAACCCGCCCACAAACGGCTGCTTCCGGACGGGCGGCATTGCTTGCTCCCTACAAGGTCGTTTTTAGCAACCCACAGTCCTACCTATGCGGGGCCGTCGCAGGACTTCTGTTTGTACCAACGACCATCGGCGACATGACCTGGGGCGTTGCCTTCTTTCAGCGCGACAGGATGTTCAGCTTTCACGACGCGGTAGTGACAGGTTCGCTTGTTCCGCTGGGCTGGGTGATTGGTTGTCCTGTGCTGGGCTGGCTTGCCGACCGGGTCGGCCGTCGCAAACCCGTGCTGATCGCAGGCGCGGTAGGAATGCTGTTATCCGCTGCGTTAATCAGTTTTACCAAGACACACGAACCCGCGGTGGTGGGCTGCTTACTTTTTGGAATCTTCTCCGGCGCGGCAATGATTCCCTACACCATCATCAAAGAAGTCAATCCCGATGAGGTTAAGGGGAGCGCTACCGGCGGGATTAACTTCCTGACATTCGGCGTCACCGCACTGATCGGTCCATTGTTTGCCGATGCCCTTGGCAAAAGCATCACCGCTACTCACAACCATGTCACCCATTTCCGTGACAGTGGACTGTTCTGGATGGCCAGCATTGTTGTCGCAATTCTGATAAGCGCATTTCTACGTGAAACCGGACCTAAAGGGACAAGGGCGTAACGGCGGAGCTGCTGATATGAGGGCCGTTCACATCGTACTTGCCTGCCTGCTGCTGTCCGGCATCACATGGGCACAAGCTAAGGGGCAGGATCCTGGCTCCTTACCGGCCAGCGGAACGGATCTGGCTTCCGAAGTGCAGGCCCTGCGCGAGGCTCTCTCCCAAACGCAGAAGCAAGTGGCTGCACAACAGGCGGAAATCCAAACCTTGAAGACGCAATCGAAAGCTGCCGCGATGACTCCGGCTACGGACGGCCAGGCTCCCGTTGACAGAACCTATGATTTAGCCTCACCGGTGCTTGGCGCGACAGGCACATATGACACGGCAAGCGCCGGACAATCGTCCGCGCATCCTGCCCAACAAACCGGGAACGAAGGGAAAACGCCCACGGGCTCTTTCCAATTTAATAACGCGGTTATGGAGATCGGCGGCTTCGTTGATTTCGAGAACATATTCCGCACCACCAACACCGGGAACAACATTGCAACAGCATTCGGATCCATACCGTACAGCAACACGGCTCAGGGACAGGTCACGGAATTTCGTAGCACGGCACAATACTCCCGGTTTGACGTGAAGTTCGCCGGAAATTTCGAGGGCAACCAGATCACCGCTTACCTCGAAACCGATTTCAGCGGCAACGACGCTGCTAATGTCTACCAAACTGTGAACAGCACGACCCAGCGGCTGCGACTCTACTTCGCTGACATCAAGCGTGGGAAATGGGAGTTTCTAGGCGGCCAAACCTGGAGTTGGCTAACGCCCAACCGCAACGGCCTCGGCCCCATGCCAAACGAGTTGGCCCTCACCTATAACGAGGATCAAAACCTGATGGTAGGAGTGCCTTACACGCGCGCTGCCGAGTTCCGGGCCGCCTATCACCCCAACGCGAACTGGGCCATGGGGGTCGGCATCGAAGACCCCAATCAATATATTGGTACCTACGTCGCCCTGCCGGTTGGCTTCACTTCCATCGGCTCGCAGTTTGACAACAATAACAATGCCGGCGCAGCCAATCTCATGCCCGACATTCTCTCCAAAGTCACCTACGACAAAGATTTCTCCGGTCGGCATTTCCATGCCGAAGTTACCGGCTTAGTTGCCGGCGCGCATGCCGCGGCGATGCCGGTTGGATCAACCACCTTCAGGACGCACAGCGTTATCGGTGGTGGCGGTGGGATCGCCGCAAACTACGAACTGGTGCCCCACAAGCTCGTTGTCCTCGCGAACGCTTTCTGGAGCGACGGTGGGGCTCACTACCTGGTGGCAACCGGACCGCAATTAGTAATTCGGCCAAATCCCGAGGGCAACGACATCAGTCTTTCCATGGTGCACGCTGGAGCCGGCTCTGCCGGTCTGGAATGGAGGGCGACCCCAAAACAGGCGTTCGCCGTCTACTACGGTGCGGATTACTTCGGACAGAACTTCTTTCCCGACACCACCAATACTATGAAACCCGGAACAATCATCGGGTTTGGTGGACCTGGTTCTCCCAACACCAACAACCGTACTATCCAGCAGGCCACGTTTGATTGGATCAGCACCTTCTGGACGAATCCCAGGCATGGAGCTCTGCAGGCTTACACACAGTATTCCTACTTGACCCGTGCCCCCTGGTATGTCGCACCTGGAACGCCAAAGAATGCGCATCTGAGTATGGTGTACGTGGGTCTCCGCTATGTTCTGCCAACGACTTCGGGAACGCTGGCCAAGGTGCCTCGCCCAGACTAGTCGCTTGGGGGCCCCGGTGCGAAAGTTTGTTCGCGATGACCCCTTTTCATCAAGCTGCCGCGTGCGCCCTTCTGCTAATTCTTACGCTATGGTTGCAGTGTGCCGGCTTAGCTGCCCTCATCGAGTGGCTGAAACGCGTTATGACCCGGGGTATTTATACGTTCGGCTCTATTCGCGCGGCCGTGCTAGTGATGCAGACGACCGTAATGATGATCGTTCTACACAGCCTGGTAATTCTCTTGTGGGCCGGGTTCTACCGTTTGCGTTGCTTCCCCTCGTGGGAGCTTGCCTTTTACTTCTCGGGTAGCACGTATGCGACGGTGGGATATGGTGATGTAATCCTCCCATCTAAATGGCAACTTTTGGCGCCCCTGGAAAGTTTGACGGGAGTGTTGATGTGCGGAGTATCGGTTAGTATTCTGTTCGCCGTGGTCACTCGACTGGTCGATGCGCAAGACCCGCAGAAAAAACGGTCCGCCGAATATGTCTGATTGAGATTTCCTAGCTTAATGGACTTATCGAACCTGCGAATTATGGTTTCTACAGAGAGTCGCTCCGTACCGAGAAAGTTTTTGGTGGAGGAAAGGTCTGACGTGCTCGAAGCGACGAAGGGCTTACTTCTGATTTCCGAGGGCGGTCAGGCAGGGCGTAGCAAATAAGGGGGCAGGAGAGTGGACTGCAATAAAGCGACAGCTTTGGGCGAGAGGAGGAGGGGAACGGTGTGGAGTGCACCCTTGGGCTGAGACACGAAGTTAAGGGAGTTGTCGTCGTTCGCTGAAAAATGATTGCACGGCGAGGTTGGGTTTTGGAGAATCGTTCGCAGCCTACGAAGCGGAGGCAGGCGCTGCTGGAGAGCAACCTGCCAAGGAATAATCGGCTAGAACTCATCGAAGCCGATGAGCGCTGGGAGTGAGCACAACTGCTTGCTCCCAGTGGCAAACAGGCTACACTTCCGGTGTAGGTTCTGTGTGAGGGCCAATGACTGCCGGATCATCAGCGTTTGAAAGGGGCCGTCGGTGGAATGGCGATCTTACGGCAAGAAACCACGACTAGCGCTGGCCTGTTCTTTCCAGCGTTGAACGTTCACCCGTCAGGATAGGTCAAAGCATCAGCCCTGCTGTCGCGAACATGACGGGCCCCTCGATGGACACGGATAAAGAGCGTGAATCACCGCCATTACGTTCGCACCAGTCTGCTGGGCTCGCCGTTACGGTCCAGCCAGTTCAATAAAGAGCGCAGGCTTGCTTGGGCCAGAGCTACGCAGGAATCGCCCGCACCGTAATAGATATTGATGGTATCTACGTCGGAGCTGATCGTGTGGCCACACGGGAACACCACGTCGTGCACATCGCCTCCGCGTTCATAGTCCGCCTCGGGTCCGAAGATCCAGGAGTCGCCACGCAAAATGCAGACATCCGGCTTTTGCTTATCAAAGAGCGCGAGTCCGATCCGGTATAACGAGCCGGAAGCTGTCTGCTTGACTCCGTGGTAGAGCATGAGCCAGCCTCTCTCCGTCTCGATAGGCGGTGAAGAGAGTCCAATCTTATTGGCATCCCACCACGCTCCTTTACGCGCCTCCATCATTACCCGGTGACCACCCCAATGCCGCAGATCGGGAGAGTAGGAAATCCAGATGTGCGCTCCCAGTGGCGTCATGGGCCTATGGATCAGCGCCCAGAGTCCGCCCATCTTATACGGCAGCAAAGCCGCGTCCTTGTCGTCGGGCGACATAATGACGCCGTAGCGCTCGAAGGTCCGAAAGTCCCTGGTTAACGCGAGTGACACTCCCGGCCCCCCCTTTGAATAAGACGTATAGGCCACAGCGTACTGCTGCAGCTCAGGAACGTAAGTGATACGTGGATCCTCGATGCCCCAAAGCTCTTCTGGATATTCATCCGGATGAGGCATCAGAGTTGGCGTGGGATCGATGTTCCATCCATCCACACCATTCGCCGAACGAGCCGCGCAGAGATGAGAGAGGCCGCGGCGATCCTCTACTCGGCAAAGCAATAGCGTAGTACCATCCGGGAGCAGCGTTGCTCCGGCATTAAATACGCTATTGATCCGGTAAGGCCAATCCTTACTGACCAGGATAGGGTTGGCCGGATGCCGACGAAGTAGAGAGTCGGTAGAGTCGATAGATTCAGTAGAGTCAATGACCAGGTTCATAAGGAGTTTCAGAGAACATAAAGCTCAGATTCGAAACTTTGCGGCGCAATGTATTCGGCAAGCGCCCAGCACACTACTAGAAGGTGGTATCTGGCGGTTGGGCATTCTGAAGCTGCCGCATCTCTAGAAGTGCCATTAAGAATGACAGCGTGGACTCCGCTCCTTGATTCTCGTTGACCCGGTCAGGATGAATTCCATCCCGACAGCCGCCCGTGCTTGGGTCATATAAAGCGGTTTTCAAGTCATTGTCTCCAAGGAACCAATGGAACGCAGCCCAAGCCTCGGTAAGCCAATGTTCATCGCCAGTGGCACGATAAGCTTGCAGGCACGCAGACACCGTACCACTTGCCTCTAGTGGCTGCTGATCGAAACGAGCTTTCCCGCCCGCCCTGTTGTAGAAGCCCTGCGAGCCTATTGGTACAAAGTGGCCGTTCACCATACAGCATTGTTGCTTCTCAAGCCATTGCAGTGACTCGAGTCCCGCTGTTAGCCACTCTTTATCCGAGGTACGTGAGCCTGCCAATACCAAGGCCTGGGACAAACGAGCGTTGGAGTAAGCCAGGCTATCTTCAAACCAGTTCCAACCCGGCGTGCGGGTGGCTCGATAGATGTTCAACAACTTATCGGCGAAGGCGTCTCTCTGTCGCTGTGCAGACCTATCTCCAGGAAAACGATCAAGGTATTGCTGGATTCCAAGCAGCGAGAATGCCCACGCCCTGGGGCTGGTGAAATTCAACGCCGCGGGAACCGCCAGTTCCAAAAGCCGGCCAGCTAATCCTCTCAGACCTTCATCGACTGTCTGATTAATCGCCGTACCCAACGCCCATAAGGCGCGGCCGTGGCTATCTTCCGATCCCTGTAACTCTTGCCACTTACGCTCGTAGCTGAGAAAGTTGCGGAATCTCCCGTTGTCGGAGTTAAAGGCGAGCCACAGAAAAGCCAGATACCGCGAAGCCAATTTCTGCGCCTCAGCTCCTCCCTCCTCGCCGAGTTGTTCCACCATGATTGAGACGATCAGGGCGCGTGCATTATCGTCTGTACTATAGCCCTCGTGATGATTGGGAACGGCAAACACGGCGTGCTGTAACATTCCCGTATCGTCCGTCATGCGAGCGAGATGATTCAGCTTCACCGCCGGCAAAGCATGCGCGCGATTTGCGACCACTGAGTTTGGGCTGACCAGCCGAGGGTTCCACATACGCTCGGCTCTGGCTCTCTGAAAGCTGCGCATGTAATCCTGGGCTACGCTTTTCCAAACCATGTTACGCGAATATAGATAAGCGCGTTTGCGCATCGCATGTCGCTCGGCCTCATTTTCCAGGAGCTGAATAGTCTGCTCCGCTACCGAACTGGGGTCGTTGAATGGAACGATCACCCCGCGGCCTTGGTCCAGCAGCTCGAGGGCATGCCAGTAAGGAGTCGAGATGACCGCCTTACCTGCCCCCAGTGCGTAGGCTAGAGTTCCGGAAACTACCTGTGCCTCATTCTTGTAGGGTGTAATGTAGATATCGGCCGAGCCGATGAATTCCATCATCTCCTCAGGGCTCACAAACCGGTTGTGAAATATGACATTCTTCTCAACTCCTAGATCCTGGGCGAGCGACTGCAACGATTCGCGGTACTTATCCCCTTCGCGCTTCCTGATATGAGGATGAGTTGCGCCGGCGACGATATAGGTAACATTGCTGTTGTGTTCAAGAATGCGAGGTAAAGCGCGTATGACAGTCTCGACACTCTTATTTGGCGATAGCAAGCCAAAGGTCAATAGTACCGACTGGCCTCCAACGCCGAACCTGTCCTTGTAGAAGTTGGGATCGACGAACGCCAGATTCGGCACCCCATGAGGGATGACATCAATCTTGGCCACGGGAACCTGGAATATCTCCTGGAGAAACTGGGAGGAGTGCTGGCTCATCACAATCAGGCGATCGGATAGTTCTGCAATCTCGACCATCACCCGATGCTGGTCAGGATTGGGTTCGCGTAACACGGTATGAAGCGTGGTCACGATGGGCATGCGCAAGTTCCGCAGCAACTCCAGGACGTGGCTGCCGGCTGGGCCGCCAAAAATCCCGTATTCGTGTTGCAGACACACCAGGTCGACATTGGTGAAATTAAGGAACTCAGATGCTCGTTGGTAAGACGACAGCTCTTCTTCGGTCAGTTCGAAACGAACGCGTTCCGGATAGCCGTACTCAGACTCCGGATCGTTTACGGGCATGGCAAATAAACGCTCGGTTCCGAACTCGGCCGAGACAGCATCGCACAAGTCGGTTGTAAACGTGGCGATCCCACACTGCCGGGGCAAATAGTTGCCAACGACCGCAATGCGACTGGGAAGAGAGAGATTGATGGCCGTGTCAAACGCCTTCGCCGATCTCCCCTCAGACGCATACGGAAGGGCGCCCGCAACTCCCAAGGGTCTTTTAAATGGTATTGTCTTCGGCATTGCTATTATCTTCGGTAACGACATGTCACCCCTGTCTGTTCCACCGCACCTTGATGTTGTGAACTCTCGCTTGGCGTAGCGACGCAGTCCGGAGTATGCCACGCGTAACGGCGCGGCAATTCTTCATTGCCGGCGTGCCGCAAGTGGGCAGGCACACCGGCATCTCACAACTACTTGCTTTCAGCAGTCTCGTGCACATTTGCTTTGTTGACGGCGGCACTCACGGCTGCAAGAAATGAATCTGTGCTCGCCGGCGGGTGTACTTTGCCCGACAGGGTTTTACGGAAATTGACGTCATTCCCGTAGATGGCAACGGTAGAATCCTTGTCCTGCTGGATCTTGGCGCCATCTATCGCCACCCCGACAAACAGCCCTTTGGTGCGCGAATAGCTTAGGGCTTCGGTGTCTAGCTTCCAGTCCGTACCGGCTGAAGCATGCCTGCCAACTGGACCGGCCGTCGCCGATGCTTCGCCGCTCAGTTCGAACTTGCTGGAGAGCAGTCCTTGTACGCCCTTGTCATTCATGAACAACATGACGAGATCAACCGACTGAGCGCCAGCCTGGAAGCCAAAATTGCCCCCGCCAATCGAAATGAATGCTGGTGCACTCCACCCGTGAGCGGTGCGACAGGTGACAACCCCGCGTCCATGCTCGCCTCCAACGAGGAATCCGCCTTTCGCCATGTCAGGTACAACGGCAATACATTTGGCGCCATTCAACACTTCTTCCGGAATGCCCTTATCAGGCGCCGCCATGATCTCGTTCATCACCACTCCGGCTGACTGCAAGCGCGCCGTGCTTTCTTCCACGCCCGACCCAGCGAACGCGAAGGGAACAAAGAAAACAGCTAACCAGGCGATTGTGCATTTCTTCATCAAACACTTCCTTTTCATTTTCGAGCCACGGGATTGTGGACAACATTGAGGGCGATAGCCGCCGCAAGAATCAGGCTGTTCTGCGGCCTGTGATCAGGTTGTAGACCAGAACGATGACGGCAACGACCAGCAAGAGGTGTATCAGACTGCCGGCTATATGAAAGCTGAAACCGAGCAGCCACAAAATCAACAGAATGACAATGATCGTCCAAAGCATGGGCGTCTCCTTGATCTGATTTCCGGAAGGTAGGTTGAATGGTTGGATAGCCGCTTAAAGATGCCGTGGCTCCGGGAACTGACACAAGAGCGCGGCCACTAGCTTTAGTAACTCGGCTTCTGGGAAGCCAAACATTGCTGCGATGTTCAACTAGATCCGTCCCAGCAGCAGCAAAACGACAACAATGACGAGCAAGAGGCCCAGCCCTCCACTCGGGGCGTAACCCCAGGAACGGCTGTGATTCCACCTCGGCAGGGCACCCACCAGAAACAATACCAGCAGTACGATCAATATGGTTCCAAGCATAATTTTCTCCGTTTCTAAGAATTCAGGGCCGGCGAAGTGCGGCTTTCTTGCCATCTTGTGCCGGCGGCGTTGCTGGCCAGTAAACTCGCGATAGCGCTCAAGAGGTCGTGCGGATGTTCTCCTTTCGGGTAGAACCTGTCAGCAATGATGGCGGCTGGAATAGCATCTCCCTGGTAGTCGCCGCTCATCGCAACGACCGGAATCGAGGGATACGTGCTACGTATATGAGAAATCAACTCCACCCCTGGCATCTGCGGCATGTTCAAATCGGTAACGATCAGGTGGGGAACCGCCTGATTCAATTGCGACACGGCACTGGCGCCGTTCTTCGCCACAGCCCGTCATATCCGGCAGACCTCAGCAACAAGCCCAGGCACTCACGAACGCTCGGTTCGTCATCCACAATTAGAATCTGGGGTTTGATGCCGTCGGTCATGCGCCCTCCTGCGGGCTTGCGAGTACAACCGAATCACATTTCCTACAATGACAGGCTCCAGTCTCAAAGTCTGAGCAAAACAGACCACTGGTTTGGCGTGAGCTCCACCGTTGGGAGCCCTGGCAACCTAAGAGTTAAGAGCCTTTCTTTGCAGTTATAACCAGGCCATCCCTCTTAGCCGGTGCTTCTATACACCCTTCGAATGGAACTCGCCAGACTTCGGAGGCAAAAAGACAATGTGGCGAAGCCAACATCAGTCGTGTAAAACAACGTTCAATAGCGAGCTGTGTACCTGCATACTGTTGCCATCATAGGCGACAAATCCGAGCTTCCTGAACCTGTTCATGAAAAAGCTAACCCGGGACCGGGTGGTACCGACCATCTCGGCAAGCGACTCCTGGCTGATCTTGGGAATCACGGTCTCCGGTTTGCTTTCCTTGCCGAAATGAGCCAGGAGCAAAAGTATTCTCGCCAGTCTTTTCTCGCTGGAATTGAAGAGTTGATCGACGAGGTCCTCTTCGAACCGGATATTGCGGGCCAACAGATGTGTGACGAAGACCTCTGAAAGGGAAGGTTCCCGATGAAGCGCCTCTATCATCGATTGTTTGCCAATTCGCAGAACCGTGCAATCCGTCATGGCCGATGCCGATCCCATGCGAAGAGCCTGTCCCGCCAGGCCCCCTTCCCCGAAGAAGGTGCCTTCTCCCAACACCCCAACGGTTGCTTCTTTCCCGGCCTGGGACAGAACAGTCAGCTTGATTTTGCCCTTCTGCACGTAGAACACTGCATCCGTCGCCCCACCTTGGGCAAAGATCGCCTGGTCCTTCTCGAAGTGGAGAATTTTTCGACCGTCGCCAATAGTTGCCAGGAAAGTCTTCGGATCAAACTTAAGGAAACTCTTTGTTTTCATCGCAGCAACCTCATGTGTTCGACGTGGGCTTTGCTTGGCTCAGGAGCTTGCGCGAGTGCAAACTGAAATACGGTGCCCTTCTAGCTCATGCTGATCCCCTATCCAGTTGAGGCCCGCGCCAAGCGATTTTACGCCCGGCGCTATGTCTGATAGATAACACAAGCTTACGCGCTTTTGGGGATAAAACAAGGAACCCAAGCCGTGCGCCAACTGCTCGCGAGGATGGTTGCGCCAGGGGTCGACCAACAACCTGGGCGGGTTCGACGTCCTTGGTTGGAACCTAGCGTGCGGGGCCTTAGGTGGTCGTGTGGCTTGATTGAGGCTTGACGGGAACGCTGCAAATGCTGTCTTACTTGCGACTCAGCGCCAGGAGTTGGGCTCAGCCGTCCATCGCTGAAACGTCGGCAGATACCGTCGCTTGTGACAGACAATGCATTGCCCTGAGCAGATAAAGAGGCGCGGCAGAACGACTCTTTCGAGCCAAGTCTCGGGAGGCGTAGACCGGAACTGATCTCCCTTACATACACGGCAATGTGCGGACAATA
>JBAVSY010000140.1:0-45786 GCA_049695855.1 Candidatus Korobacteraceae bacterium | reverse complement strand
GGCTTCCAGAAGCTTGCAGCGCAAATCGTCCGAATAGGCTCGTGGCATCGACGCTGCAGAGATCGCCATTGCCACTCTATCGTCAATTAAACCTTTCAGGATATAGCTACTAAGGAACTGCTCTAGTTAGACGTGCCACAAGCGCGGATATGACTTGGGCTTCAGCCCCTGCGGCATTCTCCGGCTGGGGATGAAGCCCTTATCTTTCAGCGGTTCCTTCGGCACTCTCAAGCCGTGCCAGCCAAGTCAGACTCGAATGACCTTCTTACAGTTCCCTCTGTGTCTCCCTGCCTCGGTGGTGAAAACGCTTTTCGCCCCTAGCGAGTGGCGGCCACTTCCTGCACCTCGTAGATGCTGTACCACGGCGTCGCAGCCTTCAGCGCATTGTTCACGTTGTTGATGTTTTTGACACCTTCGTCTTTCAGCCACGCCTCGAACGCTTTGCCACCCTGTTGCGCATAGATCGGAATTCCATCTTTCCAGGTTGCGCGTCCGCAGAGCACGCCATTGAACTTCACGCCGGACTCGGCAGCAAACTCCAGGTCCTCGATGAACTCAGGATTGCTGACACCCGCTGACAAGTAGATGAACGGCTTGCTGGTCGTCGCTGCCGCCGCACGATAGTGGTCCAGAGCCTCCTGCTTTGAGTACGCCTTAGTCCCCTTGAACGACCGTGCGCCTTCGACAAATTGCAAGTTCACCGGAATTTCCACCTTCAACACATCCACGCCGTAGCGGTCCTTGGTGAATTCGGCCATCGATTTCGCTACCACTTCGGGCTTCAGCTTGGCGAAGTCGGGACCCTTCTCGTCAATGCCCTCTTTGTATCCCACGAGCTCCAGGAAGAATGGGATGTCGTTGGCCCGGCACTCATCGCCAATGCGCTCGGTCCAGGCATGTTTCAGCTCGTTAATCTTCTGATCGTCGTAGGGCGAGTAGTAAAGCAGAATCTTGACGCAATCGGCACCCGCTTCTTTCAGGCGCTTGGCAGACCACAGGTCGAGCAGATCAGGCAAGCGGCCAGGCGTCTGCTTGTCATAGCCAGTCTTTTCATAGGCCAGCAGCAAGCCTGATCCCTTGGCGCGGCGCTTGGCGGCAGGCAGACCCCACTCCGGATCGAGCAGGATGGCGCTGGCGTGCTGGGTCAAAACTTCCGCGACCAGGATCTTGAACTCTTCCAGTTGAGCGTCCCCGGCGTCGGCGCCCAAGGCTTTTTTGAGCGAGCCCCGCTGGTCCATGGCGGCGGCGGCAATCACCCCACGATCGTTGGAAACAGCTTTCATGCCCGCAAGTTTTCCAGGAGTCAGTTTCACGGTAAGACCTCCACAGGCTCAGAGCGCCCGGTTCAAAAGAAAAGGATTGGTAGAGCAGTCCCGCAGGAATGCGCCTGCGCCCCTTATGCGCGACTATCCATTCTAATGGAAGGCGCTGAAGAAGTGATCTTCTAATTGCACCCGTCGGCCACCTTCTTCAATTTCGACACGGTCAGCGTGGGCGGCTGCTGGGACAGCACGTTGTTCCTGGACGTTCCCGGCCGCGGCTCGGAGATGGTTCCCGTGACCCGCACCATTACGGCGTTATACCGCTTCAACAAAGCGGGGTCCCCGTCCAGCAGGTACAGGGTGTCGTTGGACGTGCCCAGCGTGTAATGGCCTTCGTAACCGGTGATACAGCCCACGAAGGTTTTCGGCGTATTGCTGGATGGCGCAGTCTGCTTGGGGGACGAACTGTCCTGACTTTGCGCGGATGGCGCCAACGAAATACACAGGACCAACAGCGCGAGATTCGCTTTCTTCATCGGTAATCTCTCCTGTTTGGATTTCTACCCTGGAGAGCGGCATTCTAAACAAGACGAGCCGCGTGCACCACAACTAATTTAGGGACCTCGGCTGCCTCCTGATGTTGCCGCGCGTTACTGCCTGAGCGGCAGCCCAGTCAGCACGGCCTGCTGCCTGGCCACCAGCGATTCGATTCCTTTCTTCGCCAGGGCCATCATCTTTGCCAACTGCGCGTCGTCAAACGGACGCCGCTCCGCCGTAGCCTGAACCTCAACCATCTTCTTGCTGCCGGTCATAACCAGGTTCATGTCGACATCGGCGCGGGCGTCTTCTTCGTAGCAAAGGTCAAGCATGATCTCGCCATCGACAATGCCAATGCTGGTCGCCGCAACATAGTCGCGAATGGGCGCCACGGTCAGGGTGCCCGACTCCACCATGCGGCGCATGGCCAATCCCATCGCCACGAAGGCCCCGGTGATCGAGGCGGTGCGTGTGCCACCATCGGCTTGAATCACATCACAATCAAGGAAGATGGTGCGCTCGCCCAGTTTCTCCATGTCGGTGACGGCGCGCAGCGAACGGCCAATCAGTCGCTGGATCTCGTGCGTGCGCCCGCCGGCGCGGCCTTTCGTGACCTCGCGCGGGGTGCGGGTCAAGGTAGAGCGCGGCAACATGCCGTATTCACTGGTTACCCAACCTTTGCCGCTATTGCGCATGAATTGCGGCACCGAGTCTTCGATGGTCGCGGTGCAGATTACGCGGGTGTTGCCTAACTCGATCAGGCAGGAACCTTCGGCGGTAGAGATGAAGTCGGCCACGATGTTCACCGGCCGCATTTGTTCAGGAGAACGGTTATCAGAACGAAAGACCATATGCGGCGATTGTACTTGAGCTGTTAGACATCAGCTATCAGCCGTCAGCTATCAGCTATCAGCCGTTCAGCTCCGGCTCTTTGTCTCGCGATCTTCGTCTCAGGGCTTCGCTCTTCGCTTCCATCTCTTAAGGTGTCATCCTGAGCGGAGGTTCGCGTGGTTTCGCGAACCGCAGTCGAAGGACCTCTATCGTGGAGCAGCCTGCGCATCTTGTCTGCTGCTAGCCACCCAAGTCCACATGTTCGACATTGTCTACCTGGCGCCCGAGAAAGCGCGTGGCCAGACGCTTGAACTTCTCCGTCGAATCGGTCACGTAGAAGCGGAACGTGCGATGCTGGGCCGACGATATTCCTGATATAGGGGTGCTTCGACTGCGTTCGGTCGCCACGGCGACCTCGCTCCGCTCAGGATGACAACCGAAATCTTGACAAACCAAATCCCCAACCATCTTCCTCACCACTCGTGCCGTCGATTCGGCTGAATCCACAATGTGCATCGTCTCCGGCACAATCCGACGCAACATGGGAGCAATCAGCGGATAGTGCGTACACGCCAGCACCAGCACATCGGCGCCGTCGGGAGCTTGCGCCGCCGCTTCGCCAAGGTAAATGCGTGCCACCTGTTCGGTTACAGGATGTTCAATCCATCCCTCCTCCACCAGCGGCACGAAGAGTGGACACGCTTTCTCGTGCGCTTCGAGGCCATGCTGTTGCAGGGCATTGCGATAGGCATGGCTGCTGACGGTGGCTTCGGTGGCGATTACGATAGCGGCGCGGCTCTTGCTTACTTCGGCTGCCATGGCCGCGCCCGGTTCTACCACGCCGACCACCGGGACGTGCGCGGCTGCCTTGATATTGCCCAGTGCAAGTGCCGTTGCCGTGTTGCAGGCGATCACCAGGAGATCGATATTCTGGGATTCCAGAAACTTTGTTGCTCCAATCGCATAGCGGGCGACGGTCTCGGCCGACTTCGTTCCGTAAGGCAGGCGCGCCGTATCGCCGAAGTAGAGATAGTGCGCGGATAACTGCTCGGCCATGGCCTTCAGCACGGTGAGGCCGCCAACGCCAGAATCGAATACGCCAATGCGTGGTAATGTCATTTCCTAACTCTACCCCCCTTGCCATCCATCTGCAGGGCCTGGTTGGATCGACTTTTGCCGGTCTCCAAAACGATCATGAAAGCTCTTCCAGGACTGAAAGCCACGCCGAACTAGCTCGGCAACTCTCTGTTGATCGTTTGCGTTCAAGGGCGACGCAAGAACAGCTTCTGTCTAGCGTTGTCGTACGCGTCCGCTTCTCGGCTATCTTTCACTACAACAGTGTCAACAACTACGGTTTCGCGTGAGCCCAATCTTCTTCCTCTTGCACAACCAGGGAAATCTCTAGGAAAGGCTATCCGGTGTCAGCGGCCACTTACGTCAGCGGTGATTAACCGTAGGAAGTTTGTGGCGCCTGTAGTTTCCGTGGCGCCCGCGACGAGGCCAAAGATGTCGCCTCTTGCGAGCACCTGGCGGCGGGTCAACTCTGCTTCCGCATACTGGGCCATACCCTCCGCCGAGAGACTTGCGGGGCAGCGCAATGGGGTCACCCCCCAGAACAGGTTCATGCGGTTGCATACCGCTTCCGATGAAGTGAAAGCATAGATAGCGGCGCATGGCCGGTACTTGGAGAGCATGCGCGGCGTAGTTCCCGTTTGCGTGTAGATGGCGATGGCCCGGACAGCAAGGTCCCTGGCGGCGTGCGCCATGGCCTCGCAGATGGTTTCGGCGATTGACAAATGTTCGGCGTGCTGCCGCGTGGGAAGCAGTTGCTGCCAGGGAGCGCTCTCAGCCTCTACAACGATGCGGGACATCATCTGCACTGCTTCGCGGGGATACTTGCCCACTGCGGTTTCGCCCGACAGCATCACCGCGTCGGTGCCGTCCAGGACGGCATTGGCCACGTCGCTGGTTTCGGCGCGCGTGGGCCGGGGATTCTCGATCATTGACTCCAGCATTTGCGTTGCCGTGATCACCGGCCGCCGGAAGTCGAGCGCACGCCGAATCACATGCTTCTGAATTAGCGGCACCTTCTCCGGCGCCAACTCAACCCCAAGATCGCCTCGCGCCACCATTACGGCCTGGGCGACCTCGAGGATCGAGTCCAGGTTCTCGATGGCCTGCGGCTTTTCCAGCTTGGCTACGAGCGGAACACTATACCCTCTGTCCGTTATGGCCTGCCGGGCGCGCATGACATCCTGGGCTGTCCGCACGAACGACAGGGCGACCATATCGACCGCATTGCGCAAGCCAAAATCGAGGTCGGTTTCGTCTTTCTCGGTAAGTGAAGGGATGCTGACGTTGGTGCCGGGCAAGTTGATGCCCTGATGCTCGCCCAGTGTGCCGCCGTTCAACACCTCGCACACAACGTCGGTTCCCCGAACCTCCCTGACGACCAGTTCGATGCGGCCATCGGAAAGCAGAATCGGCTCTTCCGGCTTAACGTCCTTCGCCAGGCCGCGGTATGTTGTCGCGATGGTTTCGGCGGTACCCATCACGTCAGCGGCGGTGATCGTAAGGGTCTGCCCCCTCTGCAAGGTCACGGGCAGGCGGTCCTTTAGGCGGCCTGTCCGAATCTTCGGGCCTTGCAGGTCCTGCAGGATGCAGATGGTGCGGCCAAGCTCTGCTGCGACTCCGCGCAGGCGCTGGATAACGGCTGCATGCTCGTCATGAGTGCCATGCGAGAAGTTGATCCGCGCAACGTCCATGCCGCCGAGCATGAGTTCGCGAATCATCTCCTCTGAGTTGCTGGCGGGCCCGATCGTGCACACAAGCTTGGCTTGGCGGCGTGGTCGGCTGCTGATGGGGGCACTTCCGTTTGGAACTTTCCTCTGCGCAGGTTCGTTCATGATATGGCGTTTACTCATCGCGCCCCGGTCGACCTCGCAACTACTTCGCTGTATTTCGCCACAGCAGTCTCCAGGTTGAAATGCATGGCTTGGCGTCCCAGCATTTCGCCTAAAGGAGAGCGCTGGACCATCTGTAACACTGTAGGGTTCAGCCCGACAATCCACAGTGACACGCCGAGTTTACGTTGTCTCTTCTGAGCTTCGGTGAGCATTTTCAGGGCCGTGTATTCCAGGTCGGGGACCCCGCTAAGGTCCAGCACAACAATGTTTGGCTTTGCCTCCTCGACCAAAGGTTTCATCTTCTGTCCAATATGCTCGGCATTGGCGAAGAAGAATCGCCCGTCCATACGTAACAGCAGAAGGCCAGGGAAGGTTTCGTCTTCGGGGTGGTCTGGCGAGAGTGGACGGAACACGTTCGTCCCGGGCTTGCGACCCAGGACGTAGACGGGCGGATCGGCGGCCTGATGCGAAAGCATCACCATCGATACCACGATGGCAACGACAATTCCCTTTAGCGTTCCCAACAACATCACTCCGGCGAAAGCGGTGAGAGCCCAAATAAACTCGGTGCGACGAACTTTGAGAATGTCACGAAACTCCGCGGGCTTGATTAAACCAATCGAGTAGACGATGACCACGGCGGCCAAGGTCGCATGCGGCATAAGTCCGATGAGCGGCGATAAGAACAGCATGGTGACCAGACTCATTGCAGCGGTGACCAGTTCTGAGACCTGGCTGCGAGCGCCGGCCAGGCGGTTCACTGCAGTCTGTGTAGTACCGCCACCGGCGGGCATGGATCCCAGGAAGGCGCCGCCAACATTTGCGAACCCGGTGGCCAATAACTCCCGGTTGGCCTGGGGAGAAGGTTCTCCACTTTTTGCAAAGGCGCGCCCTGCGGCAATGGTCTCGGTAAAGCTCATGAGGGCGATGCCCAAAGCTCCCGGCCATAGCTGTGCTGCCAATTTGAAATCCGGTATTGCAATGGATGGTAGCCCTGAAGGGACCTTGCCAACTAACTCCACACCATGAGATTGCAGTCCTAACAAACCTGAAGCCGCGATCCCGGCAGCTACCGCGATCAGTGGTGCGGGGGCTTTGGGAAAGAGTTTTTCCGTTCCTACCAGCAGCGCCAGCATGGCGATCCCCAAGGCCAACGTTGGCAAAGACGTGTGCGGTATTTCACGCACGGTTGCCAGCAGATTCTGGAGGAAAGTGCCTCTGGGAAAGTGAATACCCAGAATCTTGGGGATCTGGTCCAGCACAATCACCAGACCTATCCCAGCTTTGAAGCCAACCAACACCGGTTCGGAGATGAAGTTGGCGATGAACCCCATCCGCAGCAGTGAAGCAACGACAAGAAAACCACCTACCAGCAGGGTCAACATCATCGCTGCTCTGAGCAACAACGCAGGATCGCCTGTGGGAGCGACTTCGCCGAGTTCCGCGCCTGTCAGAATGGCGAGGGTTGTAGTTGTACTCACGCTGAGCGGCCGGGAACTACCCAATACCGCGTAGATCACCATGGGCACGAAGGCGGTGTAGAGTCCCACTTGCACGGGCAATCCGGCGATCGTAGCGTATGCCATCGCCTTGGGAATCACGACGGCAGCAGCCGTCAATCCGGCGATGACATCCGGCCGCAACCAGTCCCTCTGGTAATTGCGCAGCCAGTCCGGTAGGAGCGCGAACTGTCGGACGTTGCCGTGTGCAGTCACGAGTTGCTTTCGCTATGAAATTGGCTGTTGACCGAAGTACCGTGCTGGCTCGGATGCTCGCATCCTCAGCGGGCAATGCCGGCCGGATACTTCTTGAACATCTTTTCTACCGCAGTGTTGACCTGGTCCACCAGCTTCCCTCTGTTATCGCTGAGGTTCTCTTTGGCTATCCCTCGCCATGCGATTTTCTTGTGAGCGGCATCGATAAGATCGACCACGAGTTGCCCCTTATGTACGACCACTGTGGTGGTCGTTCCGGGCACAGCGCCCCACATGAGAAAGCTCTGATCAAACGGGGGAATGCCCGAGTATCCGCTGTAGAGGTCGGAGTAAGTCACCGCCATATCCGAATCCGATGAACCGTACATCTGGATATAAAGATCTGGATGGCTGTCGGTTTTGTGCAAGCCCCGCTTGGTAAGCTCTTCTTCGATTGCCCCTGCAATCGCAAGAGCCAGCATCGGGCGAGAGACGGCATCATGCTGCCCCCAGGCGAAGGTTTTGAATGTGGCAAAATCCAGGCTCTTGTCATATTCCACCTTGATCTTTTGCGCCTGTAAGCTGATTGCAACCAGAGCGACAAAAAACAACCATAGAGCCGCCTGACGTAGGACATGGCAACCTCGTGAGCTCCGCATAATGCCTCCTGCCGAATGTCGTAGAAAATTAGAAGTGCGTTCCACGCGACTCGATCTCCGTTCTGCTGCTGTTCTCGGCCGGCTATGGCCGCGGTTGCCGTCGGGATGGTGGGGGCGCCATTGCTGGGAGGATAAGCCTCGTTCAGCCCGGGTGAGCGCTGCAACTCTCCCAGACGACGTTCTAGTTGGCGCCAACATGCGTTTGCAGAGCCACGGTTGCCGCACGAACCGCAAGCGCAATGAGGAAGCCGGTCAGCAGTAGTCCCAGGATTGCAATTAATATAGCCACAAGTTTCGATCGCCGTTTTACCGGGCGAATATCGCCGTAGCCGACGGTCGTCGCGGTAATGAACGACCAATAAAAGCTATCGAAATGCGACCAGCCTTCTGCCTTTCCTACCAACTGCCCCAGCAGAATTATCCCCGCCCCCAGAGTAAGCAGTAATGGAAGGGACACGAGGAGACCGTAGCCATACTCCTTCAGAAACGTAATGGTCAACCCAGTGAAGATCACGGAAACATTCACCTCCGAGCCTCTCATCCTCGATGTCGTTTTTGCACCATGGCTTTGAGAGCGAGCGCAAGAGTGATTCCGGCAACTACAGTAACCGCGCGTCTGGCGAAAGCAGGGCCGTACCCAGGAGATTAAGCGTTGCACCCTTTTAAGGCAACGATTCCTGTTCCACAACTGGGAAAATCCCTAGCCAGTCGGGATTTCCCCACTTGCTGCCACCCTTCGACAGGATTAAAACAGCATCGAGCCAGAACTACGACCCGACACGAATTTGTGTTCGTTGCCCGCAGAGTAGGAATCTCCTTCGAAGATGCGTGGCGACGTGTGAATCTAAGAACTGGGGGAAATCCCGGTATCGATTGGCGCGCGCCTCGCCGGGCAGGCGATAATCGTCGATGGCTGCGCTGCAAGGAGAAGCAATGAAGATCACCCAACCCGCCGGGGCTACGGGACGCAATTGAATTGTAAGGAGAACTGCATGGTGCGGTACAAAGATGTCTCGGGTGTGGAGTTATGTCAGGCCCGGAACGCAAGGTTCGCTGCAATCCTTTCCACGCTTCTTCTGGCGTGCCTGTTGGGTGCGGGTTCCTGGGGCACGGCACAGACGCTGCCCGACGCGCCCAGCGCGCACAAGACCAAACAAAGCACAGCAGTGCCGGCCGCAGACAAAGGCTGGCCACGCACGTTCAGCAGCGGCACGGACACATTTACTGTGTACCAGCCGCAGGTGGATAAGTGGGACAGCAATCGTGTCTATTTGTACTCCGCTGTCGAGGCGCAGAATCAGAGCAAGAAGTCATCGAACTATGGCGTCATCTGGTTCAATGCACGCGCGGAGGTAGACAAGCTGAACCGCACGGTAACTCTCGATCAGGTGCAGTTGACGAAGGTTAATTTCCCCACTGATCCGGGCAAGAACGCCGAACTGACGAAACTGCTCGAAACCAAGCTGCCCAATGCAACCAGGACGGTCTCTCTCGACCGACTGCTTGCCGCCACAGAAGCCGACGGTGCGCCGATTAAGACCGTGGAGGTGAAGAACGATCCTCCGGCAATCATCTTTTCGACCAAGTCATCCGTACTCGTATTAATTGACGGACCGGCGCAGTTGCGCGAGGTCCAGGGCACGCATCTGCAGCGTGTGATCAATACCAAGGCGATTCTCCTCTTCGAAAGCGACAAGAAGACGTATTACCTGCGTGTATCGGACTGGTGGTTGCAGGCGCCGGACCTGGAAGGTCCATGGACGTATGCCAAAAAACTCCCCGACGATATGAAGAAGGCCGAGGAGTACATCGTCAGTCAGACGGGCGGCCAGACACTCGAAACCGGACTGCCCGCGCAACCGCCGTCGCCAACCTCGTCCGGGCAATCGGCGGCGCAAAGTTCCGCCGCTCAGCCGTCTCTGAAAGCAGCCGGCAAAAACGCTGAGATCCCGATGGTCTATGTTGCGTTTGGTCCGACGGAACTGATTGAGACACGCGGTGACCCTGTGTTTAAGCCGATCGCGGGAACAGGCCTGGAATGTGCCGAAAACACCAACGGCGACCTCTTTCGGTTGAGCGGTGAGTACTACGTGCTCATCTCCGGGCGCTGGTTCAAAGCGACGTCGTTCGTGGGTCCGTGGACCTTCGTGAGCGGCTCGGACGTGCCGCCGGACTTTGCGAAAATTCCCGAAAACAGTCCCAAGGCTACCGTACTGGCATCGGTTCCCGGTACTCCCCAGGCCAAGGAGGGCCTGATCGCCAATTCGATTCCGCAGACCGCGACGATTACCCGCTCCGAAGCGAAACTGACGGTCGTGTATGACAGTGAGGCCACCTTCATTCCCATCGAAGGCACGGCGATGACGTATGCGAAAAACACTTCGGTCCCGGTGATCAAGGTCTCAGACAACAACTACTATTGCGTAGAGGCGGGTGTGTGGTTCAAGGCGCCTACGCCACAGGGTCCGTGGCGAGTTGCCGATACGGTTCCGGATGAGATCTACACCATCCCGCCGAGCTCTCCCATCTACTACGTCACCTACGTTAAGGTGTACAACTCGACTCCGGATGTGGTTTATGTCGGCTACACGCCTGGCTATTACGGCACCGTAGTTTCCGCCAGCACAACCACGGTTGTCTACGGCACCGGATGGTATTACCCGCCCTATATTAGTCCCACAGTGTGGTATGGCTGGCCGTACACCTACGGTGTGGGAGCTGGGTTTACCTGGACCACAACGACCGGCTGGAGCTTCGGCTTCGGCTATGGCTACGCTTACTATCCCTGGTATTACCCGTGGTGGGGACCGATGGGATATTACGGCTATGGCTGGTATCCGTACTATGGCTGGGGAGCTTGGGGAGGCGCAGCCGTCGCCAACGTTTACGGTACTTGGGGCAACACCGCTTACTCCCGCACCGCGGCGGCATGGGCGAATCCTTACACGGGTAACTATGGCGCCGCCCAGCGTGGCTCTTACTACAACACCCAAACCGGTCGGAGTACCGTCGCCGGACGCGGCCACAACACCAACGTCTACACCGGCAACACGGCCGGCTATCGCGGCGCGGCTACCTACAATCCAAACACCGGCATTGTTGCGGGCGGCGGAGCCGGATATGCCGGCAACATCTACAGCGGGCAGGGCACGGCGGGCCGCGGCGGCTTCGCGTACAACACCAACACTAATGCAGGCATTGCCGCCGGCAAGAACAATGTCTATGCCGGCAAAGACGGGACGGTGTATCGCTACAACCGGCAGAATGGTGATTGGTCATCGAACAGCGGCAGCGGATGGCAGTCGACAACCAAACCGGATGCCAACCTGCAACGTCAGCAGCAGATGCGCACGCAAGGCGCGCAGCGCAATCAGAATTTCAATTCCACGCGCGGCAGCTACGGTGGGAGATCGGGCGGCGGCGGCGCGAGGATGGGCGGTGGCAGACGGCGTTAGCCGGAGCCAGAATAACGCAGACGCATCACAAGCCCGATGAGCCGGTCGCACGAATTATTTCATCAGCACTTAATTTCTCAGCGCCAGCGTGCTGAGCGCTCTGCCCTGTGCCTGGGTCAACGGCGGCGGCAACCGCCGGAGATATATGCCACTTTGAGGGCGGCACAGTTACGGGGCCTTGCGGCTGCATCATGAAATGGGGCGACATGATCTGCACGCCGAATTCGTTGAAGGCATCTTGAATGTGCGCGTGCAGATTGGACAGAGTCTCGATGCGCAGCTTGGCGTCCGTGATTCTGGCAATGAGCGTGTAGGCCACGTAGAAGTCAGAGAGCTGTCGCTGCAACACGTATGGCTTAGGTTGCTTGCGTACGTTGGGAGTGCGGTCGGCGGCGAGGAGCAGCAATCCTTCCACCTGCCGCCACGGGGCATCGTACCCAATCGTCACCGCGGAGCTCACGATCATGCCGTCGGGATAGCCGAGGCGGGTGAAGTTCTTGGTCGCAGTGCCGACCAGCACGGAGTTCGGTATGGTCACTTCCTGCCCTTCGACAGTGCGAACCTTACCGGCGAGCAGCCCGACTTCCAACACCTCACCTTCGACGTCATTCACCAGCACCCATTCACCCGGCCTGAGTGCCCTGGAATAGACCACGAAAAGACCGCTCATGACCTGGTTAATGATTCCTGTGGAACCCAGAGAGATCATCAGGCCGACGAACACACTGATACCCTTGAAGGCATCGGTGCCGGAGCCAGGGATGTAGGGATACGCCACCACAATGGCCAGTATCCACGCGACCCCCGTAAAGATACGCTCTGTCGCCTGCGCCGTTTCGGGCTCCAGCCAGGATATGCGTATGCGTCCGGCAACTACCTGCTCGAAAAATGCCCGGCCCAGCCGGACTATCCCACGGGCAAAGAAGAAAATGACGACGACCGAAAATAGCCCAGGGAGCGAATCCACCGCCAATCTTCCTAAGTGCTGGAAAAGCTGCAGTACATAGCGGCCCAGCTTGTCTCCCCAGGGCTCTGTATAGGGAAAGCGTTGCAACGAGAGACTTGCCCACGAATAGATTGCTGAGATGATGAGCACGGCCGCAATGGCCCGGAGCGCCGCGTAAACCAGAGTATCGATTGGCGGCCGAATATCAATCCCAAATAGCTGCAAGGGTGTTCGGACCAGCGGTTCCCTGCGATGAAGGAGCGCTTTCAGCCTGGAGTGAGCCGTCCAAATCAGTGAAGCTGCAACCAGAAGAATCACTAGCCCGATGAGGGTGAAGAGAAGAGCCGAACGAATCACCGGCCAGGACCGCTCTGCACTGCGCGCCTTCAGCGCGTCATCCAAATTGTGCAGCGCGCTTTCTGAAGCCTGCGCAAGCGTTTCACCGGTCTCCTCGTCAAGGTCGCCCTTACTTAGAAAAAGAAGAACCCTCCCGTCGTAAGTAAACGCTATCCCATCCTGACCTTCGACGTTGAAAGGATGCAGTTCGATATCGCTCGCGCGCGTACGCAGCGGCAGTTCATCCAGGCGAGCAATAATGCGCTCCGCTCGCATTTCGGGATCGGCGCCAGCGATGGTGGCACGCAGGACGGTGATCTCACGGTTCCAGAATTCGATTGGAACCTCATTTGTGGTTGCCGCAGGGTGATCGGAACTGGAGGCGGAAGAATCCGACGCAAATAGGGCTTTTGTTGGCGTACACACGAGTAACAGGGCGAGCCCGATGGTCGCGATTGCTGCCGGTCGAGGTGTTAGGAAGCTCCGGCGGACTCGGGCTGTCTGGTTCAAATAGGCCTCTGATAATCGCGGGATGCGGATTGTCGGCCGTCTGCGAGATTTAGACTACGACTCCAATGCTAAATGCTGCTTCCGAACTAACAACTGGAAAATCCTTAGGAGTACCCGACTGATCTACTCAACAGGCTAGCTCTCGCCTGGGCCGATCACCTGGTTACTAAAAGGATCCACCCGGTTCCAATCACCAGGAACACCGCCATAAAGAAGAGGGTGGTCAGCAGCCCGAGCCGGTAGAGTTCACGCTGGGTTAAATAGCCGCTGCCCACAAAGATGACATTCTGGCTTCCTCCCTGCGGGGTGATTACGGAAAAATAGCTGCTCGCGAAGAGGAGGCCGAATGCCATCAAGTACGGGGGAACACCGCCGCGGATGCCGACGTCCAGAAACACTCCTAAAAGGGCAAGGACTTGGGACGACTGACTCACGAACATGTAGTGGATCACGACATAGAGCACGATAAGTCCCACGTATGTCACTGGCCAGGATAGGCCACCCATGTGCCTCGCGAGAATCTGCCCCGCGTAACCCATGAACCCTAACTCATTAAGCGCCCCGCTCAGAGCGAAGAGGACGGCAAGCCAGAGAAATGTGGTCAGCGTATCGCCTTGCTTGGCAATGTCCTCGAGGTTGAGCACCCCGGCCATAAGCAGCAGGCCGAGACCGAGGAACGCGATGCTGGTCACATTCAGTCCCAGCTTGTCGGCGAAGATCCAGCCCGAAACCATCAGGGCGAATGCAACTGCGGTGATTCGCTCGTTGCGCGAGAGCGGTCCCAGTGTCGCAAGTTCTTTACGCGCTGCGATCGGAGCTTCCGGCGTCTCGCCCACGCCGGGCGGGAATAGTCGCGCTACCAACCAGGGCAAAGCCACGATCGCGGTTAGCGCCGGCACAGACGAGGCAACTAACCATTTTCCGAAGCCGATCTGGATCCCAAACTGCCGGGCCAGTTGTATCCCAATCGGATTCGCCGAGGTCGCCGTCATCCACAGAGCGGAGGATACGGCCAAGCTCGCCATGGTGCAGAACATCAGATAACCGCCGAGGCGACGCCCCTCAGGATCGTCCGGCTTCGATCCCGATCCCTCTGATACCGACAGCACGATCGGAAACAGGACACCACCGCGTGCGGTGTTGCTGGGGAAGGCCGGTGAGATTACCGCATCGGTAATCACGATGCTGTAGGCGAGTCCTAGCGATGAGCGGCCGAAAAGGCTCACCATGAACAGGCTGATGCGGCGGCCCAGACCCGACTTAACGACGGCCTGGGCCACCAGAAACGCAATCACTACTAATAGAACGCTCGAGTTGGCAAAACCGCCGAAGGCTTGGGCCGGTGTAATCGTACCGGTGAGGACCACGGCAGCCACGGCTAGCATAGTCGATGTCAACAGCGGAAATGCCCCGTCCAGCACGGCCACAATCGCGGACACGAACACGGCGAAAAGGTGCCACGCAGGGGCGGTCAGCCCAGCGGGTACAGGGGTGAACCAAATCCCAAGTGCCAAGGCGAAGGGCAATGCACGCCTGATCAGCATGCCGTAACTAACTTTCATCGTGGCCCCCCTGCGCCAGGCGTGGCCTGATCCGAAGTTACGTGGATCTTTCCACTCAGACCCTCCGACTGGCCCTGCAGCTCACCCTCCTCGGTCTGGAGCACAAAGCGCCAGGAGAATTCGTAACTGCCCGTGGCTCCTGCGTAGCGCCCCGTACCGCCGAGGAATGTTCCTACGATATGGCTGCCCGTCCGTGTGCCTTGGCCTGTCAGTTCGCTGAAGACTTGATCGCCGCGGTCATCCGTCCAGACGGCGCGGCCAATGGTCCCGGAGGCACTGTCGTTGAGGACGAGTGCCTCAGCCCGGAATCCGACGGCTGGTTTCGAGGGTCCCAGCAGCACCAGGGAGCCCTCAAGTTTTGCTATGGAGGCTCGGCGACCCTCGCCTAAAGGAATGCTGCTGCGGCTGCCGGCAGCGGTCCAAGTTCCCACGAACTCGTGCCACTCGCCAGTGGCCGGAAGTGGTTTCGACATTTCTGGGGAGGGACCGCAGGCGCTTATGATCAGTACGGTGCCGAGCGCAATCGCCCAAAATATAAGAATACGGAGGGCATAGAAGTCCGCAAGATGCGAAATGGGACTTTCGCCTCCGCTCGGGCGCGGAGTCGCCAGACTGCACGTGTAGGTGGGTCGAACATCCCTTGGATTCACGCGAATTCCTCCAGGACAAACCTGCAGGCCCGGCGATGCTCATTTCAATAAAGAACTGCCGACGCCAGCCGCTTTCTACGCCAGAATGAGACAAGCACGGCTGAACGTCTTCACCACGTCCCCTTTCGCAACCTTAGGTGCTGCTGAACTGCTTGCGATATTGCTTCGCGTCATCGAGCTGTAGTCGCAGGCTTCTGGCGTCCCTTTGCTTCCTGTCCGCGCCTTTGTGCCTCGTACGCATCCCGATATCCCCGTGCGATTGAGCGAACTCCACGCCCGATTTCCTCATATACGTCGTCGTCCAGATTCGCCAGGGAGACGCGCAACGACCAATCCGGTGCGTCGAAGCCGCCACCGTTCAGAAGCACGATTCCATGGTCTTCAGCCAGGCGGAAAGCAAGATCGAGCGGATGGACATTCTTCTTCAAGTACGCCACCGCTTCCTTGCCGATGTTTTTGTTCGCCCAGAACTCGAAATCGATCAAGCCGTAGTAGGCGTCGTAGGACGGATTGGGAGGCAGTTCCAGGCCAAGACCATCGAGCAAAGCATGAATCCGGCGATAGACGATTTCCTTGCACGCAGCCTGGTAGAGTTTCTTGGCATCCATCAGTTCGACCAAAGAGAACAGGCTCATCATGACCTGTTGCGGCAGAGAGAGACCGGCCGTGTGGTTCAGAGCGACGTCGCGGCTATCGGCGACAATACGATCGATGAACTTGACCTTGCGAGGTTCGAGTGTCAAGGCACCATAGCGTTTGTCGAGCGCCTTAAGATGCGCATCTGGAAGTTTCGCGATCATCTTGTCGTACATATTGTCTTCATGGAGCGCGATTACCCCGAGCCGCCAGCCAGTCGCGCCGAAATATTTCGAGTAAGAGTACACACCAATGGTGTTGTGTGGCAGTTCGCCGAGTAAGGACCGGAACTCAGGCACGAAGGTTCCGTAAACATCGTCAGTTAGCAGCATGAGATCCGGACGTTTTGTCTTTACCAGCTTTGCGATCTTGCCAATCGTCTCCTTGCTGAGTGCCATACCTGTCGGATTACCGGGATTCACGACGAAGAATGCCTTGATTTTGGGATCTTCAAGCTTCTTGAGCTCTGCATCAGTAAACTGGAACCGGTTCTCCTGGGGTGCCGCAATATTGACTACGTTCAGGGCATAATCTTCGAGATGTGTCATCTCGATGTAAGGGGTGAAGATGGGGGTGCCAAGAGCGATCGTGTCGCCGGGGTGGAGCAGCCGATTCGCTTTCAGGGACTTGAAGAGGTAGCACATGGCCGCGGTGCCGCCTTCGACAGCGTACAGGTCGAACTTGCCAGCAGGCCTCGGATCTCCGCACATAGCCCACATCAAATATTCGTGCGTGATGCGCTCGTTGTGGACAAGCATGCGATCAGGTACGGGATAGTTGTCGCCGATGATGGAGTCTACAAGTTCGTGGACGAAGGCGTCCGGGTCGAATCCGAAGGTCTTAACCGCGAAGGGCACCATCTCTTTTAGAAAGGACGCACCAGGCATGTCAGCGTGCTTAGTGAGCCACGACTCTAGGCGCGCGGCGATACCCCGGGCCTGTGGCATCCCGCCGAGTCCTGCGGGATGCTCCATCACCCGCTTGCTCTCGCAGATCGCAAACTGGCCGAGCAGAAAGTAGCCTTCGCGCGGTGTGGTGGCGATCCAGTTGGGGTTCCCACGGCCGGCGTTAAGAAAAGCCGACTGGGTAGTCCTTGACGTTTTCTTAGCTAGCTTAATCAGTTCATCCTTGATCTCGAACGGGCTCAGTGTCTCAAAACTCTTAAGATTCATAACGTCCATGGCGTATCTCCTCAGTCGGCGAAAGAAATTAACTCAGAAGCATGATCATGACCATGCCCCAGATCGTAAGGAAGGTGTTGCCAACGGCATAGGTCACGGTGTAGCCGAGCGCAGGAACCTGGCTCTTACCGAGGTCGCAAACCAGTCCGAGCGAAGCGGTCGTGGTACGCGCGCCAGAAACGATGCCGAGGGTAAGGGCATCGTGAAAACGGAAGACGTACTTGGCTATGAGCATGCCGAAGACAAGCGGCACCGTTGTCGCCACGGCTCCCCATAAGAACAGGCCGATGCCCTGTGTCTTCAAACCATTCACGAAACCCGGGCCTGCCGAGATGCCAACCACGGCAATGAAAATGTTGAGTCCCACGGAATTCATGAACCAGACGGTCGAGGTTGGGATACGGCCAAAGGTGGGGTGCACCGATCGCAACCATCCGGCTACCAGCCCCATGATCAGTGCGCCGCCAGCCGTCGACAGGGTCAGCGGCACTCCGGCCACTTTCCACACAAGCGCGCCGATCAGTGCGCCGATCGTGATACTGGCGCCGATGAATGCGACGTCCGCAACGTCCGTTGGCCGATCCGGAACACCCAGCAGCTTCGTCACGGCAGCCGTATCCTCCGTCCGCCCGACAACGTCGACAATGTCGCCGCGATAGATCTTCGTATTGGGCAGAATCGGAATGGAGGTCGCAACGGCGCCCCGTGTAATTCTCCGCAGGAAGACGCCACGTGCAGCGGGCAGCTGCGCCAGTTCAGCCAGCGTCTTGCTGTCTACTTCCTTATTGGTGACGTAAATGTCGATGCCTTCGATCGGCACGTTCAGCAACTCGGGGTCGTCCACTTCTTTCGGCGCTTCGACGGCGACATCGCCGGCACCGACAGCTGCCGCCTTAGCCCTGCCAAGAGCATTGATCAGCACATCACGAGCACCGGCAAGCGCCACGACGTCGCCTTCGCGCAGCACGGTATCGGCGGTTGCTTCCTCAATCACGCCGTTGCGACGCAAGCGCAGCACAAAAATTCGCGCGTCCGGGATCAGCGCCTCAACCTCGATGGCTCGAAGACCATTGACGATGCTTCCGGGCTTCACTTGGAAAGCACGCACTTCCCAGCGGTGCCACGCGGAACCGGCCCCGCCGAGTGCCTTGGTACCGCCTTGCTTTTCTTCGTAATCTTTGCAGGCGGCAGCAAGGTTCATGCGCAGCAGTACCGGCCCCAGCAGCGCAATGACAATTGCTGAGCCGACCGTGCCGAACATGTAGGTAACGGCGTAGGCTATCGGCATTGAGTCGAGCAGGCGCTTGGCTTCTTCTCCCGCTAGCGGGAGTCGATTGATAGCGTCGGTGGACAGGCCCATGGCCGCCGATATTGTCTGTGACCCGGAGTAGAGACCCGCGGCGTACCCCATGTCGTACCCGGCCATCTTGGCGATCGCCACAGGCACCGCAAGACAGAAAATGCATTGGACTACCGCGAAGATGGCTTGGGGCAAGCCGTCCTTCGCAACGCCGCGGACGAACTGCGGCCCAACTCCATAGCCCACAGCAAATAGAAACATTAAGAATACGGTGGCCTTCAGCGGAGTCCCGATCGTGATACCCAGTTGGCCAACCAGGACGCCAGCCAGCAGGGTAGCGGTGACCGATCCCAGTCCGATACCGCGAAAAGTGAACTTACCGAAGTAGTAGCCTAGCGCAAGTACGAGAAAGATAGCGATCTCGGGGTACTGTCTGAGCGTTGTCGCGAACCATGTAAACATTGCCTTCTCCGCTCTTATCAGTTGAAGTAATAGTCTCTAAACCGCACCAGCACCGGTCCTCAGGCATGCGCCGGTGCGGCTTTCCGCTGCTTTCCCTTGCCGTCTGGTGAGTTCTCCATCACCTTCTCGACAAAAGATGGCTTCAGGAGCTTTAATCCGAGCGATGAATCGAAGCCATGGATCTCCTTAACATCCAGCTTGCGCATAAATTCGAGCGTCTCGGCGTCAATGACCTGGCCAGGAACCATGATGGGGAAGCCCGGCGGATAGGGAATGACAAAATTGGCAGACACCAACTCGGGGCCGTTCTTCAGCCGCTTGTCGATCTCGGGGCTCATCAGCTTAATGTGCTCACACTGCTCTTCGCGGTAGGCGCCAAAAAAGGCGGTGCGGATATCGCCTTCGCTGGTATGGCTCGATGCGTCCTCGCGGAAGCTGTTATGGAAGGAGGTGAAGTCGGGGAGATCGGGCACGTCGTGCATCAGCGATTTCACGCGAGCGGCGAATGTCTCCTGTTCCCGCTTGCCGCCTTGCGCCAGTTTCTTCTCGATCTTCTGCGAGATCTCGACCAACACTTTCATCAGGTGAGCAATATCGCTTCGCGTGTTGTTGATGTTGGTCTGAAGCAGGACACTGTTACGAGAGGTCTTGTTAAGTTGGACGTCGTACTCCGCCGCCAGCAGGGTCTTGAATTGCGTACCGTCAAACCCGGCTGAGCCGCATACGAGGGTCAGGCGGGTCACATCCAGCGCGAATTCATCCTCGCGTAGCGCCCGAATCGCCGTGCCCCAATTAGCCCCGGGAGTCAAATAGTCCACGAAACCCGAGTTCCTGAACTCGGCCGGAATCAGCTCGTCAGCTCCCAGAATCCGGAAGTACTTCGAGACCAGCGGATGAGTGTTGACTTCTCGCCGCAGATCGAGAGCCAGCTGAATTGCCCGATTCACCAACTCATATCCCTCGAGCTCCATCTGACGACGCGCTACATCGATCGAGGCGATGATCTGAAGGTTAGGAGAAGTGGAGGCGTGGGTAAATATCGCTTCATGGAACTGCTCTTCCACCGTGTGGTAATCCTGATCCTTTACCAAGACCATCGATCCCTGCCTCAAGCAGGACATGGATTTATGGGTTGAGTTGGTTTGGTATACCCGCAGGTGTACTTTGTCCGGATTCGCCAGCAGTCGCGTCTCCAGAAGGGCCTTCTGGCTCGGGTCTTTGCCGAGTTTCTTTGTCTGTTCCTGGTAAGCTGCGCGGTATGCAGGATCCTGGAATTTCTGTTCGAGAATCGTCGCAGCACCCATTGCGGTCCGTCGGCGGTAGAAAGGAGTGAAGCGCGCGAATCCAAACCACGCTTCATCCCACAGGAAGATGAGATCGGGCTTGATGGCCAGGCACTCTTCCATCACGCGCTCGACGTTGTAAATATGGCCATCGAACGTGCAGTTTGTGAGCACCAGCATGCGGGCTCGATCCAGCTTTCCTTCCTCTTTAAGATCAAGCAGAGCTTTCTTGATGGTGCGCAAAGGGACCGCTCCGTACATTGAATATTGCGTGAGGGGGTATGCCTCGACATAGAGCGGCAGGGCCCCGGAAAGTACCGCTCCATAGTGGTGAGACTTGTGACAATTGCGGTCCACCAGCATGATGTCGCCCGGCGCCAGCAACGCCTGCTCGACCATCTTGTTGGAGGTTGAGGTTCCGTTCGTTACAAAGAACACGCGGTCCGCCCCAAATGCCCGGGCCGCGTATTCCTGCGCGACTTTGATGTTGCCGGTAGGCTCCAGCAAACTGTCCAATCCACCGGTGGTTGCCGACGATTCGGCGAGGAACAAATTTAGCCCGTAAAACTCGCCCATATCCCGAATCCAATTCGATTTGAAGATCGATTTGCCGCGAGCAATAGGCAGAGCATGGAATGTTCCAATGGGTTTCTGGGCGTATTTCTGAAGGTTGTCGAAGTACGGACTGGAGTACCGGTCGGAGACACCGTCGAGAACGCTGAGATGCAACTCCAGGGGCTCTTCAACCTGGTAGAAAATGCGCCGCACACAAGCGGCCTCGAGACTGCCGGCGGCTTTCTCGACTTCCCGATCTGACAGCAGATAGATGTCGAGTTCCGGCCGTACTCGTTTGAGGGCTTGTGCCAGCGTGAGACCGTGTTGCAGGGACTCGGAGTCGATCCCACTTGCACTGCAATACGAAGTCAGGAACTCTCGCAAGACTGGATTGCTGTGGACCGAGGCAAACGGCACGTCGTCGTAGATGACAATAGCCTCGAAGCTGCCGTTCAGAACCACCGCGAGGATAGCGTCTTCGAAACTTCCGACAAACACCGACTCATAGACAAACCTGTCCTGCGGCCTGCGCAGTTTTCGCAGCTCCTGCCCTAAGCTCTTCCACATCGACGGACGAGCGGGACTGACAAAGAGAACTTCAAAATAGGGCCGATATCCTGTTTTTGGCTCGCCGCTCAGCGGCAGACGATCGGCCAGATTACCCACACTATCTTCTTCGTTTTCCCAATCCTCAAGACCGGTGCGATAAGAATGGGTGACGATTGCAGTACTGATCGCGCGGGCCAGCCGGGTAGTTCCGACAGCGTCACCTGAAGCGATTCGGTCGTTGAGCGTGGCCAGCAACTTTAAGCCCGGATACGCGAAATAGCCTTCCCATTGGCGCAGTTCCTCCAGGCTCTGCAGGACTTGCGACTGATGGTCCTTCGCATCAGCCTTCTGTTTGCCGATTGACGACTCCCATTGCAGGGAATGCCGTAAAAGAGTGCGCCAACGGTCGTGCCTGGCCTCTGCTCCGGTAAAAAACTGGTCAACTCGTGGTTGCGCTTTCGAGGCATTGCTCATAACCGTAATATCCCTTCTGCTCTCGCAGCTCTGCCGGAATTCAAGTATCGCTTCTTACTGTTTATTCACCGGCGTATCCCGATGCTCGGACGAAGTTGTACTTAGCGCTGAACTGTATTCTCGGCGCATTACCCGAACTCTTGTCTTCGTTGACGCGCCATCCGTAGAGAAATTCTCCGCCTACCGTCAGCGAACCGAAGGGATTCCAGATCAGGTTGCCTCCGGTGTAATTTCCCTGGTGGTAGGTGTCGCCAGGCTCTGCCACCGTGTTTTGTACTTGCACATAGCTGTAGAAAGCGCTGGAACGTAATCGCTCGATCCAGAAATGCTGCAACGACCCGTAAGTCGCCACCACTGGTAACGCTTGAATATGAGGGTTCTGCAGGCTGCTGACGGCAGCATCAATGCCGAGCCCCGAGGTATCGTTGATATAGCGCTCAATTCCGTTCCCGTAGGCTAGTTGGTACACCACGGTATCCTTCCCCCAAAGCCGCTCAGCACCGGCGAAGTTGAAGCCCCAGCCGAACACCGATTCATGCCGGCCGTCCGGTAGAAATGTCGCAACGCTTCGGAGCAAAGCAGACAGTTGTACATGTCCGCGTTCCATTTCACGTCGGAGTTTTAAAGTGCCGTCCGGAGAGGGACTGTTGGGCTGAGCATTGAATTCGGGAGTCGTAAAAGCTACGTCAGAGGTCGGCTTTTCCGCTGAAAAGCTGAAGGTGGTCATCTTCGACACCAGCACGCTGTAGCGGAACTGCGGGTTGCGGATAGAGACTTGTGCGTTCGGTCCTTGGAAGTCCAGTTGATCCGGTCCGGCGTCGGGATCCATGAAGTTCGAGAATGTCTGGCCTACCAGGAAGTTCTTGGCCTGCCCGTACGCGTGGCGTAACCTTGGCGTGGTTGCGTTGGTACCGAAGAAGTCCATTTCGACGAAGAACCTATAACTGTCGCCCGATTTTGTCGGAACCAGGAAGTCAAGGTTTATGCGGGTGGGCCTTACAGAGATCGTCGAATTGTTAATGCCCGTGAGCGACGGGATGGGAATTGTTGCTGGGATGAAGCTGTCAATATTTCCCGCGGGCTTCAAATCGTAGATGAAGTCTGTCTTGGCGTATCCGCCGATGCGCATGAGCGTACTTGTACCGGGTAGGCGAAAATATCCCGGGAACCGGGGATCGAGCGGCTCGTTGTTGATGCGCGGCGCCGCGAATGGGTCTTGCGAAAATACTCTGTAGGTCATGGTGGTAGTGCCGAGTTCTATCTGCTTCGGAGTCACTTCCGCCTCGATCTTGGACTTTTCGTTTTGTTGCTCGGCAGTGATTGCAGATCCAAGGTCCACTGGCACATGAGTGGGCGGAGGAGTGCCCCCGGAGAGTCGTTGTAGCTCGTCCTGGACGTCCGTCATCTGACTCTGTAACGCGTCCAGCTTCTTTTGCAGAGCCTGGATTTGTTCAGGGTTCGCAGTCGGAGCTTCTTGTCCGTATACCGCCGGCGAAACAGCCAGCAACAAAAAAATTAAAGCGTAGACAAGTCTTATGCACTCGAGAGGACGATCCATAAAGTGCCTCCCCAGCCGGTAGTGGCAAAGCCGCGCTCGATCCCAAGCGCCTTCCCCAGCGAGTTCGATCTCGTAGGTGACGTTCCGCCATTGCTCGGCAAGAAAATTTTCAGCGACCGACAAACAGTAAACCGGTTGCTGGATCGTAGAAAACTAGGGATTTCCCTAGTTTTTGTTTTGAAATGAAATGACTGGCCTGCAGCAATTAAAAAATCCCTAGCATAGCTACCAAGCTGACGGGTGTTATGGAAGCTCTACAGCCCAAGCAACAACCTTCCAACTTGCTTGCTCTTTGGTCCATAACAGCAGAAGGGCGGGTGATTGTTCGTCCCCATAGTTCAATCGGCTGGCGGTTAAGTAATAAGTCCCGTATTTCGCGTCCGCCAGCTTCAAATCCGGAGCAACTTCGGACAGTTGGCGATTTTGACACAGAAAACTATTGGCCATCTGGTCTGGCACGGCCATGATCGCGTAAGCCTTGGAGTTTTCCTGCTGGACTGGGCGAAGAAAATCATTGCTGGGCTGCACACTTGCCATCATGTCCGAGATACTGCCACCAGATGGGATTCTCGTGAGTGGATTCTTCAGCCCAGACTGAATCCTGGCGTTGGGCGTCAATTTCTTCTGGTCTTCGGTGGGCGCCGGGAGACACTGGTAAGAGCGCGGTGACGCAAAGGTAGAAGCCTCGGCAACATTCCGTTGCACGATCCAAGCCTGGTAGAACTGCGCGATGTCTCTTACGGCAGCAGGATCACCGGCAATGTACTGCGGTTCTTCCACCGCTGGCTCTGTCTGCGCCGCGGCATTGAGTGGGGCGATGCTCGCATCGCTGCCATCTTCGATGCGGATGGCTATGATTTTCCAGTAGTCACCCTCCTGAACCCAAAGCAAGGACATAACCTTATTCCGACTGTCTCCTTTCGTTCCTCGAAACGCCGTGGCAAAGTACTTCTCTTTCGACTGTTTGCTGGAATCGGCGTTCGGTATGGCGGCGCATTCCTCGTCGGCTGCCATGTCCGCCGGCACGCTCACCAGTCGGAATTCCGATGCGTATGCGTTCTTAGCCGGTTTCAATGTCTGCGACCACTTGTCGGCAGGCTCGAATACCTCGGCAACGGAATTCACTGTGCCGATGCTATCGCTAAACTTCTGCATTGCCATCATGGCGCGAATCCGGACCATGCCTTGCTGCACGGATGGCCTGCTGTTCTGCGGCATCACCTCCAAACACGGATAACTACGGCGTGAAAAATAGGCAACCGACTTATTCGGTTCTTTGCTCACTACCCAGGTTTGCAAAAAATCGTGCGCGCTCTTATCGACGCCCTGATCAGCTTTCATGCCGGGATTCAAGGGAATGTGCCCGAGGCCCTGGGTGGCGTTCTCCTTCGGCGGCGCTCCGCCACTTCCAAGCTGCCCAAAAACGTTGCGCCACCAGCCATTAAGACCCGTCCAGCGGCCGTCATGGCGGTCGAGGTTGTTTCCCGCGCGGACGTCGGAGTTGGAAGCGGACAGGTGTCCATTGACCAGCGCCTTAGGAAAGCTCGAAGAACGATAATCGACATCAATGTCCGCCAACTTGTTGTCGCGTGAAATGGAGATCTGAATCGAGGGAGGCCCGTTCTTCAGCCGGTAGCAAATAGGAAAACCCTTGTGATAAACGGCGTTGTCCTTATCGCGATAGAACTCTTGGCTTTGGCTCAGGATATCAACCGCCTTGGGCTGAAGGTACACGTACAAGCGAAACTGACGGTCACCTCCTACACCGGATTCCTCTCCCATCACTTCGTCAACGGCATCCACCAAGTCGATTGCGCGACCCAAGTCCTTGCCCTGCGCGTCAGTCATCTTAGCGTTCAGCAGCGCATGGGTTACAGCATCAAACGTCGTGCGGATGGACAGTCGAGCGTTGTCATAGGCCTGTTCGGGGACAAGCTTGCTTCCGGTGGTGGCGTTATAACGGCGAACGAATTCGTCTACCAGACTCTTTTGTTCAGGGCGCAACGCGGTGTAGGATTTGCCGAGCTCCAGCTTTTCGCTTTTTGGCTCTGGAGAAGTAGCCGTCGTTTTCTGATGCGGTTGGGTCTGAGCAATAACCGATTCCAGAGCGACGAGGAAGATAGTAATGCAAACGACCATTCGCCCGAGTAGTTTCATCGTGAGCCTCCATGGGGTAGGCGAACTCAGTTCTCGTCAGTCATGGCGTGGCACTCCACCGGTTGGCAAAAAACAGAAAGCGTCAACACCGCTTATCTAGACTGTGACCATAGTTGGAGCCGAACCACATCACACTGGCCAGCCTGATCTGCAGAACGTGCTTGGCCAGGAATATCTATCGATACCCAACCCAAGGCGCCGAATGTTACGTAAGCCTCCGTAAGCGTGATTGGAAGAGGTTTCACTCTCTCCTTAGCAACGTAAAAAGTACCTGCCCAGGGATCTGGGCGCTGCCAGCAAATAAACGGCGTTTTTGTTATACGTTCGTATACCTTCGAAGTGAGGCTGATGGAAATCAGCAGTACAAACACAGCAGAGCACAACACAAGCTGCGCCAGTGCTGTCTGCCTAATCTTTTTCTCCAAACATCCAACAAAACCGGGCTCGCTTTCTGCACTCTAGCCATCTCAGCGAACCCGGATATTCATCAGTGTCAGGCGATCCGCCGAAACGCCTTTAGTCCAAACGAGGCAGCCAAGCTCAGTGCACCGAGCAATCCAATCAGCGGTAGAAAACTTGCTGTCTTCGGCAAAGACCCCGCCGAGGTAGCACCCGCCGAACCTTCCGCCCCGCTCCCGGCCCCAGCCCCCATCCCTGGAGACGTAGCCGTTGCTACCAATACCGGGCTGTCTGGTGGAAACGTGCCCGTCAGCTGCTTCTTGACCGAAATGCTGTTGACGGGTTCCTCGGTAACCTTCGTAGCGCTGATTTGCATTCCCTTCTTCAAGGCGAAAGCGTCCACCATCTTCCCCGGATCGCCGGGCGACAGTTTGACAAGGAACATTTGGTCTTTTGGGATCTTGAATTGCTGATTGGTCCCGTCCTCCAGCGTCAGGATGAGAACGCTTGGAGCTTTCACATACCACACTTTGCCGGTTACGGTTTGCACAGTTGTGATGACTTTGGGAGTTGTGGTGGTGACAACCGTACGCTGGAGCTTCATTCCGGGCTTTACATCGCGGATTCCAATTTGGTTTCCGTCCACAGTGACTTTGGCGTTTGCCGGAACGGAAACGTCCCGGGTACTGCCATCTTCCATCTTGAGGACAAGGTCATCGCCGCTGACGGCGATTACCTCGGCCCGATCCACTTGCACTTCGTGTGTCGGTTTTCCCACCGTCGTTTTGGTTTCGGTTTGCACCTGTGCGTTCATGCTTAGCGTGAAGGTCAGGCAAACCGCCCCCACGGCAAGTATGGACAACAATCGCGTAAATCTAGCGCTCGTTTTCATGGTTATTCTCCTGGTGTAAGTAGCGAGACTAAGGCCCGCCCGTCGTGCGGGTCACTGGTTATTCGACATTGCTGGAACTCGGAGTTACCAAAGAAGCCTGCACGATATATCGCTGGGGAGCGCTACCCACAAAGTAGAAGGGGTAACAGGTCACCAGAGTTAGAGACGTGCGCGGCCGGCGTGCCAGCACCGAGACATCCGAGGGATCGACAATGACTATTCGATCGATGATGTAGGTATTGGTCTTTGTTTGGGTCACTAGTTCGATTCGGTCTCCAAGGCGTAAATCCTTCAGTCCTCTAAAAAATCCGTCGCGATGGCCGGCAATTCCAAGGTTGCCGTCTTCTTCAGGCAACGCCGTGCCTGCAATCAGTCCCACCGCTCGATTCAAGGTCAGATCGTCCGTACCCTGCAAAACCGGAACCTCCAGGTGGATCTTGGGAATGCGAAGCACGGCGACCGCGGGTGAGAAGGCTGCGGCCAAACTCTCCTGGTATTGCTTAATGCGTTTTTCTGACCAGAGACTGAAATTAGGGGATTCTGTTTTCATCCCAGGGCGTGGCGCGCCTTCCTGCGAACGGGCCTGCAACGCCATAAACCGCTGCACTTCCGCCCGCGAAAGAACTTCTCCGTGAATGCGTGCGATCGTGTAGATGCCCAGCATCAGCAGGCCGGCGATGAGCAGCAAACTCTCCAGCTTTCGTGACAAAGCGAGCGTCTGGCCGTTAATGCGGCACCCAAGCCGCGGGTCGAAATAGGATCGAAATGGTCTCCAGACAGGTAACATGACCACCAACCATAACTATCGTTGGAGCACAGTTCTCATCGATCAATTCTTCTTCGCATGGATTTCTCACTTTCTAGTGTGGCCAAAACCCATGCAGCCATGTCGGCAAGTTCACCGCGGTAGTCGACTTCCGCCACGACAGAAGGCTGCCACCCTGCAGCTTATGCCGTCACCCGAAATAAAATGTCCCGGGCTTGTGGCGGCAAATTCCATTCATCCGTGCGTTCTGCTGCGAAGCGTACTCTCGAGAGCGCATGGGGAAAACTAGGGATTTTCCTAGTTGTCGCTGGCAGGTGCACTTCTGAAAATAGCTCGAGGCCTTGCAACTTAAAAGGAGCAGCAGCATGGAGAACGATGAGTGGATCTGCTGCAACTGCGGCGCAGTCACGCTTGACCGGAACGGGCGCTGTCCGATCTGCCGCGCTAATAACGTCGCTCCGTTCCATAGCCCAGGGCTCTCCTCGCCGTCCGATATCGACCAGCACCAGCCAGAAGAGGCAGAGCATAAACTGCGTGTAATTTCGCATACGGGCGTGCCGTCGCAGCCAGAACGAGCGAGAAAGGCAGGCTAGCTCGCAACGAATACTCTTCGATCAGTTCGAGCCCTCCCGCTAGACTTATGTTTCTCTTGTTCCGGGAACGGATTGTTTCAATTCCTGCTGCAAGGCATCAATCAATGTGAAAACGCCGTCACCCTTAGCCACAAATGACGACACTGTCGTGGGCAGCTCACCAGGGGGTAGAGCTCCCGAGAACATTATTATCGGCAGGCTCGGTTTGCTGGCCCTTATTGCCGAAGCCAGTTCGAGGCCGTTACAGCCTGGCATTTGATAGTCCAGTACTACTGCATCCACTTCCAACGAGGGAACCATCTGGCGTGCGCGTTTTGCGTCGGACTGGCATAGCACACGAAAACCGCTTTCCGTCAGCATCTCGCAAAGCATTGTAAGGATCTCTTCGTCATCGTCCACGCACAGGATTCTTCGCTCCGGTAGCGCCTCGCTTTCTACACTTCGCGGGACGGCAGTTGTCTCGTGGTTCTCCACGCCGATCTCCATGAACCAATCGCTTCCGACAAGGACAGGGCTGTACCGCGCTCGGGCGGTAGGCAATGGTGAACGGATGATGATGTCCATCGTGATTGCACTCACCCTCATGCCGAACTGGGTGATTGGATTTCGAGCCTCTGAGCAACCTACGAGTGGCTATAGCTTTTTCCAGCCAATCGAGCAGGAGAAGTCTCCGAAGGGCCCGTCATATGAGCTACTTTCGCTTTGTACTCTACTTGACAAGCGGAATGTTTGCCGCAAACTGCAGATCGAGCAGTAGATTGATGCGGCGGTCTAATTGGAAGAACAACGCATTCTGCTTTCCAGTAAGTACCTTCCGGAATTTCGGAATCCACTCCTGGCGCAGGGTCGCAGTTTGCACGTCCAACGCTGCCATTTTGTCGATAAGGCTGTCGGCTTGAGCGTCCGTCATGTCCCAGTAGTTTTGCGCGTATTCTTTGACGAGGGCGTAACTGGCGTCGCCTAGCTCCGTGGTCTCGTGAGTGTATGCATCGTAGACTGGCCAGAATTTTTCGGCTTGGGCATCGGTCAGCTTCATGTTTTCCGCAATGATCTGCTTTTTCGCGGAGCGTATGTCGGATCGCAGCAGTTGTACTTCTTGGTCAATACCCGCCGACTCCGATGTCGACGGCTCGGATTTCTGAGCGAATGCCGCACTCTGGATGAACAGGAATGACATTCCAATAACGAGAACTATCGCTAGCTTCTTCATTGTTTCCTCCGGTGAATCTTCAAATCGTCGACCAAGACAACCAACCTCGCTGAATCACTTTTACATCAGTGCAGCCTGGTTACTTCTCCGGTGTCGAGGGAGTAATAGGCCTCAATGACAGTAAGCTTGTGTTCTTCAGCGGCTTTCCGCAGCAGCTCGCTTTTGGCCAGTATCTCCTGGGAAACCCTGTGGACGTGGTCACGAATCGCCAAATCAAGGGTTTCTGGCTTCGCGCGATCCATCTTGGCGCACGAGGGAGCAATCGGGCTGACAACCGCTTCGAGATTCTCCGATTCCGGCTTCCCTCCAGAACAGGCTGCCGTCACCGCACCACAGCTTTGATGTCCCATCACCACGATCACAGTTGAACCGAGGTGTTCGACCGCGTATTCGAGGCTCCCGATCGATACGGGATCGGCATCCTCACCGGCAGAGCGCACGACGAACAGATCACCCAGCCCTTCGTCAAATACCAACTCGGGGGGAACACGGCTGTCGGAGCAACTTAGCACCGCAACCTGCGGATGTTGAGTCTTGGTGAGCGATTTCCTTTCAGCTGGCAGGTCATACGCCGCCTCCTTTCCGGTGACGAAACGGCGGTTGCCGGCAACCAATTGATTCCATATCTGATCGGCGGAATCGCTTTGCCGTTGCTGTGCCATCCCGAAAGGATTGACCACCAGGAGAACGACCAGGCAGGCGCAGTCACGTAGTGCTCGAAACATCTATCCCCCTCATATTGGTGACGTGTTGGTGGCGAATTTTCATGCAGTGCCTGCTGGCCGTGGCTCCCCTTTTGAAATTAGCGCCGCCAGCTTTCAATTCAGGTCATCGTCTTTGTAGTACTTGGTGCCTTTGGCGGTGATCTCGAGCGCCACGCCCTTGTCCGTCATTTGATACATCCAGACACCGGGCGAGACCGAAGCCGCTCCGGCCAGCGCTCCGCCCTTCTCCCCGGTTGTGGCTGCGGCTGTGGATTGTCCGCCGAATTCCCATCCGGAGTTTACAAAGTTGTCGAACGCCGTATCGTTGTCGAAGACGAAGATCACACTAAATTTCTTCACCCCAAAACCGAGGCCGGCCTGGAGTTCCACCACCTTCATGAACGTCTCCGCCTTGCTCTTGTTGTTCACGGCGATGCCCTCGCCCTTGCCGGATCCAAACATGAAGATCTTCATGCCCGTGTTGCTAAACACTGCATATCCTGCCGCTGCTTGGACTGCGCCTTGGACTTCCGGCTTGGCCTTATAAAGACGTTGCAGGGTATCCTGGGCCATTTTCCGGACCTCTTGCTGCTCTTTTGCTTTCTTATCGTCGGCTGTCTGCGCCACCATCGCCAGTGAGCAAGCCAGCGTGAGGAAGGTTAGAATCGCGGTAGCTTTACGAGTTGTGATTGTCATAGCGTCTTACCTCTTTCTTGTTGAAGTACCTACTCTGGGGTCGGCCTGATGCCGGGTCATCTGGGTAAAACAGTGGTGCTTTTCGGTCTGCAACACAGCCTGATCTCTGACGCAGCGTCTAACGGTATAGCTCGGTTGCTTCGGTTGCTAAAGAGGGGCTAGTGTGGGACAACCCCCCTTAGGTTCCCAGGCGCATGCGCTCTGCGCTCCCTTTGTAGAAGACATACCGAGAGCCCAATCCTTCCACCACGACAGATGCTTGCCATCCTCCAGACTTGCGCCGTTAGGCGGAAAAGATGTCCCGGCTTGTGGCGGCCAATTCCATTCATCTGTGTGTTCTGCTGCGAAGCGTACTCTCGAGAGAGTGGGGGGGGAACTAGGGATTTTCCTAGTTGCCGCTAGCAGGTGTACTTCTGAAAATAAGAACTCTACGCTTTGTAAATTAAAAGGAGCAGCAGCATGGAGAACGATGAGTGGATCTGCTGCAACTGCGGCGTAGTCACGCTTGACCGGAACGGACGCTGTCCTATATGCCGCACTGATAATGTCGCTCCATTGCACAACCCCGGCGTACTCCCCCCGAGCCCTCCCCACTTAGAAGAATTCAGGGTTGATAAAGGAAAGTCCCAATGAACACCAAGGAGTTGCCCACATGGCCCGGCATAATTGGTGTAATCACGTCCACATTGTATTGGTACCAGGATTCGGCGCTTTTGATGCCCTGGGGCAGGTGGAATACTACTCGGGCATTACTCCCGTATACCGTGATTGGAAGCGGAACGATCTGCCTGTAACCCTCCACGACTTTCGCAATCTACCTAGCGCCGCCGTGTCCACGCGTGCAAGCAAGCTACTGAAATATATTGGCAAACGCATAGCACGAGGCGAGATTCTAGAGCACGATGCAATCGTCCTGGTGGGACATTCTACCGGTGGCCTCGATATCCGCCAGCTTATTTGCGACCTCTACAAGCGCGAGAACCAGCGAGTCCATGTCGACAGCGGATACGTGGTGACGAGCCGACAGATCCGCGAAAGGCTGAAGGCAGTCGTATTCCTGTCCGTCCCCCATTGGGGCACCAACATCGCCGATTGGGTGCATTCCCACAAGTTGCTGTGTGACGCGATGCTCGCCGAATTGCGTTTCGCTGTCGCGGGTTCGCGATTTTACCTGCCCAACCTGATCGAAACGCAAATAACGGGAATCGCCGCCGCGTTGACCGACGCAGGAATACTTTTGGCGCTGAAAGACGCCCTGACCGAAGCTAACGAGAACTATGGCAAGCGGAGCCCATCACGTTCCGCACAGGCAATAAGAGCTTCATCCGACTTGACGATGTATTTTCGCCAGATGTGGTCGGATTTCGATGTCATCTATGATCTCGGTTGCCGTCTGTATCATCCCGATCGGAAGAGCCCGGCACAGTTCGATGAAGCAGAGCGAACCCGGGAACTGGCATTGTGGGCTGACCCACCGATCAGAGCTCTTTCGTATGCGACGGTGGGAGGCCGTGCTTGCACCTTTCCGCCGGGCCAACCTGCGCCTGTCTGGGAGCTCACCAGCCCAGGACCTTACGTCCAATTAGTCCAGGATTTGTGGAGGAAATCCAAACACGACTTATCCTATGACCTCTGTTACCGAGCATGTGCTGGTGGCCCGTTCCGCATGCCGAAAAAATCTATCCATATCAGCCGCGTGCTGGGGCAGTCGCCGGCTCTACCGCTTGAGACCTGGGACAACGACGGCATTGTCAACACCGCGTCCATGTTCTGGCGCAAAGGCGAGAACATTCTGGTCGCGGCTGACCACTTGGATGTGGTTGGTCACTACAAATTGGTGAAAACGCCTGATGCAAAACGGGCCAACTCGAGGTGGGGAGTGGATCGCGAATATCAGAGTTACGACATCCTCAGGTCGACCCCGCGGTTCACGAAAAAGCTGTTTACACAGATTTGGACTGAAATCTTCGAGTTCGCTGCTAATGCGACGGGTGTCGTTCGCCGCGAGCCCCACGCCATCAGATTACTGGCGCGAAAATCCGGTTACCACAACGGGCGTCATCTGTAGGGCCCAACTTTCAGTGTTCGTTTTGGCAGTAGGCTACTTTGAATTGGCACGCTTGTTTGCGATTCTCCATTTGGCGATACCGAACGCTATTGCAGCGTAGAGCATCGCATTCAGGATTGGAGGTAACCAGGCACTCTGCCAACCCAGGTAGATAGCTGGGCATAAGATCACTAGGCAAACCTTAGCCGCCGGGGGCAAAGAAGTGCGGAGGCTTAAGGCCGTGCCAACAGTGATTTCGACGAGAAAGGCGACAACCGCGCCTGCAATCGCGGCCGTGACTGTCGGCCATCGCTTCATGCTGCCGCCCTCCGTCCTTCTCTCCCGCAATCCTACCAGTTCCTCAAGCGAACAGACGTGGTCGGCAGTCCCCGCCTGCATGGCGGGAGTGATCCGCAAGATCTGATGAATCCGGCAGAAGTTAGTCAAAACAGCCCACGACCTTCGTTTTTAAGTGCTTGCATCCGCCAGACCAGCCGTACTATTATCCTCCTAGATCCCAAGTAAGCGCCCTGAACTGAAGTACTTTGCTGCTCGCTGTAACGCGTTGCTATCGTTTGACGTTATTGGCCAGTGGGGTCGTATGAGAGTGAATTTCACTCGAGGCTCTCCCAAGCTGTGCTGTTTTGCAGTTGCTACCTTTTGCTGCTCGTTACTCCTGTTAGTCACGGCTGTTGCCAGTTCGACTCCTCCTCGCAGAAAGACCGTTCTGATCCTCAATGAAGTCGGGCTGGCTCACCCAGCTTCTGCGGTCATAACGCGGGAGCTGATGTCTCAGCTCGAAGGCAACCCTAATTACGAAGTAGAGTTTTATATCGAGAGCCTCGACTCCACACTATTCGGGGAGGAAGGCCAACGCGGAACCGAGTCGTTGCTGATTCAGCAGTACCAGAATTACAAGCTGGATGCGATCGTTGCCATGGGGCCGGAGGCGATCAAGTTCTTGTCCCGCTCTCGTTCGTTCTTGCCCGAGGTGCCAATTGTCTTCTGTGGCAGCACCGAAGAGCAGGCTGGACTTCCCAAGCTGGATGGCCGGTTTACGGGGTCCTGGCTAAGGCTTGAATCCGGAAGGACTCTGGATGCGGCCCTGCGCTTGCTCCCCCAAACCCGGCACGTGGTGGTTGTAGGTGGGACTTCCGAGTTCGACCGGGGAGTCGAGGCCATGGCCCAGGCCAGTCTGAGCTCGTACTCGGTACCGCTGGATTTCACCTATCTCACGGACATCGACATGAGCAGTTTGCTCGACCGGCTGCGTCACCTGCCTAGTCACACGGTGGTTCTGTATCTTACGTTTTTCCGGGACGCCGCTGGGGCTCAATTCCTTAACGCGACGACTGCCCTTCCTCTAGTTTCCGAAGCCGCAAACGCTCCTGTCTTTGGTATTTCGGATGTGTATTTGGGGCATGGCGCAGTGGGTGGATACGTTGTGAGTTTCGCCGAGCAGGGCAGAATCGCTGCGCGGATGGTGGCCGAGATATTCGACGGGAAGAAAGTTCGGGACATCCCGATTGTCAGCGGTCCCAACTCTTACATGTTCGACTCCAGGCAACTGCAGCGCTGGGGCCTCAGTGAAAGCGCACTGCCGGTTGGAAGTGTGGTGCTGAACCGTGAGCCGAGCCTGTGGGAGCGCGCGAAATGGATTTTCCTCACTTGTGCTTTGGCCATCCTCGCATTGGGTTCGCTAACGGTCTATCTCCTTTATGAAAGAAAGCAGCTGATCCAGGCGAGGAGGGAGCAGGTTCGGCTCAGTCGGATACTGATCAAAGCCCAGGAAGACGAGCGGAGACGCCTGGCCTCCGAGCTGCACGATGATTTCAGCCAGAGACTGGCGCTGCTGTCCCTGGGGCTGGAAACTACGGCAGAGCTGGTGACGGAATCTCCAGAGGAAGCAAAGCAGCAACTGCACCAACTGCTCAACTCGGCCGGCGAACTAGGTGCTGATATTCACACCCTTTCCCATCGTCTGCATTCTTCCACTCTGGAACGGCTGGGCTTGGTGCCGGGAGTAGGAGCGTTCTGCAAGGAATTCACCGCGCAGCAGGGAGTCGAAGTTCTGTTCTCCCACCAAAACGTGCCTCGTTCCGTTCCCGCAGAGACTGCCTTGTGCCTGTTTCGCCTGGTTCAGGAAGGCCTGCGCAATGTCAAGAAGCACAGCGGAGCCACCAAAGCAAACGTCGCCCTGGAACAGCGCAATGGACACCTTCACTTGTCGATTTCCGATGAGGGATCTGGGTTCAATGTCAAAGACGCATTAAACAAGCAGGGAATCGGCATGTTTAGCATGGAGGAGAGGGCGCGTTTGATTGGAGCTCAGTTCCAAATTCACTCAGAGCCGGACAAGGGAACCCGGATCGATATCTGGGCGCCGGTAGCGAAACAAGTGCCTGCCAAACCGGCGGATGAGGTCGTGACGCGACCGGCGGTATCCAGAGCATGAAACAGACAGTCTTCTCCGCTGAACAGGCATTACAGAGGCTGATCGACGGGAACGAACGGTTCCTTCGGGGCGAGGCCCGATTTTCCACTGTTTGCAAAGAGACTCTTGCTGATTTGGCGAAAGGGCAGCGGCCCTATGCTACGATTTTGGGCTGCAGCGATTCCCGGGTTCCGCCCGAGCTGATTTTCGATGCGAACTTTGGCGAGTTGTTCATCGTGCGAGTGGCCGGAAATGTCGTCTCGGGCGAAGTGATGGGAAGTCTGCAATACGCTGGATCCCACCTTCACACGCCGGTTTTTGTGGTTTTGGGTCATGAGGGATGCGGAGCGGTAAAGGCGGCTCTCAGCAGCAAACTGCACGACGTTGAGCATCAGTCTCGCATTCAGATTTTGGTGGATAACATGCTTCCCGGGCTCTCCAGTCTTAGTGCCGGGCTTTCCGGGGAAGCGCAACTCGCCGATGCCGTGGAAGCGAATGTCAGGTGGTCCATGCATCAGTTGGCGGAATCACCGGAAGGTAAAGCAGCGATCCGAGAAAGCCGTGCGAAATTAGTAGGCGCGGTTTACGAGATCGCCACCGGCCGGGTGCGGTACCTTCCTGGAGCTTCCTGCCGCCCTAGCCGAGAGACTTGACCCGTGTGCCCTTGGCAGAGAATGGAGGATCATCGATGCAAGACTCCCGGCCGCAAATTCTAATAGCAGACGATCATGTCCTCTTTGCGGAAGCTCTTCGGCTTCTGCTTGAGAAAAGCTACCGAGTGGTGGACATTGTCGGTGACGGCCACGCCTTACTGAGCGCAGCCGCCCGGTTGAAGCCTGATGTCATCGTTGTAGACATCGGCATGCCTCTCCTGAACGGCCTGGACGCCGCGCAACAAATCCGCGAGCAGCTGCCGAAGGTGAAAATTGTCTTCTTGACGATGCAGGATAATCCCAACCTGGCCGCCGCTGCCATGGGGCTGGGCTCGGTAGGGTTCGTCCTTAAACACTCAGCCGGTTCTGAGTTACTGAAGGCGATCGAGGACGTGCTTCATGGTAAGAGCTATCTGACTCCCAAGCTGAGATCAGACGATTGGGTTACGATGAAGCAGAGGGCACGGCAGTTTTCGAAAGAACTATCGTCCCGCCAGCGCGGCATCGTGCAGATGTATGCAGAGGGCCGTCCGGCCAAAGAAATCGCTTACGTTCTTAACTTAAGCCAGAAAACTGTCGAATTCCACAAGCGTCATATCATGGATGCGTTTAACCTGCAAAGTAACGCCGACCTGGTGCTCTTCGCCCTGAAACAGGGCCTAATTGCTCTGGACCCTGCGCCCGCGACGAAAAAGAACGCTTCCTGAATTTCGGTACCTCATTCCCCTCTCGTTTGTGACTAGGGATTTCCCCAGTTGTATAGTCCCGCCTTCTCGACTTTACTGAATGAAGAATTTTGGGGCAGGGTCGTTGCAGATCATGGCAGGAGGACTCAGCGATGCTCGGTGAAATGACCCAGGATAAGGCATACGTGAAACGGGCCCTCGAAACATGCATCGATGTAGGGCTTGTTTTTTTGCTGATCACCATCTGCTTCGTGATACTGCGCCCGTTCGTTCTGCTGATCGCATGGGGCATCATCATCGCGGTGGCCGCCTATCCGACCTTTCAGAAACTACGGCGTCTGCTGCGCGAACATGGAACCTTGGCCGCTGTGCTTTTCACGCTGATCCTCCTGGCCATCTTGATTCTTCCCGTAGTCTTGCTGGGACAGAGCCTGGTTGAGGGGGTTCAGACTGCTACCTCCCGCCTGAAGGATGGAACTGCATTTATTCCACCGCCGCCCCCGGGTGTCGAAAGCTGGCCGATCATCGGCCGTCCCTTGCACGGCATATGGAGCATGGCATCAAGGGACATCAGCGCGGTGATGATCAAATTTGCTCCCGAAATCAAGTCCGCTCTCCCCGGGCTACTGTCCGCCTCTGCCGGAGTTGGTCTCACCGTGCTGCAACTCCTGCTCTCCATCCTCATTTCCGGATTACTCCTGGCAAACGCCGAAGCCGCGGCCGCCGCGACACGTTCACTGTTCAATCGCCTTTTCGACTATAGGGGTCCAGAGTTCCAGCAACTGGTTGAGGCGACCATTCGAAGTGTCACTTTCGGTATTCTCGGCGTTGCGCTCATCCAATCGGCCTTGGCTGCTGCCGGCTTTCTGGTTGTGGGACTGCCCGGAGCAAGCGTGTGGTCGGCAATCTTTCTCTTCGCTGCCGTGCTTCAGATGGGGGGTTTGGTACTGATACCCGCGGTGATTTACGAGTTTGCCATCGCCAGCACCACCAAGGCGATGATTTTCTTGATTTGGTGCATCTTCGTCGGCGCGATGGACAACGTTCTGAAGCCGATTTTGCTTGGCCGCGGCGTCGCGGTTCCGATTGCCGTAGTTTTTCTTGGGGCGATTGGTGGGTTCATGGCTCTGGGTATCATTGGCCTGTTCGTCGGCGCGATCGTTTTGTCGGTGGGGTATAAGTTGTTCCTGGCTTGGCTCCACGGAGATGCTGCCGTCAATCAAAAGGGGATAGCGGTTTCTCCTGGTGCGATCGGGGGATAATGCAATCTTCTCAATGATTGAATTCAAGTCTCCAGTAGTTTCCACCTTTGCCGAGTGCTTCTCGCCAAGGAGGGATGTGACATTTCCTATGTTCTTGCTGGTGCCGATCAGGGTCTTCTGTGGAACCGGGGTTTCCCCAGGTGTGAGTCTTCAGCGCAACTTCCTTACGATCCTCGGGTTGAAGACAGTTTCCCGAACGAGACGGGAAAATAGCGAAAGGAGAGCGTCAGCTCCTTCTTAGGACGTTGCTAGCTATGGACAAGCCGGCCCAGTTGAAGCGCCCACGTATCCTGCTTGCCGATGATCATCTCGCCATCGTGCAGCGAGTGACCCAGCTCCTGCGAGCGGTATTCGACGTTGTGGGGACGGCTCACACCGGTCCAGAAATGGTCTCGGAAGCAGTGCGGCTCGATCCTGACGTGATCGTAGCCGACATATCCATGCCCGGGTTGAGCGGCATCGAGGCGGCGCATCAACTGCGGGAGAAAGGGTCTATGGCGAAAGTGGTCTTCCTGACAGTTCACTCGGAAGATGAATTTGTTAACGCCTGTTCGGCCGCAGGCGGCTTGGGCTACGTTATCAAGGCGCATATGAAGACTGACCTAATTCCCGCCATTCATGCCGCCCTGTCAGGTCAACCCTTTGTTTCTCTGACCAGTTAGATCCCCACTAGGGATTTCCCTAGTTGTTCCTCCCGTCAGGCCGCTGTACAAACAACTTGGATATCTCCGGACTTACGTAAGACCGCCGAAAAAGTGACTCGGCCGACAGAGGAATCATCGATATGAGGCCAAGGCGAATTTCTCCATCTGAATTACTCCTGCTCATTCGCGAACTTACTGCCGTGCTGTGCGTAGCTGTACTTACGCTGGGGAGCACGGCGCCAGCAGCGAGCCAAACGCAGCAACCCCCTCCAGCAGCGGAGCAAACAGCCGCCAAACTTCCAACCGACCAGCTGGACTCGCTGGTAGCACCGATCGCGCTCTATCCCGATCCGATGCTCAGCCAGGTGCTGGTGGCCTCCACCTATCCGCTGGAGATTATCCAGCTGAAGCAGTGGATGGATCAGCACAAGGACCTGAAGGACAAGGCGCTGGCCGACGCGGTCGAGAAGCAGGATTGGGACCCCAGCATCCAGTCACTGGCTGGCCTGCCCGATGTGGTGAAGCTTCTGTCTGAAAACATCAAGTGGACAACCGACCTGGGAAATGCGTTCCTGGCGCAGCAGAACGACGTTATGGACGCAGTGCAGCGGATGCGCAAGAAGGCCCAGGACAATGGCAACCTGAAGTCGAACGAGCAGCAGAAGGTTGAGGTCAAGACGGTCGAGAGTAAGCAAGTCATCGTCGTCGAGCAGGCCAATCCGCAGGTTGTGTACGTTCCCAGCTATAACCCGACGGTGGTCTACGGCGCTCCGGCTTATGCGTATCCGCCGATTGCCTATCCGCCGCCAGGCTATTACGCGGCGGGCATGGCGATTTCCTTCGGCGTGGGCGTCGCTATGGGAGCCTTCTGGGGAGGTGGAGGCTGGGGCTACAACTGTGGATGGGGTGGCGGGAATAACAACATCAACATCAACAACAACAACAACTTTGTCAACAACTCCAACCGCCAGAACTATAACCGGCAGAACGTCAGCGGCAATCGGCCGTCGCAGCAGCCGGCGCGAGGCAACAGCAACTGGCAGCATAACCCGCAGCATCGCGGGGGTGCGCCTTATTCCGATCGGTCGTTGGCGAACAAGTATGGCGGCACGACGCGTGGCGACTCGGTGGCTAACCGGCAAGCGAATGCACGGCAGAACCAGGCCCGGCAGCAGCCCGCCGGAGGCCGCGATATGGGAAACCGTGGCGCGGGTGCGAGTGCAGGTACCAGGGACGTGGCTAACCGCGGAACTGGTCCGGGCGCCGGGGGCCGGGACACGTCGAATCGCGGCGGGGGGCCTAGCGCAGGCACCAGCGATATGAATCGCGGGGGCGGAGGCGACCGGGTCGGCAATCGGCAAGTGCCGAATTCTCCCGGTGCGACCAACAGAAGCGCATTCGGTGGCAGTGGCACGAGTGGAAGTGCAGCCCGAGCCAGTCAGTCGCGAGGCGCCTCTAGTTACGGAGGCTCTCGTGGCGGTGGTGGAGGAGGGCGCGGTGGTGGCGGCGGCCGGCGGAGATAGGCCAACAATCATGACGAATGAGGGAAATATGAAAACAAGACAATGTGAGATCAATTGGATCGTTGCTCTTTCCGCCTTCATCATGGCTTGTCTGTGGTGCCTATTCTCGATTGCCACAGCCGCCCAGGCGCAATCTGCTCCAGCTGGACCCAAAGCGTTCGACACACCCCAACAAGCTGCAGAAGCATTGATCACCGCGTCAGCGTCTTACGACGTACCGGAGCTGATGGCGATCTTTGGGCCGGACGGGGAAGACTTTGTCTCCGGCGGCGATCAGATCCAGAACAAGAACAGCGCCGTCGCCTTTGCGACAGAAGCTCGCGCCAAGAACTCGATAGCCATCGAGCCTTCGAAGCCGAACCGCGCAATCATCATTGTCGGCGAGGAGGAGTGGCCGCTTCCGGTTCCGCTAGTCAAGAAAAATGGGAAGTGGTACTTCGATGCCAAGGCCGGACGACGGGACATTCTCTTTCGGCGAATTGGCGCCAACGAACTGGACGCCATCCAGGTTTGCCGTGGTTACGTGGAAGCGCAAGAGGAGTACTCACTACAAATTCACGACGACTCCGGTGTGAACCAGTACGCGCAGAAAATCTTCAGTACTCCCGGCAAGCAAGACGGCTTGTATTGGAAGAATCCCGACGGCACTTCGGGAGGTCCGATCGGCGAGCCGGTGGCGAAGGCGCTGGAGGAAGGTTACTCCACTGGCAAGGCTGGCTTCCATGGCTACTACTTCAAGATCCTGAAAGGTCAAGGTCCAGCTGCGCCCCTGGGCAAAATTGACTATGTTATCGAGGGAATCATGATTGGCGGTTTCGCCCTCGTCGCCGTGCCGGCCGAGTATCGCGTGACCGGAGTGAAGACATTCATCGTGAGCAACGACGGAATCGTATACCAGAAAGACCTGGGCCCCGATTCCCTCAAAATCGTAAAGGAAATGGAGCTGTACAATCCCGACAAGACTTGGCAACCGACGAATGACGAGTGGCCGCAGAGCGTGGCGGCAATGGCTCCGTAAGGTGCTGCGCAATGGATTGCAGCCTTCTTAGGAGCGAGCACAAAATGATGTGCATATGCATCCTCGCAAGATGGGAGTGATCTTAATGACGCGAAAGACGGCAGTCGCTTGCTTCGCAATCATCGGTTGCGCCGTTCTTTTCACGATGGTGGTTTCCGCTCAACAAATCACTCTCAAACCGGGGGCGATTCCGAACAATGAGTTTCACCGAGCTGATGCTCGTGACTTCGCCTATTGCGAAATCGCACCCGTGTTGGGCAAGCCTCCGAATGCAATGGCTCAGTTCTACAATAGCAGCGGTCCGGGCGACCGTTGCCCAGTGAATGAGATAGCTGCCATTGACCCGAAGAAACTCGCGGCAGAGCTTGGAGCGGAGTTTGTGTACATAAATCCGACACCACAAACGGCTCGCCGACATTGGGTAATGGACCAACTTTGGTTTTTCAAAGTGGGCGAGACCGTGGATTTTGATGGCGTTCGAGCCACCTGGGCGGCCTCGATGTCGCCAGAGATTATGAAAGAATTGCTCAGTAGTGACTTTGTGCCCGGGGAAATCCATCGCGACAGCAAGTACCTTTACGCGAAAGGAAGTACAGTTTTCTTGTTGCGCTCACCGGACGGAACAACATGGGTGATGCAGTCTTATACGACCGAAGTGGACAAGGACCTCTCCTTCGACCAACTCTCGAACCTTGCCAGCAAGTTAAAGCTGCCGGACGGATTCAAATTTGAGGTCAAGACGCTCACGAATGACCTGACCATTGATCTGCGCAAAGCCAACGACGTGGCGCACATCATGCGGGACAACCTCCACGATATCTACGGCGGCTGCGGTTTCGACGCTGCCTGCAATTACATCCCGTAAACCGGTTGGCTTGGCGCCCCAAAAGCTACTCCAAAGGGCCGGTGTCAGCGATTATACGGATTTCGCGAAACTCCGGCATTTTCCGCGCATTTCACGGACAAGATAGCAGAATTTCTTCATGGAGCCGTCTATTCCTTCGTCCACCATCCCATTCCCATCCAACTCACCCGCTATCGAGCGGCACTACTCCGTTGCCGAGGTGCCGAAGTTGTGGTCAATCTCTCCCCAAAGCGTCATCAGGTTATTCCAGAATGAGCCCGGAGTCGTGATCATCGGTAGCCCGGAAACCCTGCACAAGCGCGGGCACCGGACTTTACGGGTTCCAGAAAGCGTGCTCGAAACCGTACATCAGCGGCTGATTATACGGGCCGCATGAACATTTTGGTGGCGTTATTTTTGTATTGAATTTGTACCGCCGCCCCCGGGTTTTCCGGGGGTGTTGGCGAACTGAAAACTTCAATTGGCTTAGATTTGACGCATAATAATAATTACTGCGTGTCCCTTACCGCAACAATATAGTATTCATGATTTCCCAGTTAAACTACCGCGACGGGTTTTCATCGGCCCGACCCTCGGGCAGAAGAGAAAGTGAGTTTGTGGTGGGCTGGCTCGCTACAGTCAGATGTTCGCGCTCTGAGCTGATTACCCAGCGGCCATCGACCTTTTGGAACGTAAAATAGATGTTGGCTTGGCCGCGCCACTCAGTTTCTCCCCCTCCGAAGCTCCAAGTCTTTACCGCGGCTGCTTCGGGTTGGCTCCCTTCAGTCATAATCTGAATGCTGCTTAGATCCAGTTGGCGAATCCTGGGATAACGCAGGAAGAAACTCTGCTTCTCCTGCCGCAGCCGCTCGTGCGAGACATTATGCTGGCTCAAGTACGTCGCGAGCTGGGGCGCGTAACACGACATCTGCGCTTTAAGATCGTGAACCTTCAACGAAGACCTCCATCGACTGAGCAGGGCAGAGATCTGGGCGCGGGTGTCGGCATCGAGCCTCACACTACCTCCCGGGTCTGGCGCTGGCCCTGACCAAACGTCGTCCGCATTCGCCATATCTGCCGAACTGACCCGCACCGCGTTCTCCTGCGACAGTTGCAGCTCGTTCATCGATTCCACCAGCGGTACCTCGATGCTCCATCCATACCCCTGCCCCTTGATCACCGTGGGACTGATCGTGGTGAGCTGATAGCGGCCGGGCGGTAGCTCGATGACAGTCGCCGCACCTTCTCTGACCTGAACCGTATCCGCGGCTCCATTCCAGTCGAGTGGCTGCAGTGTGACCGTGGTTCGGAGCAGTCCGGCACGTGTCGATTGGCTCGACCAACTAAGCCGGATGCGGAGCTTGACCATTGCGTTCGACGGATTCGGCGCCTGGCCCTGCCCGATAGCCGAATTCACCAGCGCCAGCAGCACCACAGCCGCGATCGCCCGCAACCTGCGCCGGGCGGTGAGACTGCCGTAAACCGAGGCTGCGCGAAGGAGTCTCCGGAAAAGGTTGCTGAACATCGAACCTCCTCAACGTTGAATCCCCTGGAATTTTGAGCGGCCAGTTTTCCTTATCAGGACGGCGAAGTGCGCTGCGGCAACACCTGGGTGCCGTTTCTCTTGAATTCGAATCGCAGGCTCCACTCGCTGGGCACGGCTTTTCCGTTAACGGAGGGAGCTGTGAACGTCCACTTACGCGCGGCTTGTAACGCTAGATTGGCAAAGTATTCACTGGGTCCGCGCGAGACCAGAGTCGCCTGCGACACCCTACCCGACGTCTCGACAGCAACTCTAACCTTTACCGTAACCGTTCCGGCTATTGTATTCCTCGCCGGTTGGGGTATGTCCGGTAAAACCTCGTGAGCCACTGCCCCGTGGCTCACTTTGCCGGCGTTCGTCTTAGAGGCGCGTACACTCCTGTTCTCCGTTGGCTGCGCTGGAGGTGCGGCACTCTGCTGCGCAGAAGCGGCCGGAGCGGAAACCGGCTGCGCGGATTGCGAATGATGGTGCAAAATTCCAACGCCCGCGGCAATCACCACAACAACGATGATGACCGCGGTCGCTGCAAGCGCGCCAGGCCGACTCCGCGTCGCTTCCCGCGGTTCGATCGGCGTCTCTCTCGCAGGGGTTGAAGGAACGCTTCTTTGCGCCGCGGATGCGGGAACTTCTTGCACTTCTGCGGCCGCCAGCATGCTTGGCTTTGGTACGCCGACGTTTGCAGCTGCCGCTGGTGGGCCAAGGCGCTCTCTGATCTCGGTGGTGGACCATCGCCGGCCAGGATCTCGAATTAAACAGTGCCGCGCAATGTCGTCGAACGGCGCCGGAACGTTGTCCGGCAATTCGGGATCGCTCTCGTCTGTTCTGTTCCACCGCGGCAGACGATTCGTAAGCGCCTCGACCAACGTCATGCCGAGAGACCAGATATCGCCGCCCGGCGATATGTCTCCTCTGGCAATTTCAGGCGCAGCGTACGCGCTGCCGCTCTCGGCAGATTCCCCCGACGTGCTCGCCGGACGAATGGCATCGCTCGCCAGCTTCAACTCGTCGTTGACCGCCATGATGTTCGCCGGCTTGATATTCCCAGCTACCATGCTGTGCCCGTGCAGGTAGTCCAGGACATCCAGAGTAGGAAGCAGCATTTCGCGGACTTCAGCTGGCGTCAACGGCCGGCTGGAAAGAACTTCCGCTAGATTCTCGTCGGCGTACTCCATCACCACGAACAGCATGTCCTGATCGTCAGCCTGACAGCGGCCCACATCGAGAATTGGAATCAGGTGAGGATGGGACAGCTGGCGGGCCAACTCCCACCGTGAAACCCGAACCTGCGCGCGCTCTGCATCAGATGGGATTAACTTGATCGCGGCTTTCAAACCGTCGATTTCTGTGAGGTATACGGCGCTGCGTTCTGAGCCGCCGAGATGTTGCCGCAGCGGAAATTTCCCGTTGATAACTCGCCTTTCCCACTGCTGCCACTTGGCCATGCCTGCACTGCTCCGCTCTTGTGACATCGTCGGAATTATAGCTTTCTGCAAGCCATGCCTGAACTGGAACGTGAGTTGTTCAGTCTCCCAGGCCTGCCCAGTGGTTCGTGACGCTTGTCGTCGATGGCGCTTGCTTGCCATTGATAAACTGAATGCCTGCCGTCAGCTGATTCGAATGCCGGTTATAAGACCGCCATCATCGTCTACGGCGAGCGCGTAGGCACAACCCTAAACGTGTGCACCGATATGGGACGCCAAGTTTGGGAACTTCTCGCAAAAGAGCTCCAGTCATCATCACCGAGGGGATTTCCGGAGCGTATTTCTGTGACGCCGATACGCCGGAATCCACCGTGCTATTCCTTCAGTACCTGCAGGAACATGGAATTGGGCTTGAGGTGTTGTTTGGGACTGGGCTTCAGGAGGCTTCGGTAGCGCCCGCTGGGACTTTCCCCCGCCCCAAAGGCTCCAGCTTTACTGGCCTCTCGCGCCACCAGAAAGGCTACGGCCTTGGAAAAGTGGTTGAGTCCAGGTACTCCACGGGCATGCCTTCAACGACTCCTAAGTAGATAGAAGCTGTTAGTGCTTTGAGGCACTGGATCGTCCGGACTGCTTAGTGATTGCTCTCTTCGGCAATCGCGGAACAGCCTGAACGCCCGCCCAAAGCGTTGCGATCGTTTGTTCGATCACGAGAGTCTGATCAGGCAAGTCAGGCACAACCCCTTGGATAACAAAGAGTGTGGCGAGGCCAAAGATCGTAAACCACCAGGTGTGGGCTATCACTATGTCATCCCTATTTGGCAATCCTTCATCTTTGGCAACCTCGAAAAAGAGCTGCACGAAACGTCCGAACAACGGCGCGCCAATGTCGTTGATGTATTGTCCAGCGCGGACGCCGTTTCGGTTCTCAGGCCCGAAGAAGACGTTGCG
>JBAVSY010000139.1:0-6613 GCA_049695855.1 Candidatus Korobacteraceae bacterium | reverse complement strand
ATTCATCCGCCTCACTTTCGCTGACCACGCCCTTCGCTTTCAGCAAAAGAAGTAATTGTTCCATGCCCGCCGAACCAGACACGTTGCGCAAACTACTTGCTTCCGTGCTGGTGAGAATTCCTTTTTTTACCAGTAGATCAATCAGGATTGCGTTGTTGGCAGTTCCGACGCCTACGGCGCCGGCCGGGTTTACCGGAGCTGCTGCCGCAACTGGGGTGGTTGAAGCCGCCGCTGCTGCGGGCGTGTCCGCTGCATAGAGAGCCGCCGGCACTGAAATACATCCTAGTGCGGCCAGTAAGACTACTAACAGCCGGGGAAAAAATCGCATTCTCGCCTCCGGAAAGTCAGATCAATTCTGGGGCGGCTCTGAAGTTGGGCAGGTCCAGACCTTCTCCCTCCGTGAATTGGCCTTGGGCGGAACTGTATCGGAAAGAACAATTTCCCAAGGCGGACATCCCTCACATAATCCTGTGACGAATGCACATCGGATTTGTGACGAATGCCGCTGCTCGGGTTCTCTCGCCAAGCGGGGGACACAAGATATTCCGGTGGATTGAACCATTCGCCATGGTTCCGGCAGGACTGCGGCTGACTGCCTGCAACTTTGGTGGGAAATCTGTCGACGTAGTCCCGGGTGACCAGATTGTGTCCACATTTTCCGTATCGGACGGAATGCATTGTGGTCATTGGTCACAATCGGCTGTGACAGAAGTCGCGAACTTTTCCTGGCATGCCGTGCTAAATCTGGGCTTCCATCGCGCCCCATCCTTCTTCCAGGAGCGTTTCAATGCCTGAGCAGCAACATTTATCGAAAGATACCAAGATGGCCATGATTTCCCAGTTCCTGGGATTCATGCTGGATGCCTATGACATGGCGCTGGTGCTGGTCATGGCTCCGATTCTGGTCAAGATTTTCGTCTCCCCCAAGGGCAGCGCCGCCTGGCAGTACATTGTCATTGTCTTTACGTATTCCATTACCATGGCCGCCAGGCCGATTGGTTCGGCAATTTTCGGACGTTTTGCCGACCGGATTGGCCGCAGAACCCTTTTGATCTTTACCATTGGCGGCGTTGGCGTCATGTCTCTGCTGGGAGGTTTTCTGCCCACCTACGCCCAGCTCGGCGTCTGGTCCTACGTTATCTTTTGCGTGTTGCGCTTGTTTATGGGCATCTTCTTCGGCGGCGAATATGCCGTTGGTCATACCTTCGCCATTGAATATGCTCCCCAGAAAAGACGTGGCGCTATCGGCGGCTTCATCCAGTCCGGCTTCCCCCTGGGATATGTCTTCGGCTCGCTGGTTTTCGCCCTGGTCTCTTTCCTGACGACCAGGGAAACCATGCTGGCCTACGGCTGGCGAATCGTTTTCATGACGGGAGTCGTTCCGGTTTTCCTGGCACTCTATATTCGAAAGAACCTGCACGAGTCGCCCGAATTCGAGAAGGCCAAGGCCAAGGGAAGTATCGAGAAGTCTCCCTTCTTGAATCTGTTCAAGCCTCCGCAACTGTTCGAATTCCTACAAGTCTTCTTCTTCATGACCGGCCTGTTCCTCACCGACTATTCGGTCTATGGCTTCTTACCCAACATTCTTACTCTAAAGGGGCGCGGATTTAATACCACGACTTACAGTCTGATCTATGGCTTCGCCCTGTTTATGGCGTTTCTGGGCTATAACTTCTACGGCTGGTTGTCGGATAGAACCGGAAGAAAGATTCTCACTCAGTGGTACTGCGTATTTCTTGTCGTATTCGGTATTCCTGTGTTCTACGTTCTCTATCATGCCGCTATCCAGCACAATCTCTGGCTGGCAATCGCGGGTTGCGTGATGGCGGCCATGCTCAAGCTGGCCTGGGGCGTAGTCCCGGCCTACTTATGTGAGCGCTTCCCCACCAAGCGGCGGGCTGCCGGGGTGGGATTCGGCTACTCCTCGGGAGCCCTGCTGGGCGCCTGGTTCAGCGTTTACGTCTGGTGGGCCCACCGGATCCCATTCATCTCGGCTATCGAGAAACAGGACATGTGGCTGTCGCCAGCCGTGATCCTAACGGTAGGCGCCATTATGACGTTTGTCAGCCTGCTGTACTCTCCTGAAACCAAGCACCTCCAACTGGACGAAGTAGGAGAGAAGGAACGCGCCTCCGATGCTGCCAAAGTGGCTGCGGCTGAAGCCGCACTGGCCAGGTAGCTTTAGCACAAGACTTTTATCTTATTTCATACCTGTAACTACCTTCATACCTGGCGCTGCGGTTCATGACCGCGGCGCTTTTCTCTGAGAGGTTATGCTTCCCGGCCAGTTGCTCTTCGGATTTCTCCCTAGTCGTATCCGGGTTCCCCGAGCTGGCCTCCCTGCCGACCTGTCGCCGCGGAACCTTAATCCAAAGGCCAAAGCTCTGGCCAGAAGGCCCGTTTCGCTGAGCAATCGACACGCGTCAGCAAATGTTGCGGATTGCGATAAGCCCACTGACTTTTCGCGGAACTTTTGATCCCTGGAAGCGAAATCATGACAGATGGGCCGGGAGGCATGGAGGCGGCTGTGCACTGGTCCACGCAAGTTTCACAAATCTTAACGCCAGCGTTACCAGACTTTACCGTCAAATTCCCGCTCGCGGGGTTTCAATATTTGACAGACGAACTGTCGACAAGGAGAAGAATCAATGAAGACCAAGTTTTACGGCGTTGCCCTGCTAGCGTTGATGCTTTGCAGCACGGGAATGCTTTCATATGCGCAAGGGCCTGGGGAGTGGGGCGGCGGACATGGCTTCGGCTTTGGCCGTATGGCTACCGCGCTCAATTTGACGCCCGCCCAGAAGCAAGAGATCAAGAGCATGATGGAGGCGCAGCGTGCCACCACGCGGCCCCTGATGCAGCAGCTCTCGCAAATTCGCATCTCGATGCTCAACGCTACCGCCAGTGGCGCGTTCAATCAGACTACGGTACAGTCCCTGGCCACGCAGCAGGCGCAGATCATGGCGCAGTTGACGGTGCAGAGGGAATCTTTCAAGAGCCAGATCTATAACAAGGTACTGACCTCAGAGCAGAAGGCCACGGCTGACCAGCTACGGCAAAACGAGATTTCCCAAATCAATCAGCGCCTGCAAGCGTCATCCCAGTCAAGCGCACCCGCAACTGCGCAGTAAAGACAGAACGCTAAACTTCGAGGGCCCCTTCCAAGGGTCGGGGGCCTTCGATCACGGCGGTCCGGCACCACGGACCGCTTTTCTTTTTGCTGCTCTCGAAGGCCAAAGCATCTGGCTACAAAATCTGTGAGACCGTGCTAATCGGTGGCATTTTCGCGCCCCTCCAACCCCAGTTCCCCGGCCACTCTCTTCATCGCCTCGATACAAAACGTGATGTGCTCATCCAAATCGACCCCCAGATCGGCAGCTCCGTTGATAATGTCTTCCCGGCTGACCGAGCGGGCGAAGGCTTTGTCCTTCATCCGCTTGCGCACGGATTTGGCATCCACCTCTGCCAGAGACTTATTCGGCTTGATCAGCGCCGTCGCCGTAATAAAGCCCGCCAGTTCGTCGCAAGCGAACAGCGTCTTCTCCAGCTTCGACTCACGCGACACCCCGGAATAATCGGCGTGCGACAGAATTGCCCGGCGGATCTCCTCCGAGTAGCCACGCTCCTCGAGGATCTCATTGCCTTTGAACGGATGTTCCTGGCGCTGGGATATTTCTCGTAATCGAAGTCGTGGATCAAGCCCACGATGCCCCACAATTCCTCATCTCCACCGAGTTTGCGAGCGTAAGCGCGCACACACGCTTCCACCGCCAAAGCATGTTTCCGCAAACTTTCTGACTGGGTGAACTCAGTTAGTAAACACCACGCATCGTTGCGATTCATTTCCCTGTTTCTCCCGAAATCGTCCGGTTTTCCGCCGGTTTGTTGGGTCGCGGCCGTGGAATTTGCACAGCTTTCTCGGTTTTCACCCGACAATGTACTTGACTCTAGCAGAGCTGATGCCGCAAAGTACGTATACGTTTTTCCAAGTGCCCTGCTCTGGCACTCCCACAACCTGAATGGCTACGACTCTCGCACCGGTGGATTCCCGGGAAGTGGTGAGATGCGACCAATGCCATCTCGTCCAGTTCAGAACCTTTAACAATCTTTGCCGTCGCTGCCGCACGTCCCTGGATGAGGACGAGCCGGAGCAGATCCTCACCCCGCAGATGCAGTTGGTCGAGCCTGAGGCTACCAGCCGCTCCGAGGTGCAGGTGGCCAAGGCCATTCGCAGCCTGCGACTGCGCGGCGGTTTGAGCCAGCGTCAACTGGCGCTGCGCATGGGCGTGCCTCGCACCTACGTCTCCAAGATCGAGAACGAGAAGGCGACGCCGACGTTGTCCTCACTGGCTCGCTTGGCGCAGGCTCTGGAGGTCAGTGTGCCTGACCTGCTGCGCGCCTGCGGTCCGTCGCGCGATGACGAAATCAACGAGCTGCTGGCCGACCCGTTCATCGCCGAGCTGGTCGAGTTCACCTCGCAACTGAACGCCATGCAGCTGTCCAGCGTGCTGACACAGGTGCGCGACATGGTCACGCATCCGCGCCGCGGCGCATAGTTGCGGGCTTAGTTGTGGAAGAGCTTTATCCTGCGCGGTTAGGTTCCGTCTCGACGTGCGCAATCCCGCGAGCGTAGAGGACAGAAAGCCGCGTGAACCCTCACACCGACCGGAAGATGCCGAGGCCTCAGGCCTCAGGCTTCGGCATTCTTCTTTGTGGTCGTGATTGGGATTAAGAATATTTCTTTGAAAGGGACGGCCTTTCAGAGACTGTGTCGCGACCGGTGTCGCCGCTCCGCGGCTCACGACTATTTCCCACTTTTACGGGGGCTTACGCCCCCCGGCTAACTTCATCCCGCCGCGTTGCGGCTAGCTTGACTGGTTATTCCAGCTGTTTGTTCCACCAGAAAACTTTCTTTTCGGTTGCGACACAGCCTCTTTCAGGCCGTCCGTAAAATACCGCAAAATCATTCCGGCTTTAGCCGCTGAGGGACTTCGCTATAGCCTGATCAGGCTCTAGCTGCTGATACTCACCAACTGCTTGTCCTTCGCCGCGTAGTGCGAGTCCACATACTCGTCGACGATCTTAATGAACTCGGCGACGATGTGATCGCCCTTGAGCGTCAACATCAGGCGGCCATCGACATACACCGGCGCTTTCGGATCCTCGAACGTTCCCGGCAGCGAGATGCCAATGTTGGAGTGCTTCGATTCGCCCGGCCCATTCACGATGCATCCCATCACCGCGACCTTCATGTCTTCCACGCCGGAATAGCGCGTCTTCCAGATCGGCATCTGGTCGCGCAGGTAGCCCTGGATTTGCTCCGCCATCTCCTGAAAGAATGTGCTGGTGGTGCGGCCACAGCCGGGACACGCGGTCACTTGCGGAGTAAAGCTGCGAATCCCCATCGACTGCAGAATCTGTTGCGCGACCGTGACCTCTTCGGTGCGATCGCCATTGGGCGCGGGCGTGAGCGAAACGCGAATCGTGTCGCCAATGCCTTCCTGCATGACGACGCCCAGCGCCGCCGTGCTGCTGACGATGCCTTTGGCGCCCATACCGGCCTCGGTCAATCCGAGGTGCAGCGGATACTGGCACCGTCGCGCCAGCTCGCGATAAACATCGATCAAGTCCTGCACGCCGCTGACTTTGGCGCTCAGGATGATCTGCTCCGGACGCATGCCGTAGCTGACGGCGAGGTCGGCGGAGCGCAACGCACTCTGCACCATGGCTTCCATGGTCACGTCGCGCGCGTCCTTCGGCTCGTCAAGCTTCGAGTTAGCGTCCATCAACCGCGTCAGCAGCGACTGATCCAGCGAGCCCCAGTTCACGCCGATGCGCACCGGCTTGTCGTTTTCGATGGCGACGTCGATCATGGCGCGGAAATTGTTGTCGTCCTTCTTACCAATGGAGACGTTGCCGGGATTGATGCGGTACTTGGCCAGCGTCCGCGCGCACGCCGGATACTTCTTCAGCAGGATATGGCCGTTGTAATGGAAGTCGCCGATGATCGGCACCGGCACGCCAAGGCGGTCGAGGCCGTCAACAATGTGCGGCACGGCTTCGGCGGCGGCGTCGTTGTTAACGGTCACGCGCACCAGTTCCGAGCCGGCGCGGGCCAAGGCTGCACACTGGCGAATGGTGCCGTCGATGTCGGCGGTATCGGTGTTGGTCATAGACTGCACCACAATTGGTGCATCAGAACCGACGCGAACCCCGCCTACAACTGCTGTATACGTTTTTCTGCGCTGAATTTGAGCCATACAGGATGTATAGAAAAGTGTACCACGGGTGCGATTTTGAAGGGGCGTAGCTTCAGCACGCCGTAGCAAGCCCCTTGATATTGTCATCACGGGCCGATTTCACGGGCTGCTGAAAAAGTCAGATTGTGCGGTGTTTTGAAGCGGGCGCGGCTTTAGCTGCGTCGTATAAGCCCTTAGTTTGTCATCCCGAGGAGGCCTTCAGGCCGACGAGGGATCTGCTCGTTTCGAGTTTTTCAGCTGTCGTCCAGGGCCTACGGCCCGCGAGAGCTCATGAAAATGAGTTCGAGCCTGGGACAGAATAACAGCGGCGCAGAGTGGCAAGATCGAAACAGGAATGGAGAAGTCGAGGCTGT
>JBAVSY010000138.1:0-37714 GCA_049695855.1 Candidatus Korobacteraceae bacterium | reverse complement strand
AGGCCCGAGTTCTGCAACAGCTCGAACCGGCGGTCGCCCAAGCGTTAGCTGCCATCACCGCTCAAAACGCGCAAGCCTTCTTCCGCCACTGCGGGTATGGGATACAGCAACTATGAAAATGCTCTAGGCTGCTGAAGAATTCGAAAAAAGCAGATCCCTCGTCGGCCTGAAGGCCTCCTCGGGATGACAAACTAAGGGCTTGTACGGCGCAGCTAAAGCTGCGCCCCTTCAAAACACGACACAATCTGACTTTTTCAACAGCCTGTAAAGACGTGCCCTGATACAGACCGAGGTTGTTCCCATTCCGTCCGTGTCTCTGTGGTAATTTCTTATTTCCTGCAACTAGCGCAGTAGCCGCCAATCTCGAAGCGGGCCAGGAGAATGTGGAAGTGGCAGTCGCGCTCCACTTGCCCCTTGACCCGGTCGAACAAGTCGCTTTCGAACTCCTGCACCTTGCCACAACGTAAGCAGGTCATATGCATGTGGTCACGCTGTGGCCGCCGCTCGTAGAAGTGTCCCTCACCCTTCACGTGTAGCAAATCAAGCTCATCCACCAAGCCGTGCCGCTTTAACAGGCCCAGGGTGCGATAAACCGTTACTCGATTGATGTTGGGGTCCACTCTAGCGGCCTTCCGCAGGATTTGCGCGGCATCCAGATGCTGGGTCGCAGTCTCAATAATCTCAAGAATGATACGGCGCTGGCGGGTCATGCGAATTCCACGACTCAGGAGTGCGGTCTGCAGAGCGCCGGGTACTTCGGTTTCTGGGAGCGGCATGTTATTACTCCACTTCAGTTGCAGCCTGACGCAACGCGGTTGCAACAAAATCTTCCAAACTTACTTGCGCTGACTTCGCAGGTAGGGTTTAATTAATTCATAGTTATTGCAATCGTGTTGCAACTGTAATCTAAATGTAAGTATAACGGCAGGTTGGGAATCCGGTCAACCTGATTCTCAAAAAATACTTGGGAGCATTCATGAAACGGTCGCGGGTTCTAAGGTCATTGGGACAAGCCAGTTGGACCACCCTACTTTTTCTGGTCGTGGTTCTGCCGGCCCACGTGGAGAGTCAGGCCCAGGAAAGACCTTATTTCGTCACCTACTCACAAGATATGGAAGAGCCTGGCAATCTGGACTTGGAAAATTACAGCGCCGTCGGCAATCCCAAAGGAGGCGACGCCTTTATCGGAGCAGACGTGGAGGCAGAGTATGGCGTAACCGCCTGGTGGACGACCGAGTTTTATCTGGACGGGCAAGCCACCTCAAACCAGAGCACCATTTTCACGGGCTTCCGCTGGGAGAATCGGGTTCGTCCCTGGATGGGTGAGCACTGGATCAATCCGGTGCTCTATGCAGAGTTCGAAGACACCAGCGCCGATAAGACCTTGCGGGAGGTCGTAGGCCATGACGGCAACGATGACATGCTGGTGCCGAACTGGCTGGCCCGCATGGACCATGAGCGCGAGCTGGAGCTGAAGCTGATTCTGGGCAGCGATGTTCGCGGCTGGAACATCAGCGAAAACTTCATTACCGAAAAAGATTTCTCTGACGGTTTTTGGGAGTTTGGATATGCGCTAGGCGTTAGCCGTCCATTGCAATTGGCGGCGAACGCGCAGGAATGCATTTTCTGTCGCGAGAAGTTTCAGGCAGGGGCTGAAATGTACGGTGGCCTGGGCACGACGAATGGCTTTGGCACGCATCTGACCTCGCAGTATCTGGGACCCACGATCAACTGGACGGCACCCAACGGCATGACCATTGGCATGTCACCGCAATTTGGGTTGAACAGCTACAGCATCCCCTTCTTGTTTCGATTCTCCGTGACGTACGAAATAGAACAGGTTTTCAGCCACTTTCATCGGTAATCATAATGAACAGTAGAAATCTATCTCTTTGTGCCGCGATGCTTTTCATTGTCGTATCGGCAGCGACTTTGCTAGCAACTTCTAATGGCGCGTGGCTGACGAAGGTGCCTCCTCAAGAACAGAACAAGGTGAATCCCTACAAGGACCAAGCGGACGCGGTTGAGGCTGGCCGGCGAATTTTCATAGACCGCTGCGCCCACTGTCATGGCCAGGACGCCGAGGGCACCAAGAAGCGCCCTTCGCTGCGAACCGCTCGGGTACAGCAAGAGGCTACCGATGGCGATCTGCACTGGTTGCTGAGGAACGGCAGCATGGCTTACGGGATGCCTTCCTGGTCTAAGTTGGGTGATCCGCAGATTTGGCAAGTCATCGTGTATGTAAAATCGCTGCACGTCGACACTGCGGCGCGATAAGTTCAGTCAGCGAGGGCAATCGATACGTGGGTCGCTGGGCAAAACGAATGGGGCTTACCGCTCTGGTTCTTCTGCTGGCCAGTCAGTTGGTGCCGGTGAGCCGGCGCAATCCTGTGGTCGACCCCTCGAAGACAATTTACGCAACTGAAAATGTGCCTCCCTCGGTGAAAACAGTCCTGGAACGGTCTTGCAGGAATTGCCATTCGAACCAGACCTCCTGGCCGTGGTACAGCTACGTGGCGCCCGCCTCATGGATCATCGCGCATGACGTTCACCGGGCCCGAAAGGAGGTGAATTTTTCCGAGTGGGGCACTTATGCAGCGAAGCGAAAAGAAGAAAAGCTTGAGGAAATCTGCGAGCAGCTAATCAATGGCGACATGCCTGATCCAAAGTACCTGCTGGTTCATCGCAGCGCTCGCATCACGCCGGACGAACGCGGCGCCGTCTGCCAGTGGACAGAGGATTCGCGGCAATACTGATGCCGTAGCGGAAGTGACACCGTAATGCTGCTAAAGTGCGCCATGATAGCTGGTCGGAATTTAGGTCGTGGTGCTTCAAGACTGCCCGGCCGGAATTCACAGTCGCACCTCTCCTTGTAGAATAATCTGCCGGGAGGAAAACTTTTGCGGATCAGGGCCCACCTTCTCATCACCCTTTCTGTTCTCATACTCGCAACGATATTCTCGATGGTGCCAGCGGTTGCTCAGCAGGCGATTTTCCGTAACGCGCCGGCCTCAGCTGCTGAGATGAAAAACCCCTATACAGGCAGCGCGACCGCGGCGGCGGCCGGCAAGAAACTGTATACCCAGGATTGCGCGCAATGTCACGGCAACAATCTTCAGGGAATGGGCCCGGCACCGGCGCTGGATACGCCGGCGGTCCACAATGCCAAAGCTGGCGAGTTGTTCTGGTTTATCTCCACCGGCAAACTCACATCCGGCATGCCTTCCTGGTCGAACTTACCCAAACAGCAGCGCTGGCAGATCGTGACCTTTCTGGAGTCGCAAACGCGCGCGAAGACGGCGGCGAAATAACCCTGATGTTGCTGCAGCCGATGCTAAAGGTTTTCAAGCGTCGCTATTTCGGAAACCATCTCTGTCACTGCTATAAGGCCGCGAAATCCGCTATAACAGAATCGTGAGTGCAAGCAATCCTTTTCTGGCTCCTAAGACGGCATTAATCACCGGCGCTTCCAGCGGTATTGGGCTGGAACTGGCGCACCTTTTCGCGCAAGACGGCTATCGCCTGGTGCTGGTGGCGCGCAATCGCGGTGCCTTGCACGAACTCGCCGACGAGTTGCAGTCGCGTTACAGCGCAATCATCCGCATTTCGCCTAAGGACCTGGCCCATCCAGCCTCGCCTGCCGAGCTGTACCAGGAGCTGCAGGAAGCGGGAATCGTTCTCGACGTGCTGGTGAATAACGCGGGTTTCGGAGGTAGCGGATCGTTCAGCAATACCGATTGGAACAATGAAGCCGAAATGATCCAAGTGAACATTGTCGCGCTCACCCACCTGACCAAACTTTTTCTGCCGCAGATTCGGGCTCGCGAGGGCAAGCTGCTGAACGTCGCCAGCACCGCGGCGTTTCAGCCCGGACCGTTCATGGCGGTGTATTACGCCAGCAAAGCATACGTTCTGCACTTTACCGAGGCGCTGGCGGAAGAATTGAGCGCAACCGGCACGACGGTCACCTGCCTCTGTCCCGGGCCGGTCAAGACCAACTTCCAGCAGCGCGCGCACCTGGGCAATACGCGCATGGCAACCAGTCCTCTGCTGGTGGACGTACGCGAGGTGGCGCGTGTTGGTTATGAAGGCATGAAGCAGGGCAAGCGTTTGGTAATTCCCGGATGGAAGAACCGGTTGATCGTGGAAATGCTGCGGATCTCGCCGCGAAAGATGGTGACCAGGGCGGTCAGCCGGCTTCAGGTGGATAAGAGGTAAGAGTTCGCCATCGGCATTTGGCAGTCACCCAATTCACTGGTTGGCTCGCGCGTCCTGTTTCTCCGTTCGAGCCCCACGATTCGGCGTCGGAACGCAGCAAGAAGCCCGCTCGTAGGAGCGGGCTTCTTCGCCATCATGCTAAGCCTTACTTTCCCACCAAGCCATGATCAACTCCGACTCCGGTACAGAAATCCCAACCGGTGGTCGCGCTGTGCGTACCGCAACTGCCGGAGGTGATATCGGTGAAGTATGAGCTGAACCCCATATTGCTGTAGATCAGGGTATTCTCGGCATTGCTGCTGGTTTTGAATTGCCCCGCGTCGTTAATGATTCCCGCCAGTGAAGGCGAAGCTACGCTGGTCCCATAGACCTCAAGCCAGCCGCCGTAGCAATTCGAGTTGTACACTGCCACCGGTGAGCCGCCGCTGGCGTCGAAGGACAGATCGGGAGTGCCGCGGTGAGTGCCCACGATGCTTTCTATCGTGCTCTGGAAGGAAGGCCGCGACTCGTAGCGGCTGTCTCCGCCACCGCCGTCACTCCACGCCGTCTGATTGGTGTAATTCCCGTTGCTGCGATTCACCTGCGTGCCGCCGGCGGAGACCACGTTCACCGACGAGCTGGGATAGATCACGCCGGGTGAATCGCCGGAGGATGCGAAATACACCACGCCCGATTGCGTGAAGTAGTGATCGGAACTCGACTCGCCGGAAGTCTCGCTGCCGCCCCAGCTCATGGAAACTTCGCCCTTGCCGCCATGAGCTGCGATATAGGAATTAGCCGCCTGTACCGCGGTATACAGTGCGCTGTTGCTCGCGGAAGAGGCTTCCATCAAAACAATCTGCGCATTGGGCGCCATGGAATGGGCCCATTCGATATCCAACGATTCCTCGCCTTGCCAGCCGGAGGTGCAACCATTCGAAGGCTGTCTACCACTGGCATACTGCACGGAGAAGTTAGCCTGCGGCAAACCGAAGGTGGTGGAGAAGGTCGACAGGTCAGCTGCCGCCGAGGGATAGTCGTACGCATCGACAATCACGATCACGCCGCTGCCGCCGGTTGGAACCTGTGTGGTGCCGCTAATGGGGCAACCGGAAATCGGATTGGATACCACGTCATACACGCATCCCAGCGAAGCTGGAGTTTCTCCCGCTGGCTGAGTGGCTGGAACAATGGAACCGGTCGGTGCATAAATGATGTAGTTGGTGTGCATCCTCACGCCTATGTCGGCTGGTTGCTCGATACTTGACGGGGGATAGATGCCATTGCCAACGCGCACCTGGCTGTGAAGCAAGCCAGCACATGAAAGCACCACGCTAAATGCGGTAATGGCACGGAGAGTTTTGTGGGCTGAAGGCGCTGCAAATTCGATTCGCATATTGCTCCTCCTGATCTTGGTCCTACCGAGTCTGGGTCCATCGAACTCAGCTCAGGCGCATTAGTCTAACTTCTTTTGGGCAAAAACAATGACACGGAAGTGCTAAGGTTTGCGAAATCTTGCGGGATAGATCGCCGGCCCATAGGGAGGACTTACGTTTCTGGCGGAGCAAAACTTATAGCCCGAACAGCTCTCTCAACCGCTTGGTTTGCGCGCGGCTCACCGGAATTTCCGTTTGCTTCTTGTCTTCCATGCGAATCTGGTACGAGCTCTTGAACCAGGGAACCACTTCCTTGATGCGATTGATGTTGACTACATACGAGCGGTGAGCGCGCCAGAACATATTCGGATCCAGCGAGTCGAGCAACTCTTCCAGGGTGCGGCAATTCGACTGGCCTTCCATTCCGGTAGCGACCACGGTGATGATGCCGTCTTCGATCGAAGCGTAGCAAATGTCTTTCTGGTCGACCAGGAAGAGACGGCCGGCAGACTTCAGCAGTACCTTCGCAGCTGAGGGACGCTGCTGCTGCTCCAGCATTTTGACAATGGTTCCAATCTGATCGTTCGGCGACCCGGCGCTTTCCAACTTCTGGCGAGCTTTCTCGACCGCTTGTGACACCCGCTTGCGGTCGAAAGGTTTCAGCAGATAGTCGATGGCGTTGACCTCGAAGGCCTTCACCGCATATTGATCGAAGGCGGTGGCAAAGACGATCTGCGGCAGCGCCACCTTGCGATCCAACAGCTTCTTGATTACCCCAAAGCCGTCGAGGCCGGGCATCTGCACGTCGAGGAACACCAGGTCGGGCGAGAATTCCTTTACCAGATTAACCGCCTCAACCCCGTTCTTGCCTTGCGCTACGATATCGATATCGAGATCGCGCAACAGATAGGCGAGCTCGTCGCGCGCCAGCTGCTCGTCGTCAACGATGACTGCCGACAGTGCCATCCAGTCTCCTGAATCCAGAATTGTTCAACGACAACTATACCGAGATAGAACGCTGGAACCAACCACCAATCGATTTCCATCCGACTAGCGGACGAAGCCTTGCCGTACTGCATGAATGTAGTCAACCGGCACGGGGATGTTGCCGCTTCGTCGAAGCTCGGTTGCAATCTGGCCACGATGATGCGCGGAATGCAGAAGAACATGGGCCAGGATGTCGATCACGTTGCTTTCCCAACCCTCGCCTTTCGAGTTCGTGTAGCGGCAAGCCGTGGTAAGGTCCTCTTCGGAGAGCGAAACAAGGTAGGAGCGCCACATCTGCTCCAACTGTCGTAACTGCACCTCATATTCCGACAGAGGGAACTCGGGCCACACGGCGATGCGTTGCGGATTCCGCTGCAGACGGTCCAGCCATAACCACTGCGCTGCAACGATGTGGGCCAGCAACTTCAGCGCGAGGGCTGGCGGATTTTCGATAGCGGCCAGAGCGCGGACCTCCTCACGATTCGCCCAGAAGTCGTGTTCGAATTGACGTTGCAGATAGGATCGAAGGCTCATAGCAAAGTTTGATTTCTCAAGAGCGCTTTTGGATTCGGGGAGGATGACGTCTACTCGACGAACCGCAGATCCCTCGGCTCGGACTAAAGTCCTCGCTCGGGATGACAATATGAATGCCGGAGAGTGTAAGTCGACCGCCGAGAACTGAGAATTGATGACCGACAGCTGACGGCTGACGGCTGAGAGCTGCCGTTTGTCGTACACTAATTCCCAAACATGGTCGTCATCTACGGGATTCATGCGGTCAGCGAAGCGCTTAAGTCGGGGGCGCGCAGCTTCGAATATGTGGGCATCGCGCGCGAACGCCACGATCAACGTGTGCAGCGCCTCATTGACGATTGCCGTGCCAGCGGAGTGCAGGTGCGTTTTCTGCCGCGCGAGCAACTGGATCGCCTCGCCAACACCAACACCCATCAGGGCGTCATCGCGGTCACCAGCAGCAAGCAATACGCCGATGTGGACACATTGCTGGAACAGCGTCACGGCGAGCACAGTTTTCTGGTGGTACTCGACAGCGTCGAAGATCCGCATAACCTGGGCGCGCTGATTCGCACTGCCGATGGCGCCGGCGCCGATGGCGTGATTATTCCCGAGCGGCGCGCTGCCGGATTGACGGGGACGGCCGTAAAGGCTTCCGCTGGCGCTTCCGAGCACTTGCCCATCGCCCGCGTCACCAACATTTCCCGTACCTTGGACGAATTGAAAGAGCGCAATGTGTGGACCGTCGGCCTTGACGAGCGGGGCACGCAAATTTACGACGAACTCGACTACAACATGCATTGCGCGATTGTGCTCGGTGCCGAAGGCAAAGGTCTGCACGACCTGGTCCGCAGACGCTGCGATTTCCTGGTTTCCATTCCCATGCTCGGTCATGTGCCGTCGCTCAATGTCTCCGTCGCCGGCGCCATCGTGATGTACGAGGTTGCGCGCCAGCGGCGAGCGACGCAAAACGCTAACCAGAACGCCGGGCACGAAAATGGATAAAACGTGGCGAAGGTCAAACGTCTTATTAGTAAGACGTCTTACTAGTAAGACGAACGACAAAAATCTTACTAGTAAGACGTCTGGCTGGTCTTCTATCTGCAGCCAGGTTTTGTTGGCGTCCGGTGTTTGGCCTAGGGCGATCGATGCCCGTGCAGTGGCTTTCCCGGCAACGTGATGTCGATTATGCGGTTGTTCATAGCCCTGATCCTTCTGTTGTCGGCTTCGCTGCCGGCGCAAGCTCTCGATCGCGAAGCCTTCACTATTACTCGCTATCAGCTCGAAGTCCAGGTCGATCGGCATTCGCATGTGACGGCGGTTACGGGCAAACTCACGCTGCGTAACGATTCCAAACAACCCCAGAAAATCGTTGCGTTGCAGGTTTCATCTTCGTTGGCCTGGAACAGCATCACGCTGGATGGCAAGCCGCTGCAATGGCTCAGCGACAATTACACCTCCGACATCGATCACACCGGCAGCCTGTCGGAAGCGATCGTTACCTTGCCGCAAGCGCTGCCGCCCGCGGCTTCGGTCACCCTCGATGCCCAGTACGGTGGGGCCATCGTGGCCGATGCCACCCGCCTTACTCGCATGGGCGCACCTGACGATGTGGCAGCGCGCAATGACTGGGACCAGATCAGTGATTCGTTTACGGCGATTCGCGGCTTGGGCTACGTCGCCTGGTATCCGGTAGAGGTCGAAGCTGTGAGCCTGAGCGACGGCAATGCCGTGTTCGATGCAATTGCCGCATGGAAGCATCGTCAGGCCCGCAGCGAGTTTGCTGCCCGAATCATCGTGGTTGGCGGGGGCACGGAATCCCTATGCATTGCCGTCAACACGGCCGTCTCCAGTTGCGGCGAAGCCCGCGATGTCAACGATTCCGAGAGCGGCGGCAAGCTTAAGGAGTTCAGCAACACCTTGACGGTGAGCGGCATGAGCGACATCGTCCCTGCGTTCGCCATTGCCAATTATGTCGAGCTTCCCCGTCCCACAATCACCTTGCTGCACATTCCTGATCACACTTCGCTGGCGCGAGATTACGCGGTCGCTGGCGAGGCCAACGATCCCCTGCTACACGATTGGCTGGGCGAACCCGCACAACCGGCGCGAGTGGTGGAGTTGACCGACCCTAACGCGAATCCCTGGCAAAGCGGGGCCATTCTGTTTACACCGCTGCGCGAGGCGCAGACTGCGACGCTTCAGCTCTTGCTTCTGCCGACGCAGGTCGCAGCCCGCTTCCATTCGCCGCATCCGTGGATTCAGGAGGGCCTCGAGCGCTTTCTGCAAACCGCCTCGGTGGATCAGCGCTCGGGCCGCAAAGCTGCGCTGGCGTTTCTCGACGAATACCGCGAGCCGCTGGTGAAAGCCGAAGAACAGGCACATCCGGCGACTCCGAAATCCGAAACGGCGGCGAAAGCCGGGCCTGATACTACCGCCGACAACACCTTGCTGAATACCAATGATGAGCTTTATCTGCGCGGCAAGGGCAGCTTCGTCTTGTGGATGCTGCGCGACATGGTGGGCGACCAGGCGATGCAGTCGGCGCTGGCCTCGTATCATCCCGGAGCCGACAAAGATCCCAGCTATCTGCAACGCCTGCTGCAGACCAGTTCGAAACGCGATCTGGAGTGGTTTTTCGACGACTGGGTTTATCGCGACCGCGGCCTGCCCGACTTTCACGTAGAGTCGGTGTACCCGCGGCCGCTGCTGAGCGAGGCCGCCAAAAGCTTCCTGGTGACAGCCACCATCGAGAATCGCGGCCATGCCGGGGCGGAAGTACCGGTGTTGATCCAGACTCCTTCCGGCGAAAAAAGCCTGCGGGTGCTGGTGAAGGCGGGAGAAAAAGGTACCGGTCGCATCGATATGCCGGTTGCTCCCGATAAGATCACGGTGAACGATGGCAGCGTTCCGGAGGCGAACATCGGCAACAATGTCTACGACGTGCCCGCTCCTGAGAAACCGTAAACCGGACGCATTTGCCAGCCATGGCCTGAGAACGGTACAACCGTGTGTTGTCGCGTGATGGCCAGCCGCGGCCATCGAGGTGAGACCGCTTGAGTTACATTCAATTTCTCGGTGCTGCGGGTGTGGTGACCGGATCGAAGCATCTGATCCATGTGGATGACGACGGCGCACGTGGCTTGCAAGCGCTCATCGATTGCGGCCTCTTCCAGGGACAGAAGGAATGGCGGGAGCGCAACTGGCAGGATTTGCCGGTGCCGGCAGGTTCTATCGATGCGGTGATTCTCACCCACGCGCATCTCGATCACTCCGGCTGGATTCCGCGCCTGGTCAAGCAAGGCTTTCACGGTCCGATCTATGCCACCGCCGCGACCATCGACCTCTGCGGCATTCTGCTCCCCGATTCCGGACACCTGCAGGAAGAAGACGCCGAGTTCTACAACAAAACCAAGGCGTCGAAACATCACCCAGCCCTGCCGCTGTATACGATGGAAGAGGCGCAGCAATGCCTGACCCTGTTTCGGCCGGTCAACTTTGGCGAAGTCAAACAGCTGAGCAGGCAGCTTTCGTTTCGCTTTGTGCGGGCCGCGCACATTCTTGGATCTTCCATGGCGGAGATTACGGTCAATTCCGGCGGCAAGCCGGAAAAGCTGCTGTTTACCGGCGACATTGGACGGGTGCATAACAGCGAAATTGCGCCGGGCAAAGTGGTTCACTCCGGTCCCACCGAAGGCGAAGAGTGCGACCTGCTGGTGATGGAAAGCACCTATGGCAATCGCCTGCACCCGCGCAACGATCCGCGTCCGGAGATGGCTGCACTGATTCGTAGCGCGCTGCAGCGCGGCGGCAGCGTAGTGGTGCCATCCTTCGCCGTCGAGCGCACCCAGAAATTCCTCTTCCTGCTGAAGGAATTGATGGAGACAGGACAGGTGCCCCGCGTGCCCGTGCACGCCGACAGCCCGATGGCGATTAAGGCAGTACAAATCTTCCTGAAACACTCGGAGGAATTTTCGCCGCAGACGAAGGAGCTGATTCAGAAATACGGCTCGCCGCTGGATTGGTCGAATTTTTATTTTGATGTAACCCAAGACGACTCGAAGAGGATCAACGAATCGAACTATCCCATGATCATCGTCTCCTCCAGTGGCATGGTCACCGGCGGACGCGTGCTACATCACCTGATGCTGCGGCTGCCCAACCCTAAGAATCTGGTGCTGTTTATCGGCTTCCAGGCGCCGGGCACGCGAGGCTTCACCATCAAGAACGGCGCGCCCACAGTGAGAATGTTTGGCCAGGAAGTTCCCATCCGCGCGCAGATCGCCTCGCTGGAGCAGTTCAGCGATCATGCCGACACGCCCGAACTGCTGGAGTGGCTGCGGACGTTTCATCGACCTCCGAAGCAGACCTATCTGGTTCACGGTGAACCGGACGCCTCGTCGCAGCTGCGCGACACCATGATCAAAGAGTTGCGCTGGAACGTGCAGGTTGCGAGTTATCGGCAGAAGGTGCAGGTGAACTAGGAAGGCTGTTCATTTCACCACGGAGAACACGGAGTTCACGGAGGTTTTCTTTTCTTGTTGATTCTCCGTGATCTCCGTGGTGAATGAGTTCTGTCCCTGGGAGAAGGGTTCTTATGTCTACATTTGGACTGATCGAATACGCGGACGCGAATGCTGAAGTACGGGCTGTCTATGACGACATCATGGCTACCCGCAAGACCGACTGGATCAACAATTTCTGGAAAGCACTGGCGAACGATCCGGTAACGTTGAAGCGCACTTGGGAAGACATCAAGCAGATCATGGCTCCGGGCGCGCTCGATCCGCTGACGAAAGAGATGATCTACGTCGCGGTCAGCGTGACCAACGGCTGCCCGTATTGCATCGCATCGCACACAGCGTCGGCGCGCAACAAAGGTATGACGTCCGAGATGTTCCATGAACTGATGTCGGTGGTGGGCATGGCCAACGAGAGCAATCGCCTGGCGAATGGTTATCAGATCGAGATCGATGAGCAGTTCAAGTGAGCTTTCAGCCGTCAGCTGTCAGCCGTCAGCCAATTCTCATCAAGAGAGCCGTTGCGGGCTACTCTAAGAACTTCTCAGTCGAAGTCCGAAAGCTCCTCGGGAAATGTTCTCATTCGGCCGACCGTTCGGCAGGACTTAGGAAAACTCTGATCAAGTGAAAGCGAGATCCCGCAGCGGCTAAAGCCGGATGATTTTCGGTACTTAACGGACGGACTGAAGAGACTGTGTCGCGAGTTAGTGCCGCCGCTCTGCGGCTCGGCAGAATTTTCCACTTGTGCGGGGGCTGACGCCCCCGCCTAACTTCATCTCGCCGCTTCGCGGCTACTTTGATCGATTATCCGAGCCATTTGTACCACCACAGAAATCATTTACCGGTTGCGACACAGTCTCTGAAGGTCGTCCCCTTCAAAACAAGACTCAATCAGAGTTTCGTTTGCTGACGGCTGACGACTGACGACTGAAAGCTGACGGCTGACGACTGAAAGCTGACGGCTGATAGCTGACGGCTGATAGCTGACGGCTCTATAATGTTTCTTCCCATGAAAGCCTACGTTTACGTCTCCCTCAAGAAAAGTGTCCTCGACCCGCAAGGCAAAACCATTCACGGCGCCCTGAAGAAGATGGGCTATCGCGGTATTGACGATTTGCGCCAGGGCAAGTACTTCGAGATCGCGCTCGACAATAGTGTCAGCCGCGAAGATGCCCAGGCGGAAGTGGAACGCATTGCCCGCGAAGTGCTCACCAATCCGGTGATTGAAGAGTACCGCTTCACCTTGGAAGGCTAATCGCAGCTCGCCCGAATGGGGACAGCTCGGCGGGCTGCATTCGAACTTCCGCATCATCGTCTCCCGCTGTAACATCAAATCGAGTACCATTTATCCTTCAAAGGTTTTTGTCTCTCCTCGTATAACCGTGGTGGGAATCCAGGCCTGTCAAGGGCGTTGAACCCGGGAGTTGAACTATGTGCGGCATTGTTGGTTACGTAGGGCAAAAGCGAGTTGTGCCGGTCATCATCGATGGCCTGCGGCGGCTTGAGTATCGCGGCTACGATTCGGCCGGCATCGCGGTTGCCGGTAACGGCGAAGGTCTGCAGGTACGCCGCGCCGAAGGCAAGCTGCGCAATCTGGAAGAGGTCATCCGGCTGAAGCCGCTCGACGGCACTTACGGCATTGGCCATACCCGCTGGGCCACGCATGGCCGTCCTACCGAGGAGAACGCCCATCCGCATCGCGATTGCACCGGCAAGATCGTCGTCGTGCACAACGGCATCGTGGAGAACTATGTCAGCCTGAAGAAGAAGCTGATCGACGAAGGCCACAAGTTCCGCACTGAGACGGATACCGAAGTCATCGCCCATCTCATCGAGAAGAACCTGAATCCGGACGGCAACGGCCATCCCAACTCGCTGGAGGAAGCGGTCCGCAAAACCGTGAAACTGCTCACTGGCGTGTTCGCGATCGCGGTCATTTCCTCCGATGAGCCGAACAAGATCGTGGCTGCGCGCAATGGACCGCCGGCGGTCATCGGCCTGGGCAAGAACGAATATTTCGTGGCCAGCGATGTGCCTGCGATTCTGTATCACACTCGCGATCTGTTCTTCCTGGCCGATGGCGATCTGGCCGTGATCACGCCCGCCGGCGTACAACTCTCCGACTTCGACGGCCAGCCCATCACGCGCGAGGTGCAGCACATCACCTGGGACCCGATCATGGCGGAGAAGGGCGGCTTCAAGCATTTCATGCTCAAGGAAATCTATGAGCAGCCGCGGGCGGTTCGCGACACCACGCTGGGCCGCGTCTCGCTCGATTCCGGTAAAGTCTTTCTCGACGAGATGGACATTACCGAAGACGATTTCCGCAAGCTCAACAAGATTCATATCGCCGCCTGCGGCACCAGCTGGCACGCCGCGCTGGCCGGCAAGTTCATGATCGAGCGTCTGGCCAAGCTCCCGGTCGAAGTGGACTACGCCAGCGAATTCCGCTATCGCGATCCGTTGACCGGCGAGGGCGATCTCACCATCCTGATCACCCAGTCGGGCGAGACTGCCGATACCATCGCCGCCATGCGCGAGTCCCGCGCCAAGGGATCCAAGACGCTGGGCATCTGCAACGTCGTCGGCTCCATGATTGCGCGCGAGTCCAACGGAACGATCTACACTCATGCTGGTCCGGAGATTGGCGTCGCTTCGACTAAGGCTTTCACCGCGCAATTGACCGCGTTGTTTCTCTTTGCCGTGCATCTGGCGCAAGTGCGCGGCACCCTCGATCTGGAACGGTCGAAGGAACTGCTGGAAGAGCTCACACGCATTCCCAGCAAGCTGGAGTCGCTGCTGACCCACGATGAAGAGACCGAAGATCTGGCCAAGCAGTATCACCGGGCCCACGATTTCCTCTTCCTGGGACGCGGCATTCACTACCCTATTGCGCTGGAAGGCGCTCTCAAGTTGAAGGAGATCTCCTACATCCACGCCGAAGGCTATCCCGCGGGCGAGATGAAGCATGGGCCCAACGCACTGATCGATGAGGACCTGCCGGTAGTGATCCTGGCCACGCACGACAAGCGCGATCCCGACTCGGTGCTGCGTTACGAGAAGACGCTGTCGAACCTGAAGGAAGTGAAGGCGCGGTCAGGTACGGTTATCGCCATCGCCACCGAAGGGGATGAAGAGATTCGCGAGGCCGCCGACCATGTGCTTTACGTTCCCGACGCTCCCGAGTTGCTGGTGCCCATCCTCGAAGTCGTGCCCTGCCAGTTGCTGGCGTATCACATTGCTGTCCGCCGTGGCTGCGACGTAGATCAACCGCGCAACCTGGCCAAGTCGGTGACGGTGGAGTAGCAGTCGCGCCCGCGATTTAGTCTAGTCTCCTACGTGAGTCGGGCAGTCCGGAAGGGCGGGACTCCGCTGATGGTGTGGGAGAAAAATCTTACGCTGGGCGCGCCAGCAACGTCGATCCGGTGCGGGCGCTAAGGCGGAATAGGGCGAAAGCTGTTTTTCCTGTGCAGGCCGCGAACAAAAACAGTCACCGTATTCAGCAACTCTTGATTTGACGACAGCCGACGACGGTGTTAACTTGCAAGAACACTGGAAAGGAGGGTGATCCAAAAATATGATATCTGACAGTCATTGTAGTAACCCAAGTGAGGTGGCTGAGGCTTAGGGCTTCCGCTCTAAATCCTCGCAAGACTGCTGCTTTTGGCGTCTGCCGCTGGGGCCACGTAGAGTGGACAGCCTCAGGCCAATCCCAACAGCTAACCGGAAAGGACCCGCTGGCACAAGACGCTGCGGGTCTTTTTCTATTTCCGCATACTCTGTTCGGTTCGAGGCGAGTTATGGCAATCCCGGTTCGCTCGCTCGTCGAAGTTCCTGTCCTCGAAACCACGCGCCTACGACTGCGTGGCCATCGGCTCGACGATTTTGCAGCGTGTTCAGCGATGTGGGCCGATCCAGTGGTCACCCGCCATATTGGGGGCAAGCCGTTTACTCAGGAAGAGGTCTGGACCCGCCTGCTGCGCTATGTCGGACACTGGGCTTGGCTCGGCTTTGGTTACTGGGCGCTCGAGGAAAAAGCCTTGGGAGAGTTTATCGGAGAACTGGGCTTCGCCGATTTCAAGCGCGACATCGAGCCTTCGCTCAAAGACGTGCCCGAGCTGGGATGGGCGCTGGTCTCGCGCGCTCATGGCAAGGGCTACGCCACGGAGGCAGTCGGCGCGGCCCTCGCCTGGGGCGACGTACACTTCGGGCAGCGCCGCACAGCCTGCATCATTCATCCGGAAAATCTGGCGTCGATTCGGGTGGCGGAAAAGTGCGGCTATCAGGAGTTCCAGCGCACCACCTACAAGAGCCATGAAGTGATTATGCTTGCGCGACCGCAATTCGCAATTTCGTAATTTCTGTGCTCATGGATGGAGAGCGCCTTCAGGTACCTGCCTCACTGTTTGCTGAGAATTCAGATGAGCCCGTCGCTCTCCGACAAAGGCGTGCTCGGTCCGTCCGGCTGTACCCAAGTGAACCGGTTCAGTCGTCCTGCTTGAGAAAGACGTGGTCGATCATCTCGCGCATGAAATGTCCGCCGAAGCCGCCGGCGCTGCCTGCCAGGATCTGGAGAAACGCGGCGTAGACCTGACTGCGATCGTGCGGCCAACGCACCACGAATTGATAATAGGCCAGCACGATGGGGACACCGATCCAGGCCAGCAAAACCCATCGCCACGGGCGGTCCTTTTTCCAGACACCCATCAGCATGCTGAACGCCAGAACACAGAGAGAGGTCAGCAGAGCGTCGTCCACTCTTTGGTTCACCCAGCCGGAGAACAGGCTGAGACCAACCGCGATCAGATAGACGAAAAAGCTGGTGCGGGAAGCGCTTTGAGAGGCTTTCAATTTTGCCGGAGAGACAGACTCGGCATTGGTGGTGAGACTTTCCGAAGGCTCGACGTGGGACTGCAACACGTTCGAGTTTAGCAGGAAACGACTCCGAGGCGCGGTAGACTTCAGGGCAGTCTCATGACCAGGAGGCTGCGGAAAATCCGGGAAAGCAGATCCCTCAGCAGCTATAAAGAGGCTGCTGAAAGACTCGAAAAGAGCAGACCCCTCGTCGGCTTGAGCCTCCTCGGGTGACAAACTAAGGGCTTATGCCGGCGTAGCTAAAGCTGCGCCCCTTCAAGGTCGCCTCCGGTGCAGTTTTTTTAGCAGCCCGTTAAGGCGGTTACAGGATTATCCGCTCGTCGCCTACGCGGCGCGTCACCCGCTCACGGTCCAAATATTCCAGCAGCGGGATGGCGTACTTGCGGGTTACGCCAACGAGGTCTTTGAAGTTGCCGACGTTAAGTTTGGGAGTCTTTGCCTTCTGCGCGACAATCTGACGGCGCAAGCTCTCCAGAGCATCGCGATGAAAGACCAGATCGTCTGACAGTTTGATCAGCACGCGCTCTCGCATCAGCAAGGTGACAATTTTCTGCGCGCGGGCTTTGTCTACTGGCAAAGCAGCCAGAACATCCTTGAGCAGCGGAACCTTCAGACCAGCCTGGGCGAATGCTTGTTCGATCCGCGACTTCGATTCCGTCTCTTCATCGCGCAGTACCACTCCCTTTCCGGCAGTTCGCACGATCTCGCCGCTAACCTCGAGCTTCTTTTCGCGGACCAAGGAATCCAAGACGCCGCGAAAGACTTCCGCACGCAGACCGAGCGAGTCGCGCAGCGGTTCCTGGCTGATCCCGGCCACCAGCGGGTTCGCCTGGTGAAAATCTTCCACCGTCGCAGACATCTGCCGGCGCAGCGATTCCGCAATCTCCGCCGACAACAGCAGCTCTTCGAAGCGCAGCACCTTGCCCGCCTTTATTAACTGGGCCGCGACCTGCTCGACTCGCGCCGGCAGCCAGCCTGCTTCCGCTACTGCATCGGCAATCGACAAACCCTCTGCGCCCCGGCGAGCAGTTCGTGCCATGAGTGATTCCTCCGGATCTGCCTTCGCAGCGGTTTGCAGGAAGGCGAGCCGCTCTCCGGACTTGGCCTTGGTACGTCGAGGCGGTTCGGCAGCATCGAGAACTCTTCCCCCTCCGATGGTGATGACCGGCGAGAACTGACGCACGATGAAGCGGTCGCCCGGCAACAGCAGCAGAGGTTCGTCGAGCTTCAGCCGCGCCAGACCGGATTGGCCGGGCAGCAGCTGTTTCGCTCCCAGCAGACTGACTTCGGCGATCGTCTCCGCTGTGAAGGCATGCAGATGAACGCGAGCGCGGTCGCGCAGCGGTTTGGCCGAGCCCAGTAGATCGAGCGTAACGCTGACTCGAGTGGTGGGTCGAAACATTTGCGGAGGCGTCAGCATCATGCCGCGCGCCAGTTCGCCGGTCTCGACGCCGGCCAGATTCAATGCGGTGCGCTGTCCCGCGATGGCCTGCTCCGCCGAGGATCCGTGGACTTGCACGCCGCGTACCCGCAGCCGCTTGCCGCTGGGATGGAGCTCCAGTTCCTGCTCTTTGTGGACCGTACCCGAAATCAGCGTGCCCGTCACCACCGTTCCAAAGCCTTTCATGGTGAACACGCGATCGATGGGCAGGCGAAAAGCCGCGGCGGAATCCTTGGCGGGGATCTCGTTTGCAATGCGGGCCAGTTCGGCCTTTAGTCGATCAAGGCCGACGCCGGTTTTGGAGCTGACGGCGACAATCGGCGACCTTGCCGAATCGAGAAACGATCCACGCAGGAATTCCCCCACTTCCAGGCTCACTACTTCCAGAGTTTCGGGATCAACCAGGTCCGACTTGGTCAGTACAGTGATCCCACGCTGTACGGAGAGCAGGCGGCAGATGTCGAAGTGCTCGCGAGTCTGGGGCTTGACGCCTTCATCGGCGGCCACCACCAGCAGCACCAGATCAATGCCGCCAATGCCAGCCAGCATGTTGCGCACAAAACGCTCATGGCCGGGAACGTCGACAAAGCCGATGCGGATCGGTTCGCCTGCGGGACCAGGCAACTCAAGGTTGGCAAAGCCGATGTCGATGGTGATGCCACGGCGCTTTTCCTCTTCCAGACGATCGGGATCGATACCGGTGAGGGCCCGTACCAGGGCGCTCTTGCCGTGGTCAATGTGGCCGGCGGTACCAACGATAACGGCTTTCATAGCCATTAGTTTACCGAAGAGTTTCGGGAACTCCGGAACGGCAATTGGCGAATCACTTATAAGGGCAATTGTGTGCGAAAATAGTAGCTAGAAACTAGCACTAAGCTGCCGGGTTTACTACGGTTGCGCCATCCTCCAGGAAGTTTTTGCTTTCAACGGTTCGAGGGGCGTCTAATGTATTGAGCTGCAGGCGTACTTGATCCAAACGGATGGCATCAATCCTTACACCGCCGAACCCGCCAACGCCGCTCCCCCCGCGAGAAGACGGTCAACTTGCTTTGTGGGAAGGCAGTGAACTTTCCGGCGTCGATCTGACGCCGCATCTGCTGATTCAACTGGAGGACGATCTTGAGCGCTCGCGTATGCGCGAGGCGTTCTGGATTTCGGTGGTTGTCCACCTGATGGTGGTGATCCTGCTTGTCTTCTCGCCGAAAATGTTTCCCGGCATGAGCGGCGTGGCGCTAAACACTCCCGCTGATCTGATGCGCAATCAGCAGATGACCTATCTCGACTTGCCCCCTGATATGCAGAAGGAGCCCAAGGTCGCTCCCAAGACGAATGTCTTGTCCGACAAGAACCGCATTGCCGAGAGCCGCCATCCTACGCTCGACAAGAAGACGCTGGAAGAGTTGAAGCGTGCCGGTCCGCCGAAGATACCTTCGCCGCCGGTACAGCAGGCGCGGAGCTCGCCGCCGCAGCAACAGGCGCCGCAGCAGCAGCCTCCGCAGCAGCAACAGCCGAGCCAGGCGCAGGGTCAGCAGCAGGCGCAGCTCCAGCCGGGCATCCCGCAGGACAATCCCAAGCTGCCTGCCCCGCAACAGGGGACACCGAAATTCCCCGGCAATCTGGCGGGAATCATGTCTCCGGGCTCCTCGATTGAGCAGGCCGCCCGCGCGGTCGCTTCGCATCGCGGCGGTGGGAGCTATGGAGGCGGCGGTGACTACGGAGCCGGGCCAGGCGGCACGAACGCTCGCGTGCAGGGGAATCTGGAAGTTCTCAGCGATACCGAAGGGGTCGATTTCGGGCCGTATTTGTCGCGCGTTCTGGATGCCGTGCGCCGCAACTGGTACAACCTGATTCCGGAAGAAGCGCGCGCCCCGCTGATGAAGAAGGGCAAAGTCGCGATTGAGTTTGTGATCAAGAAAGATGGCTCGGTCGCGGGAATGAATCTGCGCGGACCCTCGGGCGATGTCGCCCTCGATCGCGCGGCTTGGGGTGGCATTACGGCGTCAGTGCCGTTCGCCCCTCTGCCCAGCGAATACCACGGCCCCTATCTGGCCTTGCGCTTCCACTTCTATTACAACCCGGCCAAGGGCGATATCGAATAGGGCAGCAACTGGCAACGTAACTTACAACCCCTCTCATAAACCGAAGGTGAATCGATTTGTGTCAGGGCCCGGGCTTTAGCCGGGCCGATAAGCTCACCCTTTTATCCGGGCTTCAGCCCCTGTAAAACCAACCCTCAGGGGCTAAAGCCCAAGTCATAGCGCGCCGCTTTACGGCACGTCTGAAGACGTGCCCTGACACAACCCCAAATCATTTGTGAGATGGCTTTGGCTTCTAGCAATTGGTATTTGATCCAGCCTCGCAGAGGCGAAACTGATTAGCCCACCGCGGAAGCGGTGGGGAAACGTACCCTGCAAGACCGAGCCCCTTCAGGGGCGGCACAGCGGCGCGTAAAATTACTCTGTGACTGATGGCGACCGCTTCGGCGAGGACCGCGTTCTCCTAAAGGAAAAGCGCGAACTCGAACTGCGAGAGCGTCAACGCGTGCGCGAACGCCGCAAGTTGATCGGCTTGCTCGCCCTTGCTCTTTTCATTCTGGCGCTGGCGTTCTTCCGGTTCGGCAAAACCATCCCGTGGGCTGCGCGATGAGCCGGCCGGTCCCTTCGGAAGAACCAAACGCCGCGCGGCTCCATCCGCACGCTGGCGGAATCACGAAGCAGCCCGATCCGCTTCTGGTCGTCATTCTCGGACCCACCGCTTCAGGCAAGTCGGCTCTCGCTATCAGCCTGGCACTGCAGTTCGCTGGTGAAATTGTCAGTTGCGATTCGGTTGCGGTCTACCGTCATTTCGAGATCGGAACGGCCAAGCCTACGCGGACGCAGCGGGCGCTGGTTCCCCATCATCTGCTCGATGTTGCCGAAGCCGATCAACCATTCACGGCAGGCGATTATGCCCGCCAAGCCCGAGCGGTGATCGCCGAGATTGCCGGTCGAGGGAATTTGCCGATCGTTGTCGGCGGTACAGGCCTCTATCTGCGGGCGCTGCTGGAAGGCTTATTTCCCGGGCCGCGGCGTTCGGAAGGATTGCGTGAACGGCTGCGACTGCGTGCGACATCGCACGGGTCACACTATCTGCACCGCGTTTTAAACCGCCTTGATCCAGTCTCGGCTTCGAAGATCCACGCCAATGACACGCCTAAACTGATTCGCGCCATCGAAGTTTGTCTGGCTGCGCGGACGAAAATGAGCGAATTGTTGCGACAGAGCGGTCGCGATCCGCTGCGAGGGTTCCGCATTCTGCGAGTCGGGCTGAATCCTCGTCGCGAGGAACTGTACGAGCGCATTAATTTGCGGGCGCAGCAGATGTTTGCCGGCGGCTTGCTGGAAGAGACGCAAAGCCTGCTTGAACGCCATGGCACTGGCAAGAACGTGATGGCGCTGGATTCGCTGGGCTATCGCCAGGCAGCCCAGTTGCTGCGCGGAGAGTTGACGCTGGAGCAGGCGATCTGCGCGGCGCAGCAGGGGCATCGCAATTATGCCAAGCGGCAAATGACCTGGTTTCGCCGCGAGCCCGAGGTAGCGTGGCTCGAAGGTTTTGGCGACAATCCTGAGATCGTCAGGCGGGCTGGCGAGTTGGCCGGGGCGGCGCGTACCTTGCGTCTATAGGGGTCCTTCGACGCCGCATTCGCGAAACCTGCGCGAACGCTCTGCTCAGGATGACAACTTCGATGGTCGGGAATTTGTCGGTCGAGCGACTAACTCTTACTCCACTTGTCATCCGAGTCTTCCTCGGTTTGTGCCCGCGAGCGCCCCCCAAATTCTGTCATCCCGAGCGACTAGCGCAGCGAGGACCTCTACCCCGCCATGGGTGTTTATCCGAAGAGTCCCGCTAACCGTTTCTGGTATTGTCCTTCCTAATGACACGTTTCTCTCTACTAGCTTTGTTCAGCCTCTCGCTGGGGGTTTCGGGCTTCGCCTACGCCAAACAGAAATTTCAGCAGCCCGCTCCTGTTCACCTCGATCGGAAAGGTGAGAAGTGGGCGCGCGAGTCGCTGAAGAAGATGTCGCTGGAGCAGAAGATCGGGCAGATGTTCATCATCTGGGCGCGGGCGCGGTTCATGAACGTGAATGATCCCGAGTACATCGGGCTGCGTGACACCATGCGTAAATACCACATCGGCGGATTCGGCTTGACGGTGAATTTCGACGACGGCTTCCTCTACAAGAACGAACCGTTGGAAGCTGCGATGCTGGTCAATCGGCTGCAAGCGGATTCCGAGTTTCCCCTGATCTTCGGCGCCGACTTCGAGCGCGGACTGGGCTTTCGCCTCAACGATGTCACCAGCTTTCCTCATGCCATGGCCTTCGGCGCGACCGGCAATGTGGACTATGCCCGGGACGCGGCCCGCATCACCGCGCAGGAGGCGCGCGCGATTGGAGTGCAGTGGAACTGGTTTCCCGACGCCGACGTCAATTCCAATCCGCTGAATCCCATCATCAACACGCGCTCCTTCGGCGAAGATCCCGAGCAGGTCAGCGAGATGGTCGTGGCCTACATCGAAGCCGCGCATCAGTACGGCATGTTAACCACGGTGAAGCATTTTCCTGGACACGGCGATACCGACACCGATTCGCATCTGGCGGTTCCATTCGCAAAAGCAGACAAAGCACACTTCGATACCATCGAGCTGCCACCTTTCCGCGCCGCTATCAAAGCTGGGGTTGACGCGGTGATGGTGGCGCACATTGCGGTCCCGGCGCTCGATCCCGACCCCAATCACGTAGCCTCGATCTCTCCCGTGATCGTCATGGGCCTGCTGAAGCAGCAGATGGGCTTCAATGGCCTGGTCGTCACCGATGCGCTCGACATGGCCGGTCTGACCAAACTGTTCCCCGAAGGCGGCTCGGCTGGCGCGGGCCGGGCAGCGGTGGAAGCCGTGAAAGCGGGCAACGACATGCTGCTGATTCCTTCCAACCTTGACGGCTCCTATCAGGGGCTGCTGCAGGCGGTTCGCAGTGGAGAGATTCCGGAATCCCGTATCGACGAGTCGGTGTTGAGGATCCTGCGGGCCAAGGCCTCGGTTGGGCTGAATCGGGCAACGCAAGTGGACATCAATGCGGTCAACCGGATCGTGGCCCAGCCGGCGAGCCTGGCGACAGCCGAGGACATCGCTGACGATGCGGTCACTCTGGTGCGCGATAATCATCAGGTGCTGCCCCTGAAAGCAACTCGCAAAGGAACCAATGCCGGGCAACATGCGTATCCATCAACAGCAGAAAACCGCGATCGGACGGTCCTGCTGATTTTTACCGACGACAGCCGTTCCGATGCGGGTCGAGTTCTGGAACACCAGGTGAGAGCACGAATTCCCAATGCGAAAACGATTTACATTGATTCCCGCGATGCCGCAGTCTTGACTCAACCCGTGATGGACGCGGTCAATCAGGCGCAGGCGGTAATCGCGGCGATCTATCTCAGCCCGCAAGGCGGCGCGTCGACTAACCGAATCGCCCTGCAAAACGTATCGGCAGCCCTTCTGGAAAATGTTTTGCGGAACGTAGCCGACAAGACGGTGGTGATCGCCCTGGGCAATCCATACATTGCGGCGCAATTGCCCGAAGTTAAAACTTATGTGTGCACATTTTCTGACGCCCAGGTTTCTGAGCTGAGTGCGGCCAAGGCAATATTCGGCGAAATCCCGATGTCGGGTCGCCTGCCGGTTACGATTCCCAACATTGCCATTCGCGGCGTTGGCCTGGGCGGCCCATCTCCAGTGTCTGGCGGAGGACCTCAATGAACCTCGTGGTCAAGAAAAGTTTATTTGCTCTCCTGATGGCAAGCCTGCTGCTGTTGTTGCTGCCGGCCTGCAGTGTCAACGTCGACGACCAAGACAAGAAGGATGGGAAGGTCGACATCAAGACGCCGTTTGCCAACCTGAAAGTGGACAGCAGCGAGAAGGCAGCGGACAACGGAATTCCGGTTTATCCCGGAGCCCACTTGCGTCCCAAGGACAATGATGGCGACACCCATTCGGCCAACATCAACATCGGCGCCATCGGTTTCGGTTTGAAGGTCATCGCCGCGGAGTACGAGACCGATGATTCGCCGGACAAGGTCAAGGCTTTCTATCTGGACAAGATGAAAGCATTTGGCACGACGCTGACCTGCAATGGGCACAGCGGTGGCTCGGACGTACATATCGGGTCACACAAGGACGACCATGACAAAAAGCTGACCTGCTCCGATACCCACGGTGACGGCTGGGAGATTAAGGCCGGCACCAGCGACAACGAACACCTGGTCTCGATCGAACCTCACGGCACGGGCACGCGCTTTGGAACCGTGCTGATACAGACCCACGGGAAGGAAGACACGTTGTAAGCACTTGGCATTTGGCATTTGGCACTTGGCATTTGGCATTTGGCATTTGGCATTTGGCAGGGTGGCACAAACGCTCCTCGCATGTTTGTCATCCCGACCGGAGCGAAGCGGAGCGGAGGGATCTGCGGTTTCCGATGGTGCTTGTCGATTGATCCGAAACTCGGGTCCAAGGAACTGGTGGTTTCCGCGGTGGGTCTGGTTTGGCCAAATGCTAAATGCCAACTGCCAACGGCTGCCTCTCGCAGTTGCTAATTCCGCTTCCCTTCCTGTAACGTTCGGCAAGTGGAATATCCCTGCTACCGCTGCCAAGCCGTGATTCAGGAGGGTGCTGCCTTTTGTCCTCACTGCGGCGCTCCGCAAATCCGAGTCGTTCCTCCGGAAGGCGACGCACCATCGACATTTGCAACACCTGACAGTTCGGGAGAGATGCTTCCGCCGGCGCAGCCCGTGCCTCCTGCATCAGCCTGGACGATGGGGAGCATGCCACAATCCCTGCAGCCCGGCGCGATTCGCTGGGACCTGGCATGGAAAGGCGCTCTGTTGTGCGGTGTGGGCGCGGCAGTGCTTTCCACGATCCCCATCGTCTCCGTAGGCTGCTGTCTGTGGATGCTGGGAGCCGGCGCTCTGGCCGTTACCCTCTATCAAAAGCAGGTACCGGGAACGCTGATCACGCCCGGCATGGGAATGCGAGTGGGCGCTCTGGCCGGAGTGTTCGGCTTCATCGTCAATGCCGTGGTGAGCACAATATCGTTCGTGGCGTTTCGTGCTAAGGGCGATTTCCGGCGGGCCATGCAGGAACAGATGGACAAACAGTTGTCCAGCAATCCCGATCCCAAGGTCAGAGAGATGGCGCAGCGGATGCTCGAATGGATATCCACGCCACAAGGGGCGGCGACCATGATGGTGCTGGTCCTGGTGACGCTGGCCATCGTGTTTGTGTTGTTCACGGCGGCCGGCGGAGCGCTGGGCGCTTCCATGTTCGGCAGGAGGCGGGAATTCCGCTGAGGATGATTTCAGCGTTGCTCTTGGTTCGACTTATTCGGGGACAGCAAGAACGGAATTACCGGCTATAGAGGTCCTTCGACTCCGCGTTCGCGAAACCGGCGCGAACGCTCCGCTCAGGATGACAGCTTTCTCCAGCGGCAAAGCGCCACTGCGCTCGGGATGGCAGCAAAAATAATGGCTCAATTTCCCGGCGCATCCGCCACGGCTGGACCGTACCGATTACCCGCCAGTGTGCGTTTGATCACATCGCAGCCGTCCGCAGTTGCTGAGTGGCTTCCGCTTTTCGTATGATGCGAGCGGCATGACCAAAGCCTCCGTCGCTTCCCCTAATCTTCGCGAGAAATCGCAAATCCTTTCCGGATCTGAAATCGAGCGCACCCTGGTTCGCCTCGCCCACGAGATTGTGGAGAAGAGCAATGGGGCCGCGAACCTTGGACTGGTGGGAATCATGCGCCGCGGGGTGCCGCTGGCGCAGCGGCTGGCAAAAATTCTGGGCCGCATCGAGAAGACCGAGGTGCCGGTGGGAACGCTCGACATCACGCTCTATCGTGACGATCTGTCGACCGTAGGCAACCGTCCCGAGGTAAAGAAGAGCACCATGGAGTTTGATATTCAGGGCAAAGATATCGTGCTGGTCGATGACGTGCTCTATACCGGTCGCACGGCCCGAGCCGCGCTGGATGCACTGTTCGATCATGGCCGGCCACGTCGCATCCAGCTTTGCGTGCTCATCGATCGTGGGCACCGCGAGCTGCCCATCGAAGCCGGTTTTGTCGGCCGTAAAGTCCAGACCACCCCTAATGAGATTGTCGAAGTGAAGCTGCAAGAGATCGACGGCGCCGACAAAGTGCTGCTGATGGAGCGCGTAGCGGAAGGCCGATGAAGCCACACCTGGGTTCACTGCTGAGCATCAACCAGCTGACAACTGAACAAATTGAGGCCATGCTGGCGCTGGCCCGGCGCATGGATCCCACGCGCCCCTCGCAACTGCTGCACGGCAAGCGCGTAGTGCTCTTGTTCTATGAAGCTTCCACTCGTACGCGCACCTCATTCGAATTTGCCGCCAAAGCACTAGGCGCGGTTACCACGCTGGTCACAGCGACTTCGTCGAGCATCGAGAAGGGCGAGTCGCTGATCGATACCGGCTGGACGGTGGAGTGCATCGGGGCGGATGTGATCGTGATGCGGCATCCCAACAGCGGCTCGGCGCACTTGCTGGCGCGCTACATGTCGGTGCCGATCGTCAACGCCGGTGATGGCATGCATCAGCATCCTTCGCAGGCGCTGCTGGATGCGCTCACCATTCTGAACCACAAGAAGGAACTTCGCGGGCTCCGTGTGGTGATTGTGGGCGACGTGTATCACAGCCGGGTGGCGCGTTCCAACGCTGAGCTGCTGTCTCGTTTCGGAGCAGATGTGATCTTCTGCGGACCACGCGATTTCGTGCCTGAGGTTGCGGCCACGCTGGCGCCGGGCGTAGTGGTAAGCCACGATCTGAACGCAGCGTTGCAGGGCGCGGATGTAGTGATGGCTCTGCGGGTGCAGAAAGAGCGGCTGGCTGGGCGTCACCACAGCGTGGAGGACTACATTGCCCACTACCAGGTCACGCCGCAGCGCATGAAGCTGGCCAAGCCGGATGCCATGGTCATGCATCCCGGGCCGGTGATCCGTGGGATGGAGTTGACCAGCGAAGTGGCCGACGGGCGGCAGTCGTGCATTCACGAACAGGTTCGAAACGGAGTGAAGACGCGCATGGCGATCCTGGCTATGGCGCTGGGAGCGGCGTAGGCGAGATGGAATCGTTGCTGATACAAAACGGGCGGGTCATCGATCCAGCGACGGGTGTGGATGCGGAGATGGACGTGCTGCTACGCGACGGGCGCGTGGTGGAGGTGGCGCCGCCGGGCAAGCTTCGCGGACAGGCGAAGCAGAGCCTGAGCGCGCGCGGCGCGATTGTCGCTCCGGGTTTGATCGATCTGCACGTGCATTTGCGCGAGCCGGGCCAGCCGCACAAGGAAACCATTGCAACCGGTACAGCGGCCGCAGCGGCCGGCGGATTCACTTCCGTGTGCGCCATGCCGAATACCGTACCAGTGAACGACTCGGCTGAGATCACGCGCTGGATGCAGGCGCCGCAACGCGGTGCGCTGGTCAACGTGTTTCCCATCGCCGCCGCCACCGTCGGTAGCGCGGGCGAGAAGCTGACGAATTTTGCCGCCCTGAAAAAGGCGGGTGCGGTTGCGGTAAGCGACGACGGCAAACCTATCCTGGATGACCAGTTGATGCGCAACGCCCTCCGCGCCGCGGCCCGCCTGAAGATGACGGTGGTGCAGCACGCCGAAGACACTCGCGTGACTGGCGGCTGCTCGATGAACTACGGTCCCACGTCGTTTCGTCTGGGCGTGCACGGCATGCCGAACTCGGCGGAGTCGAACGTGGTAGAGCGGGATATCGCGCTGGCGCGTGCGACCAAGGGCCACGTGCACGTGGCGCATCTGTCGACTCGCGAGGCGCTGGAAGCTGTGCGCGCCGCCAAGAAGGCCAAGTTGCCTGTGACGGCCGAGGTTACGCCCCATCACTTCACGCTCATCGATGAGAATGTCGGAGAGTTCGATACGCACTACAAGATGAATCCGCCGCTGCGGTCTATCGCCGATCGTGATGCGCTGATCGAGGGCATCATCGATGGCACCATCGACGCCATTGCCACCGACCACGCGCCCCATGCCTTCCACGAGAAACAAGTCGAGTTCGAACGCGCCGCCTTCGGCATCACCGGACTGGAGACCGCACTGCCCATCGTTCTCACCGTGCTGCATCATCACTTCAAGTTGCCACTGTGGCGCATCGTCGAGTTGCTGTCGGCGAATCCGGCGAAGATCTTTGGACTGTCCGGCCGCGGCACGTTGGCTAAAGGCGCGCACGCCGACCTCACCATCTTCGACCCCAAGAAGAAGTGGACCTTCGACGCCTCGCAGTCGTTGTCGAAGTCGAGAAACACGCCCTTCGACGGATGGAATTTTACCGGGCGGGCCGTGCTGACGATTGTGGGCGGGAACGTGGTTCACGGAGGGTGAGGATTCATCGCCGAAGGCAAGCCCAGCTACGATCTCGAATACCAGCTGCCCACGGAAGCGCCCTGATCCCCAACGTCATTCTCAAGCGTCGCTTCCCGCCTACTTCTTAGCCGGGCGCGGCATCGGCGTCACCCCGACCTGCTCCTCCACCGTATATGGCGCTCCATAATACGGGAAATCCTTGCGAATGCGCCCGCGGTCGGGAGCAAGTCCATCGACAATTGGCGTGTTGGCCGCCAGCGTCAACATCACATCCATCGCGTCGTCGCCGAGCGCGCGTCCATTGAAGCTGGCCACCTCAAATGCGGCGGACGTTCCAAGCTCGTAAGGCAACGTGTTGGGACAAAGCCGTGCAGCGATCAGCTTCCCGTATTCACGCGGGTTCGCCGCCGAACCGGCATAGGTCGTCATCTTCTCCGTAAAATCCGCAATTGACTTCGCGAAGCGCTCCAGATCTTCAGACGGAACCGACGCATTGAATTGTTCTTTCACCCCTTGATCGCTTGGGTCGTTCAGGAAGAGATGCGTAACCATAGGCAGGCCCCAACGCGAGACCTGTACCTCCGGTGCATGCCCAAAGAGAGAGATCGTCGCCCATGCGTTGATCTTTCCCTCCCCAATCAGTTCGCTGGGCACCTCCAGCACAATCGCCGTAACGTTCCGCCTGGCAAAAGGATTCTGCTGATGCAGAAAGGCGTCCCCATCGTAGCGCTGGTCCTTATAGAAAGCAGTCATGAATGTGCCGAATCCAGCATTTGCCGCAAATAGCTCGGGAGCAATCCCAACAAACGCACGAAGACCCGAATTAGTCGCGACCGAACCGGTTTCACCCTCAACCAGACTCTCTCCGGCGTCACCACGAAGAGCAGCGTCATCCGTCGCCTTCCGCACCGTAAACGGCTGAATGTGAGTATGCTCACTGCCATCTCCGTGTCGTGGTTCACCGAACCTGAACTTGAACGTAACCTCTTCCCTCGCATCTCCGTTCAGGTCGAACCGGAACGCGTAGAGCCCTTCTGGATGAAGCGTATCCGGAGCCGATAATCCGACATCCGGATTCACCGTCATCGCCATTACCGTCTTGCCCGAGGGGCCGTCAAATAAATAAAAGTCGCAGAGGTTGAGGCTCGGATCTTCCTTCGCCAGTTTGGTATCGAAATGATGTGACATACAGAACCTCGTTGAAAATATTTACGGTCAGCCGCGAAGAATGGGGGCACCGAAGGGAGCGCCCGTTAGTCCGCCATCCACCATCAGCTCGACCGCATTGATGTACGACGAGTCGTCCGAGGCAAGAAAAAGCACAGCCTTGGCCAGATCTTCCGGCTCGCCCCAACGGGCAAGTGGAACCGCGGAAGAGAAGAAGTCGGAAACTTTTGCGGATTCCTCCGCCGTGGCATTGGCGCGCGCCCCGCGCTTCCAGATAGGAGTCTTCGTCGCTCCCGGGGCCACCACGTTCACGCGAATCTTGCGCGGTGCAAGGTCTGCGGCGATGGATCGCGCCATCGAGACGAGTCCGCCTTTCGTGGCAGCGTAGGCAGCTAGGCCCGGTTGACCGAGATAGGTGTGCACCGATCCGTTGAAGATGATGCTGCCGTTATCGTTCATGAGAGGAGCGGCTGAATTGACGGTAAAGAAAGCACCGTTGAGGTTGGTGTGGACTACCTTCTCGAAGATGGCTTCGTCGGTCGTGCCAGTCGGCGTACTGCCAGAAATGCCTGCATTGACGAAGACGATGTCAAGTTTGCCAAAGTCTTTGGCGAGTTCAGCGAAAAACTTCTTGCGGTCCTCCGCAATCGTGACGTCGGCGCGATAGCCGCGCGCTTTCGCTCCCAGCTCGGCGACTGCTTCATCCAGTGTCTGTTGATCGCGACCCGTAATTGCGACTTCCGCGCCTTCAGAGATGAAAAGGCGGGCGGTGGCCAGGCCGATGCCGCTGTTGCCTCCGGTAATGAGAGCCTTCTTGCCTGCGAGCTTCATGATTCCTCCTCGATGACCAGCCACCGACCAGGATGGTCGTCATCTACGTGACAGGATGGTCATCAGAGATGGAGGATTCGAAAAAAATGCGCTACCCCGCCAAGGAAACCGCCGCCAGTCGGCTGCCTTGATCGGTGGTGTCGTGCTGGCTCACGCAGTACAAAATGGGTAGCTATTTTCAAGAATGTTCGCGAGAAAGGGAGTTGACGATTGTCAATTGGCGCCAACAGGGCTTCACTGATTGAGAATAATTTGTGGGCCGAAGGGCCGATTAGTACAGAAAAACGCTGTTAGCGCCGCTCACCGGAACTTTGATTGCGTCCATTGCTGGACTAGCAGTCGGGCACCCGTGAGTCGACGACTGCGGAGATGATCGCCGACGAAATCAGTAGCCCGCCTGCCGCGCCCAACGCAATGCCCAAGGCAAACCGTAGTGTCATCCAGTTGCCATGCAATCCCGCGAACTCGGTAGCGACATCGAGCAAGTTGAGAATGGCGGCGGCGATGAGGAGGTGAATGGCGACGCGGCGAGACGCTCGGAACAACAGTCCAATCGCCGCGCCCAGATAGATTCCCAAACATCGAGCACAGACGGCGACCGGCGCGCCGAAGATCCAGAAACTGCGCTCGGGGCGTTGATGGCAGACGAGGGCGAAGCCGCGCTGCAGCGCAAGTCCAATCGGCAAGAAACCGTGCATCTGGAAATAAGGAACAGCGAGGACCGCTGCAACGAGCGCGATCGGAGCAAGTGCCCAACCGTTCCAGTCAACAATCAGATTCCTTTGCCTGATGAGATTTCCTGGGCTGATGAGATTTTTTGAGCCTTTGCCTTGAAGGGGCGCAACTTCAGCTGCGCCGTATGGGCCTCCTGAAGAACTGGGCTTCAGCCCCTGAGGTAACTCGGTTTCGAAAATCATGAGCGTGGCCATGGCGTGACCAGAAATTCCTCAGTGGCTAAAGCCAAACCATCCTTAATGTCTTACGGCACGCCTGAAGGCGTGCCCCTTCAAAACGCTTGAGGATCGTACTTCTTAGGTGACGCTGGCGTGCCCCTTCAAAATATCTGAGAACCGGACTTTCCCAGCCAGTTAGGACACGCCCCCCGAAACATATGGGCGCCGGACTTTCCACCAGCCGTTCTGAGACTGCTGAGCTCTGTCTATGCCAGTATTCCCATCTTCTTCCCCACGCGCTTCAGCGTCTCCAGTGCCTGATCAAGTTCTTCCTTGGTGTGCGTCGCAGCCACGATGGTGCGAATGCGGGCCTTGCCTTCCGGGACAGTGGGGAACGCGATACCTGTGCCCATCACGCCTTCTTTGAACAGCTCGCGCGAGAAGTCCATGGTGAGACGGCCGTCGCCCACGATGATGGGCGTGATCGGCGTTTCGCTGGCCGGAGTGTTGACGCCGCCGATATTGAATCCCAGCGCGCCCAGCTCCTGCTTCCAGTAGCGCGTGTTCTCCCATAGCTTTTCGATGCGCTCCGGCTCCTGCTCCAGCACGTCGAAGGCAGCGATGCAGGTGGCCGCAACGGAGGGTGGATGCGACGTTGAGAACAGAAACGGCCGGCCGCGATGGTAGAGAAACTCGATGAGATCGCGGGTACCGCAGACGTAGCCGCCCAGCGCGCCGATGGCCTTCGACAGCGTGCCCACCTGAATGTCGACGCGACCGTGCAGATGGAAGTGATCGACCGTGCCGCGTCCGTTGCGACCCAGCACGCCGGAAGCGTGCGCGTCGTCGACCATCATGATCGCGCCATATTTTTCGGCCAGCGCGGTCAGTTGCGGCAGCACGCCAATGTCGCCGTCCATGGAGAAGACGCCATCGGTGATAAGCAGCTTGTGGCCGGGCTGGTCCTTGATTTCGTTCAGCAGTTCTTCCGCGTGGGCGAAATCCTTGTGGCGGAAGACCTTGATCTTGGCGCGCGACAGGCGAGCGCCGTCGATGATGCTGGCGTGGTTGAGTTCATCGGAGACGATGAAGTCTTCTTTGCCGAGGATCGCCGAAACCGTACCGGCGTTGGCGGTGAATCCGGACTGAAACACTACGCAAGCTTCGACGTTCTTGAAGCGCGCGATTTTTTCTTCCAGCTCCATGTGGATTTTCATGGTGCCGGCGATGGTGCGTACCGCGCCCGAGCCGACGCCGTACTCCTTGGTCGCAGCCAGCGCGGCTTCGCGCAGCTTGGGATGGGTAGTCAGCCCAAGGTAATTGTTGGAGGCAAGGTTGATGACCTTCTTGCCGTCGAAGGTGCACACCGCGGCCTGCTCGTCATCAAGCACGCGCAGCTTGAAGTAGGTGCCCTTCTGCTTGAGTTCGTTCAGTTGGTCGGTAAGGAATGAAAGCGGATTAGTGCGGGTTGCTGTGGGCATGAATGTCTCCGAAGGTGAAGGGATATTTTAGCGCGCTGGGAGGAATGAGTGGGATCGACGTTTTGCTGGAGTTCGGCCAGAACTGTGAGCGGGGCCTCGATCGAGCCTTCGGCGGGTTCATGGATGGTAAACCTACTGCGCTGGTTGACCACATCGAGAACATCCAGTTCCAGATTGCGAAGATTGCCGTGAATCGCAGCAGTCAGCTCTGCGGGTGAGAAAGCCGGAGTCCATGATCCATCCTCGCCGCGCCTGTCACGTCGCTTGAGCGCGGCTTCGGCCCAAATGCGCCCAAAACCGCGAGAGGCGCCGGTGATAAACCAGACGGCGCATATTCTTTTCCTGATAAGCATTCTGTAATTCAGCGAATAGGGATGAAGCGTTCACGCGCTCAAAGCTGCGTCTCCAATGTCAGACAGGCAATTTCTCGCCCCACTTATTGCGGAAACGCGTCGCCGCATCGCGGGGAATAGACTCGCCATGGCCGAACCCGACAGCATCGAATGAAAGACTGGCAAGTTTCCGCTGGCTCGCCCGACCTTCCTGCAAACTTTCGAAGCCGATGGGATCGCCGAGACCCATGATGTTCATGCACACGTCGCCAGCGAACAGCATTCGTCCCGGACGCCACAGTAGCGCGACCTGTCCTGCGCAATGCCCAGGAGTATGAATGACTTCAATGCCGCCAGCGATGGGCAGTATTTCCCCAGCGGTCAAAGGCTGGTTGATGGCCACCGGCTGAAGCCGCTCCTCGGGATGGTAGAGCAGCTTGCACAACACTCGCCGCAACAGGCCAGGGGCCGGCTTCAGAGGCCGAAAAGGACCTCCACTCTCGGCCATAGGGATATCGAGTGGGTGCATGTAGGTTCTCGCACCGGTTCCCTGCACGATCGCAGCGGCGCTCCCAATATGATCGGGATGGCCGTGAGTAAAAATCAGGTGCTTGAGCTGATCTGGCGAACGATCAAGTCCGCGCATCGCCCCGAAGACGGCCGCCTCCTTACCTGGGTAACCAGCGTCGATCAATGTCAACCCGTCATCGCCCTCGATCAGGAACGCGTTTGCCATCCCCATCGGGACGACGCACACACCTTCGATCACGCGCTTCGCAGGCATAGGCAGAACCCCTGGCGTCAATCTACCTTTACGTATCGGATTGAGATGATCAGGCTAGGGATGCAGCCGAAATCGCGAGCTCACCAGGAGAAAGCCCCCGCAAAGTCGATCTGCGAAGCGTGTCGAGGAGATGCTGCCGGTTGCCGACATGATCGTTCGTTGCAGGGATTGGGAGGGGGGTTTTGCACGCAGACGATCTCTGTAATCGCCTGAGCTTCTGCCAACTGCTCGGGGAGTGACAGTACTCCCCTTCGCGTCGTCCAATTGCTTTTGAGGGCCGCCGGAAGTCCGCACCGAACTCGAATTACATCTGTCGCAGCCCGGCATGCCATGTACTTAGGATTGTGTTACCCGTGCGCTTGACCTCCATCGCCTAAGTTGTTGAGTTTGAATGGTGGCCAGGGACGGAATCGAACCGCCGACGCCAGCCTTTTCAGGGCCGAAATTAACAGTGATTCCAACTACTTAGAGGTGCCTCCCGGTGCTGCAAGTCACTGATTGTCGGTACACGCAAGGCCAACTGCCGGTAAGACTGCCGGTAGGTTTTGTTCGCCTTGTGTTCTTGTTGGAAAGCAGTCCGGACCCGATTGCATTTCAGGCGTGCGAATCTCGAATTCGCGAGATCCCAGTCAAGACATCTGGATTCTCAGCTCTTTCACTTTCCGGATTCACAGCATACACGGGGTTTTTATCAACGTGCGGCCGTTCTCTACCATCATGCCGTGGAACTCCTAAGAAGCGATTGTTCTGGATCGCAACATCGGCGGGACGCTGGCGGATTGTTTGGCGTCGTGCCAATCGGGAGTGACCAATTAGGTGGCTTCAGGCGCTGGCAATTGCTTCAACTAAATTCGTAAATTCTTTTTGAATTTCTGCCGCTTTCGTCGCACGGTATCCCAACTCGGCGGCCAGCGTTTCAAGTTCTGCCTTCCACTCCGGAGGAATGATCGTCTCCGGTGGAAACGCATGGGTCTTTCTCTCCGCGAAAGTTCGTTCCGCCGCCGCGCGTGCGCGCACACGGTCCAATTGGCCAAGCATATCGACGACGAGGATATCGAGTATGTCGCGTGCGCGATCCTGCCTTTGAGGTCCGGTACAGGCATGAAGCTTCTGCGCCACTTGCTCATTGATCCCAAGACAACGTACTTGGTTGGTGATGGGCAGGCCCATTTCCGCCAGACCCTCAATGGCGGGCCTCACCAGGTCTACGTCACGTGCTTCGCCCGGACCGAGATCCACTTCAATGGTCTGCCATGCTCGTGTCTTGTATTCCACGGCAACTTCGACCCGGACGGTGTCTGCCAGTTCCATCTCGTGTTGTTCGGGTTTCAAGCGGAAGGTGAACCCGTCAAAGCCGAGCTGCAATACTTCCGAAAGCCGCCGAATACGTTCCACGCGGTTGCCTCTAAGACCAAGATCGAAATCCTTGGTGGTGCGCGCCGCCCGCGCGAAGCGCAGTTCCATGGCGACTCCGCCTTTCAGGTAGTAGATATCGATGACCCTTTTCTCGACGGCGCACTCCAGAACGCCGCAAAGTGCGAGAAACGAGACCCAACGGCGAAGCCTTTCCTGATCGAGACCCTGCTCGCGAGCCACACGCGCAAGAGTTTTCTCCAACCGCTCTACCGGCTTCGGAGTCATGAGTTAAACTTTCCCCACTTTCGCCTCTTGTGTCCCTTCCGCGTGTGCGTATCGATTGAGACGGCGAGTGAGTGCTAATGCTTTCTCGGCGCTAATGTAGCCCTGCTTACGTGCATCTTTCAGAGCGCCTCGTGCCAATCCGACACGGCCGGTTTCTTCAACAAGTTGGGAAATTGTTTTTTCGATCGTGGTTACGGGAAGCCCTTCGCGAGTGACGATATCCGATGCTCGCAGATCAGCACGATGAATCTCCACCCACTTGGGTAGGCGGCGACGGAGGCGGGCACTTTTCGGCACTGTGATCTGTACGCGTGGCGGATTCGCATCAGAGATGCCATAAACCGCCAACGCGGTCTCGTGGGATAAGGCTATTTTTTCCGGCCCACTGTCAGCACGCGCCCACAGGATCGCTTCGCGATATTGCCCCAAGCGATCCGACGGGAAGTAAGGGATTCGATACACTCCGCGCGCCACCCGTTGAAGCTTTCCCCGCTGGGTGAGACGCGCCAGGACTGAATCCTTGATGCCAAGGCTGCGGGCCTGCGCCGCTGTCACGAAACCCTCGTTTTCTTCGGCAATGGGTAACAGCTCATCAATGCGGGATCGCATGACCCTAATATCAGCAGCAATACGTCTCCTTGTCAATATAGTTCCATAATAGAACCATATTGACATATCGTATTCGAGAGAGTGTGATTAGCTATCTAACACATAAATAACCACTTATGTAGATAACTCGTGACCGACTACATGCGGCAACTAGAACGCCTGAACGCAGAGCTTCGCACAATGTCACCGCTTACGACAGTTGCCATCTACTGCCCGCTGCCCCTCTGAGCCTTGACAGCAGCGCGCCATTCCTGCTCCGCCTTCAGTCCCTCTTCGATGACGCAAACGAGCGCTCTCGCGCTGAGGCGCGACTCGAACAAGTCGTACCGGACATGCTCGTCGCCGTGATGACGACCGACTCTGTTGAGAACCGCTGCGATTGCGTCGAGACCTTCACGCACGCTCTTACGGCTCGCTGCGGGAAGCGGCTTGGCGCTTTTGTCGAGAGCCAGCCCAAGATCGCTGTGCGAGATGCGAAGATTGCGCCAACCGCGCGCGAATTCGCACTTCTGCCGTGCCGATGCAAGAAGGTTCTTCAGCTCGTTGCGGATTGCAGCGTCCACGAGATCAGGCAGAAGTTCGAGCGTCAGGTTATCTCTCCCGCGCGACTTCACCGGGTCGGTCATTCGACACATGTGCAGCAGCACGCTCTCGAACAGCGTCCCTTGAAGTTGGTAGAAGAACGTGGACGCAGCTTCGTTGAGCTTGTTCAATCGTTCCTCGCTCGTGCCGAAGAGGACGACGTAATCGTCCCATCGCCAGAAGAGCCACACACATTCGTTCCACAGGCGCGCGTAGATCGTGCCGAGTCCCTGCCCCATGAGCGTGATGTATCGCTGCTCAACTTGTTCGTGCGTTAACTCTTCGCCCATTGAATCTCCTGCTGAGTGCGCGCAGCAGAAACCCGCCCACTCAAGTCTCTGCTTGGGGGGACACTTTGCGCAGTCGCGTGCTTTTGTAAACCCGTTTCAGCAATCTTCGGATTTTAGAACGGTTCCCAGGAACTCAAGCGGAGAAATTCCTCCAGGAGGATGCAGAACCTTAGTCCGAGTTCCACAACTGCCCTCGGAAAATGCTGCTGCGGGAGACAGTATGCGAAGAACAGAGGCTGGATGCTACAGCGGGTCTACAGGGATCACGGTTTCTCCGGCGCTTCTGAGAAACGACCTGCGCTTAACGAACTGCCGAGCGACAGGCGCACACCGTGACTGGGTCACAAACTGTCCTGAACACGGCTAGAGGTCACTACGCGGCGGACAGAAAGATCACCAAGTTGTAGGTTGCATGCATAACAGCCGCAGCAGTGGTCGAGCGGGATGCCACTCGAATCCAGCCATAGGCTATGCCCGTCGCCATAAATGATGCCCAATGCGCCAGGTCGGACGGCTGGTGAAAAAGCGCAAACAGAATCGCCGTCAGGATCATCGCTATTCCGCTGCCGCTTGTCTGAGCCAGAAGGGGCAGTAAACAACCCCGGAAAAGTGATTCCTCAAGAATCGGACCTAGTAAAAGGCCCAGGAACAGCAGCTCCATAACCGCTATCGGTTGAGTGCTCTGATGGCGGAAACGGAGATAGAGAGCAACGCCTGACGCCAGCAAAACCCCTGAGATCAGAGCGACAACAA
>JBAVSY010000137.1:0-103535 GCA_049695855.1 Candidatus Korobacteraceae bacterium | reverse complement strand
TTCGGAGATGATTTCGAACCAGTCGACGACCGGCTTCTTCTCCAGGATGTGGCTGTAGTGCGGAATGCGCAACCCGATCCCGACGCCGTATTGTGTGAAACCATTGAAGCGGTTGGCTGGCATAATCCCTGAGGTCGACCCCTCGTTTGGCGCTACACCTCGCCGAGCGGCTCGCTTGCCGCCGGGACGAGGGAAAGCAAGGGCCATTACGCCGAACGCGCCAGCCCTTGCGGTTGGTTAATATGCTTACTGCGGAGGCTTGGAGCCATCGGTAGCGCAGCCGCCCTTGCCCTTGCAGGAGTTCTTGCCCTTGCAACCGTTGTCGCCCGACTTGCAGCCGCCTTTGCCTTTACAGGAATTCTGTCCCTTGCAGGCGTGCTTGTCCGTCTGCTGGCTGGCGGCCATCTGGCCGTAGGCGGAAACGGAGGTGCTGGAGGACCCGTTCTGTGCAACTGCGGTGTTGCCCGCCATGAAACCGGCCAGCGCAGCACCCATCATCAATGTCTTCATCGACTTGGTCATTGTTGTTGTTCTCCTTGAGATAGTTTGGATTATGGTCGAGTGGTTAACCTTCTAACCTTGCTCGTACCGTTAACGTGTGAGCGGTCGTCCCGGATTTCCTCTCACCGCGAGAAATCTTGTGCCTGAAGCAATTTTTCCCTGGAGCCCTACTCAGGTGACGACCGGTAGCTCGAACGGGCGGCCTTGCCCACTGCATCGCACGCCGTGCTAACTTGCTGGCCAATAGGATTAGCCTTCTCTGCGAAAGTTACGAAACGTTTGAAGAATTTTTCGCTCTGGCGCATCCCACTGGCACCGCAACGCGCGCAGGTCATTGTTTTTGCTGTGATGGTGTATCAAGAACCTCTGGATAAGCTGCGTTATAACAATCTTTCCCGAAGGTATGGCGAGCGATGATATTGAACACACCGAGGACGCGTCCGGAACCGTGGCAAACGCAGTGTGCCGGGCTACGACATTCTTGGCTGGCTCCACTCCTAGCGATCGATTGGGTATTCGAGTGGATCGCTTTCCTGCTCAGCCGCTGGTCGTTCCTGGAAGTTCTCAATTACCTGGGCAGCTTCTCGATTCTGGTCGCGGTGATCTTTTATTTCAGCGAGTCGGGCGACCGCCTGAAACAGAAGCATTACCAGGCTTGGCAGGTCATCAACACCGCGCAGGGCAAGGGCGGCAGTGGCGGACGGATCGAAGCTTTGCAGGAATTGGATCAAGATGGCGTACCGCTGGTGGGTGTTGACGTTTCCGGCGCGTTTTTGCAAGGGATTCGCTTGCCACGAGCACACCTGTTACGCGCCGACCTTAATGCAGTGGATGCTCGCGATAGCGATTTCCAGGCCGCGGACTTCACCAGCGCAAACCTCCACTCCGGGAACTTTCGGGAGAGTAACTTGAGCCGCGCCAACTTCCAGGATGCAGACCTGGCCGAAGCGGACTTCTGCTCAGCGAACCTGAACGGGGCGGTTCTCGACGGGGCGACACTGGATGCGGCCGACTTGGGGAACAGCGATCTCGGCAAAGTGAAGTGGCAACGGATAAAGAGCCTGAAGGGCGCGAACATCCGGCAAGTCCGCAATGTTCCCGAAGGGTTTATCCCGTGGGCGATGCAGCATGGCGCCGTGACGACTGAGTCCGAGTCGGATTGCCGTTAGCACGAATCAGGCCCCATCTTGAAACCGTAACTTCTCCCTGGCCCGTGAATCTCACGGCTTGTTAGCATCGGCCTTGGAGCGGAACGAACAGGAAGCGCAATGAACCGCATGATTCGGAGAAGCCTGATCGGGATAATAGCGGGCGGGGCAGCCTCGGCTACCCTGATCGCAACCGGTGGTCACGTCGGTCTAAACCTGCTGCTCGGTGCTGCGATCGGAGCAGCCTTTGCGGCCAGCATAGGGCAAACGCCCGGCGCCTATCTCGACAACATGATGGGTGGGGGCGCCTTGGGCGTGCCCCTCTGGGGAATTTTCAATGTTATCGCTTTGCCGTTGCTGTCTGGACAAATGCCTGAGTGGAGTGCGGCGCAGATGCGCGCGCACTTTCCCGCCCTCGTGGGATGGGTGCTTTATGGCGCAACTCTCGGTCTGCTGGTGCAGGCGTTGAACGACGTCGCTGAGCGCGTGCTCGGCCCTGAACCCGCACCCCAGGCTGCTAGTCCAGCGCTGAAGAAACGCATCCTGATTCTCGGCGGGGGCTTCGCCGGGATGAAAGCGGCGGAGTGTCTGGAAAGGGAGCTGGAGAAGGATCCGTCGGTTACCATTTCCCTGGTCAGTGAAACCAATGCGCTGCTTTTCACACCGATGCTCGCGGAGGTAGCAGGCAGCAGCCTGGAGCCAAGCCACATCAGCACGCCCCTGCGTACCGCGCTGCATCGCACGGACTTCGTCCGTGGTCGCGTCACCTCGGTTGACCTGGAGAACCGGCGCGTCGTCCTCGATGCCAATATGGGCGGCAATGAAAGCTGCCGTAGCGAGCTCGTCTACGATCATCTTGTCCTCGCGCTCGGGGCAGTCTCCAATTATCTCGGGCTGGCCAACGTACAGAGGCTTGCCTTCGACTTCAAAAGCCTGGTGGACGCAATTCGCATCCGCAACCACGTGATTGAAATGTTCGAACGGGCCGACCGCGAAAACGAACTGGCGGCGCGCCGGTCGCTCCTGACTTTCGTCATTGCTGGGGGAGGCTTCGCTGGCGTCGAACTCGCGGGGGCGCTAAACGATTTCGCGCGCGGCATACTCGCCGACTATCCCAATCTGCGCCGCGAAGATGTGCGGGTCGTGCTGGTGCATGCGCGTGACTGCATTCTGCCCGAGTTGAGCGAATCGCTCGGCCGTTATGCGCAAAGCCGCATGGAAGCTCGAGGCGTCGAGTTCCGCCTGAACACGCGGCTGACCGATGCGCGCCCCGGAGCGGTCGTCCTGAGCGACGGCGAGATACCCGCCGAGACGCTGGTGTGGACCGCCGGAACCGCGCCGAATCCGCTTACCAAGTCGCTGCCGACAGAAAAAGACAAGCGCGGCGCGGTAATCGTGGATGCCACACTCGCCGTCCCTGGCCACTCCGGCGTTTGGGCATTGGGCGATTGCGCCGCCGTGGAGGATGCCAAGTCAGGTAAGCCCTGTCCGCCGACAGCACAGTTCGCCCTGCGTGAAGCGGCGACGCTGGCAAAGAACATCGCAGCCAACTTGCAAGGCCGTCCAGCGCGTCGGTTTCACTTCGACTCTCTCGGTGCTCTCTGTGTGGTTGGACACCAGACGGCGTGCGCCGAACTTACTGTGCCTTTCGCCCGCGGCAAGTCGATGCGCTTCTCAGGACTCCTCGCCTGGGCGATGTGGCGGGGAATCTATCTCGGGAAGTTGCCGGGTCTGGAACGGAAGATCCGCGTTCTGGTCGACTGGACGGTGGAGCTGTTCTTCCCGAAGGATATCGTCCAGACCATCGACTTGCGATAGGAGGAAACGCAACATGCCTGCCACAGGATCGCTTGCCGCGCTAAAGGTTGAAACCAGTCCGAGGAGCTGGGGAGCGCGAATGGATCCCGCTCTTGGCCTCGTCGTCGGCCTCGGCGGAGGGATGTTGCAGAGCCTTGCGCTGGGCACGCCCATCACCCACGGCCTTACGGTTGGAGGAGCCTTTGGGCTGGTGTTCGGCATTCTTTTTGCGCGGCAAGCCACCAGCGCCGGCGCCGGATTGATCTGGGGCCTGGCGGCCGCCTTCCTCATGTGGCTGGTCTTCCCCGCTGGTTTGCTTCCGCTCTTCACCAGGGGTGCCCACTCGATGGCGGCTCTGGTTGACACACGCGAGCAGTTCCCCCTGCTGGTGGGCTACCTCGTTTGCATGGGGATGCCCGTCGGCTTGGTGCTGGGCATCCGAGGCGGCGTACGCTCCAGCAAGACCGACACTCAGTTCGATTGGACGCGTGCCCTAGTGGCCGGTGGACTGGCTGGGCTGCTGGGGGGGTTCATTTTCGATCGCTGGATGTCGGCCGGCGAATTTTTCCCGCTGCTGTCCGGCCTGAGCGAGTTGCCGTCACGCGCGACCAGCCTGACTCTGCAGTTTCTTGTTGCCGTGCTGATGGGCGTGATCTTCGGCCTGCTGTTTCAGCGCGACGTACGCAGCTACGGTTCGTGTATGGGGTGGGGTGTGGGATACGCGATCCTGTGGTGGTTCCTCAGCCCGCTTACGATTTTGCCCTTGCTGTCGCGCACTCCGCTCGACTGGTCCGCCGAGAACGGCAGCGCCATGTTCGGAGCCTTGGTGGGTCATATCCTCTACGGGCTGATTCTCGGCGTCAGCTACGCCACGCTCGACAAGATCTGGGCACGACTGTTCATTCAGTCGGATCCCCTCAACCGCGAGCCGCATGGCCCCGGCCTGCACGTGCTGCAGTCACTCGGATGGGGTGCATTCGCGGGATTCACCGGGGGCATCGTCTCCAGCCCCATCATGCTGAAGACCGGCGTGCTGACGAAGGTGGCGGGCGTGGACATCAGCTTCAGCAACTGGCACGGACTGCTGATCCACCTGCTGGTCAGCTCCCTCATCGGCATGACCTTCGGATTGCTGTTCCGCCATGAGTCCTCGGACCTCGGGCGCGGGGTTGCATGGGGATGGGTGTTTGGCCTGATCTGGTGGTACCTGGGGCCGATGACACTCTTACCGCTCATGTTGACGGGGGTTTGCGATTGGAGTACTGATGCGGCTTCGGCACTGCTGCCCTCCCTGATGGGCCATTTGATTTATGGCGCAGTCACCGCTTTCGTTTTCTTGCTATTGGAGCGCCGCTATACCCGTTGGCTATTGCTGGATCCCCGCATTGCCGTGCGAGAGCAGCGTCGCGTGCGACCAGTGGGAACCCCCGCGCCTGCACTTTGGTTTCTGGTTTTGGGCCTCGGCGTCTTGTTGCCCATCTTATTAGGCTGACGGGTGGCATTGGAAAGTTTGAATTGCCCCACGGGAGCGCGCAGAATTAGTTGGCTTTATCTCCTATTTCCGAGCTGGGATGGCGCCTATGGATGATGTATATGCAATCAACCTAGCCAAATCGAATTATCGCGAAGGATTCGACACGACCGATGTGGAGCGTGTTCTGTCTGCCTTTGCGCCAGAGTTTACGGACATGTCCGACGCGCGGCCCACCCGCTATCGAGCGGATGCCGCCGCGAAGCTTCGCCGTTCTCTTGCACAGCTCTTCGCAGAATATGAAGCCAAACTCAATGTCATCATCATTGAAATCTCGGTGTTCGGAGACAACGCCTTTGACTATGGCTGGCACGAGTTGACGCTTAAACCAAGAAATGGCGGCGAGCCGATTCACCGTCGTACCCGGTACTGTGAGTTGTGGAGTAAGCAACCGAGCGGCGATTGGAGGATTTCGAAGTTCATGGACAACATAGACGTGCCGGATATCGTTGACTAAGTCACCCGGATTGCTGCCCTAACTCTTTCCCAACTGGCGGTCCAACTTCCCATAGATGCGTTTGCTTAGGTTGGAAGGAACTTCAAATTCAGCCCCATCCGCGATCAACTTGACGACATTCTTCGTTCCATCAAGAACGGCAGAGCAGTGCTTGCAGACCCTAAAGTGGGCTTCCATGCGAGCCCGCAATTCGGGGTCAGTCGCTTCATCGATATAGTTCGATATCTCGCGCCAGACTTCAACACAGCTGATCTCAATCACCATACGGTAGATGCCTCACGCAAGGATATGTTTCGTGGCAACACATAAGCTTCACCAGGGACGCACTTTCTTGAATTCGGCCCTGCCCGTGGTCCAGGAGCCGTCGATGCCGGGGGCCAGGGCGTCGCGCATCTGCAGCCGCGCCCGCAGGAGCCGAGTCTTGACCGAGGCTTCGGTAATGCCCAGCACTTCAGCGGTTTCAACGATGCTCATGTGCTGGACGTCGCGAAGCACCAGCACCTCGCGATACTTTGGATCGAGCGACGCCAGCGCTCTTTTCAACGCTTCGCGCAACTCTTTGCACTGCAACTCCTCCGAGGGGATATCCCGCCAGTCCGCGAAATCCCTAGGCAAATAATCGCCTTCTTCGTTACTCTTCTGCTCGTCGATTGATTCATACAGGTGGCTGCGTTCCTTGCGGAACCGCATCCGCGCTTCATTGATTGTGATCTGGATGAGCCAGGTACTGAACTTTGCTTCCCGGCGAAATTTGGAGAGATTGTTGAAAGCCTTCAGTACAGCTTCCTGGGCCACCTCTTCCGCGTCCGCAGGGTTATGGAGCACGCCCATCGCCGCAAAGTAAATAGCGCGTTCGTAGGGACGCATGAGCTGGTAAAAGGCCTCATGATCTCCGCTGAGGCAGCGGTCAATCAACTGGCCTTCCATCGACTCAGGTTGCGATGTTGGTGTAGACATGTCGTCGCAAGTCCGTTAAGTGACGGCTACAATCCTCGAGAGTCCGGCAGACTTTCCCTGACGATCCTCGCAACGGCTTGGTTCACGTTCTCGGGCCTGTGGACCTTACGGACATGATCTGCGAACGCCTCGTCCACCGATGGGAGAGCATCTGGGGAAAACGGCATCTTGCGAATAGAACAGCGGTTCGCGCCTTGGTAATCGATCAAATGGGGTGGCGGCATGGTTCTAGGCACGGTCGAAACCCTCTCGTCTCGCTTCCTCCTCCGCCCTTTCCTTCCGATGCTCAAAATCTTTTTCTCGGATATCGCGGGCACGGTCGAGTCGTTCTTTAACCAGCCTGTGAACCTCCTTGAATTGATTTACCGGTTCCGCTTTGTCCATGCCCCCAAGTGTACGCCGATCTGGGCAACTCACAAGCTTGGTGGAGGCGTTGCAGCGCTTCCACTACTACCTGGGCGACGCCTTTAAGGTGGAGTGTCCCACGGGCTCAGGGCGGTATCTGACATTGTGGGAGGTAGCCGACGAGCTGTCGCGCCGCCTGGGCAACATCTTCACGCGGGACGGCGATGGCCGGCGACCCGTATATGGCCACATTGCCAAGTTTCCAATATGACGAGAACTGGCGCGATCTCATTTCGTTGCACGAGTACTTCCATGGCGACACCGGCGCCGGCCTGGGCGCCAGTCATCAGACGGGCTGGACCGCCCTGGTGGCAAAACTGATGCAACAGAACGGCGAGAAGAAATCGCAGCTGGCCGATGCAGTTACGGCTGTAGCTGCCGACTAACGAAGGAGACCGGTCGCAACGAGAATCTCGATGCAGTCACGACGGAGTTTGGGCAGCCTCGCGCCGCGACTCCAACTATTTCTTCGGCATCCCTGCTCAATCGGTGTAAACTTTCTGCGTTGTAACGGTTACCGGCGAAATCCAGAAATTGGTCCCCAAGTATGACCTGTCTAGAAGTACAACGCGAACTCTCCGACTACCTCGATCGTGAACTTCCGCTCGAGGTGCGCGCGGAAATGCAGGACCATTTCCGCACCTGCGAGCGATGCGCCGCCCTTCTCCAAGAGACCCGCGATATCGTGCTCGCTCTGGGCGATGAACGACTGGTCGATGTCCCGCACGGATATAGGACGCGCCTGTATCGCAAGTTGAAGGTTCAGCTAGGGGATCCAGGATCTAGTGTCGGCCGCAACGTATCACCGGCAATTCCTTTAGGGATTACAAATGATGAAGTCGATTTGGGTTCCCATCTCATTTATTTCTGGCAAAGCGAAGACGAATTTGCCCACGGCGTGGGCTTCCTCGAGCCCGGCCTCCTGGGAGAGGATCACTGCGTAGTCTTTGGTCATGATGAAGCCACCGAGCGGGTTTTCCGGTTACTGCAGGCTAAGGGATTCGATACCGAATCTCTCATGCAGCAGCACAGAATCACGCTGCTTCGACGGGAAGCTCCCGCCGGCACGACGCTTTCAGATATTGAAGATGTGTTCAAGGCCGCGGTGCGGGCGGGAGCACCGGCCATCCGGTACCTGGGAAATCTGGGCTTCGGAGAGGCTCCTTTGCCTGGCAATGGGATTGAGGATGTGCTGGAACTCGAAGCTCGGGTGACGAGCCTCGCGAAGCGGTTTCCCGCGGTCGTGGTTTGCATGTACGACGTGAATACCCTGCCTGGGCAGCTGATTCTAAGAGGTGGGTTCCAAACCCACCCCATAGCGGTCTGCGGTAATCACGTCATCCATAATCCGTACTACATTCCGGAAGACAACTTCATGCGCGAGATCCACCGCACAGCGTAACCCGCTTGCAGTCTCAGAGCATAGGTCGTACTTCCTTAGCAGCGACTTGCTAACCTGAATTACTTCCAGAATAGGAGTTGGTTCCACACCGGACTCCCGGGAGGCGAAGAACCCATTCTGGGTGAATGGACAATCCGGAATCTAGTTGGCCGCGTCGCCAAGCTCAGTTGATGAAGAATCGGCTTCCCATAAACTTGAGCGAATAGTCGGCAACCGCCGACTAAGAGCGGACGACACGCCCTAAGTCACAAGAAAGGGAAGGGCGTTATACGGCCGGATGAAAGGTCGTAAACACTGGCGGACTTATCGCTACCTATCTTGATCGCGAGCTGGCAGTTGTTGGACTGTCCTTTTTCAAGCGTAGGTCGGGAATGTAGTTCCGAACATCGGCCGCTTGCTTTTCGACTGCTCTTCCGTCGCTTCATCTTGAATGACATCCCAGTGCTCCACCAGTATTCCATTCTGAATGCGAAGGATATCGGCGGCAATCCAGTTCACCGGAGCACCGAAACCGCTAAATCGGCCGTGCACGATCACGAAATCGTCCTCAGCCACGATCGTTCCCGATTCGTACTTCAACGTTGCCGGAAGGCCTTTCACGAGATTGAAGAGACCGTCGCGGCCGGGTGCGATATGAGCGCTATGCTGAATATAGTCGGGCGACCAGAAACGCTCAGCGGAAGCATAGTCGCGCTTGTTGAACAGGGTGTCGAAGGCTTCTAGAACAAGGGCTTTATTTTTCGATTCGATCTTTTCACTCATCTTTCATCTCCTCTAGTGCGCCGGCACCATGCCAGCTTCTTAAAGCTTCGACCCACCGTCCACGGGGATGCTCGTTCCCGTGATCCAGCGGGCTGCATCGGACGCCAGGAACACGACGACGTCCGCGACATCATCCGGCTTGCCGATTCGCTTCAACGCCTGCATTCCAAGCGTCAGCTCTCGCCCTGCCTCGGTCTTCGCGAAATTCGACATGTCAGTGTCGATCACCCCTGGCGCGACCGCATTTACGCGGATGCCCCGGGGTCCAAGAATGGCAGCCCAATTCTTGACCAGAGTCTCCAATGCTCCTTTGGTCGAGGCGTAAGCCAGAATCGAAGGGTTGTCCAAACCGGGCTTCCCGACGACAGCGCGCGCCCCGATCGAAGAGATGACGATGATGTTCGAGCCTTCACCGAGAAGGGGTATGAGTTGCTGCACCAGGAAAAACGGGCCCCGCACATTCGTTGCGAAGAGATTATCAAAATCCTCCAACGTATGATCCTTGATAGTTGCCGCCTTGCTGATTCCGGCGTTGGAAACGAGCACATCCAATCGCTCGCCGACGATCGAACGTACTTCCTTCGCCAGCAATGTTGCTCCATCGGGAGTTCCCAAGTCGGCCTTGATCGCATCCGCGCGTCCCCCGTTTGCGCGGATGCCGGCGACTAACGATTCCGCCTCCTGCGCAGAACGGCCATAGTGAACCAGAACATGCGCTCCGGCCTCCGCGAGTGCTGACGCCGTGGCGCGCCCAATTCCCCGCGACGCGCCGGTCACCAGCGCAGTTTTGCCTTTTAGTGAAGCCATTGATAGACCCTCCCAATTCTGATGAACATTCCTTAGGTTGTGAACTGTTCTGCTATTTCACCTAAGTGGCACGAGCCTCCCGTTGATATGCAGGCGCAAAGACCTCCTGCACAAACCTTTCAAACGAAGTAGGCGTGCTGTTCTGCCGCGAACGCGGCTCCTGCGCAGCGAGGACACCTGCGTTGATCGCCTGGAACATCTCGATGTACACCGCGGCCTTCTTCGGCGGCATGCCCATTTGCTCTAACCCCTGCTGCATCTGGTCGTAGGAAAACTGCTCGTAACGCAGATCCGGTTTGCCAATGCCGCGCGCAACCGCTGCGGTAGCCTCCGTCATCGACAGGTCGCGTTCGCCAAGCAGTTCTCGCGTTTGTTTGCCGGAAAAATCCAGGTCCAGGAGGCGCTGCGCGGCGTAGCCGCCGACGTCGGGTGTGGCGATCATGGGCATCTTCAGGTCGGGTAGCAGCGCATGTCCGAATATTCCCATCCCCTGAATCATGCCGATCGCCGCCAGATTGTTCTCCATGAAATACGCGGCACGCAGGTGCAGAACGTTCAAACCGCTGATCGCGTTCAGCTTTTGCTCCGCAGAATGCAGCCCCGTGACGGGCCCGGTGCCTTCCGGGACATGCGCGCCGTAGCTGCTCAAGTACACCGCGTAACGCAGGCCAGACTCCTTCGCGGCTTTCGCGATCGCATCGCTCTCTCGCTCTTGGTCCTCGCGGGAGGTAATGGGTGGTAACAACAAGTAGGCCGCGCGCGCACCGCTGAAGGCTTTGGTTAGCGCAACCGCATCGCTCACGTCGCCCGTGAACGCCTCCGCGCCTTTACGCACAAAGCGCTGCAGTCGCTCCGCGTCGCGACCTACGACGCGTACCTTCTTGCCCTTCGATAGCAGAGTATCGGCAATGATCGAGCCGGTGTTCCCGGTCGCTCCCAAGATCACATACGTGGCATCCGTTGGGATACCCGCCTTGTCTTTAAGGCTGTTCATATTCCTTGTTCCTTTCTTAGGCATAGCATGCGCCGCGCACTGATTCTGGGCCGCCCTGGAATTAGGCAGCCAGCATTCCTCCATCCACCGGGATGGACGCACCTGTCATGTACGACGCGTCTGCCGAAGCAACGAAGGCGATCACACGAGCAATCTCCTCCGGTGTTGCCATACGTTTGACTGGCACGGTCGAGACCAGTGCAGCCTTGTTCTTGTCCGTATTGGTGAAGCGGGTGAGCATGCCCGTATCCGTAGTGCCCGGGGCCACCACATTTACGCGCACCCCGGTCCCCGCAACTTCCAGTGCAGCGGATTTTGTCATTCCTTCCACTGCATGTTTGCTGGCTACGTAAACGGATGCTCCGGCAGCCCCGATGCTTCCATAGGCCGACGAGACATTAACGATGCTGCCACTGCCCTGCGGCAGCATCGCCCGCAGTTCGTGCTTCATGCTCAACAGCACGCCCAGTACGTTGCTATCAAACGTTGCCGCGTAACTCTCCGCGGTCTGTTCTGTAACCAGACCACGCAATCCTTCCGTACCGGCATTATTGACTGCAATATCGAGGTGGCCGAAGCGCTTGACTGTTTCATCCACCAGAGTGCGCACGTCTTCTTCAACCCGAACATCCGTGCGAACAAACTCAGCCTCGGCCCCCAGTGCCCTGAGTTCCGTAACCAACTCCCGTCCCTCTTTGTCATGACGTCCAGACACAACAACATGTGCCCCTGCTTGCGCAAAAATCACTGCGGCGGCGCGCCCGATTCCGGTCAGTGCTCCTGTAATCAAAACTACCTGGTCTGACATAAACCCTCCTTGTTCGTTGCTGTGCTAGTTATGGACACAAACCTGCGTCTGGTTGAAAATCGCGCCGGTCGAGTATGTTCCTGTCGGGCATGAACATCCCGAATGAGGCCCCCTGTGACCTCGCGGTTTTACTGTCGCCCCCCGCGTGGTTCTGAACCGATCAGTTCTATAGGATGAGGCCGGCACATCGAGGATGCAGGAATAGTGAACTATTTGGTTCTTTATTGGATAATGAGGCATGGGACGCCCGAAGAACTTTAGCCGAGAGGAAGTGCTGGAGAAGGCCATGCCTGTTTTCTGGAAGCATGGCTTCTCCGACACCAGCCTGCAGCAACTCGAGCGGGCCACTGGCGTGAACAAGTCAGGACTGTATTCAGAGTTTCGTGACAAGCAAGATCTGTTTGTTGCATGTCTTCGGCACTATCTGGCGGGCCAGGAGAAAAGAGGGCTGCTCACCAAGGAACCGCTGGGCTGGAACAACGTTGAGGCATTTCTCAAACATGGTCCTCTCAATAAGGGAGAACAAAAGGGATGCTTTTCCGTCAACTCTATGCGGGAATTCGCTATTCTTCCGCGCCAAGCCCATGTCGTCGTGGCAGAGAACCGAGCGCGGTTGCAGCAGCTTCTGGCTAGGAATATCGAGGTGGAGAAGCCGAGAATGGATCCCTACGCGATTGCGGACATGGTGCTGTCCTTCTTCTCCGGAGTATGCATTGAGCGCAATCTTGAATCCAGCAAAGGCGCATCGACCCGCAAGACTGCAACTTTTATGAAGGTCCTTCGCGGTCTCTGATCGAATGGATCCCCAGGACCCAGTCAAACACCGGCGTCTATTCACAACCAATAGACCTGAAGAGTTTCCCTGAGCTTCCATGGTTGGTAGCCGCTCGTACCTCGAGAGCATTGTCCAACACAATCTCGTGCGCCATGCAGGGATTGATTTCGCAACTGGTATTCACTATCCGTTGGATGTATTAGTACTGATAAACGCGGATGTGTCCAGGGATCTGGCGTGGAATCAGTCCTGTCGGGGGCTCAATCACTTGGACGAGAAGTCGGCAATCCACCGACTGAGATCGAGACCCCTTGGGCATCCGCAAAAGGGAGCAATGGGCGTTTTACGTCCAAGTGGACTGGATTTGTAAACACTGGCCGACTTGCCAGGAGTAATCTCCCACATGCCGGTTTGACAAGCGGCGTGGTGTCGTCACCAATCCTGCCCCAATTTTCCCGCTATTTCGTGGTGGACCTGGTTTCAAAGATGAAGACATCAGGCCGCGAGTAGTGTCCCGAAGCATCCAGCGTCATCACCGCCTCATCGATTTCATTGAGGTCGAGATCGGCGACGATTAACTCTTCGCGATCGTATACAGGCTCCACCAGATAACGGGTATCCGGCGCGATGATCGCGCCGCCGCCACGTTCGACCCATTCGTCGGAAGCCGCCGCCACTGCAGTCTCGGCTCGAAACTCTGCCGGAATGTCGCGGCGGTGCATCATCAGCCCAGCCGCCAGCACGAAGCACCGTCCCTCAAAAGCGTAGTGGCGGCTGCACAGCTGGTGCAGTTCGTGCGCTGTTGGCCAGACCGCGACATGCACGTGCTCGCCGGAGTTGTGCATGGCCATGCGGGCGAGCGGCATCCAGTGCTCCCAACAGATGAGTCCGCCGATGCGCGGCCCAATTCCCGCCGAGGTGAGTCCACCTCCGTCCCCATTTCCCCAGATCATCCTTTCGGTGTAGGTGGGCACAAGTTTGCGATGGCGGTTGGCGAGCTTTCCGTCGGAGGTGATGGTGAGCAGTGTGTTGTAAAGCGTCCCGTTTCCCGGACCAGAGTCCACCCGTTCGTTCACTCCGATCACGACGCTGATCCCCAGCTCGCCGGCTGCCTTGCACAAAGCAGCGGTTTCGGGACCCGGCACGGCAATGCTGTTTTGCCGCAAGCGGGCAAAGACCCGCTTCGTGGGAGGGTGGTCCCAGAAAGCGACCTCGGGAGCGACATCCAGCCAAGCAGGATAGCCCGCCAGCCAGGTCTCACCAAAAACCAGCAGCTCTATTTCTCTCTTCTTCGCGCCCCGAAGAATGCCAATGGCCTTGCTCAGACTCGCGGCCTTATCGAGATAAACCGGAGCAAACTGCGCAATCGCCGCCCGAAAAGCACTCCGGCGTGAGCCCTTGCTTGGAGACTTCGCGGCAGCTCGTTTTCTGGGTCTGGTCATCGCAGCTCGTAACTCACGCCATCAACTTCAGCACTTCCGAGAGAGGTCTCTTGTGAATCCGGGGAACCGTCACACTCTCGGCAGGATACCCCACCGGTATCAGCAGAAACGGCTTCTCATTGCGCGCACGATTGAGAATCTTTGCCAGGAAACCCATCGGACTAGGCGTGTGCGTTAGCGTCACCAGTCCCGACGTGTGCAGGGCGGCCAGCAGCATCCCGCATGCGATGCCCACCGACTCCATGACGTAATAGTGCTTGGTCTTAACCTCTCGTCCCTCCGCATCCATACTCAGCCCATAATCAACCCGAAAAACGACGATCAGGTAAGGAGCAGTTTCCAGGAACGGTTTTTCCCAATTTGTGCCCAGCACGGCGAGAGCTTCCAGCCACTCGTCGGGGGCCCGCCCGTTGTAAAACTCCTTTTCTTCTATCTCGGCGGCCTCACGAATTTCCCGTTTGATCTCGGGATTGGATACCACCACAAATCTCCACGGCTGCTGATTCGCCCCCGAGGGTGCACTGGCCGCCACTTTGATCGCGTTCTCAATCAATTCGTAAGGGACGGGGTCAGAGGAGAACTCACGCACCGTCCGTCGCGTTCGCATCGTTTCGTAGAACGCAACCGACCGTCGCAACTGCTCCGCTTCCGACAAGCGCTCGAAATTGAGCGGCTCCGTGCGCGGCGGCTCTTGCCCCGCCGTTTCAAGATTGTCCATCATGCTGCAGCCCGCCAATGAGGTTATTTATGCTGAATCGCCTGGGGCGCCCGCTCCTTGTCGAGAGGCACCACTTGCACATCCCATGATACTTCTGTCTTTTGCGGGAAATAGCATGTGGTGCTGTCGCAGGCCTGATAAAGCAAGGTACCTTTGATCGTGACAGTCTTTCCTGCCCCGATCGAGCCTATCAAGTTGCGGTCGGCGGATACGGTCGCATCCTGGAATATACGGAACTTGCCCTCGAACACCGGTACCGATTCCTTGATCGCGGGGAGATACAGAACTTTCGCTTCAGGGTACCGAGGCGGCTCCAGCTTCAGCTCGGCGGGAGCTTCCAAAACCAGTTGGATAGGCTTATATCCCTGCACACCCGGAGCGTAAACATGGGTGTCGGCCGGCAACTCAGCCTCGACCACCACGGTAAGCCGGCTGCCGGGAACAACGATTTGATCCGACTGCAATAGGTTCAGCTTTATGTGCGGACTGGCAACCGCTTTGCCCGGGCCCTCGACCAACTGCGGAAACAGCCTCAGCAGCAGATTATTTGCGGTGTAGCGGTCGGTGTAGGCAGTCTCGAAGAACTTCTCTTTGATCAGCCCATCGGGGCTGATGTAGAAGTAGCCGGGAACCGCCATGCCCTTGGTGAATCCTGTCGCTTGTTCGTTCAGCACCCCGTACTGGCGAATGATTTCAGACTGCGGGTCCGCAAGCAGCGGATAGTCAATTCTGTGGCGCTGGGTGAAGTCCTGCAAAATCGCTTCGCTGTCGTAGCTGATGGCGGCCACGCCGAGTCCCTGTTTGCGAAACTGTTCATGTGCTCCCTGCAACTGGACCAGTTGCTGTTTGCAGAACGGTCACCAGTCGGAAGAGCGGAAGAACAGCAAGACCAGACCCTTCGGACCCATCAGCGAGGCGATAGTCTGCTCTTTGCCAAACTGGTCGTGCGCATGAATTGCCGGAGCAGCTTTCCCCGTTTGCAGGCCAGGCATCGGCGGCGAAGAAGATGCGCTTAGCAACAGCGGAATCAGGAGGGGAAGGAAAAGTCTCATCGTGTTCGGCATGATCCTGCCAATTAGAGCTGCCAGACCGAAAAAGGTTACGCTGATTGTCCATTGCGGACTTCCTGTGGGTATTGGGCGCATGTCGAAGCGGAAATCCACTTGAGCAAATTGTCGGCGTTCCGTCCTAGTGACCAGGACCTACGAGACGATGGGAAGGGCGTTAGGGCATCTTGACCACGCGGCATGGGCGGACACGAGCCGACTTGCAGGTGCAAATCTGCCTGCGATCTACGAAAGATTCATCGCGGGTCAGCGCAGATGTCGAGCCTGTGCTTAGTGCCGGGAGAACGCCGAGAATGGCGATTGCTGCGAATTCGCTTCGCTTTCGCCGAGCTCCATGCCTTCGATCAGACCGTTTGCGATGGTATAGACATGCCAAACCTCACTATCTGAAAGCACGTCGCCAACAAGGGTTTTCACGAGTTGATGGACCCGTACATGAATCTTGCCTGCCCCTTGGTCGAGCATTTCGAGTGGGTCCACATGAGGATCAAACTCTTTCCACTGGCGGCTCCAGTAGGCTCGTATCTCCTCCTTCCCGACCACACGCCCACCTTCAGATGCCTTGGGCCAGCTTACGCTCTCACTCATAAGGGCCAATGCTCCATCAATGTTCCGCTGGTTGAAAGCAGAATAGGCCTGAGCGATAAGGCTCTCAGTCTTCGTCATTCGATCCTCCGCGCTGATGCTCACTCACCTATGCACATGATAAACGCCGAGAGACGCGCTAGTGTCGGCGACCCCTTCCGATGAAGCGGGCGCCGCGACGCGGTAGGGGGTTCGGATCAGTCGTGTGCATGACAGCGCTCCTTAGTAGGGAAAGGCTAGCTACTATTAGCCCATGTTGGCTCTAGGCCGAGCCTATGGCTCGAAGTCCACGACTTCGTTTTCGAGCGGGATGTCGCCGTGGTGGGCTTCTGGCGCTGGGAGGCGGTTCACCTTCAAGTTCGCCGGTGCTTCGGTGACCTGTCCCTCGGAGTCCCCGCTGATCCGTCCGGCGAGCTTGAATCCCGAGAAATAGTACGGCAGACCTTCGCTGTTAAGCGGCGAGTTGCGGTCCATGAGCTGAAAGTGCAGATGAGGCTCGCCAGCATGGCCGGAGTTTCCCAGTAGCCCGATCACCTGCCCGGGAGTGACCTTATCGCCCAGCTTGACGCGAATGGAGCCAGGCTGCAGATGGGCGTACATGGCGTAAACGCCTCCTCCGAGGTCGAGGTTGACGTGGTTGCCGGCGACGGTTTCCATCGTCATGTCAACGGCGAGCGTTACCGCAGGCGGAGTACCATCCTTGGAATCCGCAGGCGGAGTATTTTCCGGGATACCATCCTTAACTTCGATGACGACTCCATCGGCAACGGCTAGCACCTCGGCGCCGTAGCTGTAATAGCTGCCATTTTTCCCCCGGTCCTCGTGATAGGTCTTGCCGTTATCGCCGATGCGCACCCAATCAATTGCATAACGCTGAGCAATCCGGGGAGTGCCTTCGAATACCTGCATGGAACGCCGATGAACGGAGGAATTGGACGGGCCGCTGATTGCGACCCAGTTCTTGCCGCGCAGCGGAGAAACAATCTCCGGCAGTTTGTTGGACACTACCGTCATCGGTGCGTCCAATTCATAGTTGTTCTTGTCGCCGGAGTTCTTGAGGCTGAATTGATGTTGGAGATGCGTGGGAATAGCGGCACCCTTGACAAGGTCAATCCACATGTAAGCAATCACCGCCTCGCCGGCCGCGATCTCGGCTGCCGGTCCACCTTTGCCGTCGGGCGGAAGCGCTGGATGGGAGAGCACGCCATCGAGCTCCTTGCCCTGAACCGTGAGCAAAGGGGCGCCGCTCTCGTTCTTCACGTCAATGCGCTGTACCGTCCAAGCAGCGGAGCTCAGGTTTGTGAGATAGATCTCGTAACAAAGGCGCCATTGCGCATCGCTGCGGAAGGCCGTGGGAGGGGTTGGTATGAGTATCTGGATGGGCATTGGTGGTTTCTGGGCTTGCGCATCCGATCGTGCGCGTGGTGTACCAGTTTGTGTCCATACCAGAGAACTGAACAGCCAGAATGAAGCCGCGATGACCTTGATGGTGCGCATGAAAGGCTCCTTCCCCGGTAGCGAATGCCCCACCCACCCAAGCAAAGGAACCTTAAGTGGTCCTTGCCCCATAACTTGCTCAAAACCATCACGGGGCGAAAAAGCCGCAGATGTCCAGGATCAGATTCGTGGTACCGGAGGCAAAGGCGTCGATCGCACCTTGCACGCCACCAGGAACCAAGGCCATGTTCGACGTGGTTGCGCCATCGAGCGTATTTAACGTCGAGACAACCGGCTGGTCGCTTACAACGGCTCCGATACTTGAGCTGCTGCTTTGTAGGGAACCTGGATAAACCGGGATTCCCATTTTGGCATGTTGGAAGTTCCAGACTATACACCCAAACGTTTTTGCCGGGAACCTTTTTTCTTAAGCGACTCCGACGGCCTGGGAAAACGCGAGTCCCGTCCCTTCCAGGTAAATAAAACCAGAAAAGGCCTTATTTTTTCTCCATGGTCAATTGGCTGCACGAGCGGGTAGTGGGTGGAAAACAATTCACCCACTACCCACGAGCGCCTTTTTCTGACCGCGCCCCTCGTGCGCCCCTACCCGACCCCGAATACCTCCCTTCCGATTACGGCTTCCAGCGCTACTTCACCCGCGCCCAGCGCCGTCTGTTTATCAACAACATCTTTATCGACGAGTTCCACCACATCCAGTGGGACCTGAGCTACAACCTGATTCCCAAGTTTGGTTACTGCTCCTCCAAGTTTGACGATGTGGCCAACGGCAAGAGCCTGGTCCAGGGCCAGCTAGCCATCAACTTCGTCTCCCCGGGGTACCTGATCGGCGCCTTGATGGACCAGCTCCTGCTGTTGCCGGCATCAGTTCAGGTTCCGTTGCCGTCGTAGCCAACGTGGTCGGTAAGTGCTGAAGATTTTTGCGTACCCCAGGTTTTTCTCTCTCTCCGCGCGGTGGCGCCGAAACGTAAAGCTCGCCATTTAACTTAGCCCACCAGCATGTAAGCATCTATGGCACATAAACTTACACGCTCGTTAGGTCTGGGCCACTGATGCGTGTGTGGATAGCGCGCTTGCGATTGGATATCGTAAATGAGGGTGGCGGGGAGCGATTGTCTTGAATAGGCATACGCGGCGTATGCGGCTTACGGTCTTTGTGACGTCTGTGCGCTCTTGCTGGTTGTACGGCTTTGGAGACAGGCGGTGGACCGCAGCGGCTCTTCCTGTGCTTGCGCGCGGTCCTGCGCGGTCAGCCGAAGCCGCGCCGGGATCGCCTGAGAAGCGATCAAAGTGATAACTGCGATTAGGGCTCTGATTCCATTACATTGATCGTGCCTCCTTCTTTCACGCGACAGATTATAGGCACAGACCTGTAGCGCAGCGCCCTAGTTTCAGGCGTAGGGCCGACGCCACCCAGTGGTAGGGTGGGAGAGGCAGTGATACGACACCCCTCTCCCCTCCTCCAACCGGACATCCAAGCTTCCTGCGTCCCGGTGCTGCAGAATCAGCCCTCGACTGCTGATGATTGTTTACCCAGAGCGGGTTTACGGGTTCCGCAGGAAGCCGTAATGCACGTTGTTCGCGTCAATATACTGTCCGGTGATCGCCCCAAACAGGTTGGGGGTCGCCGGAAAGGTGCCCTGACCAGAGGCCGTTCCTGCCCCCGGAGCATCGAATGAGGCGGAGCTGCGGTAAGGCGGAGCGGTGACGAAGCCGTGATTCACGCCGCTCGAGTCGATGTATTGTCCCGTAATCCCCCCCACTAGGTCGATGCCCTCAGGTACAGTGCCTTGGCCAGAGCCTGTGCCCGCTTCCAAAACGTTGAAGGTGGTGATGGCGCCGGACCGACTCCGCACGAAGCCGTGATTCACACCGCTCGAATCAATGTAGTTCCCCGTGACCGCGTCCAGGTCGCTGATGCTTGCGCTTTCGGTACCCTGGCCGGAGCCCGTGCCTGCGCCCGTGACGTTGTATTCGGTGATGGTGCCATTCGCAGCGCGCACGTAGCCGTGAGCCGCGCCGCTCGCGTCAAAGTAAGTTCCCGTGACCGTCCCCTCCAGGCTGAGAGAGCTGGCCACTGCGGTAAGCGTGTTTACGGAGCCCGGGGGATCGAATGAGGTGAAGGTGCGGTAAGGCGGATAGGTGACGAAGCCGTGAGATACGTTATTTGCGTCAATGTAGTATCCGGCGATCTCTCCTCCCAGGTTGACGTTGCCCGCGATCGTGCCCTGGCCGGCGCCTTGCCCGGCGTCGGGAACGTTCAAGGTGATGAAGGTCCTGAACGGAGCGGCAGTCACGAAGCCGTGAGCCACATTATTTGCGTCAATGTAGTAGCCAGTAGTCACTCCGAACAGGTTGATGCTGAAAGTGATGGTGCCCTGGGTCGCGGCTGTGCCCGCGCCCGGAGCATTGAATGTGGTGAAGGTGCTGGGCGAAGCACAGCCCGAAACGCACTGGTAGCCGTGAAACACGTTGCCATCGTCAACGTAGGATCCCACGACAGTCCCCTGCGGGTTGATGCCAAAGCCCCCGGTGCCTTGGCCGGCGCCGGTGCCCGCGCCCGGAGCACTAAATGTGGTGATATGTTGAGCGCTTGCCAAACCACCTGCAAGAAGTACGACACTTGCTACCTTACAAAGCTGCAGTCGATTCATAACTCCTCCTGGTTTGATTTGAAGTGAGTAGTCATGCTGGAACTCCTTAGAAGCAGTGACTAGTGTTTAGTTGTTTTGTTATTGGCTAAGACCGGGAAACGCGGCTCCGGCTCGATGCAATCGTGGTATGTGAGAGCGTAGAGGATCGGCAGCCGCATAGTCGGTCACGGAAAGTTGAGCAAGCAGGCTTCCGTTGACGAACTTAACTATGGAGTGAATGGCGCTCTGGGGATGAACCAGCACGCCGACGTGATGAGACGGCATATCGAAGAGACGCCAGGCTTCAATAACCTCAAACCCGTATTCATTAGCGTGGCGGAATCCACCGTAATGGGCCTATCCATCTTTCAGGTGGGACGGTTGAGCGCGTGCTCCACCGTAATATGGAAGAATTCATTCGCGTGAGTATGAAAAAGTGGACGATTCTAGAGTGGTTCTCACTTTTATACCGACTGGTCGGTTTAATTAGTTTTTCAAAAACAACCACTTCACGGCCGCAGGCTGTCGAGATAGCCGCATACCGCCTCGCCGGCCTGGGTCATCAGCTGCGGGTTGCGCGAGCTCTTGCCGGTGCCCCAAATTCCCATCTGCGCCGCTATCACCAGCGCCGCGACCTGCTGGGGAACGATATCCTTCCTCACCTTGCCGGTCTTCATACCGGCGGCTAGCGCGGCGGCGTAGCGCTTGCGCCACCTGGCGTAGAGTCGGTCGATACGCTTGCGAAACCCTTCATCCAGCGGCGACATTTCCTGGGCTAGATTGTTGAGGGGACATCCCTGGAGGAACGATCCACTCTTGATGTCGGCCTTTACGAAGTGACGAAAGGCCCGCTTGAGGTCAGTGATCGCGTCGTCGGAGTCCTCGATCGCATCCAGCCAGCGCTGGGCGAGAAGAGGACCGATCACCTCCTCCACCACGGCATAGCCCAACTCCTGCTTGCCGGCGAAGTGATAAAAGAGCGCACCCTTGGTGGCCCCGGCGACCTCCACGATATGATTCAAGCTGGAACCCTGGAAGCCGTTCTTGTAGAACTCGGCAAACGCCGCTTCCAGGATTTTGCGTCGAGTGGCTTCGGGCGCCTTGGGGGTCGTGTTCTTCACGGACTTACGATACAGACCAGTCGGTATGTTGTCAAATACGAGAGCGCAAAAAGCAGGACCGAGCGGTTGGCCCAGGGACGGCGTGCCGCCTTCTAGTTGGCCTTTTCTCACTAGACGGTTTTGTGATGGTCTCCCATCCGAAGCTCAGAAGCTCGCCAGCTTTTGCTATTTTCAACGGGCGACGACAACCTACACACCACCAACTACTTCGAAGAACTCGATTTTCACCATGGCGATCAGTAGTGAGGTGGAAGAAATTTCTTCGGTTGGCTCTGCTGCTTAGGTATCAGTTCTCGGGAATGAGTTTTCGATCTCGAGCTGAGAGATACATGCTGAGAGAGAGCAGGAGGGGTACTGCTCTCTCAACCGTGGCACCTTTCTATCACTTCTCGGCCTTCAGACAGTGGCGATAAGCCAACATCACTATTGCAGCCTCATGAACTGAGCTCCGGATCGGCCGAAGCGCAGTTGTTGCTGAAGCAGCTTGCGGGCATCGTTGCTCAGAGCCCTCGGGCTGATTACGCCTTGTGAAGTACTATCGCTGGCTCCAACACCGTCTGTCGGGCTCGCCAGATAGGTGTGGATTTCGCCGGTGCTGGTCATACCCAAGCCAGTGATCTCCCCACGGGAATTGATGGAGCAACCAGTTAGTAGATACAGGGGAGAATCACCTGCAATCAGAGTGTTGAGGTCGGTCATCACGCCGTTCTCCCACAGAAACGCCCGCGGGTTGAAGTTCGCGTCCAGCGACGCGCCAACTACCGTGCCGGCATCGTTAATGCTGATGCTGACGCTCGCTACGTCACCTGAGAGTGTGCCCAAATCCTGCATCCGAGTTCTCTTGGTCCAGAGAAAAGCGTGAAAAGTTGTGTCACCCGGCAGGTCCGAGTTACCGACCACCTCGCCTGGGTTATTAATGCCGTAGGCGATGTTGCCGCCCGCTTGTCCCGTTTGGCCACCGAGATTGCCAAGGTCAATCGCGTTGCCTTTTTCCCAGAGCAAGGCGTGAACCGGCACCAGGTTGTAGAGGAAATTCAGGTTGAAAGGCGCACAAATACCCGACCCGCCGACAACGTCTCCATTGCCGTTGATCTGCTGGGCGATGCCGTCTGGGTCTCCCCCAACCGTAGGCAGTTCGTGGATCACACCTTTTTCCCAGACGACAGGCTCAAAGTGGAGAACTTGGGGAGCTGGGCAGCCTGGATCCGGTATCGAGTTCTCTGCAAATCCGGCAACTTCGCCTCCACTGCTGATCGCCCAGGCCACGCCGTTGTTGCCACCGAGAGTCGGAAGCTGAAACATTCTCCCGTATTGCCAGAGGAAAGGTAAACAGGTGAGGTAGGTACCGAATCCGCAAAAATCTTCACCATTGGGATCCGGAGCAGAGGTTTCAGCTTCACCGGCGGACTGCAATCCGTCGTTGTCGCCAAACGCGATGCTGTTCGGTCCCCCGAGTCCGGGCGCGCCGATGTCGAGCTTCAGCTTGCCCAGCCAAAGGACTGCGTGCTGATTGCCATCCGGGAGGCTCGACGAGCCACTCACCAGACCATAGCTGTTAATGAAGAATGGTTGGCTAAAGTTTCCGCCCTGCAACGTGCCCAGGTCGGTAACGGTGTAGTGTTGAACCTGTTGTGCTTTGTGAGATTGCTCATTCTGCGCGACGAGCAGAGCTGGCACTGCCAGCGCAGCAAACAAGCTGATTTCCGCTATCCGCCTGCATATTCTCGATTTCATATTGCCTCCTTATCCATGCGCTCGGGCAACGTATTGCCTCGATCGGCTTTTATCGGTCTCATGTAAGTAGGCGCAAACGGTGGGACAGAACTATCATGCAGGCCTTGCTTTTCGTGAAGAGACTGCATCGCGGGTTAGAATCCCTAGGTCTGTGCCATGCCGAAGTCCACACCACCGCACGATGAGGGCGGAACGCCACCTGGTGGCCAAGTGACCGACTTTCTCCGGGCCTGGAGTGATGGAGATCGAGTTGCTCTCGACCACCTGATTCCGATTGTTTATGACGAGCTGCACCGTCTGGCGCGACGCTACATGAAAGGTGAACGTCCTGGGCATAGCCTGCAAACCACCGCTCTGGTCAATGAAGCGTACCTGCGGCTGGTGGATTACAAGAACATGAAGTGGCAGAATCGCGCCCATTTTTTCGCGGTTTCTGCCCAGTTGATGCGGCGCATTCTGGTTGACCATGCGAGGCGCCATAACCTGAAACGCGGAGGTGGCGTGCATCATGTTTCTTTGGACGATACAGCGATAGTAGGCGGCGAACGGGACGCCGATCTGGTGGCGCTCGATAACGCCATGAACCTGCTGGCGAAGCTCGATCCGCGCAAAGTGCAGGTTGTCGAAATGCGTTTTTTTGGCGGACTCAGCGTGGAAGAGACGGCCGAGGTACTCAAAGTGTCGGCGATCACCGTAATGCGCGACTGGAGCACCGCCAAGGCATGGCTCTACCGGGAGTTGACCCGCAGGATAAGCGATGGATAGCGAACGGTGGAAACAAGTCGATGGCCTGTTGCAGGCCGTGGTGAGCCTGCCACCCGGGGAGCGCGAGGTGTTTCTACGTCATGCTTGCTCCGGCGACCGGACGCTGGAGCTCGAAGTACGGTCTCTGCTGAACGCGCAACAAGAAGCTGGAGCATTTCTCGATCGCCCGGCTATCGAAGTCGCCGCGCGTGTGCTGGCTGCGAACGAGAACAAGGTTGCGGATGAGAATGCCCGCTCCTTCATTGGCCAGAGAGTCTCGCATTACCAGGTAATCGAAAAGCTGGGTGGCGGCGGGATGGGGGTAGTGTACAAGGCGGAAGACACCGACCTTGGTCGCTTCGTCGCCCTGAAATTCCTCCCCGAGGATTTAGCCAAAGACCCGCAATCACTGGAGCGTTTCCGGCGCGAGGCCCGGGCGGCATCCGCGCTCAATCACCCCAACATCTGTACTGTCTACGAAATCGGGAATCACAATGGCCAGTTGTTCATTGTCATGGAGTTTCTGGACGGGGTGACGCTGAAACATCGCATTGCCGGACGGCCCATGGAAACCGAGTTGGTTCTGTCGCTGGGTGTCGACCTCGCCGACGCGCTGGATGCCGCGCACACTGCCGGCATCGTGCACCGCGACATCAAGCCTGCAAACGTTTTTGTGACCAAACGCGGACATGCAAAGATTCTCGACTTCGGGCTGGCCAAAGTCTTACCCAAGCCCGAAGGCCTTGACATGAACGCCCCGACCTTGGAGACGTCTCTTACCAGCCCCGGCGCTGCCGCGGGCACGATTGCATACATGTCGCCGGAACAAGTTCGCGCCAAGGAACTGGACGCCCGAACCGACCTGTTTTCTTTTGGAGTAGTGCTCTACGAGATGGCAACGGGCGTATTGCCATTCCGGGGTGAAAGCTTGGGAGTGATTTTCGAGGCCATTCTGAACCGGGCCCCCGTTGCTCCCGCGCAGCTGAATCCTGACGCGGCCCCGGAGTTAGAACGGATCATCAACAAGTGTCTCGAAAAAGACCGCAATCTGCGCTACCAGCACGCCTCGGAAATCCGAACTGACCTGCAACGAATGAAGCGGGACTCGGAATCCGGGCGGCTGACAACCACGCCGAGGCCCGAGGCCTCGATGGGCGTCGCCAGACGTTGGAAGGCCATTGCTCCTGCTGTCGTGGCTGTGCTGGCTTTATTAGTCGGCAGTTACTTCTATTTCCACCGAAGCCCAGCACTGACTGAGAAGGACACCATCGTCCTTGCCGATTTCACCAACACCACCGACGACCCCATCTTTGACGGCACGCTACGGCAAGGATTGTCGGTGCAACTGGAGCAGTCGCCTTTCCTAAGTATTGTGCCCGAGCAGCAAGTCCAGCAGACCTTGCAGATGATGGGCCAGAAGCCGGACGCGAAGCTCACGCCGGAGGTTGCGCGGGAACTCTGCCAGCGGACCGGCAGCGCCGCTGTCCTCGACGGCTCGATAGCACAGATCGGCACGCCATACCTTTTGACCGTCAAGGCGATCGACTGCGCGAGCGGCAAGTCGCTAGCAAGCACAGAAGCCCAGGCGAGCGACAAGAGTCACGTGCTCGACGCTTTGGGGAAGACAGCTTCGGAGATTCGGAACAAACTGGGCGAGTCGCTCAGCACGGTGCAGAAATTCGATATTCCTCTCGAACAAGCGACAACGCCGTCAATTGAGGCCCTGAAATCCTTCAGCTCGGGTTTTCAAATTCATATTACGGCTGGGGATGCTGCGGCTATTCCGTTTTATAAGCAGGCCATCGAACTCGACCCTAATTTCGCACTCGCCTACGCGTGGATGGGCATCGCGTACAACGATATGGGTGAACTTAGTATGGATGTTGAGAGTACCCGAAAAGCTTACGAACTCCGCGACCGAACCAGCGAGCCTGAGAAATACTTCATCACGGCTCGCTTCCATAAGGTGGTCACTGGGAACCTGGACAAGGCCGAAGAAGCCCTCCGGCTTTGGATACAAGCTTATCCCCGCGCGGCGCTCCCGCAGACTTACTTAGCGGGGGCAATCTACCCGAATACAGGACAATACGAAAAAGCGGTGGAAGCTGGCCGAGAAGCAATCCGCTTGAGTCCGAGCTTTTCCCCCGGGTACGGACTCACGATCTTTAACTACCTCTCGCTGAATCGCATCGATGAGGCGAAGGCCACGTATGAGCAAGCTCGCGAACGCAAACTGAAGAACTCTTTATTCCCTCTTGCTTTGTATGAGATTGCCTTTTTGCAGAACGATGCAGCGGGGATGGCGCAGCAGGTGTCCTCATCGTCGGGAACGCCGGGCCGGGAAGCTACCTTGCTCGCGAACGAAGCCGATACCGCTGCTTATTCCGGGCGGCTTAGGAGCGCCCGAGAGTTTTCCCGTCAGGCAGTAGATTCCGCCGAACGGGCTGGAGACAAGGAAGCGGCCGCAACCTTCACCGCCCTTTCGGCCCTCCGGGAGGCCTTGTTCGGCAACACCGACGAAGCAAGACGGCGTGCCATTCTGGCAATGAGGCATCCGGCAGGCCACGATCTGCAGTATGCTTCCGCGCTTGCGTGGGCCTATGCCGGGGACGACGAGCGAGCGCAAAAACTTGCCGACGATTTGAGCCAGAGGTTCCCGGAAGCCACAGTCGTGCAGTTCATTTACCTGCCGACCATCCGCGCAAAGCTTGCGGTCAACAAGGGAAATGCTTCTGAAGCCCCGGAGGCTCTCAGAACCGCCATGCCGTATGAGCTGGGAGACACCACTTACAGTACTTACGGCTGGACGGCCTTGTATCCCGTCTATGTCCGCGGAGAAGCCTATCTAGCCGCCGATCAGGGCAAAGAAGCCGCCGCTGAGTTCCAGAAAGTTCTCGACCATCGCGGAATTGTCTTGAACTCACCCATCGGAGCACTAGCGCATCTGCAAATCGGTCGCGCTTACGCTATGCAGGGCGACACCACCAGGGCGAAGGCTGCTTATCAGGATTTTCTCACCCTCTGGAAAGACGCCAACCCCGACATCCCGATCCTGAAAGAAGCCAAGGCAGAATACGCGAAGCTGAAGTAAACGGGTTGTGCCGCAAGAAGGCCCCCTTCTGCGAGATCTAATTGGATCAGTACTGGTAAAGGCCCATCCCGTGCTCCTGAAAGAACTCCGCCAGGTCGCGGCCACAAGGACGGAACGCCGACTTCTCGTCCAAGTGATTTGCCCCCGACAGGACTGACCCCACGCCAGATCGATTCACAACTGCACGTCATTGGCATCCTTTAGGCCTTTTGGAAGTCGATCTTTTCCCGATGAGCGTGGCGCCTGCCGAACCCGCCTGCCTGTCTCGTTAGCATCTGCGTTCTCATCCACAAACTCCCGCTCTACGAAGTTGCCTCGCGATGCCAACTCCCGCATTGTCTCGTAGGAGGGCTGAGCAATGCGCTCCCCGCGCTTGTTTTGGGTCTAGTGGGGGCCGCTAGGCTCCGCTGGTGCTCGTCTTCAGTTGGTCGTCCCGCCTGTTCTCCCCGTCGCCGCTTCGTTCTCCAGTTCAATTGATATTTAGCGTGGCCTCTTGCTGAGCTCCGACGGTGTCTGTACCTTGAATTCGACATTCAGGTCACCTCGGCCATGCCCATCTAATATGATCGCTATCGCGAAAACCGAGCGTATATGCGCCGGGAAATGATTCAGTCTTGAAGGTCCAACGTGGTGTACACTAGGTGGCCAGTTATCAGACTTATGGGGCCCCTTTATCTCCTGAGGAGAACCCGTGAACTGGTTCGAAATGCTCTTTGGATTGAGCCCAGACGGCGGCAACGGATCGCTGGAGCTTCTTCTTTCTTTCCTTGTCCTTTCCGCATTGGTTGCATCGCGCCTTCCGGTGACGAACCGATATGCAATGCACAGATTCACGTCGCTCGTTAGCCGCAAGGGGTACGAGAAGATTACCGTGCCCCGGGCTCCGCCAAGCTAAGGAAGCTCACTCCGAGGCTCCTCTAAATCCTAATCTGAGTAGCAGCGAGTGGACTTGATCGACAAGCTCTTCGGGCTTGCACCGGGCAATGGTTTTGGAGCGTTGGAACTTAATACAGTTTCCGATACAGACTGCGATTGGGCGCCTGCGTTTTGTGACGACAGCAGCCGCAACTAGACAGGAAGGAAACGATGAGCACTCCCCCCTTGAACCTATCGAATTGGGTGCCAATTGGACCCGCGCCTATCGATACCGCGGGCGGCCTCGACCAGATTTCCGGACGCATACAGATTGCAGCGCCAGATCCCGGCAACGCTCCGACGATTTACCTCGGCTCCGATAATGGAGGGATTTGGAAAAACATCAATGCCCCCTCCTGGACTCCGTTGACTGACCAGATGCCGAGTCTAGCCCTTGGCGCGAATTTCGGCCAGAGTTTCGGCGCCTACCACACGCTTGTCGTACACCCTGCCGACAATAATCTCGTGCTCGGGTTAGTTAGCGGAGTCGGCGCCGGCATCCTGCAATCTACGGACGGGGGCAATACATGGGACCTTTTGGCGAATAACCAATTTGACGGACAAGGCCTCAACTCCATCGCAGTTCACCCCACCGATACGAGCAGACTCTATGTAGCGGCCGGATCGAACGGTGTATGGAAATCGACGGACGGCGGCGCCAGTTGGCAACAACTTGGGAACCTGCCTTCGGGACTTGTGTCGGATCTGATCATCGCCAGGTTCGACGCCAACACTCTGTACGCGGCAGTCGTCGGCAATACTGGGACTACGCAAGCGCAAAACGGAGTTTATGTAAGCAGCGATCAGGGCAACACGTGGACACTCTTGGGCGGCGGCTTGGCAACGGGCGCGGCTTTGGGTTCGTCGGCAGCCGTCCGCATAGAATCCGGCGCGGCCACTGGTGTGGTCTACGTTTCCATGCTCACCGTATCGGGTTCGGCGGCGCCGACGGCAGTCCAGCGTTTTTCTACGAGTGATGGCGGGACGAGTTGGAGTGCGCTGGCAGCCTCCGGCGGTGGCTTGGAGGGCCGCAGTTGGCATTTGTTGTTAGGTGTGGATCCCGGGGACGACAGTCATATCTTTGTAAATGATTCTTATTACCTGAACGAGAGTACAGACGGCGGAGCCACCTGGTCGCACGCGGATAATAATGTCGGGTATCTTGCAATCATCAATCCCTTCGACTGGGTTAACATAACTTTCGACGCAAACCGTAATGCACTTCTCACCGCTGACCAGGGCGTTGTTCTCTACGATCCTGCGAATCAAAGTTGGAGTTCGCTGATGGGGAATCTCCAAGTGTCGGAGTTTTATACCATTGCTCTGGACCCTGAAACCGCCAACGTAGCGTACGCAGTCGGCCAGGATATTTTTTGTGAAAAATACACCGGTGGATACGCTTGGAACGTCATGGAGCACGGGATCGGCGAGTTGGGCAAGATTCTCGTCGACTTCACTAACTCGAATCAGCTTTACGGCTTCAACCCGCGCAGTCTCAGCAACTTCGTAAGGCAATCGCCGGATGGCGGATCTACTTGGACTACCATTTTCCCGCGCACTATGCTGAGCTCCTCGTTCCTGCACAGCTATGGTACAGGGTATGGGTTCGCGGGCGCCTCACAAAAGGCATTCGCAATGGACCCCTCTAACCCGGCGAGGCTTCTGGTGGTAGCCGACCGAGTGTATGAGACTACGAACGCGAATGCCGCCGCTCCCACATGGGCCCAAATTAGCGGTGTCCTCTCACCGAATTCCCACCAATCATTCGTCATTGCGATCGCGATTGCTCCGTCGGCTCCGAGCACAGTCTATGCGGCCACACAAGAAGGTGGAGTGTGGGTGACATACAACGACGGAGGGGAGTGGAGCGGTTTGAGCGGCGGCACCACCGGAATCTCCGGCCAGGTGTTGGGGTTTAACATCGATCCCGAAAATAACCAGCATGTATTTGCCGTCGGCTACAGTGCAGTTTGGCATCTCTTGCCATCTGGACCGCCGTGGGTGAATATCACTGGAAATCTGCCAACAAACATAAGCTACTACACGCTTTTTGTGGATTGGGGGGCAACCAATCCCGTGCTGATCTTAGGTACCGACCGTGGCATCTATCGATCGTTCGATCTCGGAAACACTTGGCTCAAATGGAGCCCAGGGCTCCCCAACACAAGGGTCAACGACCTTCAAGGCGAGATCCTCAACGGGCAATTGCTCTTGGCGGCGGCGACGATCGGACGCGGTGCCTGGGAGATTCTCTTTACTCTCCCGGCAATTCTCTGGCAGGGTGACACCAGCTATTGGAATCAGGGCCTCACCGTGTATTCGTTCGGGAGTTACGAGGACGCGGTGAACAACTGGAGCACTGGCGACAACGCCATGTTCAATGGGGAGCTGTCCACGCAAAACGGCGCTGAATTAACCAGCGTCCCTGCAGGCTGGCTGGCGGTCTCGGGGCCCAACAGTCAGTCCACTGACCCTGTGCTGTTTATGATTGTGTATTACGTAGGCGACGTGCCCCTTCAGTTTGGCGCCGATGGCGCGCAGACGGCCGTTGTTGTGCCAAATGCCAGCCTGCCCACCCAGTTCATCCCGACCACTACGGCCAGCGTCCAATTGTACGTGCCGAGCCAAAGTCCGTGGGAGCAGTCCATGAATTACGCTGTCTTCCAGAGTTGCGACGAGGCAACCGCCTTCGTCGCTGGCCAGCAGCCGGGATCCACGAGCTGGACGGAACCATCGAATGCTCTCGCCAGTGGATCGGGGCCTTATTTTCCGAAGGGCAGCGAGACAGTTGGGGGCTGGCTGGTGCTATACGGCACCAGCGGGGACAGCGTCATGCCCTACGTCATCACTTTCTGGTCTTGGGACGTGAACCTGTGCGCCAGTCCATGTTGCATTACCGATTACTCTCAGCCGATGCTGTTTTGGGCTAACGTGTTGACAGGCTCAGGCTCAATTGTGTGGCAGGGTGACACCAGCTATTGGAACCAGGGCCTCACGGTCTATGTCTTTGACAATTACCAGGACGCCGCCAATAACTGGGGCACTGGCGACAACGCCATGTTCTATGGGGAGCTGTCCACGCAAAACGGCGCTGAATTAACCGGCATCCCTGCAGGCTGGCTGGCGGTCTCGGGGCTCAACAGTCAGTCCACAGACGCTGTGCTGTTTATGATTATGTATTTCAGTGCCGGCGAGCCGCTTCAGTTTGGCGCCGATGGCCCGCAGGCGGCCGTTGTTGTGCCAAATGCCAGCCTGCCCCCCCAATTCCTGCCAACCGCTCCTGCCAGCGTCCAAGTGCACGTGCGCGGCGATATGCCGTGGGTCGGCATGCAATATGCCATCTTCTCCAGTTGCGACGAGGCAACCGCCTTCGTCGCCGGCCAGCAGCCAGGATCCATCTGGACGGCACCATCGAATCCTCTCGCCAGTGGATCGGGGAGTTACTTCCCGAAGGGCAGCGGGACAGTTGGGGGCTGGGTGGTGCTATACGGCGATTACGAGGGTAGCGGGGAAGTTAGCGACATACCGTTCGTCATCACATTCTGGTCTTGGAACGCCAACCTGTGCGCCAGCCCATGCATTACGGATTACTCTCAGCCGATGCTGTTTTGCGCTGACCGCGCGACAAGCTCAATCGTCTGGCAGGGCGACACCAGCTATTGGGACCAGGGCCTCACCGTGTATTCGTTCGCGATCTACGAGGACGCAATCAACAACTGGAGCACTGGCGAGAACGCCGTGTTCACGGGGAAGCTCGCGTATGGCGTTTCACTCACCGGGGTACCTGCGGGTTGGCTGGCGGTCTGCGGCACTCCCGGCGGGTCCACCCCCGTGCTGTTTATGATTGTGTATTATTTCGCGGACGTTTTCCTTCAGTTTAGCGCGGATGGCATGCAGCCCAGCGTCGTGGTCTGGCAGGCCGCTCAAACCCCGACTAATTCCGACGGGAGTATCGCGTTGTCGATGGCGAAGAAGAGCGCGTGGGGTAATTCCCTGAACTATGCAATTTTCCAGGATTATACGGACGCGCTCAGCAACTGGAACACGGGAACTAAGGCAACCTCTACAGGAACTTTGACTTCAGAAGGTTCACCTGCAACCGGCCTTAATGGCGACTGGCTAGTACTGTACGGCACTTGCAATGGTAACCAGATGCCTTTCATCATCACACAGTATTACAGTGACATCGCCGTGTACGTCTACGTCGGAGCCACTTCCAACCAGGCTCTGATGGCTGTAGGATGATAGCGTTCGTCGCGGCGGGCGGCCGGCGCTTTCGTTCTCGGAGCCGCTTTGGGTGCCCTATCGTCGTCGCTGCATTCCGAGGAGGGATGGCCCAGCTCAGCGCTAAGGGCTGCGGCCTTACCCGTCCACCGTCACCTCGCGCGTGTTACTGCCATAAGCGAGAAGCAGCATTTTACGAGCGTATCACTGATAACCATTCTTCCCAAGCCGCATGACGCGAGCCCTGAATCTTATAAAACCAAGACATTCATCGGACGCGAAACATCAAACCTCACCACGTTCATTGAAACGCAGTTGCGCTGGTTCTTCAAGAATACTCAACAGCGCTTTTGCACAAGAAACCGCTTATGTTGAATCGGTCTTGAGTACCCTGTAAGCTGAGCACGTGATGCGAGAAATCCCCCGTCACCTTTCGCCCTCGACGCGGACGAGCGGCCCGACGAGTTGATGATCGATTGGGGCAACCTGCCAAAAGGGAGCATGGCCTCCATCTACTTGCCCGTCGCTGCGCCCGCGATTGTCGCGCTCGCCAACCGCATGTATACGGTCCAAAATCTGGCAGCCTCCGACGCGCATACTCTGCGGTGCCGCGCAGGGGGTACGACGTACATTCCGGTTCAGCAAGGTCTTGGCCCGAACTACGCAGGGCTGTTCTCCGTCCAGCTTCCGTCTGGCATCCGCCACGGGCAGGAGTTCCACATCGTGGTTCGCCAGATAACTAGTTCGTTCACGAAAAGGGCGGCTGACCCTGATCGGTCACTGCAACGGTTCGTGTACGGTTCGTTCCAGATCTCCATTCCTGTCAGTGTGAAGTCCGAGATGCTGGTTCCTGAGGAACGCAATCTTTCGGTGCTGAAGTGGATTCAGCAAGCGATTCCTGCGACCAGCCGGTGGTACCCAGTCTTTCAGCACTACATCGTACAGTTAGAGGGAATCGTGACCGCAGTCGGCGGCGACGGAAGTACGGTGCCTGCCACGCAGAGTGGAACCTGGTTTGGAATGCCGGGAATCGGCGCGCGAGCAGGCAAGGGGCCAGGCGGACAGATTTCACACTCGTTCACTGGAAAAGTGGACAGCATCATTTACGATCATTTTGGCGATTTCGCAGGGTTCGTTTTAGAGACCTTCGACGGTGATCAGAGAAGATTCCATAGCCATGAACCGGCTGTGCTCAGACTCGTACAGCGCTCGTGGAGGCAGCGCATCCTGCTCACCGTCGTGGTTTACAGCGGCAACTGGGAATACCCAATCGAAATTGTTCTCCACGGTGTTCCGCCCCCACTCGACTCATGAGAACCGATTTCTTAACGGTCCCTTCGACGGCTGCTGTCATTTACTGCTGCTGGCGCGTGGTACGCAACCAAGACGAACTACCCGCAAGCGGTTACTCACCTCGCGGCCGGGAGTTGCGAGAAAAGTTCCAAGCCCTGCGGCCGGCATGGGCAGCGAAGTGACTTCTCAAAGAATTCAATCGCCAGACTGATCTGATCGAGACGCGAACCTAAGGCACCATGCCACCCCGCGCGAGAGGGTGTACTATGGTGCCGTTTTCGAGACCAGGAAGAAAATTCCGGCCACGGATGGGGTCCTATCCTCACCAGTCCGGGCGGAAGTGAGGCCATGCCCCGCGACACAGAGAAAGAGATTGCCGGCTCGGATAAGACCGAAGAGGCCCTGCTGCACGTGCAGCGCGAAACCCTCCGCTCGCTGGATTTCACCAACATGTTAATGGTTACGGCAACCGTTCTGATGGCCATCGGAACTAGCTTCAGTGCCTGGACTTCCTGGCGGGTCGCGCAACTGACAGCTGACTTCGACGCAACCTCAAATCGGCCCTACCTGGGGGTGGCTTCACTCAAGATGGACGCAACCGACCCCACTCGGCCAGCATCCTGGATCGAGTTTCGCAACTTCGGAAACCTGCCCGCTGAGCAGACTGCCATCGGTGTTTCGACTCGCATCGATGGCCATACTGTTGCCGACGCCTTAGGTCTGGGTCATGTGGTGCTATCACTGGGAGTACTGTCTCCAGGAACTCCCTTCGACTTCGGGGCATTCTTCCCGCCGCAATACTTGAGTGCCGTCAAGAGCGGAAAGTCGCGGCTGGTAATCGCCGTCGAATCGACCTATAAAGATGCCGACGGCCATCTGCATTGCTTCGAAATGCGATATGCCTACGCCGCATTTCTCGATAAGTACGATCCCGACGGCGGTGGAAGCGCGTGCACAAATGGAATGCCCCAATATAGCCCCGAGACCACTTGGGAAAAGATAACCGGCGGCAAGAATTGAACTGCGATTGGTACTTCGCTCAGGGTTCACCACAGCGGTGGAAGTCATTGGTTTCCTCCTGAGAGCCGGCAGCTACCTTCCTATCTACAACGGCGATAACGAATGAAAAACGAAATGCCCGGATTGCGGTTGCGGCAACCGGTCGAGTTAGTTCCTCTGTCGAAAATACTGGCCTCACCCCCAGAAATACAGCAGCAATTTGCTATTCGATGGATGCTTGACACTCTTTCGGTTCGCTCATCGAAAAGAATTGTGCGCTGAAATCTCTCTACGGGTATATAAGTCATGGATACAGAAGGGCACTGGTCCGGCGACAGCGCCAGTTATTTCGATATGCGCGTGAACACTTAGTCCGCCCAAGGTAGCGGAAAAGCACTCACATGAAAACTCTGGCGGCGATTCTATTGTTCCTATCGATATGCGCTTGCTCTGCTGAGGGCCAAGTGCTCTACGATAACGGTCCCGATACCGGAACCATCGGAGCATGGCCAATCAATTTCGGACAATCCGTAGCCAACTCCTTCACCTTGCAGGAAGACTCGGTCATTACGGAAGTAGTGTTGTCAATATGGGCAGCGGATGATCGCAATCCTCCGCAAAGCGCGAAGTGGGAAATTACTACAGAACCGTTTGGTGGAGAGGTGCTGGCCAGGGGTGGTTCCGTCTTAGGTCTCATCAGTTATACGGACGGCAGGCTCTATACCCGGTGGACCATGAAAGTCCAAAACATGAATGCCAGAATTCCGCGCGGGGCCTATTATCTGCAAGTCTACGATGTGATTACTGCCTGGACGACCTGGGCCTTCTGGGGAGAAAGTAATGGCATCGGCTGTACTTCTCCGGGATGCCCGTCCATCGCCTATTTCGATCCAGCATTAACCAACGGGTATGGCTTGATGCGGCCTATAGGTTCAGAGTCATTCGAAATTATCGGTACTGCCGGTGTCCCTCCGAAACCGTGAGACGAAATCAGTCCCCTTCGATCAGCCCTTACTTAACCGCGAAAACCAGGAAGTAATCCATCTTATCCCCCTTCACCAGATCGTCGTGTTCTTCGACCAGGCGGTAGCCGGCTTCCTCGGCCTCGTGAACAACGATGGCCTTATGTACGCCGTGGTCTTCTCCATTGCCATCGCGGTCGATGATTCCCACCCGGCCATCTGTCTTCAGCGAAGTTCGCAAGTTGCGCAACAGTGCAACCGGCTCCGCCACCTCATGATAGCTCTTCAACAAAAGCACGGAATCAACCTTGTCGGCTGGAAGTTCTGGATTATCCGGCTTGCCTAACACTGTCTTCACATTGTGTAGCTGTTCTTTCTGGATGCGATGATCGATGTATTGCAGCGCTTCCGGATTGATGTCGACCGCGTACACGGTCCCTGTGCGGGTCACACGTCTGGCTGCGCGAACCGTGAACCAACCTGATCCCGCTCCGATATCGGCTACCGTCTTGCCGGGCGTAATGGCGAGAATGTTCATCACCTGATCGATGTGAAGCTTCTGGTCACGGCCTGGAGTTTCGAAAATGGAAAGATCGCCAGTGTACGGAGTGCTGGTGGGTCGTTGCGTCCCCGGTTGGGTGGTTGTACTTTGGGCCCACCCGACCGGCGCAGGCATGGAGAGCAGCGTCACCAGCAGCAACGCGCAGATAGATATATAACGGCCAAGTCGCATGAAAACTCCCGCCATCTTTACGCTTGATCCATCATGACAGCAAGAGCCGTCCCGTGCCTGCGGTTCGCCACATTTTTATCGCGGCACGCGGGCCTTCTCTGTAATCTGTCATTTCGGCCGACCGAAGAATCTTGATTTGTTATCGGACCGCAGCGGAGAACCTGTTCGCCTTGCCAAAAGGGGATCTGTGGGAGACCCTGCGTGGCGAAACCGTGCCAGGTACGATCTGGGCTAATTTCCGGCCGCCGGCAGTAGACCATACACGCTGAGTTGATTTGCCGTTCCCACAAATACCTTGCCATTGGCAACCGTGGGCACCGTGAACTTCGAGGCTGGGCCCGGATTATCGCGCGCCAGCCGCTGGTTGGAGTTGTACAGTTCATGCGTCAGGTTCCTGGCGTCATAAGCGTGCAACACCGCAGGCCCCTGATGGGGATTGTAGTAAGCGTCGGTATGCACCGCCCAGACGATACCGTTATTGTTGCCCTTGGCCGAGATGCTAACGGTGCCGCGGGTCAAGTGGTACGCCGCCGCGGACTGTGAGACCGGAGACGCTGACAGCATGCCATTGCGAATCGTGAAAGCCTTGATGGAATCGTTGTTGGGACTGATTCCCGCTCCGAAGTACACTCGGCCATTCCAATAGGCAGGAGTTCCCATTTGTTGCCGCAGTTGGCCCGAGACTTCCTGCACGATCTGGGGATTGCCTTTGACTCCGGCGTTATAGCCCCCAAAGTTATCGCGATTGAGCAAGTAGATGTGCCCATTTTTCCCGCTGGTGATTGCCAGCCGCGGATAAGCACCGGGCTGGTCGGGCAGCAGGATGACTCCCGACGATCCCAGATCCAGATCGTCCTGGGCCATCTTTGCCTGCCCGTAGGGTGTGAAGAAGTCCGCCAGCGTGAGACCGTGAGAATCGAATCTCAGCTTTACAATGCTGTCGCTGAAGTTAACCCCGGGCTGCTCGCCATAGGCATCGAACGGCCCGTTCGCGATGGAAAGATACAAACTGCCGGCGGCATCGGCGCTCACGCCGCAGCCGCTCATCCAGATACCGCCCTGGTAGCCGTTCGGCGTCGAAACCCAGGCTCCGGATTGCTTCAGGGTAACTGCATCATAGGCTACGACCCATCCGTGATACAGACCGGAATCGGCATTCGACGCGAACGCAACAAACACTTTGCCTTGCGACAGCAGCAAGGCAGCACGCTGTAATTGAAAGCGCGAGGAGAACGAAATTACGCCATCGTTCCCGTCCTGCGCCGTGCCAGGATAGGACGCCTGAATAATGCGCGGGCCGCCAAACTTCTCCGCTCCCGAAGTCATATCCAACGCGTGCAGCCGGTGATAGAAAGCGCCATTCTCCTTGGTGGCAGCCACCACGTACAGTGTGTTGCTGGCTACATCGATGACCGGCGTGCTGGTAATTCCGATCTCCGGCAGAATATCGCTGGCATTCACGTCTGTAGGCGAAAGGGTTGTAACCCCCGCGTCGGGATTCAGGAAGTTGACTTGCCAAAGCGGAGCCGGAGTCGGCGAATCAGCGTCGAAGGCATACACGCTGTCGTGCTGCGTCGCCGCAATTACGACATTATGAATTCCGTTGCCCGGAATCGCGACCTGCGGCAGGTACAGCGGCTGGGCGTAGACTGAGCCGTCAACCGGAAAGGAGTAGAGCTTGCCGAAATGCGCTGCGTTTACATTCGCGGGCGTGAGGGCGGTTTCAATGATGTTCTGGCCGGTGCGGGCGTTGTCATTGTGATAGGTGGCGACAACCGCTAACCCCGCAGCCGCTAGCGATTCGGCCGTCACGCTTTGCGGATGAGGTGAAGGATCATCGGCTGTCGCCAGAAAATCATCGCCCGAGTCAGCCGAGCCTTGGGCTCCCTGGAACGTGCGCAACTGTAGAACCAGTAGCAGGGTGACAATACCGCCGCCGACCGAAAGCAACTCAGATCGGTTACGCGCGAGCGCTGTAATTCTTGGCCAATTGTGTAGCGTGAAGTAGATAAAGACGCCCAGGCCGAGACAGGTCACAGCCAGCGTCGCCACCGATTCTGAAAATACTGAAATCAGGTGCTGAAACATAGGCAGGTTCACGAACTGCAATTGATGCTTACCGCCATAACCCCCAAGCCGGCGAAAAGAGTTGCCTACCCGGAAGAGGGATTGCGTTGCGGGACACAGTGGTCACGACGTTAAACCAGAACTCTCCAACAACGATCCGAATACAGTGAGATGCCGGCAGCATTCTGAATGATGCAGGCTGCGGACTCATTCGCGCCAGCATGAAAGCTTAATTAATTTGTTAAGAAGTGTAGCGGGGCGCCGTAATTCCAGACCCTGATTTCTCCATACCCAGCAGCTGCTTTGCCGAATTCTGCGGCATTCCCCGGCCGCGTAAAAGCCCTGCCACATGTAGAATCGGAGCATGGCCTTTCACGGATCCGCCGGCGACGCAAATTCACGCAAGGGTAGAACTCCTCCTCCCGAAGACACTCACCAGGAGGCAGCCTATCTCAGGATGCTGGGGGAAAAGCAGCGGCCCGTGCGTATCAAGCTGATGGACGGGGAAACCGTCCGTGGCTGGATCGAATACTACGACCGGCGCATGGTACGGCTGACCCGCGATGGAGCGCCCAACCTTTTCATCTTCAAGCACGAAATAGCCTATATCGCCGAAGATGCCATTCGCAAGCCGCGGGCCGAGGCCTCGGCGACTCCGCGTAACGGTAACCCGCCGGGCGAATCGGAATGAGCCAATACCTGGCAGACGTGGAAGCCATTGCGCGGGAAGCCGGCAGCTTGCTGCTGGGCTATTTCGCTCGCCGGGTGACCTTTGAATATAAAGGCGACGTCGATCTGGTGACCGAGGCCGACCGAGCCTCTGAAAAATTGATCGTCGAGCGCTTGCGTTCCCGTTGGCCGCAGCATGATCTGGTAGGCGAGGAGGGCGCGCGCAGCGATAGCGGCGCCGACTATCGCTGGTATGTCGATCCGCTCGATGGCACCACGAATTTCGCCCACGGCTATCCGGTGTTTTGTGTTTCGATTGCGTTGGTGAGAAAAGACGAACAGCTGGAAGTTGGGGTACTTTACGATCCAACCCGCGACGAGATGTTTGCCGCCGAGCGCGGACAGGGCGCCACCCTAAATGCAAAACCGATTCACGTCTCCAAGACAACGGCATTGGCGGAATCCATTCTCGGTACCGGCTTTCCCAGCCACAAGCGGCACAAGAATCCCAACATTCATTTCTATCAGCAGATCACTCTGCGCTCGCATGGAGTGCGGCGCGCCGGTTCGGCGGCACTCGATCTGGCCAACGTCGCCTGCGGCCGTTATGACGGATTCTGGGAGTTCAATCTCAATCCCTGGGATACCGCCGCCGGCGCCCTTCTCCTGCGCGAAGCAGGTGGAGTGGTAACCCGCTTCGACGGTTCCCCCTTTCGCCTCGACAGCCGCGAGGTCCTCGCCAGCAACGGTCTTATTCATCAGGAACTCATCACGAATTTCGCCGACATCTTCGCCGGCCGTGGGCTGGAAGAATTGCCTTCGCCGGTGGAGTACGCCAAGACCCGCGTATAGGTAAGTCCAGCGCTGAGCTATGGAGGAAGCACAGTTCTATGAGCTGTGAAAAACTCATGGCGATCTCTTTGAAGGGGCGCAGCTTTAGCTGCGCCGTTGCAAGTCCTTTAAATTTGTGATCCCTCGACGGCTTCAGCCGCCGAGGGATCCGCGGTTTCGAGTCTTTCAGCGAACTGTCGGACGGTGACGCTCCAGGCTGTTTTCCGTAATCGAAGCCGCGTCCTGCCGCAAACCAGAGTGATCCGTCGAAGGTCCCGCCGGGCGATCGCCTGAATTTATTCGAACGGCTGTTCGGGCTCGTCACAGGCCCCTGTGACTGCGGTAAAATTGCTTAGTGAACAACTCGTTGCTGAATCGCACCGTTGAGAAGCGCCCTGACATGGTCCGTTTGCAGGGGCGAATCCTTTTTTTGACCGAGGATCCCGAGCTCATTAAGCGTCAGCTCGCCGGCGAAGATCTGCCTTGGGACACGGCACACCCCGAGCGCAACCCCAAGCTGCGCGACGACATCTCCACGGATGAGATCACCCCGGCGCACATCTGCTTCTTCTTCGATGAGACCCTGGGCGAGTTTCCCTACACCGGCCTGAAGTGCGGCAACGAGACGCCCATCAAGCGCGGCGACGTGAAGCGCGGTGGCTTTGTCTGCGCGGTCAGCGGCAAGCGCCGCGGCAAGGGTTCCAGCCGCGAACAGTCGCCCTACGCCGAGATGTCGGCCGGCATCAAGCTGGTGATCGCCGAGAACATCGAGCGGATTTACAAGCAGAATTGCCAGAACCTCGGCGTGCTGACCTCAACCGACTTCAGCCTGATCGACAAGGTCCGCGGCGGCAAAGAGATTCCTCTAGTCGAGTTCACCGCGGGCGAAGACGAAATCACCCGCCAGGTCATCGAGTACGGCGGGCTGTTCCCGTTCAATGTCGCTCGCATGCAGGGCAAAGTCTTTCTGCCGCCCATCACCACCAAGCCGCGGCCGATGACCATCGCGGAGAAGATTTTCGCCCGCCATATGATTCACGGCGCCAATCAGGTGGGCGTCGAGGCCGTGAAGCCGGGCGACACCGGATTCGCGCGCACCGATCTGCGGTTCAGCCACGAATACGTGACCCCGATGGCGGCGATTTTCTACGAACACTTTCTCGGCAAAACGGAGCCGGTCACCGATCCTGGCACCATCATGTTCTTCCGCGATCACCTGACTTTTCTCGACGAAGTGCTTTCGGAAGAAAAGCGCAAGATGGGCCTGCTCGATCTGGCCACGCAGTTGAAACTGAAGCAGGAAGATTTCGCCAAGTCGCGCGGCATCAAGCTGCATGGCGAGTTGAAGGACCGCAAAGGTTCGGAGGGGATCTGCCACTCGATCGTGACCGAGAGCTATGCGCTCCCCGGCCAGCTGAATGTGGGCAGCGACTCGCACACCCCGCACGTGGGCGCGATGGGCTGCGTAGCCTTTGGCATCGGGACTACCGATGTCTTCAACGCGTGGTTCACCAAAGACGTGCGGGTGAAGGTACCCGAGTCGGTGAAGGTGATCGTTCGCGGCAAGAAGCGCGAGAACGTTACCGCGAAAGATTTCATTCTGAAGCTGCTGTCGCTGGAGTACATCCGTTCGGGCAAAGCGCTGGCCAAGGTGATGGAGTATTCCGGCGAAGCTATCGAAGCGCTGGGCGTGGACGAGCGCGCCACCATGACGAACATGGCGGCCGAGATTGGCGGCTTCACCGGCATCGTTGCTCCCGATCAGAAGGTGGTCGACTTCCTGATGGAACGGCGCGGCATGAGCGAGTTCGAAGCGCAGGCGCTGGTCGAAGGCTTGTACAGCGATCCCGACGCGCATTACGCGCACGTGATCGAACTCGACGCTGCGGAAATTTATCCCATGCTGGCAACGCCGGGCGATCCGGGCAACGGCAAGTTTGTGCGCGAGTTGAACACGCCGGTGCCAGTCGAGATCGCGTACGGCGGCACCTGCACCGCGGGCAAGAATGCAGACATGGACATGTATGCGCTGGTCTTGGGTGACGCCTTGAAACACGGTCGCAAAGTTGCCGACAGCTGCAAGTTCTATCTCCAGTTCGGATCGCAGGAGACCCGCGAGTACTGCGTCCGCAAGGGCTACCTCGACATCTTCCAGCGGGCGGGAGCGCATGTGATCGAACCTAGTTGCGGCGCCTGCATCAATGCCGGCCCGGGTGTGTCGACGCGCCCCGACCAGGTCGTAATCAGCGCCCAGAATCGCAACTTCCCCGGGCGCAGCGGCCCTGGCCAGATGTACTTGGCGAGTCCACTGACCGTGGCGGCCAGCGCCGTCGCCGGCTACATTGTGGAGTACGAGCCTGCTGGCGAACGCGAGCCGGCCAGCGTCGCGTAAGTTGTGTTGTTCATCGCTTGGTGACTTGCCAGACCCACAGCGTCCGGCGTTTTTGGTAGTATCGATATAACTACTCTAAGCGGGAATCCTCCCATAGAAAGAGTTGAGGAGACATCGTTTTATGGCCTATGTAATCGCGGAGCCTTGTATTGGCACAAAAGACACGGCATGCGTTGATGCCTGTCCGGTGGACTGCATCCACCCCAAGAAGGACAGCGACAAGTTTGCCGCCGAGGAGATGATCTACATCGATCCGGTGGAGTGCATCGACTGCGGCGCGTGCGTACCCGTCTGCCCCGTTTCGGCGATTTTCGCCCTCGACGATCTCCCGGAAAAGTGGAAAGAGTACACCGAGCGTAACGCCAAGTACTTCGGCCGCTAGCCGACCCGCAGAATTACCAAAGGGCACACCATGTGGGTGTGCCCTTTTTATTTGATGTTGTTTGTTGGTTTACGACATCCGGGCGAAAGCCCAGAACAGCGTTGCCGACAAGACGATGGCGACAGGCAGCGTCAGCACCCAGGCCATGATCAGGTTGCGCACGGTGGCCCACTGCAGCCCGGTTCCGTTGGCTGCCATGGTCCCCGCTACGCCCGACGACAACACGTGGGTTGTGCTCACCGGTAAGCCGTACATGTCAGCCGCCCCGATGGTCAGCATCGCGGTAATTTCAGCAGCCGCGCCCTGTCCGTAGGTCAGGTGGTCTTTGCCGATCTTCTCGCCCACGGTGATGACGATCCGCTTCCAGCCGATCATCGTGCCCAGACCCAGCGCCAGTGCCACCGCAACCTTCACCCACGTCGGGATGAACTTGGTGGCGTGGTCGATCTGCTTCTTATAGCTGGCCAGCACCTTGGTATCGGCCGCCGAGATTGCGGGCTGCCCAGACTTCTGCATCAGTCGCAGCGCTTCGCTGACCAGGTACATGTCATTGCGGAAGTTGCGAACCTGGTCTTGCGGGATGTAACGCAGCTCTTTGTAGTTGACGACTTCGGTGCTGATGCCGTTGATCAGGCTGCGCAACGCCAGCATGGTGTTGGGAGTGAACTCTCTGGTGCGCACGTAAGCGGTGACATCATCGTGTGGATCGCCGACCACGGCGCCCGGAGACACATACTTGTCGAGCGCATTGGCGGCCTGCTGCGAGATGGCCACGAACTCCGCCGACTGCGCCGGCGTGATGGCATGGTTTAGAGCGTACGCCGTTGGCACGGTGCCGATGAGGATCAGCATGATCAGCCCCATGCCCTTCTGCCCGTCATTGGAGCCGTGCGCAAAACTGACGCCCGTGCAGGTAAGGATCAGCAAAGCGCGAATCCACGGCGGTGGCGGAGCGTCGCCTTCCGGCGCTTTGTAGAGCCGGGGATCGCGGATGAAGAATTTAGACAGGCTGAGAATCGACGCCGCCAGAATGAAGCCCACGATGGGCGAGAACAGCAGCGATTTGCCGACGTTGAGAGCCTGTCCCCAATCGACGCCGCTGGTTGCGGTCCGGGCCTGCATCAACTGGTTGGCAATGCCTACGCCGATGATGGAGCCGATCAGTGTGTGCGAACTGGAGTTCGGTATGCCGAAGTACCAGGTGCCCAGGTTCCAGATGATGGCCGCCGTTAGCAAGGCGAATACCATGGCGAAGCCGGCGCCGCTGCCCACTTGCAGAATCAACTCAACCGGCAGCAGCGAGATGATGCCGAACGCCACCGCCCCGGTCGAGAGCACTACGCCGATGAAGTTCCACATGCCCGACCACGCGACCGCGATGTGCGGATCGAGCGAGTGGGTGTAGATCACGGTTGCCACCGCATTGGCCGTATCGTGAAAGCCGTTGACGAACTCGAAACCCAGCGCCACCAGCAGTGCGACTCCCAACAGCACAAAGGGGAAGATGGACGGCGAATGGACGGCGGACAGATCGGAGATCAGATGATAGGCGGCATAGACAAAGCCGATGGCCAAGGCTCCCAGAAAGATGGCTGAGCCAATCGTGCCAGGGCCTTTATTGAGTTTCGCGTGCACCGCGGATGGTGATGCTGCCGGTGGTTCGACCGGAAACGGCGAGGCGGTCGCCATGTTTAGACCTCTTCCTACAAGATGTTGGTTTGAATGCCCGTCGGCGAAAGTTACTACGCCAACATGCGTCGGATCATTAATGGACGATGAATGGAAGATGAATTTCCGCTTGACTCTGCAGTTGCTTTCCTTGGCTGGAGCACGCCTTTCACAGACCGCTGAAGAACTGGGCCCGAGGTGATTTTGAAGGGGCGTAGCTTTAGCTACGCCGTAGAAAGTCCTTTATTTTTGTCATCCCGAACCCGGCTTCAGCCGGTGAGGGATCTGCTTTTCGAGTTTTTCAGCAACCTGTTTCAGGCGTGCGTTATCGAGGCGAACTCGACTTGCGCTTTAGCGCCTGAGGTAAAGTTTTTTGTTGCTTCAAGCCGCAATGAACTCCGGCTTCTACTGCGCCGCCGAAGAGTTTGCATGAGAACCAAATTTTGCGGTTGCGAGTGCCATGTATCAGTCAAAAATCCCGTCGCAAGTAGAAAAATTGATCCGAGTCCGGTAGGGACGACACGATCACAGGATTAGCCCTTTGTCCCCTTGTCCACGAATCGAATCCCGTCATGCCAGCATCCAGATCACACGAGGTGTTATGGGCTCTCTTCAATGGTTGGCGCAGGAGGTTCTTCCCCACTCGGGTTCACCGGAAGCGGATCTTCCGCAAAATCACGATGCCGGTTTGCTGGACGCTTACTCGCGTGCAGTAGTGGGAGCGGTGCAGCGAGTTGGTCCGGCGGTGGTACATATTCAGGTGCGGCAGGGACGCGGCGAGGGCTCCGGCTCGGGATTCGTCTTCACTCCCGACGGGTTCATGCTGACGAACAGTCACGTGGTGCACGGCGCATCGGAAGTTCACGTCTCGAACTCCGTTGGCGATCGCTTTCCCGCCGAGGTCGTGGGCGACGATCCCGATACCGATCTGGCGGTGATTCGCGGCGAGCTGGGAGGGGCATCGGTTCCGCTGGGAAGCTCGCGCAAACTGAGTGTGGGACAACTAGTGATTGCCATCGGCAATCCGCTGGGCTTTCAGCACACGGTCACGGCGGGGGTGGTCAGCGCTCTGGGCCGCACCATGCGTTCGCGATCCGGACAGCTGATCGACGGCGTCATCCAGACCGACGCGGCACTGAATCCCGGCAACTCGGGTGGCCCGTTGGTCGACTCGCAAGGTCAGGTCGTGGGCGTCAATACTGCGACGATTATGGGAGCGCAGGGAATCTGTTTTGCCATCGGGGCCGACACCGCGGAGTTCGTGGCCTCGCGGCTGATCCGCGACGGCCGTATCCGGCGCAGCTACATTGGCGTCATGGGACAGGGAGTTCCCCTGCATCGGCGGCTGGTGCGGTATTACGACCTGCCGTCCGAAAGCGGGCTGCTGGTGCTCAACGTGGTCGCCGGCGGACCTGCGCAGCGCGCGGGATTGCGCGAGCGCGACATCATTGTGCGTTTTGCAGGCAAGGCGATTGCCGGCGTTGACGACCTGCATCGCATGTTGACCGACGAGCGTAAAGGAGTGGCTTGCGAGGTGGAGGCGATCCGCGCCACGGAACTGCTGAAACTCGTCATAACTCCTCAGCCCAGAACGGAGTGAACTCCTACAATGTGGGAGTACCAGGTGGTGGGAGATCATCCGCGTTCTCTTAGACCGCCTGCGCCGCGACCGAGCCTCGGTTCGCTTTGGGACCGTCCTGAAAAAACCGGCGTCGCCGAGACTGGCTTTAACTCCAGGAATGTACCCCCAGCTTTTAGTCCTTCTAATGCTTTAACCTTCGTGTAACATAGTGGGACTGCCTGCAGTTGGGGTTTGCGTCGCTAGTATGGTTCGCCGTTCCCTGGATGATCCGTCCCTGGTGTTGAATCGAGAGGCCTCGTGGCTGGCGTTCAACCGCCGCGTGCTCGAAGAGGCCGAGAACCCACGCAATCCTCTGCTGGAGCGAGTCAAGTTCCTGGCCATCACCGCCCGCAATCTGGACGAGTTCTTCGAGATCCGCGTCGGTGGCCTTATCCAGCGTATTGAAGATGGCCAGACCGACCCCGGACCGGATGGCCGCACTCCGGAGGAAGAGGCCCAGCTTGTAGCTCAACTCACGCACGAATTCATGCGCGACCAGTATCGCTGTTGGAATCTTTCCCTGCGGCCTGAGCTGGCGCGCGAAGGTATCCGTGTGGTGGGGATGAAAGAGCTCACGCCGGAGCAGCGCTCGTTTGTCGCTGGGTATTGCGAACGGGAATTAGATCCGCTGCTGACGCCGGTTACGGTCGATCCTTCACATCCGTTTCCGCGCGTCATTAACAAGGCTTTGTGCCAGGCCCTGCTCTTACGCCGACGTCGGCGCGCGGCTTCCACCTACATGGGAGTGGTGACGGTCCCCCGGGTCTTGCCCCGGCTCATCAAGTTGCCGCCACGTAATGGCAGCGAAGATTACATCTTTCTCGCCGATCTGGTGGCGTCCCACACTGTGGACATGTATCGCGGCTACGAGATCATTTCCGAAGCTGCCTTCCGCGTCACGCGCAACAGCAATCTCTACCTGCAGGAAGAGGAATCGCGCAACCTGCTGGAATCGGTGCGCACGGAATTGCACAACCGGCGCAAAGGCGACGCGGTTCGCTTGGAAATCGAGGCCGACGCGAATCCCGAGATGGTGGAGCGTCTCCGTGGCTACTTCGAAATGGAGGCTTGGCAGATTTATCGCACCGATGGCCCGGTCAACCTGTCGCGACTCTTTCATTTCTACGATGAGACGGAGCGGCCTGACCTGAAGTTCAAGCCGTTTGTGGGACGCGAGCTGCAGCTCAATCGCAAGTCGCAGGACATCTTCGAAGAGATCCGTCACCGCGACATTCTGCTGCACCATCCTTACGACTCCTACAACTCGGTCGTGGGATTTATTCGCACCGCCGCCGAAGATCCCAAGGTGCTGTCGATCAAGCAGACCCTGTATCGCACCAGCGAGAACTCGCCTATCGTGCGCGCTTTGATCGAAGCGGCGGCAAAAAAGGAAGTGACCGTCGTGGTCGAGGTGAAGGCACGCTTCGATGAAGCCAGCAATATTCGCTGGGCGCGCTCGCTGGAGGATGCCGGCGTGCAGGTCTTCCATGGATTAGTCGGTCTGAAGACGCATTGCAAACTGGCCCTGATGGTCCGCAAGGATCCCGACAATGAGACGCGGCTTTACGCCCATCTGGGGACGGGAAATTATAACTCCATCACTGCGAACTACTACACCGATCTCAGCCTGCTGACCGCCGATCCGGAAATGACCTCCGCGGTGCACGGTGTGTTTAATTTCCTCACCGCCTACGCCGAGCGGCCCAACTACCGGCCCCTGCTGGTGGCGCCTATCGATCTGGCCGAACGCTGCATCAATCTCATCGCCCGCGAAGCCGATCATGCCCGCCACGGGCGTCCGGCGCGAATCATCGTTAAGATGAATTCGCTGCTCGACCGCAACATCGTGCGCGAACTTTACCGCGCCTCGCAAGCTGGCGTGCAGATTGACTTGATTGTGCGCGGCATTTGCGGTCTGCGGCCAGGAGTGCGCGGGGTCAGTGATCACATCAAGGTGCGTAGCATCGTCGGCCGTTTCCTCGAGCACAGCCGGATTTTCTACTTCGCCAATGGGGGCGAAGAGGAGATTTACCTGGGTAGCGCTGACTGGATGCCGCGCAACCTGCTGGAGCGGGTGGAGACGCTTTTCCCCATTAAAGATCCGATGTTGAAGCACCGTATTCGTTTCGAGATTCTGGAGGCTTATCTGGCCGACAACACGGAAGCCCGTATTCTTCAGCCCGACGGCACCTATGTTCGCGCCGATGCCTTGCGCTCGCGATCGGCCAAGCGCGTCGTCCATTTCAATGCTCAGGAATTTCTCATCGCTCTTTCCGAAGGCAAGATGACTCCTGATGCTATTCCGGCGCTGGCGGCGCCGCGGCGGCGTGCGCTGCGCCGCCCAGTCAGGGCAAAATAATAACCATCATGGATATCTACTTCCTGCGTCACGCCAATGCCGGTGAGCCGAAGATTTCGCCCGTCAAGGATGCGAAACGCCCCCTCGACAAGTTGGGCATCGAACAGTCCCACGATGTGGGACGTGCTTTGGCAGCCCTGGATACCACCGTGGATGTGATTATTTCCAGCCCTTTGCGGCGGGCTACCCAGACCGCTGCGGTGGTGGCCAACGAGATCGGTTACGAAGACAAAGTCATAACCGATGCCGCACTCCTGCCCAGCGGAAGTTTCGAGCAGTTTCAGGATTTGCTGGCTCGCCACGGCCGCAGGGAAGCGATCATGGTGGTAGGGCATAATCCCAGCATGACGGAGTTTGTGAACAAGACATTGTTCGGCGAGGGCCGGTACAATCCCATCGAAATGAAAAAGGGAACCGTGGTGAGAATCGAAAAGATCGGCCGGAAGGCTGCGGTTCTGAAATGGTGCATGCCGCCGAAGATGGTCCGCCTGATTCAGCAGGCTTCCGCCAGAAGCTCACGGCCGAAGACGGTTTCGAAGTAGTTCTTTTCCTGCTCGACGGCCCATAGCTCCAGTTCAATTCCTTCCGGCGGGTTCGGCATAAGCATCAGGCGAACTCGTCCGTCCTGGTGCACTCGAACCTTCAACGCGCCGACGGCAGCGCGGCGTCCCTGGTCGAGCGCTCGGGCCAGACGCAGCAATGCCACCGCCTTCGAGACGTGAATTTGTTCGACGCCCGGCAAAATTCTCATGACCTGATCGCTGGGTGAGGGCAGCGACTTTCCCACATAACGTGCTGTGGCGGCGATGATGCGGCGCTGCAGCGGGGTGTAGCCGAAGATTTCCGAGTTGGAAATTACGTAGTAGGTATGGCGGCGCCGTCCGGAACGATTGATGTAAGCGCCCACTTCATGCAGCATTGCGGCAGCTTCCAGCCAGTCTTCGTATTCCGGTGGCAGCTGGTGTACCGAACGCAGCCGGCGGAAGAGCTGCAAGGCCAGATCGCGGATGCGCTGGGCGAATTGCAAATCGGCGCCATAGTGTTTGGCGGCCGCCAATAGAGCGTCATGGCGCTCCGACTCCACCCGCTCCCGCATGGCCGTGCTGGCGTTGTAGTCGGCCATCATCTGGGCCAGCAAGCCATCGCGCAAACCCAGCGGCAGATAGCGGAAGCTGCGCAGCTTGCAGAGCTGCATCAGCTCGGCAAATACCATGGCGCCGGCAACGATGATTTCGGCGCGACGCGGGCCAATTCCGGGCATGGCGCGCCGCTGCGCCAGATTGCGTTTGCTCAGAATTTCCAGCTGCGAAGCGACGGCTGCCTTGGGCACGGTCTGCGGCTTGCTCTCGTCATAGCCGCGCAATTTGGCGGCGTAAAGTCCAGAAAGAGCCGCCGGTGTACCCGAAGTCGCGATTGCGATCTGGAGCCTGGCGTCGATAACTCGTTTTTTGATGCGCGACACTTCGCGCTGAATTACGCCGCGCATTTGTTCCAACTCCATCCGCCACGGCGGGTCGTGATGGAGAAATGTCTGGGTGAGCCGCACCGCGCCGATGGGCAGGCTGACCATGTCTGCGATGTGTCCGGAGATGGAGAGGGTCAGCTCGCAACTTCCGCCGCCGAGATCGACCAGCAAGGCGCGGCGCTTGGCGATACGCGCGGCCGAGAGCACGCCCAGGTGGATGAGACGGCCTTCTTCCAGACCGGAGATGACCTCGACTTTCCAGCCGGTTGCGGTGCGCACCCAATCGAGAAAGGCGCGGCTGTTGCGGGCGTCGCGCAGCGCGCTGGTCGCAACCACCCGAACCTTGTCGCTGCCGTGGGTCAGGGTAGCCCGGTGGAATCGCCGCAGCACTCGCAGCGTGTACGCCATGGCCTGGGGATCCAGCGTTCCATTAGCGAAAACGCTCTCGCCCAAGCGTGTCACTTCGCGATCTTCGTGGAGAGTTTCCAGGCGGCCGTGGACCACCTTGGCTATTTTCAGCCGGACCGAGTTCGAACCGATGTCAACCGCGGCGAATGTTGGCATGCAATGCTAGACACCAAAAGTATCAGTTACTAAAGCGTCATTTACAAGGGAATTAGCCTCCCGTTTTGCAGCTCGCGCAGATTCAACCTACATTCACTTCGCATTCACGGATCTGTAATCGCACTGTGGTTGAAGATGCAGAATCGCGACCCGACGCGATCTCCTCATGCGGCAAATCTTAACTGCTATATTCGGGGGATGCTGTCGGCATCCGGAGCAGGGACAACGACTACGCCTGTGGCGAGCAGCAATCGTCCCTTCGCACGTCACACTGCGTTCTGGTTATGGTCAATCCTCGCTCTGGGCGCGGTTCTGCGGCTGATTGCCCTGGGGCACAAGAGCTTCTGGATCGACGAGATTGCCAGCGTTGTGATCGCCCAGAAACCCAGCGCCGCCTTCTGGCGTTTCTTGTGGCACGACGAAGGCAACATGGCGCTTTACTACATGTTGCTGCGGCCGTGGCTGCATCTGGGAAATAGCGAAGCGCTCGTTCGACTGCTGTCAGTATTGCCCGGCGTGCTGACGATCCCTCTGATGTATCTGCTGGGCAAGCGCCTGTTCGGACGCGACACGGGAATGCTGGCGGCAGCCCTGTTCGCGCTCAATCCCTGTGCCATCGCTTGCTCGCAAGAGGCCCGCGCCTACAGCTTTCTGGTGCTGGCAGTTGTCTTGTCCGGCTATTGTTTCGTTCTGCTGGTTGAAGAGCCTTCTTACAAACGTGGCATTGGGTACGGAATTGTTGCCGGGCTCACTTGCTACTTCCATTATTTCGGGGTGCTGGTTCCGGCTGCACATGCAATCTCGCTGGCGGCCGTGCCGCGTGACGGAACCCACCCTTCGGCAGGCTCACGGCAGGCATCAAGCAAAGGCGGCTTGAGTGTGACGTCTGGCGGATCGGGTGAGGCGAGTGGCAGGTGGCCGTGGAAGCAGTACGCCGTGGCAGCCGTGATTTTCGTAACGTTCGCGATTCCTGTTCTCTGGTTGATTCACGCCCAGGACATCGGCCATCTCTCCTGGGTGCAGCCGCCGTCGCTGCTGGAGTTCTATCACCTGGGAGTGTTTCTCGCTGCCGACGGGGGCAAGGCCATGGGAGCGGTGCTGCTGGCGCTCGATCTCTTGCTGATAGGCTTTTTCCTGGCTTCGATCAGAGCCGTGTGGCGGCAGCAGAACATTGATCTGCAGCGCTGGCGTCACTCGCTGGTGGCGAGTTCATTTTTCTCGCCCATCGTCATTGTGCTGGCGGTTTCGATGGTGAGGCCGGCGTTCTACCACCGTTTCCTGATCATTTGCCTGCCCGCGTTTGTCCTGATGACCGCAGTGGGTGTGCTGCAGATTCGTCATCGTCTGCTGCGGATTTCCGTTATCGCCTGCGTTTGTATCTTGTCGCTCGCAAGCACCATTATCTTTTACACGCGAGTGACGGAAGACTGGCGCGGCGTGGTGAGCTATCTGATTGCTGAGTCTCATCCCGAAGATCGCGTGCTCTATTACCAGTCGCTAGGCGCCTTTGCCGCCGAGAATTATTGGAATTGGCTGCCCGGGGGAAGCGCGCCGCGTCCGAAGGAGGTTGACGTGAATCCTCCGAGCAGCGATTGGAAGCAGCAGATCGGCGACGCTCCGCGGGTGTGGCTGGTGCTGTATCGCGCCAAAGCCGACGATGCGGAGTCGCGCGCCATCGAGCAGGAATTGCTGAAGAGGTATGACGCAGGCGGCGAGAAGATGTTTCGCGGCGTGACTGTGACTGAATATGGTGCAAGAAGGTGAGGATAGTAATAGTAGGAGCAGGGCAGAATAGTCTTTCGAAGGCTGCGGCAAGAGTCCGAAAGCAGGTTCCTCGCGGGCTGAAGCCCGCTCGGAATGACAAAATAAAAGGGCTGGACGGCGCACCTGAAGGTGCGCCCCTTCCACCACACGTCGACGCGGCCTTTTTCCCTGGCTTCGGTTATCGCGGCTTTCGCAGCGTGAACAGCAGAAACGTGTACTCCAATCCGAACTGTTCCCAGCGAATCGGCTTCTCTTCGCACTCCAGATCGACCTCGCCGGTCAGCACAAATCCCGCCGACTTCGCCAACTCCAGCGCAGCCTCGATCTCCGGGCGGGAGAAAATCTTGATCGGCGTGCCATGGGCAAACTGGCCGCGCGTCTCGATGGCAGTGGGATAGTAATCGGTCGAGGTGATCAGCACGCCGCCCGGCTTCAGCAGGCGGTACATTTCCTGAAAATAATCTCGCAGCGACACGCCGTGTTCAATCACGCTGAGGCAGGCAATCGCATCGAAGAATCCGTCGGCGAAAGGAGTCCGCGTCAAGTCGCCAGGAAGATATCGAATCGGTCCGCGCCGCGTCGGATCGGTGAAGCCGAGGTTGATGCCGTAGAGCTCGCGGTATCCGTAGAGAAACAGCGCCGGCAAAACGTTGCTGTAGATTTCAGCACCAGCGTCGAGGATCTTCGCCGAGCGATCCGTGTTGGCAAGAATGGTCGACACCGCTGCCAGATGGTCCCAGTTTTTCTCGTCGCCACGATGCAGGGGAACGTGCAGTCGCTTGCCGCTCTCGGTCGCCGCGTCCCGCTCCGCGCGGCTCTTCAAAGTTCCGTTAGCGATGTGCGGCCCGGGAACCTGAGACAATTCGCCTGCTCCGAATTTCATGCGCAAATACAAGCGATAGACAGCCTCGGGCCGCAATACCAGTCCTTTGACGCGGCGAAAGAATCGGCGTGACGCCGGAACCTGGGGCACTGCGTTCGGTTTTGAGGGTGATGTAGAAGGACTGGTCAAACAAGGAAGATATCCGTCACAAGCCTGCGAACGCAACCCGAGCGCTTACAAAATCCTAAAGTCAATTCGTCGCCTGCCGATTCTGTTGGCGGAGTTGAAGTATTCTGTTGAGTGGCGCTCTTTTGGGCCACGCGAACTGCGGTCGTGGAACCCGCGGATCGCTTGCGTCGAAGAGCTCATGGCCGACCTGTCCCCAGACACTGAGCACCAATCCTTGCGCTCCGTCCTGCAGGAGGAGAAGCAGGAGTTTGCCCGGCCGGCGTCGCGCGAGTCGCGGCTGGCGCTGGCGGTGCGCGCCCTGCGCCATCGCAATTTCCAATTATTCTTTGCCGGCCAACTCATCTCGCTGATCGGCACCTGGATGCAGACAGTTGCCCAGTCCTGGCTGGTCTATCGCATGACCGGTTCGGCGTTGCTGTTGGGCGCGGTCGGATTCGCCAGCCAGATTCCGGTCTTCATCATGGCGCCGGTCGGCGGCATCGTTGCCGACCGTCACAACCGGCAGCGCGTAGTTGTCGGCACGCAGACGGCTTCGATGATTCTGGCTGCGATTCTGGCCGCACTCACTCTCACCCATCGCGTGCAGGTGTGGCAGATCATGCTGCTGGCTTCCGGACTTGGCGTGGTCAACGCTTTCGACATTCCTGCGCGACAAGCGTTTCTCATCGACATGGTCGGCCGCGAAGACCTGATGAATGCCATCGCGTTGAACTCGTCCATGTTCAACGGCGCGCGCATCATCGGTCCGGCGATTGCCGGGATACTGGTCGCCTCCATCGGGGAAGGCTGGTGCTTCTTCGCCAACGCGGTCAGCTACATCGCCGTCATCGTGGGATTGCTGCTGATGCGCATTGAGCGTCCAGCAAACCTCGCCAGCCAAGGCTCGCCCTTGGAAAACATCATCGAAGGTTTTGCTTTTGCGAGGAATACCGGCCCCATTCGCGCGATCCTGGTGTTGCTCGGCGTGGTCAGTTTTGTGGGGATGCCCTACGCCGTCCTGATGCCGGTTTTCGCGGATCAAATATTGCACGGCGGCGCCAGAGGGCTGGGCATTCTGATGGGCGCCACCGGAGTGGGAGCGTTGCTGGGCGCGGCCAGCCTGGCCGCTCGGGTTGGGATCAAGGGGCTTGGCAAGCTGATCGCGCTGTGTGCCGGAGGCTTCGGCATCAGCCTGGTCGTGTTTGCCTTCTCCAGAATCTTCTGGCTGTCGACCGTGCTGCTGTTGCCGGTCGGATTCTTCATGATGGTGCAAATGGCTGCGTCGAACACGCTGATTCAGTCCATGGTGCCCGACCGCCTGCGCGGCCGGGTGCTGGCCGTGTATTCCATGATGTTCATGGGAATGGCTCCGTTTGGAGCGCTCACGGCCGGAGCGCTTGCTCATCACCTGGGCGCGCCCTGGACGGTTGCCCTGGGCGGAGTGGCCTGCGTCGGCGGTGCAATTCTATTTGGGATGAACATGCCTACCATTCGCCGGGAAGCGCGCGAGCTGATATTGGCGCAAGGCATGACTGGCGGCTCGCCTGCGGAAGAAATGACCAGCCGGGGATTGTCCTAGGCAGACTGGATACAGGCGAAACTTCTCCCCACACGCCGGGTTTCCACCGACGAGCACGCGGATTGACTCCTCAGATCCGCGAAGACAGGGTACGACGCGATCGCATTTTGATTTGGCCTGCGTGACCTGGGAGAGGGTCTCAACGAAGGACTTCACGCAAAGCCTGAGGCGGCCTAACGATCCTCCTGGATCAGGCCGCCTTTCTGTTAAGCGTGCCATTTGGAAAGGGCTTTAGCCTCGGCAAGCCCGGGTGCCCCAGGTCTCGCGGGTTCGAGACCTGGGAGATACCAATCAATTCACTCGTCCTAAGTTCCCGTCGTGCCTCCTCCTCCAGAGGTAACAAGCTCTCGTCGTGCATCGTGTTTACCCAGGTCTCGAAAAACGCGAGACCTGGGGCACCCGCCGCGGCTGAAGCCGCTTTCGGATGAGTTCGATTTCGCCGGGCTAAAGAGACTGTGTCGCAACCGGCAAATGGAATTTGCGGTGGGACAAACGCCATCGAAATCATCTTCCGCCAGGCGCGCAGGGGCGATATTTGTTTTAGCCGCGGGCGTGAGCCCGCGGGACAAGTGGGAGAAACGCAGAGCCGCGGAGCGGCGGCACGGGGTTGCGACACAGTCTCTAAAGCCCGCCACTTCCACCAGCCAGGAATCTCTACTGATTCGAAGCTGCCGGCTTGTGCACCGTCCCACTGGCCACGCCCAGACGGCGCAACCGATCACGCGCCTGCGAAGCTTCGATCGAGCGCGGATAGCGCGCGATCAGGCTGTTCAATTCGCGAACTCCAGCTTCGCGCTGTCCCAGTTCCAGCAGAGCGTAACCTTTCTTCAGCTGCGCTGCCGCGGCCTTGTTGCCGCCGGGATACTGCTCCAGCACCTTGTCGTAATCCTTTACCGCGGCCTCGAAGTTCCCCTGGCGGTATTCGATGTCGGCCAGATAGAACTGGGCATTGCCGGCCAGATCGGTATTCGAGTAATACTGCAAGTATTGCGCGAACTCCTGCGACGACAGGTCATACTTGCCGGAGTTGTAGTCGCGAAGAGCGTTGTTGTAAAGCGCGTCGGCCGGCGGAGCCCCATTACCGGCGTCGCCTCCGGGCGCTCCGGCGGCGGGCGGAGCACCACCCGGTGCAGGAGTCATGCCAGGCTGTCCCGCTGCCAGATTCTGCCCGCCTTGCTGCATATCGTCGAGCTGCTTGCTGACCTTGGCGAGGCGCGACTTCAACTCGTCCACTGAATCGTGCAGCGACTGGATCTGGCCGGAAAGCTGATCAAGCTTGCCGCTGTTGTCGGAGCTGAGGCCTTGCATCTTGTTTTGCAGGTCGGTGACGGCAGCGTTCATTTTGTTGACACTGTCGGAGCTCTGCTCGACCAGGTTCTTCATCACGCCCATGTTCATGTCGATGGACTGTTGCATGCGCGCGACCTGGTCCTGCAGCGCCTGGACCTGGGTCTGCAGTTGGACCATCTCCTTGCTCACCGCGAAGGCGGGAACTCCGGCGGCGAGCACGGTCGCCGCGAGTGCCAGACGAATTACGTGATTGCGTAGTCGCATAAGTCCTATTCCGGAGGAAGATTCCGTTGTCGCTAGAGTGCCGATTACGTCCAGCCCTTTTTTGGCGTTTCGAGATGGGCTTTGTTTTGAAGGGGCCCGCCTTCAGGCGTGCCGTACAAAATCTTTTCGAAACTTGGCTTTAGCCACTGAGAGAGTTCGGAGTTCCAGGTGGCTCGTCCATCAAGAAAACCGTCCCTTTTAGCAACAAACCGAATCACCTCAGGGGCTAAAGCCCGAATTCGTCGACGCTGTACGGCACAGCTAAAGCTATGCCCTTTCAAACACAACCTCGACATCAAAGACGACCTCGACATCAAGACAGTCTCGATATCAAAGACGCCCCGAAACTTGAGCGTCGAAGACAACTTCGGTAACGCCTACTCACAAACTTCTTTCTAGATAGACTATCGTACGCCGCCAACGTTATCGCCGACGACTAGGAGTAGGCAAGAGGGCGGTAGACCAAATTGATCTCTCCGCCCTCGTTCTTTCCCCTGGCGCCCTCAGCGCTGATACACGAAATGCGCCCGCCGATTCTGCGCCCAGCAGGCTTCGTTACTCTCGGTACAGAAGGGCTTTTCCTTGCCATAGCTGATGGTGCGAATGCGATTGGCGGAAACGCCCAGCGAGACCAGGGCCTGCTTGGTGGCATTGGCGCGATTGTCGCCCAGCGCCAGGTTGTACTCGGTCGAACCGCGTTCGTCGCAGTGGCCTTCAATGGTGAAATTCATGTCAGGATGCTGCTGCAGGAAGCGCGCGTCGGCCGACAACACCTGTTGATATTGCTGGGTAACATCGTAGCTGTCGTAATCGAAGAACACGTCTTTCATGTTCTGCGCAAACAACTCGGCTTGGGTTGCATTATTTTCCTGCGGTGGCGGAGCCGGTGGCGAGTTGACAGTCACGCGCGCAGTGGCTTCCTGCGTGCCGGAACTGTTTTTCGCGACCAGGCGGTAGGTGGTCGAGATGGGCGGCGTCACCGTGCGCGAACCGCTGGGATCGACCGTACCCAGTTGATCGATGACGACGCTAGTGGCGTAGTCGGTCTTCCAGATCAGAGTAGTGGACTGACCGGCGTTAATGGTGTTGGGATTGGCCGTCAATGAGGCAGTAGGCGCCGGCGCAGGTGGCGGCGGTGGCGGCGGTGGCGGCGCGGCCTTCTTCTTGCCGCAAGCACTCACAGCCAGAACAGCAGCAAGTGCGACGACAACCTTGATCCATTGACTCCTTGAAAGCTTCAACTCTCTTCCTCCATTTTTGCGAGAGCACTCGCAGCAGTTCAGGGTAGGGCCGAAGTGTGCTCCTTCCGTCGCCCTAACGTAACTCGACCCGATTCCAAGCACGTGCAGAATCGAATCTTGAGGGCCCAAGAAACGGCCGTCACTTTCTGCCAACGACCGGCTCAAGCCGAGTACTGCTCGCCCCGCGCCAATACTGACGCCATCCAGCGCCCAGCCAAACTATTCAGATTACTTGAAACTCCAGTTAGGCTGCGAATTTTCTCCCGAAGTCGTCAACTGCCGGGTCTCGCTGCCATCGGCCAGCATGCTCCAGATCTGAACTTTTCCGGTGCGATTGGACTGAAATACAATGTGCCGGCCATCCGGCGACCAGCACGGAAAATCGTTGCGCCCACCGTCATGCGTAAGCTGCGCCCACTGTTTGCTGGCGATATCCATCACGTAGATATCGCTGGCCCCGGGCGCTCCCGGCCCATAATGCCGCACCCAGGCGAAGGCGAGAAATTGTCCATTCGGGGACCACGAAGGCGACACGGCGTATCCCTGGTCGGTCACCCTGACCACGTTGGTACCGTCGGAGGCCATGGTGTAGATCTGGGGCAGTCCGCTGCGGCCGCTGACCCAGGCGATTTCTGCATTCGTCTTGGGATTCCAGGTCGGCGAAACGTCAGGCGCTTTGTTCTGCGTCAAGCGGTGAGGATTGCCGCCGGCTGCGCTTACGCTGTAGATCTCGGTGTTGCCGGTGCGCGAGGAGGAGAACGCAAGATTCTGTCCGTCCGAGGACCAGGCCGGCGAGTAGTTGTCGCCCCCGAAGTGCGAGAAGCTGACCATGCGGTTGAGATCGAGCGAGTACATCAGGATCTGCCAACCCTCTTTGGTGACCCCGGAAAAGGCTACCCGCGAGCCGTCGGGCGATACGTGCGGCGACAACGCGATATCGCCCAAATGCGTGAGTTGCTTTTGGTTAGCGCCGTCGTAATCCATCTGCCAGATTTCTTTCGCGCCGCTGCGGCTGCTGACAAAGTAGAGCTTGGTTTCAGCGATCCCTTGAATGCCGCCGCCCAGTCGGAAAATAATCTCGTCGGCGAAGCGGTGGGCAATCAGCCGCGCGTTCTCGTCGGTAGCCTGTTCGCGATATTGCTTGCCCAGCACCTGCGGCGATTGCGGATTCTTGGTGTCGTAAAGCCATCCCTGTACGTTAAGAGACCCTCCCTGGTCACCAAGGTTGCCAAAGGCCAGCATATTCGCGTTGGGCGGAGGGTTGCCCCAGTCGGACAGATGCACCTCCTGAGGTGCGCCGGGCACCGACAGCGGAAAGAAACTGCGCGAAACCATGTCGAAGATCCCGGCCGAGCGCAGATCGTTCGATAAGACGGTGTTGAAGGTCATGGCCAGGTTCTGCGTGCCCGTGTCGGTGGTGACCAGCTTGAAGTCGGGCACAGCCAGACGAATCTTCTCGACCCCGAGGCCCGTGCCGGTGCGAATCCAGTCTTGGGCCGAAAGAGACGCTATGGCGAAAAAGACGAAGAGCAGGATTGCGGCGAAATGTTTTGTCCGAGACGTTTCCAAACGAGGCTCCAATCCGACTAGATGCAAATCCCCAGACACTTTGGTACGGCTTGAGTGTGGATCCTGCGACACTCGAGCCCGAAGGGCGAAACTATTTAGCCCAGGGCGTAAGCCCTGGGTACGAAGCGCAACAGAAAACCCGAGCCGCGTAGCGGCGGCACAGATGCGTGATATCCAAGCGACACGACTTCGGATCTTCGAAAACCGTGCCGTCCCTGCAGGACTCGCCTCAATTATTGTTCTTCCCCCGGGCTTCCGCCCGGGGCTAATCAAACTTCCGCCCTTCGGGCTCGATTCTTCACCGCTAGGTGGAAGAGCTGGCCTTCAGGCCAGCGTCCAGGCCAGTTTTCGGTATCGAGTCGGCTTCAGCCGACGGCAGAGCCGTTTCTATCTGTCCCCTGTTTTAGATCCAAACAGCAGATCCCTCGTCGGCCTGAAGGCCTCCTCGTGATGACAAACTGATGTCGGCAACGACGCACTCCTTCACCGCCGGTAATCGAACCAAAACTCCACGGCAACATACCGCCCCGCGTACTCCTGCGGCAGCGGACCAAACGTGTCGATTCTCTGCAACGCGCGCATCGCCGACTGATCCAGCGACGGAACGCCGCTCGACTGCTCCACCCGAATATTTTCCGGCTGGCCCGAGCGCGTGATCTCAAAGTAGATGTAAACCCGGCGCGCCGCGTCAACATTGGGATCGACTTCGTACTTCAGCCAGTTCTCCGAAACCTTTCTCCGCACCGCGTCGACGTACCAGCCGAAGCGGCTGCCGAAATCTCCCGTGCCTCCGGTGAAACTCAAGCCGCCCTTGGTGCTGCCCGAGGTGAACGAACCATACGGCCCGCTGACCGGACCGCCCTCGCCAAACGGAATCTTGTTGTCCTCGACTTTCGCGACTTCCTTGGGCGGCGGCTTCTTCTGCGTAGTCTCGTGTGGTCCCACGCGCTTGGCATTGCGCTCCGGAATCGGAATCGCCTGCGGCTCCTCCTTGGGAGTTTCCTTGGGTTTCGATTGCGCCAGCCCTTTCGATTCGTTGGCCAGCACGTTCTGCGTTTGCGTGAGAGGAGTGGGCAAAGGAATGGTGCTGACCAGGGTCGCGCTCATGGCGCCGCCGCCTCCGGTGGTGCCGCCCCAACTCTCGCCGCGTCCGCTGGGAAGCAGATAGCCGAACAGCGCCAGGGCGAACAGTGCAGCATGTAGCGCCACCGAGCCGAGCAAGGGCCCGCGAACATTGCCCTCGGTCGGAAAGATGTCAATGTCGGCTGCCATTCTCAGTTTCTCAAAGCCGCTTTAAAGGGGCGTAGCTTTAGCTGCGCCGTCAAGAGTTCTTTATTTTTGTCATTCCGAGCGGGCTTCAGCCCGCGAGGAATCTGTCGTTCCGACGTTCTCAGCAAACTGTTCAGCCCGCTCTACCGTCCCTTCTTCTCCAGCGGCTGCGTGACGATACTCACATTGGTGATGCCGGCTTGCTTCACCGCGTCCATCACTGTCGCGAATGCGCCGAAGGGAACATTCTCATCGGCGCGCACGAAGATCGACTGGCCCTCCGGATCGCGGATCTTTTCATGCAGCTTGGCCCCAATCTGGTTGATGTTGATGGGATCGTTGTTCAGAAAGACGCGTTGGTCGCGATCGATGGAAATCACCAGCCGCTCCTCGGTGATCTCCTTCACCGTCTTGGTGTGCGGGATAGCAACCTCGATGCCCGACTGCAGCACCGGCGCGGTCACCATAAAGATGATCAGCAGCACCAGCACCACGTCGACCAGCGGGGTGACGTTGATGTCGGATAAAGAAGTCTGGGTGCGTCCCTGCTGATTCGTGAACGCCATTACCGCCGCTCCACGCTCTCGGGAACCCGAGCCGCCCCGGCCTGGGCGCGCTCCACTTCGTTGAACAACTCCAGGCCGAAGTCGTCCATGCGAGCGCCGAACTCGCGAATGTGCTGGGTAAACATGTTGTAGGCGATGACGGCTGGGATCGCGGCAAACAGTCCAGCGGCGGTGGTGATCAGCGCTTCCGAGACTCCCGGCGCGACTGCACGCAAGGTCGCTGCACCCGCCGTGCCGAGGCCGTGAAAGGCGTCAATGATGCCCCACACCGTGCCGAACAATCCGATGAACGGCGTGACCGCGCCCGTCGTCGCCAGCCAGGGCAGGCGGCTTTCCAGACGCGACAGTTCTTCGGAAGAGGCAATCTGGGTCGCGCGTTGCAAGGCCGGCATGCGAATGGGATATGACGCCTGCTTGCGCAGTTCGTCATACGCGCCTTCGAAGACGGCGACCAGCGGGCTGGGCTTGAACTGCTCAGCCACGGCGGCCACGTCTTGCAGGCGCTCAGACTTACGGAAGGCGCGAATGAAGCGGTTGCTCTGCACCCGCGCGCGCCGGAACAATCCCCACTTGGAGAAGATGATGGCCCAGGACGCAACACTGAAGAACAGAAGGATGACAAGGACAGTTTTGGCGACGAGACCGCTGGTTTCAATCAGACCTGAGATTTCACCGCCGATAGCCGAAGCGAGCAGGCAACAGTTCACATTCATGAGACAGAACAGGCTCAACTTTCGTTACTCTCGATTATAAGCATTTGACGGATTAGAAGCAGGTTTGCGCCAAGAGGTGTCTGTGGAGTTAATGGAGAAGCTGTCAGCATTCAGCTTAGAGCGCAAGTCGGAATTGCGATTCGCTAGAATGTCGGCGTGAAGCTCGTTCGCAAGATCGGCTTGTTCTTGGGGCATTTACTGACAGCGCTCATCGGGACAGCCATCCTGACCACGCCGATTTGGAGGTTGCGCCGCCCGACTTCAGTATCGGCCGCTCTCAGGCAAGAAGTAATAATCAGCATTGTCTGTGCCGCATTGCTCGGTGTGACGGCCGCGAAATTGTCGAAGGAGCGGCTAGGATTGTGGGTATGGGTGGCCGTCGCTCCGTTCTTCTTGTTTCATGTGGCGTCCGTGCTGTCTGTGGAACACCATGGCAGCGTCCTCGCCGAAGCGCACGGCGTATGGGCTCAGATATTTGGCTTTGAATGCGTCGATGAGTCGAGTGTGGGTTATTGCCGAAACTTCTTCGCGTACACCGTGCCGTTTGTTCGCGTTCTGGCGTACTCAACAGGAAGTGTGGTTGGTACTCGGCTGTTTACCGCGAGCCCAAAGGGCGAAAGTGATTAGCCCCGGGCGGAAGCCCGGGGTCTGCGGAAGAAGAGAGGCGAGTCCCGTAAGGGACGGCACATGCTCGTGAACTTGTGACTTGACTCCAAGGCTGGATGAGAGAACCCGCCGTTCTAATCCAAGGGGCACATTTTCACTTTTCTTTGAGTTTCACGATGAGAATCCTCGGCACGCCAGATGTGCCGTCCCTACGGGACTCAGGTAGTTATGAATGCCTGACCCGGGCTTCCGCCCGGGGCTAATCACTTTCGCCCTTTGGGCTCCGTTTAGCGTAGATCCAGAAACGGCGCGGAGAAACAGTGCCGAGCCGACAAGCCGCAACTTCTTCGAGTTCACTGTGGCGTTCGTTCGCTCCGTCGCGTATTCACTCGGGACATTGGCCGGCTTCTACTTCGCGAAACCGGTGACACCGCCGGTCATCGAGACTAAAGTTGTGATGTAATCTTCAAACTGAAAGCTGACGGCCGATAGCTGACAGCCCCGAGACCTCCCGTGCTCCTGGAACTGCGAGTCGAAAACTACGCGGTCATTGACAACGTTGCCGTGGAGTTTGCCCCCGGTCTCAACCTGCTGACGGGGGAAACCGGCGCCGGAAAATCCATCCTCATCGACGCGCTCGCGCTGCTGCTCGGCGACAAAGCCTCGAGCGACGCGGTTCGTCACGGCACCGACAAAGCCACCATCTCGGCGGTGTTCGACGCCGACTCTCCCGCCATCGGCGCGGTTCTGGAAGCCAACGGCATCGATGCCGAGGAAGGCCAGATCATCTTGCGCCGCGAGATTTCTGCCAGCGGCAAGGGACGCGTCTTCATCAACAACCAGCCAGCGACAGTCACCGTTCTGAAACAACTCGCGTCCCACCTGGCTGTGATTCACGCGCAGAACGAAGCGGTGCTGGCATTCGATGCCGGATCGCGCCTGGGGCTACTCGACAGCTTCGCCTGCGCCGACGATGCCGCCGTCGCGAAGGCTTTCGACGAGTGGAACCAGGTACGGCATCGCATTGCCGACCTGGAGCGCGACGAGCACGATCGCCTGCGGCTGCTCGATTTGTGGAGCTATCAGCGCAAAGAGATTGCCGACGCTCGCATCCAGCCGGAAGAAGATATCAAACTCGAAGCCGAAAAGCGCGTACTGGCCAATGCTGAGCGGGTTCGCACGGCGGCGATGGCGTCCTACGATGCGCTGTACGAAAGCAATACGTCGGCGGCGGGCTCGATTCGTGGGGCGATTCGCCAGATCGAGGAGCTGTCGCGCTTCGACGATCAGTTTCGCGATGCGGTGCCTGAGCTGGAGTCGGCGCGCATCACCATCGAAGACATCGGGGCGCGGCTGCGCGATTATGCCGAGGACATTGAGGCATCGCCCGAGCGGCTGGCGGAAGTGGAAGACCGGCTGGCGGCGCTCGATCGGCTCAAGCGCAAGTATGGTCCGAAGTTGGACGATGTAATTGCGCTGGCCGACGAACTTGAACGCAAGCTGAACGAGATGGAGAACAAGGACGAGGTCCTGCGCAAGCTGCGCGCTGAACTGGCGAGCGCGGCAGAAAAATATCTGGAAGCAGCGCGGACGTTATCGCGGCAGCGTTATGAGGCAGCGCGCAAGCTGGAGAAGCTGGTCGAAAGCGAGATCAATGAGCTGGCAATGAAAGCACGTTTCAAAGTTGAGGTCGGTGGGTCGGATGAGGAAGGGAACTGGACCGCTCGCGGCTTCGACCAGTTGCAATATCTGATCTCGGCCAATCCCGGCGAGCCACTGGGGCCGGTGGACGAGATCGCCTCGGGCGGCGAACTCTCGCGCGTGATGCTGGCGCTGAAGACGGTGGTGGAAAGCGGGCAGACTAAACTAGGAGGCCGAAACGGACCGGGTGCCCCATCCTCCTCGCCCGTTTCTGGCGAGAGGGTGGGATCGCGCAACGGCGGTCGCGACAGCCCAACTCAGCGCACGCTGGTCTTCGACGAGATTGACAGCGGCATCGGAGGCCGCGCGGCCGAGGCTGTGGGTAAGAAGTTGAAGCAGCTCTCGCGGACCAAGCAAGTGTTATGCATCACCCACCTGCCGCAGATCGCATCGTTTGCCGATCAACATTACCTGATCGAAAAGCGCGAGTCGGGCGGCAGGACGAAAACGTCGGTGCGGCCGCTCGATGCCGAGGAACGCACCCGCGAAATCGCTCGCATGATGAGCGGCGCCAAGCTCACCGACACCTCGCTGAAACATGCCGAGCAGATGCTGAGGGAAAACCAGTAGTCAGTCGTCAGTTGCCAGTTGTCAGTCAGACCACGGCTTCAGTCTGTGCGTGACAATTAGGTTGCGTGTTGGACGATAGAGTACAGCGCACGAAAATCCAACCCCGCAGGGGGTGGGCTTGCCGTTAGCCCAGGACGCAGCGCAACCCGGGCCCCGATTAGCGCCTCTGTTGCGCGAATTGGGGTGGGCAGGCGTAGTCCTGGGTCACGCGGGTTATGGATGCGAGCCGCAGAGCGGCGACAGGGTTCTCATGCAGGGGTTGAAGAGACTGGGTCGCGGGTGGTGTCGCCGCTCTGCGGCTCACAAGGATCTTCCACTTAACCGGGGGCTTAACCACCCCAATCCGCGCAAAACCGGCGCCGGCTTGGGGACCCCGGTACACCGCCCGGCTAACTTCATCCCGCCGCGTTGCGGCTAGTTTAATCGGTAATTCGAACCTCTGTTCCATCATAAAATTTTTTCTTCGGTTGCGACACAGTCTCTGAAGCCCTACTTCTCTTGCGTCTTGATCGGCACGACTAAAAAGTCGTGCCCTGACACAAAGCGAAATTAGGTGAAATGACTTGATGGCTACTACGCCTTACCGAATCGCCCCATCTTTCCCTGCGATCTTGCGTAGCAGTCCAATCTGCCCGTTGTGATAACTCTCGTGATAGTGCAGGCGGGTAAACGCGTCGGCGATCGAGCCGGTCAGCGGTGCGCGGTTATGCGGCTCCGGTAGCGGGCCGGCCAGGGCTGCGTCGGACATGGCTGCCAGGCCGGGAATCAGTTGCTGCTGCGAGTCGGCCAGCAAGCCGCGCAGCGTGGCCAGGTCAAGCAGTCCGTCAACCATGCCGCAGGAACTTCCGCGCTTATACGGCTCGGCTTGACTCCCGGCGAGAACCGGCGTTCCACCGCTGAGCGTAAGCAGCAACCCACGCGACAAAATCATGTGTCCCAACACCCAGTTCATGCAGTTGCCCGAAGGTTGCGGAGCCACCAGGCTTTCGGCGTGGCTCACTCCGTCCAGGTTGCGGTTGATGGCTCCATAGCTGAGTTCGTACATCTTCACCAGATCGGTAGCATTCATGATGGCGCTCGCTTTTCGATAAAGTGGGATTCGAAGCGATTGTACTAGGCAGAAGTTCGCGTGTCTTGGATTGGAACGGGCAAGATTGCCGCGAGTTTGTTGCCACGCTTTGCAGCTTCCGGACATCCAACTTAAATGCGGGTAGTTCATCGCGGCGCGGGAAACCGCAGGTCCCTCCGCTCCGCTTCGCTACGGTCGGGATGACAATTCGGGACTGGGGTGGCAAGCGAGCACACGGGGCTAAATCGTCGTCGCCGTTGGCTGCTGAATTTGCGCCGCAGGCTGCGAAATTGCGCTACTGGGGCCGGTTACGTTGGTGGTTACCCCGCTGTTACAATAGAGTAATCGTGGGGCAACTGGGGTTTGAATTCGTATACTTAGTTTAGTTAGGACGGCATGAGTCAAACTGACGCGAAAACCTTACTTTTGTTGAAGCCGCGAGGCTTTTGCGCCGGAGTTGTGCGCGCCATCGATATTGTCCGCATCGCTCTTGAAACTTTCGGCGCACCTATCTACGTGCGCAAAGAAATCGTGCACAACCGCTACGTGGTCGACGAACTTACCGCCAAGGGCGCCATCTTTGTCGATAGCGTGCAGGAAGTTCCTGCCGGCGAGCGCGTGATCTACAGCGCACACGGAGTCGCTCCCGAGGTTCGCCAGGAAAGCAAGCTGCGCGAGTTGCGCGTGATCGACGCAACCTGTCCGCTGGTGACCAAGGTCCACGTGGAAGCCGTCAAGTTTGCCCGCGAAGGTTATTCGCTCATTCTCATTGGACACCGCGATCACGACGAAGTCATCGGCACGCTGGGCGAAGCTCCGCTGGTGACGCAGGTTGTGGATGCGCCGGAAGACGTGGACAACCTGCATGTTGCCGATCCCGATCGCGTGGCTTATTTGACCCAGACTACGTTGAGCCTGGACGAAACCACGCATGTGATCGAGGCGTTACGCAAGCGTTTTCCCAACATCAAGGGGCCGCACGCGCAGGATATTTGTTATGCCACGGAGAATCGCCAGACCGCAGTGAAAGATGTCGCGGCTGATTGCGACCTGCTGCTGGTGGTAGGCTCCGATAACAGTTCCAACTCGAATCGTTTGGTTGAGGTCGCGCGCAACCTGGGCACGAATTCGCATCTCATCGAAAACTATCGCTCCATCAAGCCGGAGTGGCTGCATAACGTCAATACGGTGGGTCTTACTGCAGGAGCTTCCGCGCCCGAGATCCTGGTGCAAGAGGCGGTAACTTTCCTGGAGGAGCAGGGTTTCACCAACATGCGCGAGGTGGAAGTGATGCCTGAGCATGTGCGCTTTGGATTACCGCCCGAGATCGTAGAGGCAATTGGCGCTGCGCCTGCGTTGTCTCCGGGGTCCCCGGCGCGCGCCGATTTTGCGCGTGATGGGGCGTAGGCGGAGTAACGAAAAGCAATGGCAGATCCTTCGAATCCCGCCGAAGTACGATTCGGCAAAATCGACGACATTAAGAGCCGGGTAGCCGCTGCCATCGACGCTTCGCGGCGATTCCTGTTCAGCATCCAGGACCGCGAAGACGGCTACTGGTGCGGAGAACTGGGCGCCGACACCACTCTGGTCTCCGACTACATCCTGCTGCATCGGCTTCTGGGCACCGAGAACGCAGTGCGCACCCAGAAGTGCGCGGTGGAGATTCTGAACCGTCAGAATCCCGACGGTGGCTGGCCGATTTACAACGACGGGCCCTCGAACGTCAGCGCCTCGGTGAAAGCCTATTTCGCCCTGAAGATGGCGGGCTACAGTCCCGATCGTCCGCAGCTGAAGAAGGCACGCGAGCGCATTCTCGCCCTGGGTGGCGTGACCGAGGTCAATACCTTCACCAAGATTTACCTGTGCTTCCTCGGGCAGTACGATTACGACGCGGTGCCGGCGATTCCGCCGGAGATCGTGCTGTTTCCTAACTGGTTTTGGTTCAATCTCTACGAAATTTCGTCGTGGTCGCGCGCCATCCTGGTGCCGCTGTCGATCGCCTACGCCAAGAAACCGTTCAAGAAGATTCCCGATGAGCAGGGGATCGATGAGCTGTTCGTCGGCGGACGATCGAAGAGCCAGCTGCGTCTGCGTTGGGCGAAAAAGCTGATTGGCTGGCGCAATTTCTTTCTGCTGCTCGACCGCATGATTCATTTCTTCGAGCGAGTGCACGTCCGTCCGCTGCGTTCGCAAGCTCTAAAAGTTGCGGAGAAGTGGATGCTGGAGCGGCTGGAGATGAGTGACGGCCTGGGCGCGATTTATCCCGGCATCATGAACTCCATCATCGCGCTGCGCTGTCTCGGCTATTCGCTGGACGATCCGCAGGTAATTCGCGCCATGGACGAGTTCGAGAAGCTGGGCATCGAGGAAGAGACGACCTTTCGCATGCAGCCTTGCATGTCGCCGGTATGGGACACGGCCTACGCGGTATTTGCGCTGGCGGAGAGCGGAGTTCCGGCCAACGATCCTCGCCTGGTGCAGCCCTGCGAGTGGATGCTGAAGAAGCAGGTGACGCGCAAGGGCGACTGGTGCGTGAAGAATTCCAAAGCCGCTCCCGCGGGCTGGTACTTCGAGTTCAATAATGAGTTCTATCCCGACGTGGACGATAGCGCGCAGGTGCTGCTGGCGCTGAGCCGGGTGAAGACCAGCAACGAGAGTTATCACGACAAGTCGGTACGGCGCGCGCTGGACTGGATTCTGTCGATGCAGTGCAAGAACGGCGGCTGGGCCTCGTTCGACAAAGACAACGACCGCATGGTCTTCCAGCACATTCCCTTTGCCGATCACAACGCCATGCTCGATCCGCCGACGGTCGACATTACCGGCCGAGTGTTGGAATGCCTGGCGACTTATGGCTACTCGCTGAAGGACGAGCCAGTGCGGCGGGCGGTGGAATTTATCCGCAGCGAGCAGGAGCCCGACGGATCGTGGTTCGGACGCTGGGGTGTGAATTACATCTACGGCACCATGCTAGTGCTGCGCGGATTGGAAGCGGTAGGCGTGGATTATCTCGAGCCCTGGGTGCTGCAGGCGGTGGAGTGGCTGCGCATGATGCAGAACCCCGATGGCGGCTGGGGCGAGACTTGCGGCTCCTACGACGACGCCAATACCAAGGGAGTGGGGCCGAGCACGGCTTCGCAGACGGCGTGGGCCGTGATGGGATTGCTCGCCGCCAATGACACGCGTAACGATTCGCTGCAGCATGGCATCGCCTATCTGCTGAAGACGCAGCGGCGTGATGGATCGTGGGATGAATCGTTGTACACCGGAACTGGATTTCCGCGCGTGTTCTACCTGATGTACTACATGTACCGGCAATACTTCCCGCTGCTGGCGCTAACGACGTACGCGAAGGCGATGGCGTCAGCGGACGATTATCGGCTGAGCATCATGCGCCGCCGGAAATAGCCGGCTGCACTTCGATCTGCCGTGCCTGGCAGTCTCGCTGGTAACTCGCGTTCCCCAGCGCCGAAGAGTGTGAGAATTAGATTTGCGTCTCGGCAGCGGAGTGCGGAGCGCAAGGAACGAGCGCCGCAGGCGCGGAAGAGCTTAGCCCAGCATGGAGCCGCAGGCGGAATGCTGGGTACAGTGGCAAACAAGTCCGAGCCCCCCGGGGACGACACCGGTTCTGACACGGGCTGACTCTGTTGACGTCCTGATGTCGGCCCCTGCAAGGGGCTGGGAGTTTTGATAGCACAACCACCCAGGACTGCGCCCGCTTTCGCGGGCTGTGTCCTGGGCTGAGCTGAGTCGTCCCGCAGAGCGGGACGGGATCATTGCAGCCACGAGATATATTGCGAACCGGGCTGAGGTCAACAAAGTCCAACAGGCTGAAGCGCTGGGCTAAGATCTTGCGTCCCTTTGGGACTTGCATTTGCCTTGGCTGGGCCTGATACCGACTCAGGACTTTATAGGAGCCGAGTAGCCGCCTAATAAAGCTATACGGCAACGGTTGTCTTTTGCAGCAAGTTGGTTTCGGATGAAATGTTTTGTCACAGGCGCCACCGGATTTCTGGGAAGTCATGTTGCCCGGCAATTGCTGGCTAAAGGCGCCGACCTGCGGTTGCTGGTCCGATCCACCAGTCGGCTTGACAACATTGCTGACATTCCAGCCGAGCGCGTCGTAGGCGATCTTCGCGATCTCGAATCGTTGCAGAAGGGCATGGCGGGCTGCGAATTCGTGTTCCACGTTGCCGCCGACTACCGGCTGTGGTCGCTTAACGGCAAGGAACTCTACGACTCCAACGTCGAGGGGACGCGTAACATCCTGCAGGCGGCGAGAGATTCCGGTGTGCGCCGGGTTATTTATACCAGCAGCGTTGCCACTATGGGTTTCGGCAACAATGGGCGCCTCACAGACGAGAAGTCTCCGGTCACGTTGTCGAACATGATTGGCGACTACAAGCGCAGTAAGTTCCTGGCCGAGCAGTTGGTCATCGAAGCCGGACGCGGCGGGCAGAACGTGGTGATGGTAAATCCCACCACGCCCGTGGGCGAGCGCGACATTAAGCCCACGCCCAGCGGACAAATTGTGGTGGACTTCTTGCGGCGCAAGTTTCCAGCCTATGTCGATACCGGTCTGAATCTGGTCGACGTCGTCGATTGCGCCGAGGGCCATCTGTTGGCGATGGAAAAAGCGCAGCCCGGCGAGCGCTATATTCTCGGCGGCGAGAACCTGACGCTGAAGCAGATCTTCGACAAGCTGGGTGCGATGACCGGTTTGCCATCGCCGAAGGTGAAGTTGCCTTACGCGTTCGCGCTGGCCACCGGCGTGGTCGACACGCTGGTTGTAGGCAAGATGCTGAAGCGCGAGCCGCGCGTGACGATCGACGCGGTGCGCATGGGTCGCAAGAAGATGTTTGTCACCAGCGCCAAGGCCGAGCGCGAGTTGGGATGGAATCCGCGTCCGGTGGACGGCGCTTTGCAGCGCGCGGTGGAGTGGTTCAAGGCCAACGGCTATGCTTCGTAGGCGCATCGCAATTGTAGCGGCGATGCCGGTGGAACTAGCGCCGCTGTTGGGGAAAACGCAATCGCAGCAAATCGACGGGGTGGAGCTATTCCAGTTGCCGCAAGCTATGATTGCCGTGGGTGGTATCGGTGAAAAGCACGCCCGTCACGCCGCCGAAGTAGCAATTGAGCACACCCAGCCGACGCTGCTGGTCTCGGCAGGAATTGCTGGTGCCATCTCGCCCAGCCTGAAGGTGGGCGATGTTGGCTGGATTCGCGAAGTGGTCGATGTCTCTAGCGGGGAACGCTATCGGACGCAGCGAGGCGATTGGGTCCTGGCAACATCCCAGGACGTCAGCGATGCGGCGGAGAAGCAACGTTTGCTGACAAAGTATGGAGCCGATGTGGTGGACATGGAAGCGGCAGCGGAAGCCCAAGTCGCTCGGGAGCGCGGCATAGAGTTTGCGGCGGTGAAGGCGATTTCCGACGAGGCCACCTTCGAGATGCCGCCAATGAATCGCTTCATCGCTGACGGAAAATTCGATACCCGGCAGTTTCTGGTGTACGTGGCCCTGCATCCCCGATGGTGGGGAACGCTGGGCAGGATCAAAAAGAATAGCGAGATCGCCACTGCGAACCTGTGCCAGGCAGTAGGACATCTAATCGAAGAGTATTCTGCCTCGATCGGGAAGACAGCTTCGAGGTAGGCGCTTGGAGGCAAGCTACACGGCCCTAGCGCAAAAGCAAGTCCCTCGACTCGGTTCGCTCGTTCGGGGTGGCAAAGCGGGGCACGTGCGATTGGTGGTTGAGGCGCTATTCTGAGAATCCGGCCGAAGGTTCAGTTCTTTTCTTGGCTGAAAGCTGACGGCTGAAAGCTAATGGCTATTATGTCGGTCGCGACACAACTCGGGAGCATCGAACAGCACACGATCCCCTCCACCATGCGGGCTGCGGTCTACCGCGGCGTCAACGACGTTCGCCTGGAGACCGTTCCGGTGCCCGAGATCGGGCCGGGCGAGCTGCTGGTCCGGGTGCACACCTGTGGCATCTGCGGCACGGACTTAAAGAAGATTGCCACCGGCTCGCACTCCGCCCCCCGCATCTTTGGACATGAGACCACCGGCGTCATCGCGGCGATGGGTGACAAAGTTACGGGCTACGAGATCGGCGATCGCGTGATGGTCTTCCATCACATCCCGTGCGGTGATTGCTACTACTGCCGGCACAAGGTTTTCGCCCAATGTCCCACCTACAAGAAAGTCGGCGTTACGGCGGGCTACGAAGCCAGCGGCGGGGGTTTTTCAGAATATGTCCGGGTGATGGATTGGATTGTCCAAAAGGGCGTTGTCCGGATTCCGGATGAAGTTTCGTACGAGCAGGCTTCCTTTATCGAACCCATCAACACGTGTCTGAAGGGTATTCAAACGCTTGGACTTAGTGGCGATGAGACCGTCCTGGTAATGGGCCAGGGGCCTATCGGCATCATTCTTGGCGCTCTGGCCGCCCGCAGCGGGGCGCGGGTAATAACTTCCGATTTGCTTCCCCAGAGGCATACAATAAGTAAGGCGTTCGGCCTATACGAAAACATCGACGCCTCCACCTCCGATACCGTGCATACCGTCAAAGATCTGACGGAGGGTCGAGGGGCAGATGCAGTCATTCTGGCAGTAGCGGGAAATAGCTTAATCCGTCCGGCGATGGATGCAGTTCGTCCAGGCGGACGGGTGCTGCTATTTGCGCAAACCCAGCATGGTGAAGCAGTGATCGATCCTGCAGCAGTCTGCGTCGACGAAAAGAGTTTGTTGGGTTCTTATAGCGCCTCGGTGGATTTGCAGGAGGAGTCAGCGCGACTTGTGCTCAGCCGTGAGGTGGACCTGGAGCGGCTGATTAGTCATCGCTTTCCCCTGGCCGGGTCGATTGAGGCGTTACATCTGGCTGCCCACCCCAATCCGGACTCGATGAAAGTGGTGATCCAGCCAGGCAGTGAATGGAAGGACCAGTAGAGTGAACGGACAAATGACCGCGGCAGTCCTCTATGGCAAAGAGGACGTCAAAATCGAACGGGTACCGATTCCCACGTTGGAGGAAGGCGAAGTGCTGGTTAAGGTCCAGGTGGCTTTGACCTGCGGCACCGATCTGAAAGTCTATCAGCGTGGCTACCACGCGCGCATGATCGTTCCTCCGGCGCTTTTCGGCCACGAGTTGGCAGGCGTCATCGAAGAAGTTGGTCCCGGCGTGAGGGGATTTAAGCGAGGCATGCGCGTGGTGGCGCTGAACTCGGCGCCGTGCGGCACTTGTTTCTACTGCTCCAAGCATCAAGAAAATCTCTGCGAAGATCTGCTCTTCAACAACGGCGCTTATGCCGAATACATTCGCATACCCCGGCGCATCGTTGAAACCAACATGCTGGCCATTCCCAAGCATGTCACCTTCGAAGAGGCCGCGATGGTCGAACCCCTGGCTTGTGTGTTGCGTGGTCTGCACGAAACTAAGATGGAAATTGGCGACACGGTCGCGGTCATTGGCGCCGGGCCGATTGGGTTGATGTTCGTGCAGGTAGCAAAACTGGCGGGCTGCAATGTGATTTCGGTAGTGAAGCGTGATTCGCAGGTTGCGGCTGCGCGCCGGGTGGGCACCAACCATGCAGTGCAGATTACGGCTGTCGATGATCCAGTAAAGGCAGTACGCAGGCTCACGCCCGATGCCCGTGGCTGCGATGTGGTGATCGAAGCGGTTGGCCGTCCCCAGGCTTGGGAGTGGACGATCGACATGGTCCGCAAGGGTGGCACGGTCAATTTCTTTGGCGGCTGCGCCAGCGGAACCACGGTGGCTTTGGATACCCAGCGCCTGCACTATAACGAGTTGACCCTGAAAGCCACTTTCCATCACACCCCCGAGACGGTGCGCAAAGCGTTCTCGCTGATTGCTGAGAGAAAGATCAAGAGTACCGACTACATTACCGGCGAAGCGCCTTTGTCGCGGCTGCAACAGGTTTTGCGGCACATGCTGAATCGCAATGGCGACATCAAGACCGCTATCATCCCGGGGCAGTGAGCTAGTCGCCAGCCTTCTCGGAAATGCCGGAATGGGATATTCGGGTTGACTCGCACATGTGGATCGGATGAGCCGGTCAGCCTTGAAGGGGCGCACCTTTAGGTGTGCCGATATTGCTCTTGAAAGATTCAAGTGGGCTTCAGCCCACGATACAAGTACACATCCTCGGTAAAATCCTCTTAATGTCTTCTGTTCCGACTGAAAACCACGTGTACTCTGCCCAGCCCGGCACAAATGCCGCAGCCGGCTGGCGGTCGCTGCCGCCGGAGTACGCCATCCCTGATCGCGCTCCGTCGCTGGCCGAAGCCCAACAATATTGCGCGCGGCTGGCGCATTCGCACTACGAGAACTTCTCCGTTGTCACCTGGTTTCTGCCCAAGCATCTCCATCAGCACTTCTACAACGTGTACGCGTATTGCCGGATATCGGACGACCTTGGTGATGAGGTGGGCGATCCACAGCAGTCGCTAGCGTTGATGGATGAGTGGGAATCGGAGCTGAACGCGACCTACTTCAGCCTGGTTCCTCAGCGGCTAAAGCCGGATGTTCTTGTGGGCTCTACCGGCACGCCTGAAGGCGTGCCCCTTCAAGATGCGGATGCCGCCGCGCTCGCCGCCCCCCGGCATCCGGTATTTATCGCTTTGCGCGAAACAATTCGCGAGTGCGACATACCGCGAGCTCCGTTCGCCAATCTCCTGGCTGCGTTTCGGCAAGACCAGACCGTGACGCGTTATCCCACATTCGAGGACGTGCTGGGTTACTGCAAGAACTCCGCGAATCCTGTTGGACACTTGGTGCTATATCTCTGCGGCTATCGCGATGCCGAGCGGCAGCGGTTCTCGGACTACACTTGCACCGCGTTGCAGTTGGCGAACTTCTGGCAGGATGTTGCCGTGGATTACGGCAAGGGACGAATCTATCTTCCGCTGGAGAGTTTGGCGAAGTTCGGAGTGTCGGAGAGCGACATCGCGCAACGGCGTGCGACTCCGCAGTTCGTGGAGATGATGAAGTTCGAGGTGGCGCGAGCTCGCGACTGGTTCGCCAAGGGCTGGCCGCTGGCCGGCAAAGTCGACAAACATCTTGCTCTCGACATCGAGTTGTTCAGCCGCGGCGGGCTGGAGATCCTGAACGTCATCGAGCGGCGAGGCTACGACGTTTTGAAAAGCCGCCCAGCCATCTCCAAGCCGCGTAAGTTGTGGTTGCTGGCGCGCGCGGCCGCTGGAAAGCTGTTGTGAGCGAACACCCGCTGCAGCTGCGGGCTGCCTACAGCGTTTGCCGCCACATCGCGCGATCGGCGGCTAAGAACTTCTACTACGGCTTCCTGGTTCTGCCGTCGCGAAAACGCAACGCGCTGTCCGCGGTGTATGCCTTTATGCGTCATGCCGACGACATTTCCGACGATCCCTCGATTCCCGGCGAGCAGCGCCGTGAAAAGCTTGATGAATGGATAAATGCGTTGCGGCGCGTAGTCAGCGGCGAGCGCACTGACGATCCGGTGCTTTTCGCACTGGCCGATTCCCAAAAGCGCTTTAACATCCCGCTCGACTTGCTGGAGAATCTGGTACATGGGACCGAGATGGACGTGCCCGAACCGTCTTCGGGGCAACTTCCGGAGGGCCAGCTTCCGCAAGTGCAATACGAGACCTTCGATCAGCTTTATGACTACTGCTATCACGTTGCCTCGGTCGTGGGGCTGATCTGCATCCGCATCTTCGGGTATCGCGATCCGCGCGCGGAAAAGCTGGCTGAGGAAACCGGAGTCGCCTTTCAGCTCACCAACATCCTGCGCGATGTGAAAGAGGATGCCGGCTTGGGACGGGTGTATCTGCCGCGAGAGGATTTTGCGCGTTTCGGAATCGACGTGCATGCTGTAACCAACGGCTCGGCGCGAGAGTCGCTACGGCCGGTGCTGGAATTCGAGGCATTGCGGGCGCGCGGCTTCTATCGCGCGGCGGAAGATTTGCTGCCCCTGATCGAGGAAGACAGCCGTCCGGCACTCTGGACCCTGGTGGAAATCTACCGCCGCCTTTTGGAGCGCATCATAGCGCGCAATTACGATGTTTTTTCCGAGCGGGTGCGACTCACGACTGCCGAGAAGCTGAGCGTTATGGCCCGGGGATTTCTTCGATTTACATGACGGCGGCAGATAACAATCGTCAACGCCAAACCGTGGCAATTATTGGCGGTGGATTGGCGGGCTTATCTGCGGGAAGCGCGCTGGCCGACGCCGGATATCGTGTCCAGTTATTCGAGCGCCGTCCGTACCTGGGTGGCCGGGCGTCATCGTATGAACTTCCGGGCACGGGAGAAGTCGTCGACAACTGCCAGCATGTGCTGCTCGGCTGCTGTACCAACCTCGTCGATTTCTATCGCCGGCTAGGCGTCGAGCAGCAGATTCGGTGGTATGACGAGATTACGTTCATTCTGCCCGGCGGTAAATCCTCGACGCTAAAGCCAGGGGCGCTGCCTGCTCCGCTTCATGCCGCGCCGTCGTTCCTCGCGTCGGGTGTGCTGGATCTGAAGGACAAACTCGCCATCGCGCGCGCCATGCTAGCGCTGACGCCGTCGCTGCCCAGCGACAATGGCGAAAATTTTCAAGCTTGGCTCGAACGTCAGGGACAAACGAAGCAGGCGATCGACCGCTTCTGGGCGCCGGTGCTGATTAGCGCGCTGAACGAAGAGCTGGATCGCGTGTCGCTCCGTTACGCCGCGCTGGTGTTTCGCGATTCGTTTCTGAAGTCGGCAGAAGCCGGCCGCATGGGTATTCCTGCCGTACCCCTGTCGCAACTCTACGGAACCGCGTCGGGGTACATTGAAGCTCACGGCGGCGAAGTTTACCTGCGAGCGCCGGTCGATGCCATCGAGTCCGACGGTGACAATGTGCGACTGCGGGTTGGCGGGGAAGAGGTGCGCGCCGATTATGCCATCCTCGCGACCCCGTTTAACGCAGTAGAAAAGTTATTGCCTGATCAGCCCGAGATGGAGCTGCTGCGAAAGAAGGCGCACAGTTTCGAGAGTGCGCCGATCACCGGAATTCATCTATGGTTCGATCGCGAGATCACGCCCCTGGAACACGCGGTGCTGCTGGAACGCACCATCCAATGGATGTTTCACAAGTCGAAGATCCTGGCGACGCGCAGAGATTCGGCAGAGCAGGGAAGCTATCTGGAGCTGGTGGTCAGCTCATCAAAGACGCTGGTCGACAAGCCGCGGGGAGAGATTATCGACCTCGCGGTGCGCGAGCTGGCAGAGTTCTTTCCCGTTGTACGGGACGCCAAGCTGACTAAAGCTACCGTCATCAAAGAAATTCATGCGTCGTTCTCGCCCTCGCCGGGCAGCGACGCCTTTCGTCCTTCGCACACCACGCCGTGGCCCAGGCTGCTGCTGGCTGGGGATTGGACGGCGACCGGATGGCCCGCGACCATGGAAGGAGCAGTGCGCAGCGGCTACGGCGCCGCCGAGGTGCTGACTGGAGGAGTCGGCAGATTTATCGTGCCGGACTTGCCTGCGAAGGGATTGATGAGATTGTTCTCCTAACGTTGGCTTACACCAACTTCACCAGTTGGTGATAGAATCAAGCTTATGAAACGCGCAAGTGTCACGCTTCCGGACGACCTGGCCGAAGCCGTAGAAACCTATGTTCGTGACCAAGAGGCGCCGCCCTCGCTGACGGTTGTTGTGCAATCGGCTTTGCGTCAGTTTTTAACTCAGCGTGGCTATCTGCGACCGCGCGGTCCTCTGAAAATCACTCCGGCAAAACGTGGGAGCGGGCTAAAAGATGTGAGCCAGGAACATGACCGTTACTTTGCTGAGCGATGAGGCGCGCCGTTCTAGCCGACGCAGGTCCTCTCTACGCCGCCGCCGATCCTGACGACACCCACCATCGTCGCGCACAGGAAGATCTGAGGCGTCTGGCAAGCGAGAAACGCGACGTCCTGGTTGCTTATCCCACGCTTTTGGAAGCGCATGCGCTGGTTCTCCGCAGATTAGGACGCAAGCAGGCAACCGTCTGGCTAGACGAAATCCTCAAGAGCAGCGCCTCTGTAGATCCTGTGGTGGAAGACTATCTGGAAGGCGTGATGAAGCTTAACTTCCTGCCTGACCAATCCATAACTCTCTTCGACGCAACCTTGGCGGCCGTGGGAGCAAGATTAAAAGTAGAGATCTGGACCTACGATCATCACTTCGACGTGATGCGAGCGAAGGTCTGGCGTTAAGGTTGTCGGCTTTGCGCTCCTGGCTACTCTAGTCGTTGGAGCAATCGCCGGTCGGCAACTTGCTCAGGCGGGAATCCGTCTACGATGCGGTGGAAGAGTTGTTCGTCGGCCGCATAGGTTTTCTCCGGCGACTGCAGGGTGAATTGATACAGCATGCCGCCCGCCCGGCGATAGGCGATGATCCGGTCCCGCCGGATGGCGGTAGAGTTTTCCACCCAGCGGTCTTCCAGGTGTCTGGCGCTCAGCCCGGCCAGGTTGAAGCTTTGGCGGCCGACGGCTTGAATCTCCTTCTGATCGCCGATCTCACCCAGAGACGAGTAGTAGTCGAGGGTCGCGGCCGTCGACTCGCCGTGATCTTCCACGTCGTAGAAGTTGAACACGTCGATATAGCGATTGGATCCGGTTACGTCGAAAGTCTTCGTGGATTGTGGCGCCACGGGGTCCACCGTGAACCCGTGGGCCGGATTCGGTGATTTCGGGCCATGACCAACCACCCCGGCCGGCAGCAGGACCGAGTATCCGTAATCGCAGTTAGAATAGCGGGTGGTCCAGATGGTTTCGGTATCGGTTTCATGCCAGCGCGGCGTGGAGGATTTCGTTTGCGCCGAAGCGCAGGCCAGAGCGATAAATAGGAAGATTGCGTATCGCATTTCTGAAAGTGCCTCCCTAGGTGCTCACGATCATGCCGCGACGCGCGAATTCCTCGCCGGAAGAACCGCAGGTCCCTCCGCTCCGCTGCGCTCCGGTCGGGATGACAAGGATAAAAAGTATGCGTCTACTCGACGCTGAAGCTGCGGCTGAAGCCGTTCTCGAGGAAGTCGCAAATATCGCTGGCCTGAAGGCCAGCGCTTCCACCGCAACTTACCAAACCTTGCACACCTTGTCGGCGGGCTTCACCATCGGCGAGCCCGGTTTGCAGCCGAACGCCGTGCCGAATTCCGGCATGTTCACCACCACGCCGTTGACGCGATACTTTGGCGGCGAGTGCGGATCGGTGATGGCCCGTGCCCGCTGGTCTTCCGGACGCTCATTGGCGCAGGCCCACTGCGCAAAGCCCACAAAGAAGCGCTGGTCGGGCGTCAACCCATCACGATCCACTAACTTCTCGTTTTTGTCCGCGTTCTTCCAGGCGATGTAAGCCAGAATCGAGCCGCCCAGGTCAGCCACATCCTCGCCCTCGGTTAGCTTGGAGTTGACGTGGATGTCGTCGACCACCGTGTATTTCGCATACTGATCGACCACGCAATCCGCGTGCTTGACGAACTGCGCCGCATCCTGCGTGGTCCACCAATCCTTCAAGTTGCCCTTGGCATCGTACTGGCGGCCCTCATCGTCGAAGCCGTGGGTCAGCTCATGTCCAATGGTCGAGCCGGTGTTGCCATAGTTGGGCGCGTCGTCCAGCTTGGCGTCGTAGAGCGGCGGCTGCAGAACCCCGGCAGGGAAGTTGATGTCGTTCATCTGCGGATTGTAGTAGGCGTTGACCGTGGGCGGCGTCATCTCCCACTCGCTGCGGTCGGTGGGCTTGCCAACTTTGTTGAACTCGCGATGGTTCTCGAACTCCTCGGCATTCTCGGCGTTGCCGAAGAAATCGTCGCGGGTGATCACCACCGAACTATAGTCGCGCCACTTGTCGGGATAGCCGATCTTGTTGCGGATGGAGTGCAGCTTATTCAGCGCCTGCTGCTTGGTTTGCGGACTCATCCAATCCAGTTGCTGGATGCGCATCGCCATGGCATCTTCGATCTGCTGGGTCATCTGCAAGGTCGCCGCTTTCAGTTCCGGCGGAAAAGTCTTGCGGACATATTCCTGACCTAGCGCCTCGCCCAGTTGATCGTCGACATATTCCACGCAGCGCTTCCAGCGGGGCTGCAGCTCCTTGGCGCCGCGCAAATATTTCCGGTAGAAATCGAAATTCTCGTTCACGAAGGCCGAAGACAGATAGGGCGCCTCCGAGTTCGCCACATGGAACCGGAGGTAGCTCTTCCAATCGTCCAGCGAGGTGGACTTGAGCTGCGTGTTCATCTCTTTGAGGAAGTCGGGCGCCTCGACATTCAGAACTTCGAAAGCCGGTACCTGGCTGGAGGAAAAATAGGCGTTCCAGTTGAAGTTCGGCGCCAGCGTATTTAGCTCCGACACTTTCATCTTGTGCGTGACCTTGTACGGATCGCGCTGATCCACGCGGGTCAGCGACGCCCTGGCCAGGCCGGTTTCAATGCGCATCACCGTCGCGGCTTGTTTTTTCGCCGCGTCGGGTGAGTCGCCAAGCAGCTCGAACATCTTCTGCACGTGCTCGACGTAACGCTGGCGAATTTCCTTCGACTTGGGATCGTCCTTGGTGTAGTAGTCGCGATCGGGCAAGCCGAGCCCGTCCTGGGTCAGCCCCACGATCATGGCATCGGAGTTGTCGGGATCCTGTTCGGAGCCGCTGCCGAAGATCGCGGTGTCGCCGGAAAGATGCAGCCGCGCCAGCAAAGGAGCCAGCTCGGAAACATTGGTGACACCCTGGATCTCGACCAGCTCGGGCCAGATGGGCTTCGCGCCGCGCTTCTCCACCATGGTCTCGTCCATGCAGGCAGCGTAGTAGTCGCCAATCTTCTGGGCGACGGCATCGCGATCCTTGGCCGCGGCGGCCTGCTCCAGAATCGCGCGCAGATATTTCAGATTGTCTTCGTACAGCTTGCCGTAGACGCTCCACGAGGTCTGGTCAGGGGGGATGGGATTGTTCTTCTGCCAGCCGCCACAGGAATACTGGTAGAAATCGACGCACGGATCGGCCGAGCGGTCCATGGCGGTGACATCCAGGCTGGGCGTGTACGCCAGCATGGGCTCGACGTACATCTGGGTTGTGGGCGGCGTGGCGCCGGGAGTACTGCTCTGGGGCGCGGACTGCTGGGCCAGGGCGGTTGCGGCAAATAAAGTGAATGAAAGCAGAGCTAGCTTGAGGCTCACGGCCTACCCTCCGAAGGAACGAATGAGCATAGCAGAGCGGGAGCACCGGGGCGAAGACGGTTGCGTCCAGAGCCAAAACGGAAGGACCAGTTCCAAAATGCCACAGCCCTACCGCACCCGTCAGAAAAAGCTTGCATTTAGGTACGGTTCGATTACTCTTCTACGCTATACGCACTTTGCGGTCGCCCAGGGTTCGTGGTCTTGCCGAATGGCTCTTTGTACTGAAGGGCTGCGCTTCGCCTGGCCGGCCGGTCCCCCTGAGTCGCGTCCAAAATCCAGCTTCCGATACCACAAGGAGATCCATGAAAGGGCTTAAACCTTTTCCACTGATTGGCTTGGCAATCTTGCTATGTGCGCTCATGAGCGGCTGCGCCTCGCATGCACCGCAGAGTGGTCCCGGCGCGCTCAACGTTAGCCAATACAATTTGAATCCAGGCGCTATCGGTGTTCCGTACGAACAAGTGCTGGTGGCCTCAGGAGGTCAAACCCCTTACACGTGGACACTCACCACTGGCACCTTGCCGCCGGGCTTGTCGTTGCAAAGCAATGGAATCGTCAGCGGAACGCCAACCTTGGCGAGCGGGGTTACTTATCCGAACACCTACAGTTTCACGGTAACCGTAACGGACTCGCAGACCCCGACGGCGGCCTTTAACACCCTTTCCACCAGCATCGTCATTAATCCCGCTTTAACGTTCCCGCCAGCTACGCTGCCGCCTGGAGTTGTGGGTAATGGCTATTCATCCACGGTGACGGCCAGCGGTGGAATCTCGCCCTACACCTATACCGTGGTGTTTGGAAGTTTGCCGGACGGCTTGACCCTTACCGCCAGCGGCACCGGAGCCGGAAACATCAGCGGGACGCCGACCACTGCCGGCACATTCACATTCACCCTGCAGGCGACTGATTCGGTTTCTGAAACCGCCACGGAAACCTTCACCGTTACGATAACCGGCAGGCTGCAGGGCAATTATGTTTTCTCGCTCAATGGCTTCAACAACGGGATACCGTTTTACATGGCTGGAAGTTTCTGTGCTGATGGGAACGGAAACATCAATCCTCCCAACAATTCATCCTGCCCGGGAAGCCAAACTGCTTGTGGCAATACCCCAAGTGGCGTTTACGTACTGGACCAGGTAGGTCTAAACGGAGTGCAAACCTGCGTGCCTTTCACCGGGACATACTCCCTGCCACCGGGGAGCAATTTGGGTTCAATGATTCTTTCCTCCCCGATATTCGGCTCTTACGGATTTAACCTTGTAGTTTCCTCAAGCCAGACCCGGATGATCATGGGTGATCCGGGCCTTCCAGCCTTCTACGGCTCAGGCCTACTCACTCAACAGACGAGCACAACGCTCCCGAGCGCCGGTGCCGGCTACTCCTTCGGCGCTTTTGGCACGGATGCCGCCGGCAAGCGCTATGCGGGAGCAGGGGCTTTCGCCATCAACAGTTCCCTGGTCGTGACTGGCGGTGAAGAGGACACCAACGATAACGGCACGGTGGCGTCCCAGACGCCGATCACCGGGGGCAACCTGGCGGTAACACCGTTGGATGCCAGCACGGGTCGAGGAACCGCCAGCTTGACCACCGCCTCTGGAACCACAAACTATGCGTACTACGTGATATCGAACAGTTCGCTGGTTGCGGTGGAGACCGACAGCGGCGGACCTTCCACATTGCTTTCCATTCTGCAGCAAGGAGCGGCGGGAACCATCGGTGGCACGTCCTTTACCAATACCAGCCTCAAGGGACAGTCCCTCATGCAGTTGAACGCCCTCAACAGCTCGGGATTGCCGGATATCTCGGCTGGTGTAGCCTCCTTCGATGGGGCCGGAAACATCGCCAGAACGGATGGGTTGCCGGGATACTATACCGACGAGAACAACGGCGGATCGGTCACGTCGAACAGCATTGTCAGTGGAACCTACAACGTTGATCCAACCTGCCCAATCCCCCCTAGTAACAGTGCGTGCGGCCGGGTAACAGTATCGCTGACCGGTGTCACCAACCCTCCCGTCTGGTATCTAGTGAGTACGAACCAGGCATTTGTGGTGGGAACCGATCCTTCCGTGACTTCTGGCTCGTTTCTCCAGCAGACTGTTCCGTCGACCGGCTTCGCCATTGCATCTATCCTGGGCTCCTATCTGGGAGGTACGAGCAATCCCGTCACCGAGAATGTGACGAACGAGCTTGACGTGGCCCTAACTCCTCCTCCCGGCGGGATTCTCACCTTGACCTACGAAACCAGCGGACCGGGAGGGCCGCAGTCGAGCCAGAAAACCCTCGCATATTACGATTGCAGCAATGATCCCGGTTCGACAACCTGCAACGCTATGGGGGCTGCTTTCGGAAGATTTGAGGTGACGCCGACCAATACCGCGCCGTCTCCAGCGATATCGTTTCTGTATGTCATTGGGGGAGGGTCATCCGGCATTACAGGAGGCAAATCTGGCTTGGTAGGAGTCAGCGTCGGAACCGCCACGGGTGCACCTGAACCGAACCCGCGGATTACCAACTACGGACACTAAACGAGCGGTAAGCTCTTTAACCAGCCGGCGCCGAGGGAGTGCCGGCTTTACTTGCAAAGCCCTATTGGTCTGAAATGTGACCGAGAGTGGCGCAAAGCAAGGTATACTTTGCAGATAGCTGGTTCCGGGCGGGAGTCTCCCTCCACTCACGGAGCCTGGTCCTCGAGGTAGGCGGGCGATGGCTGGGGAGCAAGAAGGAGCAGCGCGCAAAGCGCAGGAAGGTATTGCTGTATCCAGCGGGGACAGTTCCGCCCCGACGCCGAAACCTGCGCTGGATTCAGAGGCCCGAACCCTTCCCGGCGTTGATGCCACGGATCTTACGTCGGTAGGTGCGGAGCCGCCGGGGCAGTCACGCAAGTTTTCGTCAGCACCCAAAAGCGATCCTTCGGATGCGATGACCATCGTCAACCCAAGCGACGCACGCGTGGGCTCATCCGGTTCACCGCCTCATCCCATTTTTTCGCATATCGGCGCCACGATTTTCCACGAAGGCGACGTCATCGGTGGCCGTTACGAGATCCACAAAATGCTCGGCATGGGCGGAATGGGCGCGGTCTATAAAGCCCGGGACATGGAAGTGGAGCGGGTTGTCGGGCTGAAGGTGATTCGGCCAGATTTGGCTGGGAATCCCGCTATCCTGGCACGCTTTAAGCAAGAGCTGGTGTTGGCCCGGCAGGTCACGCACAAAAACATCATTCGTATTTACGATTTGAACGAAGCCGACGGCGTCAAGTTCATCACCATGGAATTTATCGAAGGTGAGGACTTGCGCACCATCCTGACCCGGCAAGGAAAACTGTCTCCGCAAGAAGCGGTTGCCATCATGCTTCAGGTGTGTGCGGGGCTGCAGGCGGCGCACGCCGAAGGCGTGATCCATCGGGACCTGAAGCCCAGCAATATTATGCGCGACAACGCTGGGCGGGTCGTCATCATGGACTTCGGTCTGGCCCGAACGGTCCAGGGCGACGGCATGACCCAGACGGGGATGATGATCGGGACGATGGAGTATATGTCGCCCGAACAGGCCATGGGAAAGGAGTTGGACGCTCGCTCCGACCAATTCGCGATTGGACTGATCTTCTACGAATTGCTGAGCGGTTTTGTACCGTTCCATGCCGAGAGCGCCATCGCCAGCCTGGTCAAGCGCACCCAGGAACGGGCCGTGCCCCTGGTGGATGTGGATGCTGCCGTTCCACCAACGCTAAGCGAGATTGTCAGCAAGTGTCTGGAACGCGATCCCGAAGCCAGGTTTACTTCGGTCGAGGAACTGGCTGAAGAGTTGGAGAGCTGGCAAGGAAACAAGCCTCGCACCGGCCCATCGCAATTCGCGCGCACTCACATTGCCGCGCCGGTTGCGGTGAAGCATTTTCCCTGGAAATGGCTGGCGGTCGGTATTGCGGCCATGCTGCTGGGCATCGGAGCGGTGATCGGCGTTCGTTCGCGCGCACATCCTGGGAGCGAAACCCAAAGCGTGCAGGGTCCGGTAACCTCGCTTGCGATTCTTCCGTTCTACAACGCCTCGGGCGATTCCAGCCTGACCTGGATGGGCTCAAGCATTGCGGCAGCCTTGAACACCGACATCGGGCAGTCGGCGCATCTTCGCATGGTTTCCTCCGACCGATTGCAGCAGGTGCTCAGCGACTTGCGGGTCTCGCCGCAATCGCCGCTTGATCTTCAAACGGTGAAGCGCATCGCGGATTACACCCATGCCGACACCGTGGTTTTCGGGCAGTACGAAAAAATGGGGGATCAGATTCGCATCAACGCGACCGTCGCTGACTTGGCGAACGACCGGAGCACCACCGTTAATAGCGATGTTCCCGATGAGAAACAACTGCTGAGTTCGTTGGACAAGATGGCCGACGACCTGCGTCAGAAATTGGCGGCCACGCCGGAAGTGTTGAAGGAATTGCAGTCCCATTCGCAGCATGTGATTACGAAATCGATTCCGGCGCTGCGGGCCTATGACGAAGGATCGCAACTGGTACGCGCCGGCGACAACACCCAGGCAGTCACGAAATTTGAAGAGGCTACCGCGCAGGATCCCAGCTTCGCCATGGCATTTTCCAAGCTGGCGCAGACTTATGCTGCGCTGGGCTACGACGATAAGGCGGAGCAGGCATCGCGGCGGGCGCTGGAGTTGAGCGACAATCTTCCCGCCCAGGATCGCTATCTGATTCAGGCTATCCATGCCGGCATCTTGCACGACACCGCAAAGGCGATCGCCGCTTATCAGGAATTGGCCAAGGTCAATCCCGACGACACCGAGGCACAGTTTGCCTTGGCAAAGCTGTACGAAGAAGCCAATAACTTCGCGGAGGCCAAGCAGTATCTGGCAAAGGTTTTGTCTTCCGATCCCAAGTACGTTGCGGCTTTGCTGGCTAGCGGGCGAGTTGAGATCAAAGACGGTAATCCCCAGGCGGCGCTCGATCCTCTTAACCAGGCTTTGAGTCTGGCGATTCAATTCGATAATCAGGAGCAGAAAGGTTCGATACTGCACGCCTTGGGCATCGTTTACCAACGCTTGAATAAGCCTGACGATGCCTTGCGTAACTATCAACAGGCACTCGAAATCAGGAAGAAAGTGGGTGCTCAAAGTGGAGTTGCGTCCACCCTGGGACAGATTGCGCAAGTGCAGGACGCAATGGGCAATTTCAAGGCTGCTCAGAGCAGCTATGAAGAGGCGATCGAGGTTGACCGGAAGATCGGAAACAAGAACGGATTGACGCAAAACCTCATGAGCCTGGGTTCGTCCTACCTAGATCATGGACAGTACGACGAGGGTCTGAAATATACCAAGGAAGCTTTGCAGATTGCTCGCGATACCCAGGACGAAATGTCGCAGGCAATCCTGCTGAATAATATCGGCAACGCCCTGTTCAATAAGGGTGAATACCAGGATGCGCTGACTGACTTTCAACAGGCTTACGACATCCAGAACCGATTGAAGCTGCAGGATGGCGCCACTGAGTCTCTGCACAATCTGGCGATGACGAACGTGAAGCTTGGACAGTACGATACGGCGCTGTCGCAGTACCTGAAGGCCCTGGATGCCAGTCGCGCCGCGAATGACAAGAGCGGAGCAGCGCGGGAATCGGCCGACATGGCCGCTCTTTTTGCCGCCCAGGGGCGCTACGCCGCCGCCTTGAAAGCCCAGCAGGATGCGGTTAATACATACCGGCAGCTCAACGACCGAACCTACTTGATGGTAGCGGCATTGGCCGGTTACGGTCACACGTTGTCCGCCGTGGGTCGCGAAGATGAAGGGCAGAAGAACATCGAGGAGGCGTTGAAGATCGCCGTCGAAGCCAAGAACGACAATATTACGGCGGAAGCGCTGAACTATCTAGGCGACAGTTATTTCTACCGGGGCGATTACCCGGCTGCACGGCAGCAATATGAGAAGGCGCTGCAGCTAGCCAGTAAATCGAAGGTGCGTGATCAGGTCGTTGTGGCGAATCTAAACTTGGCCAAGCTCGACGTAGCGCAGGGACGACCTCAGGCGGCGGTGTCAGCATTGAAGAAGCTGAAGCAGGACGCCGACGCGATGGGCCTGAAGGCTGAATCGGTGCAGGCATCCATTTACCTGGGAGAGGCTCTTCTAGCGACCAAACACCCGGACGCCGCTCGCGAGGAACTGGATAGCGCGGTTGGCCGGGCGGAAAAACTGGGGTTGCTGGTTGAGCAGGCTCGTGCACAGTACTTGCTGGGCAGCGCCATGGCCAGCAGCGGCAAACCGGCAGAGGCGATCCCTCATTACCGCGAGGCAGTGAAGATTCTGGAAACCATTGTGAAGGAAGAGGGAGCGGGCCGGGTATTGGAACGCTCCGACCTGAAAGACATCTATCGCACTGCTACCAAGTCCTATCAGGGCGGAGCCTAAACAGTTTGCTGAAAAACTCGATGGAGCACCGGTTTTGAAGGGGCGCAGCTTCAGCTGCGCCGTTGCAACTCCTTTCAATTTGTGCTTCCGAGGCGGCTTCAGCCGCCGAGGGGTCCGCAGTTTCCAGTTTTTCAGCAAACTGTAAAGCCATTTTGCAAGCAAGAAAAGCCCCGAGGAAAACCCCCGAGGCTTTTGTCATTGGCCAACCTATTGGCAGGCTTATCTTATCGGAGGGCAGAACCCCGATCCCGGTGGTGCCGGAATCTTCGACTCCATCTTCTCAGTAAGTGCCTTCAGCGACCCGTCGGTCTGACATTGCGGGCCTCCTTGCCCGCTGAAAATCAAAGTGGCAACGATATCGGAGAAGCCTGTGCCCTTACCCGATACGACAGGATCATTATTGGGTGAAAAACCGTTAAAAACACTGCACCAATTATTGGAGCCAATAGGCTCGGCGCGCAGGAAATCGGGATTGTCCACCGATATCGGCTCTGGAGTTGTGAACTTGGTGCATAAGGCGATGCTCTTATCCGGTTCTGTGGGACAGGGAACCATATTCCCCAGAGAGTCCTGGCAGGTGACGGTGTAGAGAACGCAGTTTCCGCCGGTTCCCAGATAAATGATGCAATTCTCGTTCGCAAAGTCGGTTCCTAGCAAGCGCTGGTCATAGAACATCGTCTGGTTCACCGGAGTTTGCTCGACCGTCATGAAGATGTTGTTATTGTTCTGGAAGTCCGTCGGAAACGTGACCCCCATTTGGTGAGCGCCAAAGACGTAGTCGTTCTCGACGCCGCCGGCGGGAATGAGTTGCGTAATCTGAGACTGCGAGAAGGTCGTGAACTCCCAGGCAGAGACGTCGATGGCCGTGCCGCCGCTCGCGCCGCCACCGCCACGCTTGCCCCCCGAACTGGGTTGAGCAGCCGTGAAACCCGCCCAAAGCTTATTGTCCGAGGTTAGCTGAAGCCCTTTCGGATTGTTCTGAGTGTTATACACAATGTTGTAAGGCACGTTGAGAACGGTCGGCGCGCCCGGAATCGGAGTTTGAGTGTCAGGAATAAAGGTTGGATCCAACCAGACCTGCAACATACCGGGTTGATTCTGCACCCCTGGAGTGTATTGGATGACCACCTGATGATCTGTTCCATCGGTGCAACTGGAGCCATTGCAGGTGCCGCCCAAGGTCGGTATTGTCGTGTTGAATGCGGTCGGGTTAAGCAGGCAGCTGGTGACATCATTGTTCTGGCCGATTGTGTAGACGCCGGGAAGATGTACCGGACTGTTAAATAAGCTGTAATTCCCCCCACAACTCTGGATTGCCACATGGTTTGAATTTGGATCCCACGGGTCGTCAAAAATATCGAACTCGATTGCCAGACTATTGTTGATGCCGGAATAGCCTAAGCCGCCACCGCCAGCACCTACGGCAGTTAGACCGCTGCCGCTGGCACCTTGCGTCGGGTCGGTAGCATTGGAATTCTGAATGATGAACGCGAATCCGTCCCCGGGATTACAGCAGGCGGTTGGATTGTGTATCTTAAATTTGAACCAGGTTGTGAAGCCAAGATCCACTCGCTGTGGAAGGTCGAAGTACGCCGTTGAAGTTTCTGCTGGATACTGATTACCGTCCGTCAGGCGGAGAACTACCTGGGAACCATAGCCGGTCAGGCGGCTGCTGCCGTTAAGGCTCAACTGATGAAGGGCGACGGGTGAGGAGAAATCGGGATAAAACCTGATCCCTTGAGCGATGGCTGGCGCAACCAGCAACAGAACAAAGACGAGCGGCAAAAGGCAAAGCCGGATTCCAGAACGCATTTGCTAGCTTCTTTCCACGCCGCAGTACGGATGCATTGGAGCTCGTGCCTGCGTACGAAAGGCGCTGTTCGATGGATCCCATCTGCAACGGCCGCTGGCGCCCATTGCGTTGGGTAGTTGGCCGCAATTTTGCGGTGGTCCAAGCTGGATGTCAAGGAAATCCTTTAACCTGCTCATTTTGACTAGCATAAGGGTCGCAGAAGGCCTGCTAGACAAAGGTGGCCAACCTTGAAGCACCTTGGAGCAAACATACCCGGCGGTCAAGGTATTGCTAGCGGATCTGCCGTTTTTTGCAGTCGGCTGGAGATTCTTGACGAAAAGCATTCGCCGTCAGGATGCGCTGGAGACAGAACCTTCGCGGGCAGCGCCCGCGAAGGTTAGCAGAGTTCACGAAGTTCGCGCTTCCGCTTAAGCCGCTGCGGAGCTGGACACTCGCCGGATGGCCAATGACATCATCAGGCGGGTAATGCCCGAAACAAAGATGCTGATGCCAAACAGGGTTCCCACCACCCAGTCCGAGTTAAACGGCCAGTGAGCCCAAATCAGGATGCCTAGTAGCAGGGTGACAATGGCGTCGAAGAGCACCCATCCCCACCCGCTGTGGGGCCGCATCCTGAATGCCAATACCAGCGCAAAAATTCCATACACCAATAGGAAAGACGCGAGCAATAAAGTTAGCGCCAGCAAGCCGCCTACCGGATGCATCAGCAGATAAATTCCCGCGATGATGTAGATCAGCCCGAGGACGACTTCCAGCAGCACATGCCAGCCACCGTGGGTGCGGACGCCGTAGATGATCTGGGCCACGCCGTTGAAGATGGCGCACCATCCCACCACCAATGTAATGACCAGCCCGAACTCCCAGGGAGCCAGCATGGCGATGATGCCGACAATAATCATCAAAATGCCGAGCACGATGGACCAGCCAGAAGCCCGCTTCATGCCGTTAAGAATTGCTTCAGCCATAGTTCCTCCATGTGTGTGTGGGCGCAGGCAGACACAAACTGCCAGCGCTGAAGCCGAACAGCAACCTCGAGAGATTGAGCCCTCGCGAAGAAAAGGGCGAACGGTGCGAAACTATTGTGCGTGAGCGGCGGGGGATATTCAACGATTTAATCGATCGATAACCGGTTCGATGATGTCGAAAAGTCGCATATCGACGGCTACCTTTCCCTTCCTGTGGGAATTTTTGGCGAAGCTCTGGGCTGCGTCGGCCATAAAGGCATTGGCAAAACGCGCTCCCCAGACAACGTCGTCAAAGGTGTAGGAAGTTCGAGTCTGCACAATCGTCGAAAAGGTTTCGTCGAAGGCCTTCAGGAGTACCAAAATCTCCGCGTTGGACTTTTGCAGCGATTCAATCGTTTCTCCATGGAACGGACTCTGTTCGTCGATCGGGTGCACGACTGTCCAGGTTAAGGGAAGAAATACGACGCCGTCTCGCTCCAGTGCGAGTGGGTAATAGCGGCGGGTGTGAACTCCGTCGACGTTTTCGAAGCGGCTGAGCATAACCTTTGCAGTGATCTCAATCAGCTCATTCGAGCGCGCGTTGGCGACGCGAAATTCCAGTGCGCTAATGTTCTGGTAGGGCGCTACCACCGCATGGCTACTGAACAGGATGTTCGCCGTGGGCCGGGAAAAGCGGGCGAACACCAGGCCGGTGGCGATGGCAAATCCCATCAAGCCGGCGAGCGCTTCAATGGTGACCACAATGTTAGGGGCCGCTCCGACCGGCACGATATTGCCGTACCCAATGGTCGACAAGGTCTCCACGCTGAAAAAGAAGTCACGCCAAAACGGAGGCAGTGCCGCGCCCGGAACCGTGTTGATAATGGCATTGGTGCCGCAGGCCAGGTAGGCGATTGCAAATACTGCGTTGGCGACCAGATAGGAGACAATGCCAAGCAGCAGGAATCGCCGCCACGACATGGTCAGCAGGAGGTGATAAACGCTGAGGGATGCAAGCAAGCCGAGCCCGCGACGTTCGACATTGAAGCTGCCGTCACGATTCAACAGCCGCTGGCGACTTTCCCGCGAGACGACTGAACCAAAGCCGAGGTCGCGCAGGTCCTGCTCGCTGATGGATTGTGGTCGGGAAACCATGGGTGTTCGATGCCCGAGCAATCAGGGCGTTGCAGAAGTATAACTGGGGATGCACTCGTCTTTCATCAGCAATCGGATTGCGCGGTTTACAACTCTGAGGTTACTTCAAGACAGGATCAGCGGAGTGTAAGCAATCTCGACCGCAGACCGGACTGGCCTCGTTCTGCAGTCACGCTGTTTGCTGGTGAGCGCGATGCCGGTTGACGACCTGCACCTGAAAGTGTTCGCGGTCGAATTCGACTTCTTTGGTCATCGCGCATTTAGCGCACAACCACACCACCTTTTGCTTGATGTTCGGAGGCAGCCCCCAGGCTTGCGGCTGCGATACCGGCAGGGTATAGATCTTGCCGGTGCCCAGCCGCTTGAACTCGACTCGGCACTCAGGATTCGCGCACTTTCCAATCTGGGGTAAACGCATCACTGCATGGTAGGATGCCATGGCGAGCCCAAAGGTACAGTCCAGAGTCGGCGTGACGGCGTGCCGACTGTCCGCCGTAACCGGGGAAATGTATGGTTTCGAATTACCGGATTAGGCAATCCGGGCTCCAAAATCTGCATCCAACAAAAGCTGGATTTGGAGGACGGATGGAACGTCGCTGTCTGCCAGGCAAACCCTATCCTCTGGGCGCCACCTGGGATGGGACCGGAGTCAACTTCGCGCTGTATTCCGAACATGCAACCAAGGTCGAGTTGTGTCTCTACGATAGTCGTGGCCGGCGGGAAACTGAGCGTATCCAACTCCATGAGCAGACCGCGTTCGTCTGGCATTGCTATGTTCCCGACCTGCAACCGGGCCAGCTTTACGGTTATCGAGTGCATGGTCCCTGGGACCCGGCGCATGGTCTGCGTTTTAATCCCGCGAAGCTGTTGATCGATCCCTACGCTCGTGCGATTAGCGGACAGATCGATTGGGAACGGCCAATCTATCCCTACAGATTTGGTGGCGATAATGCTGACTTAAATATCGATCGCCGCGATAGCGCCTCTGGCATGCCCAAAGGGGTAGTCGTAAGTCCCTACTTCGACTGGTCCCACGATCACCCGCCGCAAATCCCGCTGAGCGATTCCGTCATTTACGAGATGCACGTGCGCGGTTTCAGCATGCTGAACGAGCACATCCCGCAAGATCTGCGGGGAACCTATGCCGGCCTGGCGTCGCCGCCGGCCCTGAAGTATCTGAAGAAGCTCGGGATCACCGCCGTTGAGCTCATGCCTGTCCATCAATTCATACATGACAAGGCGCTGGTAGACCGCGGACTGCGTAACTATTGGGGTTACAACACGCTGAATTACTTCAGCCCTCATTCCGAATATTCCTCATCGGGCGCCACTGGAGCGCAGGTCCCGGAATTCAAGGCCATGGTAAAGGCCCTGCATCGCGAGGGCATCGAAGTGATTCTCGACGTGGTGTACAACCACACTGCCGAGGGCAACCACCTTGGTCCGATGTTGAGCTTTCGCGGCATCGATAATCCGACGTATTACAAGCTGGTGCCAGAGAATCAGCGCTACTACATGGATTACACGGGAACCGGCAATAGCTTAAACGTGCGTCATCCCCAGGTGCTGAAGCTCATCATGGACAGCCTGCGCTACTGGGTCACCGAGATGCACGTGGACGGATTCCGCTTTGATTTGGCGGCAGCCCTGGCGCGCGAATTGCATGATGTCGACCGCCTGTCCGCGTTCTTCGACATCATTCACCAGGACCCGATCATCTCGCAGACCAAGCTGATCGCCGAGCCTTGGGACGTAGGCAGCGGCGGATACCAGGTGGGCAACTTCCCCGTGCTATGGGCGGAGTGGAACGGAAAGTATCGCGATACGGTTCGACGTTACTGGAAGGGCGACGAAGGCCAGCTTTCCGATCTGGGCTATCGCCTGGCAGGCAGTAGCGACCTCTACCAGCATGACGGACGGCGGCCGTACGCCAGCATCAATTTCGTGACCGCGCACGACGGCTTCACCCTGGAAGATCTGGTCAGCTACAACGAGAAGCACAACCAAGACAACGGCGAGAACAATCAGGACGGCGCCAACGATAACTACTCGTGGAATATCGGCGTCGAGGGCCCGACCGACGACCCTGTGATCCTGGCGGCGCGCGAGCGGCAAAAGCGCAATCTGCTGGCAACCCTGTTTCTGTCGCAGGGCGTGCCTATGCTGTGCGGCGGCGACGAGATTGGGCGCACGCAACGCGGCAACAACAACGCTTACTGCCAGGACAACGAGATCAGCTGGTGCAACTGGAAACTCGACGAGCGCAAGACAAAGCTGCTGGAATTTACCCGGCGGCTCATTGAGTTTCGCCGGTTACATCCCAACCTGCGGCGACGCAAGTTCTATCAGGACCGCGAGGTCTATCACTCTTCGCTGAAAGATATCGCCTGGTACCAGCCCGATGGCCAAGAGATGACGCAGGAACAGTGGAATACGGGATGGATGCGCAGCCTGGCGTTGCTGTTCAACGGCAACACCCTGAACGAGACCGATGAGTTGGGCGAGCCCATCGTCGACGATTCGTTTCTTATCCTGCTGAACTCATCGGCTGAAGGCGTCAGCTTTACCCTGCCGCAGTCGCCCTTGAATCGCGGCTGGAAGCTGGCGATGAATACTGACGATCTGGATCAACCCTTCCGCGATACGGCGATGGATGGAGCGTTGGAAGTGGCGGGCCGCTCTGTCGTTCTGCTGTGCGAACTGGCGCTCGCGGAAGCCACGCCATCGTCTCCCGAGAAGGAGGCTGTCCCCGAGCCTGCCCAATCGTCCGCGGAGAAAACAGAATCCGAAGCTGCTTCCGAAGTCGAGGAGGTTCTATCGGCCAAGTGAGAGAATTTCGCCGGTTGAACTTTGCGGCGACGCCGGTCGCTTCCGAATCACGGGTGACGATGCAACACGTGGGTGGCAATGTCTGGCCAGAACTCGCGAAAGACATTGGTGAGCGCGTCGCGCCCTAGCGCATAAGCGTATTTCTCAGCCAGCTTTTCGCCGGTAGTGCTTGGGCTGGGGTAGTAGGTGGTCGAGATACCTTGGGCGATGCCGCGACCCAGCAACTCCGAAATATTGAAGCTGTTGTGTCCCTGATAGTCGGGGGTGACGAAAATGCGAGTAGCAGCGTAGAAACCACGCTTCCAGAAACCGCCCTCGCCCATGGCAAAGTAACGCTCGTCCTGATGAAAAATGCTAGGCAAGATAAAAATCACCCAATAATTGCCGTCAGCCTTATCGACAAAACCGCGCCAGTAGTAATTGCCGAAACCTTCCATGCCTTTACCCAGTTCCGGGTGGGCATTTGTGCCCTCCGCCAGGGCCGAGGTGATGCCCACGAAGACGAACGACGAGTAGTCGAAAGTGTTCTGGGTGGCAATCTTGAACGACTGCTTGTGCGTGGGAGGAGGTGGGTGCGCGCCGGCGCTGACCGCACGGAAATTCGGCATGACCCCGAGGATCCGCTTGGGTTGCTGTTTCGAGGCTGAAACAGTGGCCTGCTCGCCAGAGACACTTGCAGCGTCCGCATGGATCGATACTCCACCCTGGGACGGGGGCGGCGTTACCGGTGGACTTTGGCCAGCGCCAGCACCGGGCTGGCTGGCCTCAGGCGGCGTAGCCGATGTCGAAGCAGAACCACTCTGCTGGGCGACGGCGCCCGTCGCGAAAACGAACAGTGCAAATGTCAGACTCAGACGCAACAAATCCCCCTCGTATCCTTTTGATTCGCTAAACCCATCTTGTGGTGGTTGGCCCGAGACTCGGAGGGGGTAATTCACAACCAAGTCATCAGCAATCGTCCGCCACCGGCTTAAGGCTGCGGCGGCGCAGGGTGACTCTTAAGACGCGGCGTCAGGTGCGGAATCACAAATTCCTGGAAGAGTCCGGCAACACTGCCTTCGGCAATTCGGATCACCGCCGTCTCCACCAGCAAACTTGCACTGCGATCGCTCGCCGGATAATACGTATAGGAGAGCCCGGCCGTGGCAAAGCTGCCGACGATGGTGGAGTAATTCAGCTGCCACTGCTTGTTGTCGCCCTTGCAGATGATGGCATTGCGCAGTGCATATGCTATCCGCGACTTGGTCGTACCCGTTCCCTTGTAGAAATAGCGTGGATCTTGTTTCAGCAGCGAGGGCAGAATCGCACTATCGATAAACGTGCCAAAAAAGACGTCGCCGTAAAGGGCGCCGAACCGCCGGCCGTAGCCTGCCGCACCCTGCCCGTATCCGCCTAACTCATCGCTCGCCTGATAAATACCGGCCAAGAATCCGACGCCGACAATACTGATGGGATCGGTAGTCGATTTCCAGGCCAGCGAGAACTTCTGCTTCGGGGCCAAAGGCGCCGGATCGGGTACATACGTGGTGTAAAAGTTGGGGAAGATGCCCAGTACGCGCTGCTTCTCCTGCTCCTTAACTTCTTCCTGGGCAACTTCAGCTTGCGAGAGTCCGACGTTCACATCCGTGGTGGTGGGAGCAACGGTAAGCACGATCGGGGGAACAATAAAAGCCTGACCCGGGTTCACAATTCCGGAAACCAGTTTGGTGTCAAAACCCGGGGCGCTGACCGTCAACTGAAAAGGGCTCGGCGCGAGATTGGAAAAGGAAAACTGGCCATTGTCGCCCGACAATACATCTTGCTTCTCGGCTTGATCTTTAAGCGTGACTTGCACTTTCGCGCCAACCACGACGGCTCCGGCCTGATCGACGACCGTTCCGCTGATGCTTACCAACGATTGCCGATTGGACGGCTGCTCGCCGGACGCAGGGGCTTGCGATGTCTGTGCGCACAAAGAACCGACAATCAACAGACACCACACGCACACTTGGAGTTGCAGGCGAAACTTCAACGTATGGTTCATAATTTGTGGCTGATAACTCGTCCGATTTTAACAGTTGGCCTGCTGCTTCCGGCAACGGCGCAGGATAAATCCCTGATGTTTGTCCCGTTATTGGATGCGAGCGCCACGGAGATGCTGCAAGAACCGCTTCACCCCTGCCTGTGACTGGCCTCACCGCCGATTTGTGGCCGCCGTCCTACACTAAAGTTGGTTTCGTACCCGCGTTTGCGGGATTTCATGGAAGAACTATGTACTTTCAGAAACGGACCGTCGCCATTCTAGCGGCGGTTGTCATGGTATTCGCCTGCACCGCGTTCTTGGCTGCGAAGGATAATGCGATGGGAATTGCCGACAGGCAAACGATCCGCTTCACCGCGCCTACCCTGGTGGGTGGCACGCTGCTACCGGCAGGCAACTACAGTGTGACCCACGAAATGAACGGCCCGACTCACATCATGATCTTTCAGCAGATTGGCGGAAAGAAAGCAGAAGCGAAAGTAAACTGCAATCTCGTTCCCTTAAAAGCTAAGGCGCAGCACACCGAGCAGGAATATACCACCAACGCGAAGAATGAGCATGTTTTACAGCAAATGACCTTCGAAGGTGATCAGGCTACACATGTATTGGCGCAGTAAACAGGCGAGAACCAAACGCTCCCAACGAGGCGGCCTGGAGGCCGCCCGTTGCAATTTCAGGGTGCGGTAATTGCGCCGACAATGACCCGAAACTCGTCATTGCTTACCAGTCCGCCTTTGGCGATGGATTGGCGCTTGATGGCTGCTAGAACAGCCGGCCGCTGCGACTCGGGAACATCCAACCCAAGCTCTTCCGCTTTCAGTCGAATACTGTCGAGGCCGCTCTTCTTGCCCAGTACTACTCCGCGGGTTGCACCGACCAGCTCGGCGGCGTAGGGCTCGATCGCTTCCGGAATGTGAAACTGGCTGGCCACGGCCCCGCTTTCGCGCAAAAAAAGGTTGTTACCGATGAGCGGCTTCCAGCCTTCCAACTCATACTTACCCGCCCGGCGCACTACCTCCGACACTTCGCGGATTCGCTCCAGGTTCATTTCGACCGGAACATCGTAGAGGCATCGCAGCGCGAGCGCTACTTCAGCGATGTCGGCGTTGCCGGCGCGCTCGCCCATGCCGTTGATGGTGCCGTGAATCCAGGTGGCGCCTCCGCGAACTGCGGCGATGGCAACGGCTGTCCCAAGTCCGAAGTCGTTATGACCGTGCCAGTGGATCGGCACGTCGTCGCCCATCCAGTCCTTCGCCCAACGCACCAGGAACTCGGCTGCCTCAGGCGTGCAAACGCCGATGGTATCGACCAGCACGGCTTCCTGCGCTCCAGCCTCGATGGCGGCCGAATAAATATGCTTCAGAAACTCGAGATCGGCCCGCGAGCCGTCCACTCCGAAGAACGCTACCCGAATGCCGTTCTGCGCGGCGTAGCGGATGGCGTCGGTCGCGCGTTGGACGGCCTGGTCGCGGGTGATGCCATAGGCCTTCAGTTTGATATCGCTGGTCGGAACTTCGATGACCGAGGCCTGCAATCCGAGGCGGGCCAATTCCTCAACATCGCCGCGGGTGGCGCGTGAAAAGCCCCACACCTCCGCATGTTTCAGACCAGCTTTCAGGATTAGCGAAATCGCTTCGCCGTCTTCGGCAGACACTTTGGGGAACCCGGCTTCGATTCGTCCCACGCCGAGTTCGTCGAGCTTCTTCGCAATTTCCAGCTTCTGCTGGGGACTGAAGACGACGCCCACCGTCTGCTCTCCGTCGCGCAGGGTGGTGTCGTAAAAGCGGACGGTGCGCGAGCGATCGAAGGCGGGACGCACATTCGGTCGAGAGTTAATCTCGCTAGTCCAGACTTTGCCTGCAATATTAGTCATGAGATTTTGTCATCCCGACCGCAGCGAAGCGGAGCGGAGGGATCTGCGGTTCCGAATTGTGCCCCAAATCTTTCAGGCAGCAACAATCTTCTATTCCCCGAATCTTTGTCCCGCCGGAACCTTCTCCCCATACGCTTCTTCCCAAGAAATCACTGGATTTCTTAGCACACCAATCTGCTCGATCTCACACTCCATTACATCACCCGGTTTGAGGAACCACGCCTTAGGATCGGCACTGAAGGCCGCGACTCCCGACACAGTACCAGTGGAGACGACATCTCCGGCACTATAGCCCATTGCGGAATAGTGTGACAGAATCTCCGGAATGGTGACCGACATCTTGCTGCTATGCGAGCGCTGGCGCGATTCTCCGTTCACCCGCAGCTCCATGGCAAGATTATGCGGGTCCTTAATTTCGTCGGCAGTAACGATGTGTGGACCCAGCGGGCAAAAAGAATCAATACCCTTGCAGAAGCTGAAGACGCCGGACTTCATCTCGTTGCGCTGGATGTCGCGAGCAGTAATGTCGTTGAAGATCACAAAGCCGCCGAGGTAGTCAGAGGCTTCCTTCGCGGTGACGTGCTTCCCGCTTTTCTTCACCACGATCGCCAATTCCAGCTCGTAATCGAGCTCCTGCGTGAGATGAGGCGGGAAGATTACCGGCTCGTCAGGCCCGATGATAGCGTCGACATTCTGGAAGAAGACGATCCACGGCAGAACCGGATGGGAGAACCCAGCCTGCTGCGCCTCGTGATGATGCTCGCGAAAATTACCCGCGGTGTGGAAGAACTTTTTCGGGATGATCGGCGCCTTCAGGCGAATGTCTTCGCGCCGAAAGAAAACCGGCTCACCGTCTGCGCCGATCTCGGCTTTCTGCGTCGTGACATAGTCCAGGGCCGCCCGCGCGGCATCGAGACTACGATCACCACCTTCGAAGAGCAGTCGCATGTCGGGTGGAACGCGAGCGTCGGCGATGCGTCGATAGGCAGCATCGTTTTCCGATTCGCGAAGATACAGCTTGCAGGCGGCATGCAGGTCGACGACCCGGCCATCGGGAGCCAACGCTCCAATGTGCTCGCCAGCAAATTTGTCGAGAAACGTAACCAGTTTCATGCGATCGTGATGATTCCGGGACGTAATAATGAAATCAGAGCGCGAGGATGAGTTTATTGAGGATGATGGCATTTCGCAAACGGCGGGGAGGGCGGTTCGCCTAAGGTTTTGGCGCAATTCGGGTAACCTGGTGAAGAATGTCCGGCCAACGTTCGAGCAGTCGTTGTCCGATGCGGCTATCGGTTTTGTGGGTGTGCTGTTCGACCAACTGGCGTACGAGCGCTTGCTCGGTGCTGTCGCAGTCGCTCAGCGCAGCCGTATCAACGAATTGAGGATGGCACTTCTCCGCAATTTCATCGCGTCCGTCAGGACGCCACACATAGGCCACTCCTCCGGTCATGCCAGCTCCAAAATTTCTGCCGATGGAACCGAGGATCAGGATCACGCCGCCAGTCATGTACTCGCAGCCGTGCTCTCCCACACCCTCGACTACCGCGGTTGCTCCGGAATTGCGGATGGCAAAACGTTCGCCGGCGCTTCCCGCCGCGAATAAGAAGCCGCTGGTGGCCCCGTACAGAGCTACGTTGCCCAGAATAGCCTGCGCGCTCTCGATGAAAGCCAGTTGGCCGCGTGGGTGCAGGATCAGCTCGCCACCCGAGAGTCCCTTGCCAACATAGTCGTTCGCCTGGCCTTCCAGTTTAAGGGTCATACCTTTCGTGGCAAACGCGCCGAATGACTGCCCGGCGGTGCCGTGCAGACGAAACAAGAGGCTTGGTTTCAACTCGGGCTGATCGCAACACAGCAGCGCCAGTTCGCCGGCCAGACGTGCGCCCAGAGTGCGATCTTCGTTCTTTGCCGCGCCTTCATACTCGAAGGGCAGGTTCGCTCGGACCGCAGTCAACGCAGGTTCCACCCACGCATCGTCAATTGGCGAATGTTCTTCCGGCCGCACATTGAGTTGCCTCTCCCAATGCAATGGCCCGTCCCCGTAGGACGCGAGCAGAGGCTTCAAATCCAGCTTGCCATCCCAGCGCACCTGATGCAGCAAATCAGTGCGGCCAATCGCCGCTTCCAGCGACGGCAGCCCCAAATTAGCCAATAGGCGCTGCAAGTCTTCAGCAAGATTGAGGAAGAAGCGAACCAGGTTTTCCGGCTTGCCGCGGAACTTCGCGCGCAACTCAGGATTCTGAGTAGCAATTCCCGTGGGACAGGTGTTGAGATGACATTGGCGTGCCATGTCGCAGCCCAATGCAACCAGTACTGCAGTGCCCAACGAAAACTCGTCGGCACCGAGAAGCGCTGCCATTAGCACGTCGCGCGCGGTAGTGATGCCGCCGTCTACGCGCAACCGCACCCGGCCCCGCAGGCCATTGTGACGAAGCACTTGCTGCGCTTCCGCCAGTCCCAGTTCCCACGGATTGCCCGTATGCTTGATGCTGCTCAACGGCGACGCGCCCGTGCCACCGCTATGTCCCGCGATGTGGATATAGTCCGCATACGCCTTAGCAACGCCAGCCGCCACGGTTCCAACTCCGAGTTGAGAGACCAGCTTCACGCCAACCGCTGCCCGGGGATTGATGCGCTTCAGGTCATATATCAACTGGGCCAGATCTTCGATGCTGTAAATGTCATGGTGCGGGGGCGGACTGATAAGCGAGATTCCAGGTTGGGCATGCCGCAACCGGGCGATGAGTTCGGAAACTTTGTGGCCTGGAAGCTGCCCGCCCTCGCCCGGTTTGGACCCCTGGGCAATCTTGATCTCCAACTCTTCAGCGTGTACCAGGTACTCAGCGGTCACGCCAAAGCGTCCCGAAGCTACCTGCTTAATCTTGTTATTGCGCGGCAGAAATCTGTAAGGGACATCGGGCTCATGACGGTACGCGTCAGGATCTTCGCCACCTTCACCGGTGTTCGAACGGCCACCCAACTGATTCATGGCCAGCGTGATCGTTTCGTGCGCTTCCGGGCTGAGCGATCCCAGGGACATGGCGCTGGACACAAAGCGTCGCACCAGGCTGCTGCGTTGCTCAACCTGATAGACCGACAGACGCGGGCCCGCGGGACGGAACTCGAGCAAATCTCGCAGCACTGCCGGCTCGCGTTCACCGCCCGCGCTCGCATAATCTGACCAGGCTTGCAGATGAGTAGAGGTTTCCGCGGCGGCCTGCAGCGACGGCCTAGCCGCGCCCACCGCCAGCTGGAGCTGCCGGGTTCGTTGCGGCTCCCAGGCGTGCAACTCAGCTTTGTCATCTCGCCGGAAGCGCACCCAGCCGTAGTCGGGAAGTTCGGATAAGTGCTGCTGCGGGAGCCAGGAAGTGCGCAATGCGGCTTCGATGTCCGCGAATCCCAAGCCTCCCATGGGTGAGGAACTTCCGGTGAAACACCATTCCACCAACGCGTCATCGAGTCCGATAATGTCGAACAGTTGCGCGGCACGATAACTATCCAGGACGGAGATGCCCATCTTCGACATGACCTTGGCTAAGCCAGCCTGCAGGGCCTGCAACATGCTGGCCTCGCCCGCTTCTCCAGCCAGGCTGCGGGCAGTTTGCAAAGCCAGCCACGGACACACCGCACCAGCCCCGTATCCGATGAGCACGGCGGCATGGTGCACATCGCGACAATCGCCCGCCTCCAGAGCCAACCCGACCTTGGTGCGCAAGCCAGCCCTCACCAGGGCATGATGGACAGCTCCCGTCGCCATCGCCATGGGAATCGGTAGCGCCTCAGCGGAGCCTGCGCGATCGGTCAGCAGCAGAATGCGAATTCCCTGGTGTACCAGTTCAATAGCACGACTGCGCAACTCTTTGACTGCTGCTTCCAGGGAACCACTGGCGTGGAACGTGCAATCGAGTTCCGCCAATGGCAACTCGTCACGCATCGCATAGACGCCCTGATGTAAAGCCGCCATCTGTCCGAGCGATAGAAATGGCGAAGGCAACACCAGGCCGGGCAGGGGAGCATTCTTGTCGAGCAGGTGCGCCCATGGTCCAAGCCGGGTGCGCAGCGACACCACGCAAGACTCGCGCAGGGAATCGATGGCAGGATTCGTAACCTGCGCAAACCTCTGGCGGAAGAAACCGTAGAGCGGTCGCGGCGAATGCGCCAGCGGGGCAATAGGAGTATCGTCTCCCATCGACCACATGGCCTCTTTGCTCTCCAATGCCATGGGCGCAACTACCATCTTTACGTCTTCGCGGGTATAACCAAAACCTCTTTGCAGGCGCGTGATCTCGTCCATCGGCAGGACAGGGACAGGATCTGCGACGGGCTCCAGCGGAACGTCGTCAATCAAGGTCGCGTAAGTTGCCCGCTCATCGAAGTACCTCTCTAACACTTCACCTTCGAGCAACTTCCCCTGAGCCAGGCGAAGCAGAATCATCTGCCCCGGTCCCAACCTTCCACTGCGCACAATTGAGTCAGGATTGACATCAGCCAGTCCTACCTCCGATCCGGCAACCAGTATTCCCGAGTCGGTCACCACATAGCGGAATGGACGCAGGCCATTGCGGTCGAGCGCCGCTCCCAGCAGCCGGCCGTCGGTAAAGACCAGGGCGGAAGGACCGTCCCATGGCTCCATGCAGTCGGCGTGATAACGATGGAATGCCGTTTCGTTGCCCGTCTCGGCCGGGGGCAGAAGCATACGCATGGCCTCGGCCACATTGCGTCCGTAGTTTGCCAACAACTCCGCGACCTCGTCGAGGCTCATCGAATCCGAAGCATCCCCGGTGAGCATGGGCTCGCACTCCGGCGGCAGGGTGGCGCGCCGGGCTTCCATATGGGCGCGATTGCTCCAGATGGTGTTGATCTCGCCGTTGTGCGCCAGCAAGCGCAGTGGCTGAGCGCGATGCCACGACGGCAGCACGTTGGTCGCGTAACGCTGATGGAAGATGGCAAACGAGGTAACAAACTCGTCGCTGGCGAGGTCAGGATAGAACGCGGACAACGATCTTCCCGCGCACATCGCCTTGTACACGATAGTTCGAGTCGAGAGTGAGCATACATAGGTATCGGTTGTTTGGCGCTCGAAGGCCTTGCGAGCCAGATAAAGACGATGCTCGAGTGCAGCTATGGTCCAGTCCGCTGGATTAGGAACGCTGATCAGGGCCTGGCGAATGACAGGGATGGAATCGAGCGCAAGTTCGCCTAATACCTCGCGCTGTATGGGAACATCGCGCCAACCGAGCCACCGCAAGCCATGGGAGGATATGCACTCGCGAAAGAGCTGCGCATCACGACTGGCGGCCGACTCCGTTTGTGGCAGAAAGAGCATTCCTACCGCCAAAGGCCACTCCGCCGGCAGAGCAACAGCGGCTTCCTTGAGTAACAACTCGCGTGGAACGGAGGTCAGGATGCCTACGCCGTCGCTGCTCTTCCGATCGGCGGCTACCGCGCCGCGATGAGCAAGGCGGCCAAGCGCGGTCAGTGCAAGTCGCAAAATGTCATGGCTGGGAGCGGCGCGCAACGTCGCAACGAATCCGACGCCGCAGGATTCATGGTCAAAGCGAGCGCTGAGGAGAGTCTGGCCTCGGGAGCCGATGTGATCAGGTCCCATGCACCAATATAAAGCGGCAGCAGCAATCTTCAAATTGGAAAAATGCAAGCGTTCGTTTCGAAGTTCCGAACCGGGACAGGTAGTAATGTGAAGGACCTTCGGTTGAGGTCAACCTTTATCGCTTACCAGTACTCATCTCATAAATCGTTCTGTATCAAGGCGCTGCTTCAGCCGTGCTATAAGGAGTCACAAGTAACTTGGGCTTCCGTCCCGGAAGGCAGGTTCTTGCAGCGCCAGAGCCTTGTGCTTTTTCTGCGTTGTGTTCGGCACGACTAAAGTCATGTCCTGATACACCCCATAATGATTTATGAGACGGCTTCTAGTGTCCTGTCTCGCAAGTTGCTTTAGTATTCTGCAACCTCGCACCTGCGGCATTCGATGATCAGCGCAAATAATCACGCGGCCCGGACTGTCGCAATAGTAAAGACACTTCGGATACGGCACA
>JBAVSY010000136.1:0-18746 GCA_049695855.1 Candidatus Korobacteraceae bacterium | reverse complement strand
GAAAGTCAGATGGAGTCAAAATGGGTTAGCAAAGTCACTGCCTGCGAGGCTATCGGCTTGGCTGTCTTTCGTTAACTGGCAGAAGTACTAGTAAGGCAGTCAAAAGTTGAGAAGCAGGAATGAGTGCACATTGCGCTGTCACAAACCCGCCGCCGCCCAACTGTTAGTTATGCTAGTTGCAAGGATGCGAGGTATCGGCTAGGTTGAGCACATCAATTTCAATCGATCAATCATGCGCTTTTTTCTCAAGCAGGCTTTGTGGGCTGCGCTGATCGCTGGCGGGGCGAGATCGCTGTGCGCACAGGATCTCGCCCCGCGCGCTTACATCATCTCGCCCCTTCATTTCAATTCAGTTACCCTGACCTGGGCCTTCTATGACGGAGGCGTTAATTTCAATGGCACCATCCCGGTCACCGGAGCCACCGGAACGTACAGCGTCCCTATCTTCACCTACTACCATTCGCTTAACTTTTTTGGCCGCTCCGCCAACGTCACAGGTTCGTTGCCTTACGCCGTGGGAACCTTTCAGGGCAAGCTACTGGGCAATGCGAGATCGCTTTACCGTTCCGGACTACTCGATTCGAATTTCCGCCTGTCGGTCAACCTGAAGGGCGGTCCAGCGATGAACCCGAAGGAGTTCGCCAAATGGAAGCAGAAGGTGCTGCTGGGAGCCAGTCTCAAGATCGTTGCCCCTACCGGCCAATATGACCCAACCAAGCTGATCAACTGGGGAATCAATCGCTGGGCGTTCAAGCCGGAGTTCGGCTATTCCGAACGCTGGGGAAAGTGGGTGCTCGATGGCTATGCGGGCGCGTGGTTCTACACCCGGAATCCTGCGTACTACAGTATTCCTGAGCCTCAGCCGCAGACGGAAGCGCCCATCGGCTCCTTCGAAGGTCACTTCAGCCGTGACGTCAAGCCGCGTCTTTGGGTCTCACTCGACGGAAACTTCTGGTTCGGAGGCGTTACCAGCCTGAACGGGATTCGCAACCTGGCCACCAAGCAGGCCGGCTCGCGCATCGGCGGGACAGGCTCCATCCCGATCACCAAGCATCAGTCCATCAAGATGAGCTACAGCGACGGCACCTACATCCGCTTTGGCGGAAACTACCAGAGTGTGTCCGTGGCCTGGCAGTATTACTGGCTGGGCAGGCCGAAGTAAAGGTCGATCGACAGCCATTTTCTAGAAGCCGTCTAGCCATCTCCTAAATCGAAGTGGCGATTTGTGTCAGGGCACGACTTTGACAGGCTGCGAAAAAAGTCGGGGAACCCAGTTGCTACCGCCGGCTAAAGCCGGCTCGGAATCAAAAACAAAGAACTTGGACGCTGGCCTGAAGGCCAGCACTACCCGAGCTTTGACGCTCCATGAGTTTTTCCGCAGTCTGTTTGAGTCGTGCCGTACGACACACTACCTGGATTCAGGCTTCAGAGACTGTGTCGCAACCCGGTGCCGCCGCTCCGCGGCTCTGCGTTTCTCCCCACTTTTCCCGCGGGCTCACGCCCGCGGCTAAAATAAATATCGCCGCTGCGCGGCTGGCGGAAGATGATTTCGATGCGTTTGTCCCACCGCAAATTCCGTTTGTCAGTCGCGACACAGTCTCTTCAGCCCCTGCAAAAAACGAGCCTCAGGGGCTAAAGCCTGAACGAACCGGGTGCTTGTCGGCCCGGCTAAACAGTTTGCTGAAAAACTCAAAAGAGCAGATCCCTCGCCGGCTAAAGCCGGCTCGTGATGACAAAAACAAAGGGCTTATACACGGCGCTGAAGCGCCGCACTACCCGATCCGTCCCTCTCAGCGAGTTTTTCAGCAAACTGTAAAGCCAGGCCCTGACACAAACAATACGCTATCGATTTATGAGATAGGTTGTGGATAGTCATATCCTCACGAGCAATCTAGCACAAATTAACGGGCGAGACAGCCCACCAGGTTGCCGTGAGTTAACAGGTTCAGATCCTGATGGGTCAGTGATAGTGCTCCTCAATCCATTGGGGATAGCGATACTTCAGCAAAGCCAGCGCCCAGGCTCCCTGGATGGTCGTATGTCCCGGGTACACGGTGCCAAACTCGAATACTCCGCGACACCAGCCGTACCAGCAATAGTTCCAGGAGCCATCGGCGTTTTGATTGTCGAGAATACGCTCGATCCAGCGGCTGCGAATCAGGTCAGCCTGACCGGCGGCAATCATAAATGCATTGCGTTGCACATAGGCGTCGCTCACCCGGAAATCGTAGGTCTGGTCCCGAGCTTCTTTCTGGCAAAGCCGGCGGAGTGTGTCATCAACTCTTGGGCTGCCACCATTGAAATCCCGATACATGATCAGACCCAGCACTTGATGGTGCCTGGCTCCCCAGTTGTACTTGGTAAGCGAGAATAAATCTGCCAAGTCGTCGTCCGACAAATGAGCGTTGTTGGGATCCACGGCGTAGGCAAACCAACGCTGGTCGAAGCCCTCGCGGTTTAACTCATAGGTGGTTATAAAAGGCAGGCCGGCGTGAGGATCGGCAAAGCGTATCCAGAACGGAGTGAGCCGATAGGTCGCGTACCGGGTGTTTAAGGTTTCCACGTTAGCCGCGAGCACGGCGGGCAGGCGAGGATCGCCGGTCATCTTTTCGATGTCGGCGACCATGTACATCAGCGGCGGATTGGTGCCCGAAACTTCCGGATGTGCGGCAATCCAGGCAATGGCTTTGTCGAGCTCGGTGTCCAGCTGTGCATCGAAGGCCGCCCGCGAACGATGGCCCAGCGAAAAATTGTTGTTCATCAGCGCGAATGCGACCAGCAGAATCAATACCACAGCCGTGACCGCAATCCAGCGCAAGAAACGATGTACCAGGACTCGCGTTCCGGGTGGCGGCACAGAAATACCGGAAGCAGTCTCTGGATGCGAGACTAGTCGAATCTGTGAGAGGAGGAACACAGCAAGGATTACCAGTTCCGGATCGATGGCGTGACGGTACCGCGGCGTGGGAAACGTAAAGTAATAAATCAGGGGATAGAACGCCAGCAGCGTGGCGAACAAAAAAACACCATGCACGCGCCTTTTGGCGGCCAGCAGAAGTCCCCCGATGGCCAGCAGCGAAGATCCCAGGAAGAGCAGGTTCTTCACCTGCTCCAGGCCTTTGCGCGGCAGGCCCGCCCAAAAGAAGAGGAACCTGCGGAAGCATAGAGACGCGAAGGCCTTCGGATTTTCAGCGATCCACTCTTTGGCCAGGCGAGCCTGCTCAGTGTTAAACGCCGCCTCACCCATCTGCTTGTACTGCGCATACAGAACGCCATTGTTGCCGGGGTGGTAGCTCATAATCCAGCCGCCGTCGGCCTGCGGATTGTTGCCACTACGGAGCTCCACCCCAAAGTCGCCACGAACGAAGACCAGCTTGCCGAACTCCGAGTAATTGCGCACCAGCCAGGGCGTCAGCGTCGCCCAGAAAACCATCGCGCTCAACACCACCGGTGCCAGGAACCGCTTGCCACGACGATGCAGTTGATATGCGAGCCAGCATCCGGAGAAGGGAAGCCACGCGATCACGGAAGTATTGGTCAGCGCCGCAACGCCCCACAGCAGTCCATAACCGAACCACGCTGAGAGGCGGTTGTCCTCTTCCATTTCCAGGGTGAGCAGGAACAGCAGGCTCAGGAGAAACGCTGACAGGCTGGTCTCCCAGACCCAGCTAACCGACCAATAGATGCTGTAGGGCAACAGCGCCCAAACCCATCCCGACCAGACCGCAACTGTTTCATTGAAGACGCGGCGTGCGATGCGATAAACCGTCCAGCTGGTGAGCGCCGCACAGACGCTGTTGAACACCAGCATGGTCAGCGCGGCAGCGGGCGAGAAGATGCCAAAGACGCGAAACGCCAGCGAAATCAGCCAAGGATAGACTGGCGCGGTCCAGGCGGAAGGGCCCGTGTATCCACCAAAAGGAGAGCTAAAGCCGTGACCGATGGCCAGTGAATAGGCAAGATTGGCCATTTCCCAGGTGGACCAGTGGGCAATGCTGAAGCTGTAGGTGTGGGCGATCAGGATGTAGAGTACCCGCGCCACCAATCCGACCAGCACCATCCAGGCCGGCGAGCGAAAGAATCGAATTTTCCTTTCAGCTTTCAACTGCTCCGCAGCAACTGTCATCGAGGGTCCCGTCATTCATTGTTCAGCCTGATCGTACTTTGTTGGGCCGAGCGACCATATTACTAGAGCCGCATGACAAACTCAGGGCGGCTGGACGGCATCTCGCGAGGCGGGGCGGTGCTTATTCAGGTCGGCTTCGAGATCGAAGGAATTTTGAAATTAAACACCCATCGGGCGAGTTACTGCATCTCATGCTGCCGAAGTGGGGTTTCGTAGGACCGGTCTGCCGGCGGCGGAATCGCTTGGGCGCCGCCAGGTTGGGCGAACGGCAGTCTTCCGGGAATTGCTCAGGGAGGTGCGGTTATGGTGGCGCTGAATGCGATACGGCGTTGTACCGCGAAACTGTCGCCCTCTTTGATTTTTTTCCTATTGCCGTGGGTGCTGGTTCCGTCCGCCCACGCGCAGTCCGATGACGTCCATATCACCCCCGGCCCAGGCGATTCCCGCCCACAGATTCCGCTGACGTCCGGTGATCCCCGAATGGCGATGAAGCCGTTACGGGTCGATGTGGATCTGGTGCTTGTACCCGTGATCGTGACTGATCCCTTTAACCGGCCCGTTCTCTCGCTCCAGAGCAAAGACTTCGTCCTTTATGAAGGGACCGTCGAGCAGCCGATCCAGTATTTCTCCAAGGAGGATGCTCCCATTTCGGTAGGCCTGGTCCTGGACTGCAGTGCCAGCATGAAGAACAAGATCGAGTATGAACGGCAGGCTCTAGACGAATTTTTCAAGAATGCAAACTCCGAGGACGAGTATTTTGCAGTGGCTGTCTCCGATAAGCCACGACTGATCGCCGCCACCACGGACTCGATAGAGACGATGCAGGACCGGCTAGGCTCAACGCCGAAAGGGAAGACCGCGCTGTTCGACGCGATCTATCTGGCGATCGCCAGGATGCATACGGCCCGCTACCAGCGCCACGCGCTGCTGATTATCTCCGACGGTGGTGACAACACCAGTCGCTACACCCGCGACGAAATCAAGAGTGTGATTGCGGAATCGGACGTCTTGACCTACGCCATCGGCATTTTCGATGAGGAACCTATACCCCTGCTCCATACCATCGAAGAGCGGATGGGAAGGAATTGGCTCAGCGAACTTACGGATGTCAGCGGTGGCAGAACCATTGCCGCCGACAATCGCGAAAAGATCCCGGAAATCGCTGCCCTCATCAGCCGTGAGCTGCGTAATCAATACGTTTTGGGATATCGGCCCAGCAATCCGGCGCGGGATGGCAAATGGCGCAAGATCCGGGTAAAGGTAGCGCAGCCATCAGAAAGCGTGCGACTCCAGATCCACTACCGCGAAGGCTACAGAACCTCAGCAGACGGGATGCGGGAACAGAACTCAGCAAAATGAAAAACGCCGATCGGTAATCTCAAGCCGAACCCGGGGACAACATCGTCGAGAACCGTCTTGCAGGAGTTCCATTCGCGCCCCGGCCGGAATCAGAATCCCGACGCGACCTCACTGGTTTCCTCCAGCAGCAGACCGTTGTAGAACGAGGCTACCAGCAGGTGTCCTTTATAATTCAGGGCAGTACGGATTGAGACTCCCGCTTTGGGTGTGCTTTGCCAGCTTTGTCCGCCGTCCTTGCTCTGGAAGACGGCATGCGAATGCAGCGCAGTAGCCAGTAGCCGCTGGCCGGTGGAGTCGTAAACCACCTCCAGAACGTCGCTTTTGGGAAGGCCTCCCAGCATGTACTGCCAAGTCTGTCCCCCGTCAGTGGAGCGCACCGCTCCCTGGGGAGTACCCAGCCACAGAGTTGGACCGGGGGTTAACGTCAGGCTGTAAACTCCACTGACATATTTCGGCAGCACCACACTCGTCCAGGTCTTACCTGCATCCCGCGAGAGATAGGCACCTTTGGGTCCAGCCAAGGTCACGGTCCCATCGTCGTAGCTGTTGACGCCACTGAACTCGCGTTCTCCCTCCACCGGCTGGCCATACCAACGCTCGCCATGGTCCAGGCTGATGAACAATCCGTCATCGGTAGCCGCAAACCAAGCCTTCTCGCCCATCTGCAGCGATCGCACCCGCGGGGCATTGGAGAGAGAAATTACGGATTCCGACGGCACTCTGCTCTTGGCAACAGCAGCTTTGTGCGCACTGGCAACAGCCGCTTTGGAGGATTTAGCTTTGGCAGCCAGCGGTGAAGGCTCTGCCTGATCTTCCGGCATGGGACCCAGTATCATCTTCACCGGGGTCCAGGAAGAGCTCAACGATGCCAGCTTGAAGATACCGTGACTGGTGCCGGCAAACAGCGCTCCGTTCTCGGCCTGTTGCAGACTCAGGACGTCGCGCCCCGCCAATCCGCGGCTGGATTGGCGCCAGCTTTTGCCGGAATCGTCGGACAGGAACAAGCCGCCCTCTTCCTTGTCGTTGGCCACTCCCACATAGAGCCGGTTCGGGTCGGTGCGGTCGACAACCACGGCGTCCACTACGCGATGGGAGAATCCCTGGTTCGAAGGTGTGTAGTGCGCAAAACCGTCGCTGCTGGCCAGCACCCCTCGCATGTCGGTCGCCACCAGCACACGATTCGGCTCGCGAGGATCAATCAGGACATCATTGACGATAAGATCGGGAGAGGAAACCAGAGTCCACTTTGTACCGCCATCCATAGTCTTCCAAAGCCCACCCGTGGTGCCTGCGTAAACAATCGCTGGACGCTGCGGATCCTGCTTTAGCACCCGCGTACGAATTGCCGAATGCGGCAGCCCCTGCACCCGGTGAAAGACTTCAGCGCCATCGTCGCTCTTGTAAATGCCGGAGCAGGCACTGGCGTAAACCCGCGACGGCACCTTGGGATCGACAATGATGCTGAAGACATCGGAATCGTCCAGGATTCCGTCCTTAAGATTGTGCCAGGTGGCTCCGCCATCGGTGGTCTTCCACGGCAGGTGGCGCGTACCGGCATAAATAACATCCGGATTTTGCGGATCGATGGCGACCGAAACGAAATTCCTCAACGAGGAATGGTTCTCGATGGCTGCGGAGTTCTCCGGGGTGATGCGCTGCCAGGTCGCTCCGCCGTCCCGGGAGCGAAATACTCCATCCAAGGCGCCGATGACCAGGGTGTTGGGATCGCTGGGCGCCAAGGCCAAGGCGCGGATCGACTTGCCGTGGGCTCCCATCAGCTCCCGCCAGGTAATACCCCCGTCATCGGAGCGGAAGACACCGCCGTCATTGTCATTGAACAGTCCCCAGGCCGCCGCATACACGATCGCCGGGTTGGCGGGATCGAAGACGATATGGTCAAACACGTAGTCGTCGCCCGGGCCCAGGTGAGCCAAAATGGCCCATGAATTTCCGCCGTCTTTGGAAACGAAGAGTCCTCCCGAGCTGGTACCCAGCAGGATGCGGTTGGGATCGCCGGGATCGTAGGCCAGGCTGCGCACGTTGCCGCCTTGCGGACCGATCAATTGCCAGTCAGAGGCTGAGGCAACCAGGTTGAACAGCATCCCAACGAAGAAAACTAACGATGCAACAAGTCTTGCCCTACGGCGCATAAAAAAAGTCCCGTCTGCCTTGCTTGGTGAAGTGGGAGGAAGAGCAACCCCTCCGGCAATCATAACTCGCAGTCAAGCGGCCGCATATGTCAATGCGGAGACATCCACGCGGTTGATCGCCCGGCGTACCGTGCGGCGAACATGGCTCAGAAAAAAGCCGGCAAGAGGCGTGCCTCTCACCGGCTTGACTCGAGTTACCTCACCTCAGCTACTGCGCTGGAGCAGCAGCGGGTGGCTCTGTTTTGGCCTTATGGCTCTTCTTCTTTGGAGCAGGCGCATTACGCGACTGCGGCTGCACTGCGTTTTCGTCAACTACCGTACCCTCTTCCAACTGTCCGCCGCACATGGTGCCTTCGGGGACAAAGTAGAAGTGAGTGGCCTGACCCTTGGTGTCGCCCTGACGCGGCTGTACGCGGCTGGCGTCAACCTTGTTGGGGCCGTCGGTGGTCAGATAGTACTTGACGTTGACCGAGCGCTGCGCACCAAGCTGCTTCTCATTGACCGACTCTTTTTCGTTGGTGTAGCCCACGATGTCCAGCTTGCCATTGGGCATCTGCTGCAACCGCAGAGAGAGTTTGTCGAGCGTGTCTTTGCAGTCGTTGTCCACGCGCCACGGCTTCTTGGGGTTCTTCTCGAAGGTACACTCGCCCCAATCCTCGATGGCGACGCACTTCTGGACGGCAGGCACATTGACGCTGCCGGTGCAGCTGGCCGACAGGTTGGCGCGAGCATCCGTCGCCGTACCCGTAGCGCCGATGGTGTTGCCGGCATCCGCATTGGTCGCGGTGATCGTGACCGAAGTGCCGCTGCCGCTCATGGTGCCACCACTATTGCTCCAGCTATAGGTCAACGGCCATCCCTGTGGATCGCTTGCGGTCATGGTGACCGTCGCCGACTCGCCAATCGCAATGGTGGTCGGACTCGCCGAGCAGGTTACGACTGGAGGCTGCGGCTGCTTGATGGTGAAGTTGGCCGAGCAGGTCGCGCTGTTGTTCTTCTTCTCTTTGGGATCAGTGATGGTGGCAGTGGCAGTGTAATTTCCTGGCGCCAGGCCAGCAGTGTCAATGGTGGCACCCTGAGCGTTGGTGGCCGATGGCTTGCCGCCGGTTGTGGTCCAGGCATAGGTCAACGTGTGCTTCGGATTAAAGTTGGCGCCCGTGCCGCTGACGGTCACTGGATCGCCAGACCACACCGCGGACGGAGAGGCTGAACAGGTCGCGCTTACCGGTACCGGCGGCGCGCCGCCAAACATGAATTCCAAGCCGCCGAAATAGCGGAAGTTGTTCTGGTTAGCCGTGTAATTGGCCACGTGATTGGCAGTGAAGCGAGTCAGCAGGTAATCCACCTCGACCGGCCGGAGGGCAAAATGCTTGGACATCCGAAGATCAAGGCCGCCGCCCAGGGCCATGGCAAACCCGTTGTTGTCACCGGTGCCGGAGAGGATTTTGCCCTCATCGGTCAGGATCGTGGCATACGCGTTCGTATGGGCTGCCCCAAACAGTGCCTCTCCAAATGGCTGGAATACGCCGGTGTGTTTCTTGATCTGCGGTCCGAACATGTAGGTGAACACATTGCCGTTGGCCGCGCCGGCGAATCCATGCTGTTCCAGTTGATTTCTGAGGCCGCTGCCTTGGGTGTAACCCATGAAATCAGCCTTGATACCGAAGTAGTTCCCGAAGTTAAAGTCAATTTGCCCGCCACCACCGAAGACGTTGAAGCTGGTGATAGGCGCCAAATTAGGGTGCACGTTAACAAACGAAAAACCAACAGGAATTTCCACCTTAGGCGTATCTTGCGCCCAAGCAGTCACTCCCAACGCTAAGGCGATACAGAGCAGCGCCGCTTTCTTCATCGATCTCATCCCCCGCTAATTTGAATTTAAGGACGACTGCGGCTTACCGCTACGTCGCAGTTCTATCTTCCCGGGATCGCATTTGTCTGGCGCCTCTCCGGCGCTCAATCTCGAAAAGCACGGTAACGCTCAATGGGTGGTTCGGCAAAGAGGCGAGCGCTACACATACTGAATTGTAAAAGTGTGAACTAGTGCTGAATACTGCCAAAAATGCTAGGGACCTCTATAAGAAAGTGCAATGAGGGAGAAAATCTTTATTATTTGCGTAGAAACACTACTTCTTCCTGGTAACTGCTGCTCATCCCCGTATCGTTGCTTACTGCAAGACGGCAACTTCTGCTGGTTGTCCCATTTTGGAACGCACACTACTGGAGCTTTTCTACCGCCCCAGGCAGAATCTACTTTGGAAACCCGGGCCTTCCGACTCCCGATTTTGGCCTCCAGGCGAAGTTTTCGCTCTAGGTTCAAGACAAGCCGGGGTGCTTAGACGGGTTTAGTGGCTTTCGTCTTAAGGTACCGCTGCCAAGTACCTTATCGATTTCTCTTCGTGGATGCCTGCCGGCGGCCCTATACTGCGCCTGAGTTCGTCACAATTGGGTCTGGCCCATGGAAAACCTAACGGATGAACGCATTTCGTCCCCACAAGCGCAGGAAGCCTTCCGCGTCATGTTTGAGCAGGCTGGTTTCGGCGTAGCCCAGGTGTCGCTGGACGGGCAGTGGCTGGCGGTAAACCAGGCGCTGTGCGACATTCTGGGATATTCGCGCCAGCAACTGCTCGCCAGAAGCTTGCCCGAGATCACCCGTTTTGATGACATCGAAGCTGAACTGACTGACTGCCGGCGGCTATTGCAGAGTCAAATCCAAAGCTTCTCAAGTGAGAAAAGACATCTCCGGGGAGATAGACGGGTCGCCTGGCTCAAGGCAACGGTGACTCTGGTCCGCGACGAGGTTACGGGTGAACCTGCCAACTTTTTGGCGGTAGTCGAAGATCTCACCCCACATAAGAAGCGGGTCGAGCAAATCCTGGTCGACGGGGACAAGCGTTTCCGGGGTCTGGCCAACCGGATTAGCGATGCGTTCCTCACGCTCGATCGAAGTCTGCGATGCACTTCCTGGAACAAAGCTGCCGAAAGCCTCACCGGAATAGGAGTGGGCGAAGCGATCGGAAAGCGGATCGGCGAGCTTTTCTTCAATGGGGCAGACAGCGTCAGAGCTGAAGCCATCTGCCAGGAAGTGCTGGTTGCTCAGCAATTACGCGGCTTTACCGGACCACACACGGTGGACGAGAAGCAGCTGCTGTTGGAAGTTACGGCATATCCTTCGCAGGAAGGGGTTTCGGTCGTCGCCCGGGACATCGGCGAGCGCCGCCGATCGGAGGAGATGTTGCGCCGGCTGGCGGCCGTGGTGCAATCCAGCGACGACGCGATCCTCACGGTCACCCCGGAAGGCCGCATCGCCAGTTGGAACCGGGGTGCGGAAAGACTTTTCGGATACGCTGCTGCCGAGGCACTGGGTAAGGAAGTCGCACTGGTCGTTCCCTCCCAAGCTGGCGGCGAAGCGCAATCCATTTGGCGAAACGGATTCAAAGGGGAGGGAGTTCAGGGGTATGAGACGCAAGGGCTCAGGAAGGATGCCGCTGCGGTAGAGGTATCTCTGTCGATCTCTTCCGTGCTGCATACTGACGGCTCGATCATGGCGATATCAGTGATTGCGCGCGACATCTCCCAGCGCAAACGGACCGAGACCAAGCTCAAACGGCAGGTAATGTTCAATGAACTGATGACCCGGATCCTGATTCGCTTTACCACGTGTAGAGGCTCAGAAGTAGGTTCCGGTGTCCGCGCCGCGTTGCAGCAGACAGCCGAATTCCTGGGAGTTGATCACGCCCACGTCCTCATATTTTCGCCGGACCGAACCAGCTGGACTGCCACTCACGAATGGTGTGGCCCAAAGGTCGAGCAGCAATCCGAGAATTATCAAAATATATCGTTCGGTTCTGTGCCCTGGAGTGAGTCAAGAGTACTGGCGGGACAAGTAATCAGAATCAACACGCTGGACGACTATCCCCCGGAAGCCGTTCAGGAACGCCAGCTTGCCGACGTACAGGCGGGGATGCAATCCATCCTGCTGGTACCGATTCACGGTGCGGCGGGAGTGATTGCCGGAGCTGTCGGGTTCGATTCGCATGCCCGATCCGTGATCTGGTCGGACGATGATGTGGCGCATTGCAAAATGGTAGGGGACGCGATCGCTACCGTCCTGGAGCGTAAGCGGGCCGAAGAAGCACTCCGCCACTCCGAGGAGAAATTCTCCAAGGCGTTCGAGGCCAGTCCGGCAATCATCACGATTATTCGCATCAGCGACCGGCGTTACCTGGAAGTTAACCGCGCTTTCGAACAGCATACCGGCTTTCAGCGTACGGAAGTTTTGCGCCGGTCGATCGCCGAAGTTGGTCGCGGCTCGGACCTGCGCAGCCTCAACCACGCCTTTGAGCAAGTCCTGGCTCAGGGAAGCGTAAGGAACATCGAGGCGCGCCTTCGTACCAAGCGTGGCGATTCCCTGATTGTGCTGCTATCGGCCGAGATCATTGAATTTGATGGGCAGAGCTGCGTGTTGACCGTGGCGGAGGATATCACCGAACGCAAACAGGCGGAGGATGCCTTACGCGAAAGTGAAGAACGCTTTCGGGTGATGGCCGACAGCGCTCCCATCATGATGTGGATGGCGGGTCCGGACAAGGGTTGCACCGACTTTAACCGCGGCTGGCTGGAATTTACCGGCCGTACTTTGCAGCAGGAGAGTGGTGATGGGTGGATCGCGGGAGTTCATCCCTCCGACCTGGGAAGGTGCCTCAACATTTACCACGCCGCTTTCGATGAGCGGAAGCCATTCGCCATGGAATACCGTTTGCGGCGTCGCGACGGCGAGTACCGTTGGGTCTCCGACACCGGGGTTCCCAGACTTCTGCTGGATGGAAGCTTCGTCGGCTATATCGGCTGCTGCATTGATGTGGACGATCAGAAACAGGGGGAACTGGCGCGGATCGAGTTATCCCGGCGGCTGATGACGGCGCAGGAAGCGGAACGTACCCGCATCGCCAGAGAACTGCATGACGGCATCGGCCAATCGCTGGCCCTGTTGGGGATCCAGATGCAAAGAGCCAGCCAACCCGCTCCTCTGCGCTTAGGGAAGAAGAATCTCGGGCTGCTGGAGCTGTGCGCGAAGTTGAAGGAAATTGGCAATCAGGTAAGCCGCCTTTCCCACCAGCTGCATTCCTCGGAGTTGGAATTCCTTGGCCTGGCGATAGCGGTGAAGAGTCTCTGCCGGGAGTTCTCTGAGCAATATCACTTTAAGGTTGAATGCGTCTGCAGCGACATCCCAAATGAGTTGGACAATGATGTTGCTCTTTGTTTCCTGAGAATTGTTCAGGAAGCCTTACACAACGTGGCCAAACATAGCCACGCCTCCAGGGTGGATGTGGAGATGAGTGGCGCCGCCAACGATCTCACGCTCTCCATTTCGGACGATGGAGTCGGTTTCGAGATAAATAATATACGTAAGACGCCCGGGCTGGGCATGGTGAGCATGCGCGAAAGAATGCATCTGATCGGCGGCGAGTTTACGATCACCTCCAAGCCTGGCAGTGGAACGAAAATACTGGTGAAAGCGCCGCTCGTGATGAATGCCGGCTGAAGTCGCCTACGGCTAGGGAAGCTCTGATTGAGTCCCGGTTTTGAAAGGGCACGGCTTCAGCCGTGCCGCAGGTATCGCAAAAGGAACGGGGCTTTAGCCCCAAGGTTATTCGGGGTCAAGGCGTTTCGGATTCATGATTGGGCTTCTAGTGTAGTGAATCAGTCAAAGAGGATTAAGTAATGCCGACGCCAGAGGAAGTTCAGTTCGAAGCCAACATGAAGCTGCTCTTGTCCATACCATTCGAGGGCATGCTGCCGGAAGACCGTACGGCGCTCAGGGAGGGGATGGAGCGCATCAAGACGGAATATGAGACGGCGCTGCAACTGGCGAAGCAGGACAAAGCCCACGAAAAATACTACAAAGACGTCGCCGACGCCATCAGCAAGAGCATACCCAATATTGCCAAGGGCGCAATTGCGGCGGCCGATGCCTTCAAGAAGGGCGACTATATCGCCGGCTCCGCAGCCATCATGGACGTGTGCGCATCCGCGATCCCGGTGTTTGCCGCGGTGTTTTCGGCCGCGGGTCCGGAAGGCGCGCTGGTGGGGGCGCTATTCTCTGTTATCGGGCAGATTCTCGCCTTCTTCGTGCCCAAACAACCGTCCTTAAAAGATCAGATTGAAAAGATGCTGGATCATCTGCAAAGTGAAAAAGAGATTGAGAACATCAGGGCGGTCGGCCACAGTATCGAAGTTTATACATTGGATTTAAGAAAGAAATGCGTAGGCGTTCCCGACCCGGGGGGACGTAGGAGCATTAACCAGATTCTGTCGATGCCGCTGGCGTCGGAGTCCCAAGCCAATGATTTCCTGGTGGAGATGAAAGCGCTGGAATTCGGGCTGATACGCGACCAGCAGAAGCTCGACGTGCCGGCGTTCGCAACCTGGGCGGTGGCCGCCTATCTGGAGCGGACAGAAAACCAGGACAAGGAGGGATGGCCCGAGGTTCTGGGCTACTGGTGCCGGGCCTATACCGATTTGCTCACCGCCAATCTGATGCTGAATTGTCTGGCCGACCCGAAAAAGCTTCAGGAACGGATTACGGAGACGAATGAGGAAAACAAGGCGAGTCCTTTGCCCACGTTAAAAAGGCACGACTGTAACGATGCTTTGCTAAACCTGAAGGCGTTGGCAAAGGATCTGCGTGACACCTGGAAATCGCATAACGAAGTGGCCCTGCGAGTTCTCAAGTCGGTGACGGCGGCGGCGCGCGATCGGGGCCTGTACGTTGGGATCGCGGGTGACCAGTGGCTGTACATTGCTACCGGACGAAAGGGCAAGCTAGCGTGGAACTACAAATGGGATAAGACCTACGTGACCCGCCTCTCGATCAACGTAACCTACGAACAGGCAGGCTCTTTTACACCACACTACGACGTGCTTGTATATGGGCAAGGGGAATTACACCGGCGCCCTCTGGACCCGGTTAAAGGCGAGCTCACTGGCGACATCACACTGTTTTGCCCGGAACCATACGACGGTCGCAGAGATGTGAGCCCCGCGTTTGAAAACGGCCGCGACATTTGCTGGTTCGCCGACGACCATGACTCCAAGGCGCTCCGACTCTACACTGCAAACGGCTATGGCGATGACTGGGGAGGACGCCGTTGGGTGCATGCCTACACCGTGGCCCCTAACGGCAACGCTACGCGTGATAACTGGCGGCCCGGACCTGCGAACCGGGTCAGGGATATTCGCGCCCTGTGTCACCCTGAGGCAACAGCGCCCAACGATCCGGACGGCGCGGCCATGGCTGACCGTAACGCAAAGCCGCTGGGACCACTGGTGTCGCCAAAACAGCAAATTGTCTACGCAGGATATGCCGGGAACAATAACCTCTGGGTCGAAACCATGAACACGGAGGTTCACGTGGCGTCGCCATGGCAGGAGTACAACGGCATCGCAGTGTCGCCGTATTACGTATGGGTATTCGGAGCGCAGGGCTTTGCCTGCGCCACACACACTTCGGTTATCCGAACCATGCGTGGTGAGATCGCCTCGCCGCGATGGATTACTTACGCTCTCAAGGGAACCGATTTTGCGCAGGCTTATCCCAACATGTCGCCCGCCCAACTGGAAGCCATGGCACGAGGTTATAAGGTGATATCGTTGCACCCGTGCGCGGACGGAACCCTGACCATCAGCGTATCCGATCCGTGGAATATCTGGACCGCGAATTACGAAGTCAATCTCAAGGACCAACGAATCGAGACCGGGTCCTGGGTGGAGCGCGGCGGCGGGCTGATGGAGATCCAGAAAATGCCGATTCCAGGCTGGTCTTTGTACACAAGCCTGAAAGCAAATTTGGATAGCCTGGCAGCGCCAGTGGCTTAGCTTTTTGACCGATAGGTGCAGTTGGTTCCCTGGAACAGCTAATCCACTTTCAAATGAGGCATTCGATTTTCGCCTCAGGCCTGAAAGAGATTGTTTCGCGAGTGGTGTGCCGCTCTACCGAACCGAGCATACGGCAAGGAAGTAACCGAGGCGTTCGTCGCCCCAAAATGACCCTTTGTGAAACACGGGCGGGGGCTACTTCTGCGCGATTCCCCTACGCTACGGCGTTTCCCGTTCCTAATCCACAAAAAACGGCAGCGAGGAAGCCATCCGGCGGTTTGGGCGTTTTACGGCCATGTGAAAGAAAGCATTCGTAAACACTGGCCGACACATCGGTACTAATCCGGGCTCGGTGAGCGCATTGGCGATTTACCACTCACCGCGTAGGTCCTAGTGAGTCGTCTGGCAAAGATCACTTGCCCAATAGGGCGGTGAGACACCGAGAAGGTTCCAGAGACAATCCGCATTCCTCCTGCCCCTGATGCCAGCGCCATAACCCTTGCCGGGTCGCTCCAGCGCAGAGTATCAATCAGCGCAGGTGTCAGGGTTAAGAGACTCGGGACAGAAATCACGAATCGCAAAATTCACACTTGACATCGGCCGAAAATCCACTACCATATGGTTGTGGATAAATTAGGTACAACATTTACGGCTCTGTCTGATCCAACCCGCCGGGCGATGATCGAACGACTCTCCCATGGGCCTGCCTCTGTGCATGGATTGACGGAACCGTTTGCACTCTCGCAGCAGATGATTTCAAAACACATTGCCTACCTGGTGCGGGCGCGGATTGTAATCAAGACGAAGCGTGGACGAGAGAGCGTGTGCACGCTTAGGCCAGCGGCGATCAAGACGGTCAGCGACTGGGCGATTAGCTATCGCCGATTCTGGGAAGAGAGTTTCGACAAGTTGGATGTGGTTGTGAATCAAATGAAAAAAGAGGGGGTCGGAGATGACAAAAAACACGGTTAACGAGACTGAGCGGATGGTTATCACTAAAGTTTTTGATGCCCCACGCGCATTGGTTTGGGAGGCGTGGACCAACCCGAAATATGTGATGCAGTGGTGGGGGCCGAAGGGTTTTACTGCGCCTTCTTGCGAGATGGATTTTCGCGTAGGAGGAAAATTTCTCTACTGCATGAGAACGCCGGATGGGCAGGAGGGCTGGAATGCTGGGGAATACCACGAGATTGTTCTGCACGAGAAGATCGTTTACTCCATGTACTTTTCCGACTCGAAGGGAAACAAGGTTGAGCCTGAGCAATATGGAATAGAACATGAGGCCATAGACGATGCGCACGACGTGGTTATTTTTGAGGATTTTGGAAACGGCCAGACGAAACTCACCTTCATTGGAAGTGAACCCATGGAGAGCGCAAAGAATAGCGGGCAATTGGAGGGGTGGAACGAGACACTCGATAAAGTTGCTGCTGTTGTTACGAAGTTAGCGCAGGAGAAATAGGAAGCTGAGGCTTTGGTTCGCGAAACTCAATCGTGGAGAAAGAAATGAAAAGAATACCGTTTCTCGCTTTCGTCCTGCTGGCATTCGCATTTCCCGCCCATGCCCAGGACGCGAGGAAGAAAGATGCGGCCGTCAAACCTGCCGATCCGGAATTGAAAGTCGTGCTCGATTCCTGGAATGAGATTGGCCGCAAGCTGACGGCGATGGCCGAAGATTTTCCCGAGGATAAGTATGACTTCAAGCCGACACCCGCGCAGCGCAGTTTCGCAGAGCAATTGCTGCATGCTGCGGGTTCAATGTATTACTTCACCAATCCTGTGATGGGGCGCAAGCCTCCCGCGGCAGAAGATCCGAAGCGCGACCAGTACAAAACAAAGGCCGACATCGTCGCATTCGTAAAGAAATCCGTTGCCGACGGCGCCGCTGCCATTCAGTCAAAGGGCGAGAAAGGCCTGATGCAGACTGTTGTATACGGTGATCAGAAAGCGCGCGTTCTCGACATAGCATACGGCATCATCGAACATAGCGGTGAACACTACGGCCAGCTGGTTGTGTACTACCGCCTCGCAGGTCTTGTGCCGCCGGAGTCGCGGCCCAAGAAGTAAAGCTCAAGACACCAGCCGGGTGGCCCATCCTTTGCAGGTGCATCGCAAACGGTGGGCCTATCACGGCTCTCGCCCTCGAAGGATTTTGAACGCTACATACTGCCGCGCGAATCTTAATCGGCGGGTGGCCCAGCCTTCAAACGGCAGGAGCCACCACAGATGCGGGTGCCCCGTCCTTCGCCTAGGCGAAGGGCGAGTACGACCACGGCATACACAAGGGGCGGTGTAGAACGGACAGGAGTTGCGCCGGCAGCATCGCTGCCCACCCTTGCAAAAAACGCAAGGATGGGGCACCGTCCGTGAGAATGGTGCAATGCAAAGATGGGCCACCCGCCCGAGCTACTGAACATAAAGTAAAGGCAGGCGCAAGCGAACATGCAGAACTTGGCTACTGGAGAAGACTATGCGAAATAACATTCTGACACTCATAACTGTGCTGCTCTCGAGTGTCGCTGGCACTGGAGTTAGCGCGTCAGGAGTTCCTAGGAACGCAGAAAGTAAAACTGGATACGCACCGATTCATGGCATGCAGCTCTACTACGAGATTCATGGCCACGGTAAGCCGATGGTTCTGCTCCACGGAGGAATCACCGCTTTCGAAGGCTTTGGCACTAATATCGATGCTCTGGCGAAGTCCCGTCAGGTGATTGCGGTGCATTTGCAAGGACATGGAAACACCGCCGACATCGATCGTCCTTACCGCATTGAAGCACTGGCCGATGATGTAGCAGCGCTGGTCGCGTACCTGAAGCTGGGGAAAATTGATTTGGTCGGCTATTCATTCGGTGGAAGTGTCGCATTGCAAACTGCTATACGACATCCCGAAGTCGTCGATCACCTGGTGGTGATTTCCTCTGTCATGGCCCAAACCGGATTCTATCCGGAAGGGCTTGCCGCGTTCGCACAGATGAGCAAGAACGCACCGATGCTTGCAGACAACGTCAAAAAGTCACCACTTGCGACGATGTACCCGAAGACGAACTGGGAAACGTCGTTCAAAAAGATGGGCGAACTGGCCAGCACGCCATTTGACTGGTCAGCCTCAGCGATCACCCAAAACCGGCCAATGGTAATCACCTGAAAACCGGCCAACGAGAATAACGTCCGGGACATTGACGCCCGCAGAGGCTTGTAGCCTCCGAGGGCATGGCCAATGTCTTGAACGA
>JBAVSY010000135.1:0-52525 GCA_049695855.1 Candidatus Korobacteraceae bacterium | reverse complement strand
TCGTTCAAGACATTGGCCATGCCCTCGGAGGCTACAAGCCTCTGCGGGCGTCAATGTCCCGGACGTTATTCTCGTTGGCCGGTTTTCAGGTGATTACCATTGGCCGGTTTTGGGTGATCGCTGAGGGGCGTGAGCTGAGGAACCCCTGATTAAGTCTAATATTTGAAGGGGACGGCCTTTCAGAGAGACTGTGTCACGACCGAGGAGAAAGTCTTGTGGTGGGAATAAAGAGTGGAATAACCGATCAAACTAGCCGCGACGCGGCGGGATGAAGTTAGCCGGGCGGCGTAAGCCCCCGGGTCAAGTGGGAAATAATTATGAGCCGCGGAGCGGCGGCACGGGGCTGAGACACAATCTCTTTCAGGCCGTCCGTAAGTGGCGCAAAATCATGTCGGCTTTAGCCGCTGCGGGACTTCTCCTACACTTAATCAGACCATCCCTAAATGAACGATATCCGTGGTTGGATTCTGACTATACGGATGCCGTTCTAATTCGGACCCACACACCTTGGGATTGAGTACTTCAGATAGAAATTGGCATAAAGAAAATATTATTTTGCCTGTAACAGCGACTTGATTTCCTGCTCGATGGTGGATATATCTACTGCGCCGACATACTTTGCTTGAATGTGGCCGTCGCGGCCAATCAGGAATGTCACCGGCAGGCCGAGAATACCTCCATAGGCTTGGGCAAGTTTGTCGCTTCCCAAGGCGACTGGATAGTTCATCTTGTACTCCTTATAGAATGGGCCTACGGGCTTGAGGTCATCGTCCATTGAAATGCCGATCACCTGCAATCCCTGATCGCGGTAGCTGTTCTGGAATTCAACAAAATGGGGGATTTCAGCCCGGCAAGGGGTACACCAAGTTGCCCAGAAGTCCAGAAGGACCACCTTGCCACGGTAACTTGAGAGGTCCAGCGCCTGTCCATTCAGATCGGTTAGCGCGAAGTCAGGAGCTATAGAGTGACTCGTAGCCGAAACGGCTCCCGTCTGGGCGGTGTGGTGGCGAGCCGCTTTATAAAGGACAATTGCCAACACAATCGCTACAACAATCAGGATTAATTTCTTCATTCGGGCTCCATGAATTCAAGTAGTATGGCATCTATAATTGCCAACATCTTACTCCACAATTACTGCTCTTTAACCGACGGATAGCCTTTATATACCCAGTCTGTACCGAAGTTGTCGGCAATGTAGAGCACTTTCACGTGGGTAAAGCCCATGGTGTGCAACTCGCTATAGGCGGGACGGACATTGGGACAATGGCTCCATGGGCAACACCCGCAATAGAGAACGATGAACCGTTCCCGCGGCAACGACTTTACCCGGGCTCTCAATTGCTCGATGCCATGCGTGTCCGAGCCAGCGCCTATGTACTCGGAGCCGGGGATATGTGCCTGGAGAAAAAGCAGGTGGGGACCGACATTCAGGATGAGAGGCTTGACTGCATCCCTCGACTGCAGAAGCTTCACCAGATCTTCCGGCGTGATCAGCTGGGCGCTACCGGGCGCTAACTCTGCCGCGGACTGCGCTTCCGAAGATTGCGCCGGACTGGCGGGATGATGGGAAGAAGTCTGCGCAAAAGACTGGGCGCTAGAGAGGAAGAGCATCGCGATCATGAGGATCGCTTGCTGAAACGCATAAATCTTGAAGACTGCAATCACGTGAGTCCTTTTTGACCTTTCCTTTGAATCTCAAGGGAGACCAACCGCATTACCAACCACAGGTATCATGGCTGGAAGCGATCATATCCAGTTTACTAGACAATGAATTGAGCTTCGGACGGGCAGACATGCAAATGGAGTGTTCCCTGTGGGCCAGCGGTCTCATAAAATGGAAGCGATTCTTCGGAGAGGTATCAACCAATGAGTCGAGGGGTCTCACGCCGTAAATTCCTGGCCACCTCGTTCGGTGCTTTGATTGGCAGTACTGTGCTACCGGACCGGAGTTTTGCCGGCCCGCTTCATTTTCTGCAGCCAGCGGTGCCGCGTTCCCAGCCAGCTTCGTTGGCCACGACAATCCGGGCCACGAAACGTACCTTGGAGATCAATGGGAAGGCAGCAAACGTCCTGGGACTGCTGCAACCGAACGGCACTCAAGGTATGAGTTCGGCCGTGAACGAACCATTTCGGGTGACTCTGGAAAACAAGCTCACAGTGCCCACCGCGATCCACTGGCACGGACTGCATCCACCGAACACCGAGGACGGCGTTCCCGGGGTAACCCAACCGCTGATCCGTGCCGACGCCAGCGCCTTTTATAACTTTCCCATTCGTCCCGCCGGCACCCATTGGATGCACTCCCATCAGGGATTGCAAGAGGCTTTCCTGCTGGCAGCTCCGTTGATCGTGCACGACCCGGCCGATCGGCCACGCGACGAACAGGAGGTGGTGCTGTTTCTATCCGACTTCAGCTTCACGCCGCCCAAGGAAATCTATGCCAGATTACGGCAGAATCCGAAGGGCGTAGCCGTCATTGGCGAAGGAGAGCCGCTGACCATGTCAGGGACAGGCGGCGCGACCCCGGCGCAGAATTCGCAAAGCCTGAAAACGGCGCCAGATGCCAATGATGTAAATTACGATGCCTACCTGGCCAACGATCGCACGCTTATCGACCCGGAGGTGGTGCAGGTTGAGAAGGGCGGGCGGGTGCGCTTGCGGATCATCAATGGCAGCAGCGGCACAAATTTCTTCATCGACCTGGGAGCCCTGAACGGTGAGCTGATCGCCACGGATGGAATGCCCGTTAAGTCCATCCAAGGCACTCGCTTTCCACTGGCTATAGCGCAGCGCATTGACGTGAAAGTGCAGCTTCCACGGGATGGAGGAGCGTTTCCAATACTGGCTTTGCGGGAACTTGCGACTGAACAAGCCGGGATTGTGCTGGCTACTTCCGGTGCCCCAATTCAGCGGGTGCCAGTGAAAAACGCTTCTTCCACCGGACTCTTGACCCTTGGCCTGGAAAGCCAACTGGCCGCCGCCAAGCCGTTAAAGGACAAAGTCGCCGATCAGGTTGCTGTCTTGCGCTTGCAAGGTAACATGAGCCACTATGAATGGCTCATCAATGGTCAGGCGTTTGACGTCAATAATCCGGGCAGCCAGCAACCGCAGGTACGCGTGAAGCCCGGGCAGCGAGTGGGCTTGAAGTTCGTCAACGAGACTCCCATGTCGCACCCCATGCACCTGCACGGGCATTCCTTTCAGGTGGTGGCCATCAATGATCGGCGGTTCAACGGCGCCCTCCGGGACACGATTTTGGTGCCGGGGCGGAATAGCGTCACCGTGGAATTCGATGCCAATAATCCCGGCCTGTGGTTTGTCCACTGTCACGTTCTTTGGCATCTGGAAGCGGGCATGGCAACGCTGGTGCAATACGAGGCTTAGAGTAGGCCGAGGTTTTGTCGTGATTCAGCTGCTGGCCTACGGCTGGTCCTGGAGTTGGCAATTATTGCCATAGGTGAACGAGTGCAGCGTCAGGCCGGAGCTCTCCGGTTGCAGTGAGATGAGGTGGGCGGTGAAGGTGGGAGTGCGCACCAGATAGTACATGCGTCCCTCGGTGACTTCCACGTAAGCTCCCTTACTGTCGAATTTCACGTCGGCTCCGGCGCTCTCTTTAGGCATCGGATTGCCATCCTGAAAGAGATTGACGCGGACTTCCTTGGCGCCATTAAGGCTGAGAACGCCATAGAGCGATCGGGCGTGGTACCGCACCTCAGCCGCCGCTCCATGACCTTCCGAAGTGACGCCATCCTTTTCGATCCGCCAGCGGCCGACCAGCATTACACCGCCGTCGGGAGGTGAATGCGGCGGCAGGAAGTCGACAGTCTCTCCGGCGTGATGGTCGCCCATGTCATCTACCGAGCCACGCCCGTAAAGCTCACCCACGTACGTTTCCTGGGTGGTGATGCCGCACTTCTGAGCGGCGGCGTCTTCTTCGGGATCGAGAGGGAGTTTCAGCACCTCGGGATGGGCCACCGCCAGCAGTTCGCGGATCTTGGTTTCCATCTCGCGATCATGGCCCTCGCCAAAGATCTTCATCACGATGGTGCCTTGTGGATCGATGAGATAACGATTGGGCCAGCCCTCGGAAGCATAGGCCTTCCAAGTTGTGCCTTCCTGGTCGGCAACCACGGGCCAAGGCAGGTGATAGCGCTGCGCCGCTGCCCGCACATTGTCCACGTTGAAGCCGATGTTGAATTCGCCAAAGTGCACTCCAATCACTTCAAAACCGTAGGGGTGATACTTGGTGTACCAGCGCTTGACCACCCCGAAGTCGCGAATGCAATTGATGCAGGTGTACTCCCAGAAATCAATGAGCACGACGTGGCCACGATAGTCAGAAATGTGGTGCGGAACGGGCGCGCCCTGATCGAGCCATACGTCGCCTGATCCGAAATCAGGCGCCGGATGTACCTTGAGATCGACCTGAGCCATAGCGGGAAGAGTAAGGCATAGTGCCACGAGCAAGATAAGAGCACAGATTTTGCCTCTTATCCCGGGCGCGGCATTTGCAGTCCAGTACATTGGAAAATCTCGCAGACTATCCCTTCCTGTTTACTACTTTAGCGCAAGCGGATCGGTGAAGGAGGGAAATTGTGACAGTCTTCCAGCCGTTATTCATTATCGACACTAAATCTGGGACAAGAAGTAGGAAATACTTTGTCACCTGGCGTTTGAATAGATCACCTATAAGCCGGTCGAAGCTTAGGCTCTACAGCCAGTCGTAGGAACTCATATCAAGCGGCAGTGAGTTCAAACGTTTTTTATGTCGGTTCACCCCTTGATGACCAAACAACCGTGCCCCCAGGCATAGAATCACAAGCTAGTTACATGGAGCGGATTAAAGCTCAAAAAATCGCCAAGGCCTACCTGATATCGATTGGCATCTGGTGTGGTCTTTCCCTGCTCACGGGATGGCAATACCGAATTTTCGACGAGTCTCTGAATATTAAGTCGTCGTTTCTGGACATGATCCGCCTGGCCGAGGCGCGTGGATTCACCTTCGCGTTGCTGACCCCTCCGATCTTCTACGTGGTACGCCGGTACAGCGCCAGTGCCAGGCACATTGTGCGCTACGTGCTTGCCTACTGCCTGGGCGTAGTGCCCTTTATGTTCCTTTACGCCGGCATTCGCTGGTGTCTGTTGCCGCCTTGGAGCGCTGCATTGCAACGCTATGTTCCCCGCGCCGGACACAATCCCATCGAAGTAATTCAAAGCGGATTTGCGGATCTTATTACTATCTATATCGCATTGGTGGTGGCGGCTCACGCCTACGAATATTTCGAGCGAACTCGAAAGCAGGAGATGGAACGGTACGAGTATCAGCAGGCACTCGCCGCCAGCGAACTGCAAGCTCTGAAGATGCAGTTGCATCCTCATTTCCTCTTTAATACCTTGCATGGCATCGCGACCTTGATGGATAGCGACCGCCAGAGCGCCAAGTTGATGATCATCAAACTTTCGAATCTGCTGCGCACGGCCCTGCAACACAGCGGTTCCGACCTGATTCCCTTGCGTGAGGAAGTGAAGTTCGTAAGGGAATATCTGGATCTGGAGAAGATGCGTTTCGGAGCGCGGCTCACGGTCGAGTGGCGAATTGATCCGGAAACGCAACCTATGCTGGTCCCGCAATTGATTTTGCAGCCGTTGGTAGAAAACGCAATCCAGCACGGCATTGCCGGCTCGCGCGAGAGAGGTTGGGTTGAAATCACTTCGCGCAGGCGGAATGGCTTATTCGAGCTACAAGTTCGCAACAGCGTGGGAGGAAAAAGGCCTAAAGGAACCGGAGTGGGCTTGCGCAACACCGAGGCACGTCTGCGGCATCTGTATGCAGAAGAAGCTACCTTTTTCTTCGCGGTAGGGGACGATCGCGTGGCAACTGCAGCCCTGGTCTTACCGGCCTTGCGCTTGCAGCAGTTAAGTGAGTCGCGCGTGCCGGATATTACCAATAGCGAGACCGAACATCATGCGCGTATTGATTATTGATGATGAGCCCTTGGCGCAGACCGCCTTGGCAAACGCCCTGAGCATAAGGCATGACGTCGAGAGTTTCGACCTGGCCAGTGATGCCATCGAGGCCCTGGAAAGGCTGGACCATAACTCCTACGACGTCCTCTTGCTGGACATCAACATGCCTGAGATATCAGGGGTTGAGTTTATGGGACGACTAAAAGAGAGCGACCGGCCGGTACCCTCCGTCGTATTTGTGACGGCACATGCGGAACATGCGATAGCCGCATTCGAGAACCATGCGGTCGATTATGTTTTAAAGCCATTCTCCAACGAGAGGATCGACGAAGCGCTTGACGTGGCATTTCGCAGAACCGCCGGCGAGCGAGCCGCGAAACTGGTGGAAGCCTTGCCCCGGCTTCAGACCGCCTCCCAACGCCGGTCCGCCCGAATTGCCATCAAAGCCAAGGGAAGAATCCTTTTCATCAATCCCGCTGAGGTGATCGCCGTCCATGCCGAGGGGAACTATGTTCTGCTGCAGCGAGACACGGGATCCTGCCTGTTACGGGAGTCTATCTCGGAGATGGCGGAAAAACTGAAGCCTTACGGCTTCATTCGCATTCACCGATCAGTACTGGTCAACGTCGCTTATGTGGAAGAGATCCAGCCCTGGGTGACGGGGGAATATGTTCTTCGACTGAAAGGTGGGAAAGAATATACGGTCACCCGGACTTATAAGAAAAACCTGAAGGATCTCGCAGTTTCCTGGCTCGGTACGAATGGTTTTGCTCAACCTTAAAGGTTGCCTCGCCAACTGCATTTTGTCCCTGATCAAGCAGCGTTCGTAACAACCTCTGCCGTTTGACTAACCGACTTCTGCATACACTATACTCGTCCCTGGCTCAGTAGTTATCCTACTTGTGGTTATCTCTTCAATGCGCCCGTAGTAGTTGTGGGCTGCCTCAGAATTATTCGCGACTGTGGTCTACACAAAGCCACAAAGGATCAGTAACCTTTGTAATTTCATATCTACCCATATCTTAGGCTTTATTGGTTGCGAGCTTACAACAACCTGTGACCGGCTAACAAAGATGTATGACGAGCTACGTTAACGTGGCGTTGAGTACGGTCATCTGCTTCCGTTATGTCATAGAGTCTCGATCATATGTTCTCCCTAACTGCTAGTAACTACTGAATGAATCAATTGGCGGCAGCCTTGCACATGTAATCGCAAAGTATGTCGTGAGCCTGTTCCAACCAAAATGCGCTGATGAGATTGACTCGAGTAAGGCCCTGCAAAGCTTCAGACAATTGCGGCAGGTTCTGACAACTCACGAAGGTTTGAGGTATCTGAGAGGAGATATGACAGCAAAAAGATTGATCACCGGAATTCTGGCTGTAATGGTGATCGCCACAGTGATGGCGCCCTCGTTGATGGCGCAGTCGCTGGTGACGGGCGATCTTACCGGCACGGTCACCGATCCCAGCGGCGCGGTCGTGTCCGGAGCCTCGGTAATGCTGAAGAGCGATGCCAATGGCTCGACCCGCAATGCGACCACCGGTTCCAATGGAACCTACCGATTCTCGCTGCTTGGCCCAGGCAGCTATACAGTAACCGTAACTGCTCCGGGCTTCAGCAAGGCGCAAAGCACGGCCCAAGTCAACGTTGGGCAGGCCTCCATCGCCGACATCAAGATGGCGGTGGGCTCAAACTCGCAGACGGTTGAAGTCACAGGTGCGGCCCCGCTGGTGAATGCGGACAATGCCGACTTGTCTACCAACTTCGATCAGAACATGATCGCCAATCAGCCGAACGGCGGCAATGACATTACCTACGTGGCGCAGACCGCGCCCGGCGTAAACATGAATACCGGTATGGGTTACGGCAACTTCCAGACCTCGGGTCTGCCGGCTACCTCCAACGTGTTCACGGTCAACGGTGAGAACGACATGGATCCGTACCTGAACCTCAACAATTCGGGCGCTACCAACCTGACTCTCGGCAGAAATGATCTGCAAGAGGCAACCGTCATTACCAACGCCTATTCAGGCCAGTACGGTCAGCAGGCCGGCGTGCAGGTTTCCTACGTGACCAAGTCGGGCACCAACCAGTTCCACGGCAATGCCGAGTACTGGTGGACCGGCCGCGCGATGGATGCCAACGATTATTTCAATAACCTGAGCGGGACACCCCGTCCTTTCGCTAACAACAACGAGTGGGCAGATTCCTTCGGCGGGCCGATCAAGAAGGACAAGCTCTTCTTCTTCGTGGACAACGAAGGAATTCGCTACATCGTTCCTTCTTCCCAGACCGTCGTTTCTCCTACTCCGGGGTTTGCGGCTGCGACCCTGGCTAACCTGGCAACTGTAAACTCAGCAGAAGTTCCACTGTATTCCAAGATGTTTAACCTCTATGCAGCCGCCCCAGGATATGCCAATCAATCGCCCATACCCGGCAGCACGGGTTGCGGAACCCTCACCACGTTCACCGGCAACTGCTTCGAGCAGTATGGAGCGACGCCTGCTCTGCCGGGCACGGAATACATCATCAGCGGCCGCGTGGACTACAACCTCTCCGACAGGGACCACTTGTTCTGGCGGGTACGTATGGACCATGGTACGCAGGCGACCTATGCCGATCCTATTAGTTCGTCGTTCGACGCCGCCAGCTACCAGCCGGCTTATGATGGCCAGGGACAGTGGACCCACGTATTCAGTCCCAATGCCACCAACAACTTCATTTATGCCGGCAGCTACTACCGGGCTATCTTCACCCAGACCGACGGTGCGAATTCAGTGTTTCCAACTACCGTCGATCTGTCCGGTATCGGCGTGACCAACATGGGCGGCAATCTCTTCCTCTTCCCCCAAGGACGCAACGTAACCCAGTACCAGTTCGTGGACGATTACTCGTGGACCAAGGGGGCGCATAGCTTGAAGTTCGGCGGCAACTTCCGCCGCTATGACCTCACCGACTACACGTTCAGCATCCTTAACAATCCGGAAACCATTATTAGCGACGTTCCCAGCTTCTACGACGGCGTAGCGGCAGTATTCGCGCAGAACTTCCCCAGCCGAGCCACCGAGCCGGTCGCTCTTTGGGGCCTCGGAGTCTATGCCCAGGACGAGTGGCGGGTAAACAAGAGCCTGAAACTCACGCTGGCCATCCGTGCCGAACACAACTCCAACCCGAATTGCAACCTGAATTGCGCTTCGTACTTGACCAGCCCATTCGTGGCGACCAGTACGGATCCCAACACTCCCTACAACCAGATGATTACGGCTAACCAAGCGGGCACCTTCCGGGGCACGGATACGATCAATTGGGCGCCGCGCTTCGGGTTTGCCTGGTCACCCGGCGGCAGCGATAAGACTGTCCTTCGCGGCGGCTTTGGCATCTTCTACGATGCCTTCCCGTCCATCTACGCCGATAACTCCATGACCAATTTGCCCAACCTCGTTCCCGAAGTTCTGTTTGGCGTCCCCTGGGCAGATAACACCACTCCCGCGGGTGCCTGGAGTATGGCCTCCACTTCGGCTGCAGCCATCCGGAGCGGCTTCGCCAGCGGTGCTTCGTTCAACTCGTTGAGCGCTTCTGTCCCCACAGGGTTCTCAGCCCCCAGCGTGGATAGCTTTATCGGAACGTTCCACACCCCGCGATACCAGGAATGGAGCTTGCAACTGGAACAGCAGTTGGATGACAAGAGTTCCTTCACCCTGGCCTATGTCGGCAACCACGGAATCAACATTCCGATAACCAACTATCCCAATGCCTTCACCGCTTCGGGGTTGGTGAACGGCGGGATCCCGGGCGCGCCACTAAGCGGTAATTTTTCAACCACCGCGGAGGTCTATTCTGGTGCGGTTTCCAACTTCAACGGACTGACGGCCAGCTATCAGCGACGTCTGACGTATGGATTTACCGTCCAGGCCAGCTATACCTGGAGCCATTCTTTGGATGAAGTTTCCAATAATGGAGTTCAGGGAACGCCCTATAACGGCCTTACCAGTCTGCAATACCAGATCAATCCCTTCTGCCTGGCTTGCAGCAACTACGGAAACGCGGACTATGACATCCGCAACTCGTTTAACGCGTCCTTTGTCTGGAACACACCGTTCAAGTTCAGCAACAAATTCGCGAACGGTGCGTTTGGTGGCTGGACGATCTCGCAGAACTTCTTCGCCCGCTCCGGACTGCCGTTGACGGTTCTGGACAGCAGCGCGGGCCTCAACAATTATTCCGGCACCCCGTACTTCCCGGCCGAAGTGGTTGGAAACGGACAGGGAGCCTGTAACCAATACGGAACCGGCTGCCTGTCTGCGGGGGGATTTGCCACGGCTAACGGTGCGACCGTGTTCCCCAACCAGATTCGTAATCAGTTCCGCGGCCCCGGGTTCTTCGACTCGGACTTCACCATCAACAAGAACTTCAAGCTGACCGAGCGGCTGGCCTTCGGTGTGGGCGCGAACTTCTACAACGTGTTCAATCACCCGAACTTCGCGTCGCCGGTGGACACGTTTGGAGCGGCCAACTTCGGTCAGGTACTGCAAACTACAGCGCCCCCGACCGGGCCCTACGGCTCCTTCTTCACCGGTCTGCCTTCGGGACGCATCATTCAGTTCCAGGGCAAGCTGGTGTTCTAACCCTTTCCCCTCAAAACTGCTCCCTTTCGGCGGCCCATCTGGGCCGCCATTTTTCTGTTTACTGCCGGTCTGGGGCGAGCAGGTTTTCGCTCAACTATCGCCCCCGTTTTAGAAACAAAAAGCTGCTTTCTACAATAAATAGAATCATATTCTTCAACAATATATGAAAAGTAGTACCATTACGTATTAGATTGCGATGTTTTTAAACAAATACTTCAGTGTTTTCAGTAACTTACAATACTCGGTGCAGTTGGAAGAAGTGTTGCACTCCTATCAAGCGGACCTTGCCTTGTCCGTGATGGACTCCCTTAGGAAGTCGGTTCGGGGTTCATCGACGGATGAGGCCAGAAAACATTCTCCAGAACCCACCCGAAGTCACGTTGAAGGGGAGATATGAAACTAAGGAAACTGATTACCGGAATTTTGGCGTTGCTGGTAATCGCCGCAGTGATGGCGCCGTCATTGATGGCCCAATCGTTGGTTACGGGCGATATTACCGGTACGGTTACAGATCCCAGCGGCGCGGTCGTGTCTGGCGCTTCAGTTATGCTGAAGAGCAATGCCAACGGCTCGACGCGTAGCACTACCTCCAGTTCCAATGGGACCTATCGTTTCTCTCTACTGAGTCCAGGTAGCTACACTGTGAGTGTGAGCGCTTCCGGCTTCAGTAAATCTGAAACACAGACCAGCGTAAACATCGGCCAGGCGACCGTCACCGACGTAAAAATGGCCGTCGGGTCCAATTCGCAGACGGTGGAAGTAACCTCGACAGCGCCGCTGGTACAGGCCGACAATGCCGACCTCTCCACCAACTTCAATTCGGCGATCATTCAAAACGAGCCGAACGGCGGTAACGATCTCACCTATGTTGCCCAGACGGCGCCGGGCGTGGCGATGAACGTCGGCGGCGGTTATGGCAACTTCACTAGCTCCGGTCTTCCTGGCACTTCCAACCTGTTCACGGTAAACGGTGAGAACGATATGGATCCTTACCTGAACCTGAACAATTCCGGCGCCACCAACTTGACGCTGGGTAAGAACGATCTGCAGGAAGCTACAGTTATCACCAACGCTTACTCTGGCCAGTACGGTCAACAGGCGGGCGCGCAGATTAACTATGTCACCAAGTCCGGTACCAACCAGTTCCACGGCAACCTTGAGTACTGGTGGACGGGCGGCTCCTTGGATGCCAACGATTGGTTTAACATCCTGAACGGCGCGCCGCGTCCCTTCGCCAACAACAACGAGTGGGCAACATCGATCGGCGGACCGATTAAGAAGGACAAACTCTTCTTCTTCCTGGATAACGAAGGCGTTCGTTATATTGTGCCTTCCACCCAACCGGTGTTCGCGCCAACGCCCAATTTCATAGCCGGCACCTTGGCCAATCTGGCTGTCAATGACCCAGCATCGCTGCCGCTCTATACGAAGTACTTTAACCTGTTCCAGAACGCTCCTGGTTATGCTGCGGGCTCGACCGCTTTTGGAGTTGGAGATGGCGGCTGCGGCGCTCCCATCGTCGGTAACTGTATCGGGCAGTATCAGGCTTCGCCTGCCCTGCCGGGAACCGAATTCATCGTCTCCGGACGCATCGACTACAACCTCTCCGACAAGGACCACTTGTTCTGGCGAGTGCGCCTCGATCAGGGCACGCAAGACACGTTTGCCGATCCTATCAACTCCGCGTTCAACGCGGCCAGCTATCAGCCGGCATATGACGGCCAGGGGCAGTGGACACACGTACTCAGCCCCAATGCCACCAACAACTTCATCTACGCGGGTAGCTACTATCGCGCGATCTTCACTCAGGGCAACTGCTGCGCGGGCTTCCCGATGGACGTTTACCCCGACGGCGTCAACCTGACCGAAGTAGGCGGCTTGGCGTTCGACTTCCCCCAGGGGCGGAACGTCACCCAGTATCAATTCGTGGATGACTTCTCTCTGATTAAGGGAGCGCACGCCTTGAAGTTCGGCGCCAACTTCCGGCGTTACGATATTACCGACTACACCTTCGGAACCTACACCAATCCCCGAATCCTGATCAGCAGCATTGGACCCGGCGGCCTCTTTGACGGAACCTCGCTGCAATATCGGCAGGATTTCCCGAGCCGTCTAACCCAACCTATCGCGCTGTGGGGAATCGGTATTTACGGACAGGACGAGTGGCGCGTAAACAAGAGCCTGAAGCTCACCCTGGCTCTCCGTTTTGAACACAACTCCAATCCCGTCTGCCAGTTGAATTGCGGTGCAATCGGCTTCGGAAGCTTCCAGCAGGGGATCAATTCTGGGCTGCTGAACCCTGACGGCACCACCCCCTACAACCAGATCGTGGATAATGGCCGTCACCAAATTTACCAGGGGACGGATACGATCAACACGTCGCCCCGCTTCGGCTTCGCCTGGTCGCCGGGTGGCAGCGATAAAACTGTCGTCCGCGGCGGCTTCGGTATCTTCTACGATGCCCTGCCGGCCTTCGTGGTCGACTCCTACATCAAGAACATGCCCCAGAGCGTCGATGAACGCCTGGGCGGAGTGCAGTGGGCTGATCCGACCACAGCGAGCAGCGCCGCCGCTTGCGCTGCTGCTATCCAGACTGGATTCAACAGCGGTGTTTCCTGGAATGGTGCAAACCCGGTTAACGTGGTTAACGGAGTTGGCTGCCGCAAGCCTGCCTTCAACAACGAGTCCGGTACCTTGCATACACCTTACTACGAGCAATGGAGCCTCGGAATCCAGCAAGCAATCGGAGACAAGAGCTCGTTGGCTCTGGGGTACATCGGGAACCATGGCGTTCATATCCCCATCCTCAACGAGGGCTTGAATGCATTCGATGAGGGACCGCTATTTGGGTTGCCGCCCCTCTTTAGCGGTGCTTTGCCGACCACAGCTCCTACCGGCTCGTTTGGTGTCTTCCAGCAGTACCAAAGCTCCGGTGTCTCCAATTACAGCGGATTGACCGCGACCTACAGCCAGCGCGTGACCTACGGCTTCACCGTCCAGGCTAACTACACCTGGAGTCACACCATGGACGAGGTATCGAACGGCGGTACCACGCTGCTCTATAACGGCAACACGTCGCTGCAGTACCAGCTCAATCCCAACTGTCTGCGTTGCAACAACTACGGCAACTCAGACTACGATATCCGCAACTACTTCAGCGCCAGTTACGTTTGGCAAACCCCGTTCAAGTTCAGCAATAAGTGGGCGAACGGTGCGTTTGGCGGATGGACGCTGTCGCAGAACTTCTTCGCGCGTACCGGTCTACCCTACTCGATTATCGATGGCTTTACCCCCATCGGGAATTACGGGCCGACCATCAGCGTGGCGCAAATCAACCAATATGTGAACAACAGTTGCACCAACGGATTTAGCCAGTGCGTACCGTTTACGGATCCGAATGGTGTCAACAACAATCCGATCTACGGTTTACCTGGAGCGACTGGGGTACCGGACCCGGGCTTCCCGAACCAGCGCCGCAACACCTACCGTGGTCCTGGGTTCTTCGACTCGGATTTCTCCATCAACAAGAACTTTAAGCTCACGGAGAGGCTGGCGTTCGGTGTCGGCGCTAACTTCTACAACATCTTTAACCACCCGAACTTTGCTAGCCCGGATGACACGATTGGAGATAGCACCTTCGGTCAGATTACGGCCACCACCGCGCCGCCGACCGGACCTTACGGTTCGTTCGCGACTGGTCTGCCTTCGGGACGCATCATCCAGTTCCAGGGCAAGCTGGTGTTCTAAAGACTTTCCCCTCAAAACTGTCACTCTTTTGGCGGCCCTCGCGGGCCGCCATTTTTATTGCTCACTGTGAACGCAGAGGATCTTAATGGCTGATTAGCAAGAGCCCGGCAGGCAAGAAGCTATGGGTTTCAAAGTAGACCACAGGGTAGACCGCAGGCGGATAGTTTGCGCGTTCGCCGAACTGAAAACCGCGCCGTACTTCGATTGGAATTTGCTTCCGACGAAGTACGGCGCAGTTCAATGTAGGAGATCAAGCTCCCTGGGGAGAGTGCAATACGCGGAAGGTATTTCCGCCATTGGCCCAGATGAGCACCAAAGCGTCCTGCCCCTTGGGTACGCTGGCCAGGGCCTTCTGCACGTCGGAGGCACTCTTGGTCGCGTGCCGATCCACGCTCATTATCACCTGCCCGGGCTGCAATCCGGCATCATCGGACGGGCTGCCGGGCACCACACGCTGAATTACGGCGCCGTGAAGATCATCCGGCGCCTGGAGTTGCTGGCGAACGTCGGGAGTGATGTCCGCGATGCCCAAACCCCAGCGCGGCTTGTCCCCGTTATTATCGGCACTAAGCTTCTGGCTGTGGTCGGCATCCATTTCCTCCAGAGTAAGCGGTACGGAGACATTCTTGCCGTCGCGCATGACCTCAAGAGTAATCTTGGTTCCCGGCGTCTTCTCGCCGACTTCCATCTGCAACTGTCCGGCGTCGATAACTTTCTTGCCGTCCAGTTGGGTGATCACATCACCCACCTTCAGACCAGCCTTAGCGCCCGGAGAATCCGGTTCAACCTGGGTGATGACGGCGCCGTTGTTGTTCTTCATGTCAAAGAACTTCGCATTTTCCGGAGTGACGTCAGTGATGCCGACACCCATGTGAGCGTGGCTCACTTTGCCGTAGCGAACCAGCGAGTCGACCACGGGAGTGACGATCTGGGTCGGAATGGCAAAGCCCATTCCGGAGAACGAGCCGGAGGGTGAGACCAGGAAGGTATTAATGCCGACTACCTCGCCGTGAGCATTCACCAGCGGACCACCCGAGTTGCCGGGATTAATGGCCGCATCGGTCTGGATGAATTGTCCGGGCTTGTGGGGATCGTCAGAGTAAGGATTGGGGCGGTTCAACGCGCTCACAATGCCGCGAGTGACGGTGAAGCGGAAGCCGAAGGGATTGCCGAAGGCCAGCACGGTTTGTCCGGGATGCAGCTGGGAGGAATCGCCAATCGGAATGTTGGGAAGGTTGGTGCCATCGATCTTGATGACGGCCAGATCGGTGAGCGGGTCCGTACCGACAAGCTTCGCGGTCAGAATGCGGCGGTCGCTGAGAGTGACTCTGATCTCGGTGGCGCCGTCGACGACGTGATTGTTGGTAACGATATAGCCGTCGGGCGAGATGATAACGCCGCTGCCGATGCCGTGCTCGATCCGCGGCTGCTCAGGCTGCATGCCCTGGCCAAATTGCTGTCCGAAGAAGCGCTGCATCTCGTCGGGAATACCTTCAGCCACGGGCTGGGACTTGGCACGCGAGGTCACGGCGACGTTCACAATCGCGGGCGTTACGCGGGCAGCCACGGCTTCCATAGCCTGGTCGAGCGAGAGCAGAGCTCCAATTTTGCTGTCATCGAGCGGCGCGGTATTAGAGGAAACCGCGGCTCGCACGGGGGCGAATGAGGTGTAGGCAAAGAAGGAAGCGGTCAGCACCAGCGTGAGCGCAATCGCTGCGCGCTGCTTACCACAAGCTTTCCATCCGCGGACAATCCAGGCTTTCATGTTCTCTGTTCTCCTACTTAAGTATTGCGGGCACAGACCTGCCGCGCGCTGCTCAAGTCCGGGGGCTGATCACCTGCGAACGTGAGGGGCGCTGATTGTTACGAACCACCATCGGTGGAAAAATATGTTTGACCGGCGGCGATCCCATGCTTGTTTGCTGGGGAGTTACGACATGGTGTTCGACGAGGCGGTAACGGAAAGGTGAGCAGAGCGCTGTCAGGTATCGGCTTCGAAAGGCTGGGCCCGATGCCACACTTAGCAGGCGCAGTGGCGGCCTTACCATTGCGACCTTGTTGAGAAAACTCGTACTTGCTATTCTGCCCGCCGCACCTTGAAACTAAGCGGATGAAGGCTATCGCAATTATCCCGGCGCGACTGGCTTCCACGCGCCTGCCACGCAAGATTTTGCGAGAGATCTGCGGCAGGCCGATGCTTGCCCATGTCTATGCGGCTGCCGCTGATTGCCGGCTGCTAAGCGACGTGATTGTCGCAACTGACTCGGAAGAGATTGCCGCCGTCTGCCAGCAGAATGGCTGGAACTATCGGCTGACTTCTCCGCTACACCGCAGTGGAACGGATCGGGTTCATGAAGTTGCGCAAACCGTGGAGGCGGATGTTTATGTCAATGTGCAGGGAGACGAGCCGCTGGCGCGGCGCGAGCATCTCGATGCATTGCTAAGTCTCATGGGGCGAGATGACGTTCAAGTCGGCACCCTGAAGACGCCGTGTTCGGCCGAGGATGTCGACAATCCCAATGCCGTCAAAGTTGTGACTGCGCTGGATGGCCGCGCCATGTACTTTTCACGAGCCACGATACCCTTCAATCGCGATCGCACCGGAGCCGTCTGCTACTACAAGCATCTCGGCTTCTACGCCTATCGCAAAGCCGTGCTTGATTCGTTCTGTGGGTGGCCGGAGTCGGAACTGGAGCGCGACGAACGGCTAGAGCAGTTGCGGTTTCTCGATCACGGCTTGGCGATCCATGTCGCGGAAACGCCATACGACACTGTGGGAGTGGATACGGAAGAAGATCTAAGACGGGTGGAGGGGATTCTGCAACGGACAAAGTAGCGCTCAGGAGCTCCCAACCGCCAACTGTCATCCCGACCGAGGGCTTCAACCCCGAGCGGAGGGACCTGCGGTTTCGGCGAACCGGAAGTTCATCCTCTGACGCGTGGGACTGGGCGGGCGAATGGAAAAGCTGACCCGCCTCGGCGACGGACCGCAGATCCCTCGGCTCCGCTTCGCTGCGCTCGGGATGACAAATCATATGGTGAGTGGAAGTAAAGCCCGAGGTTCAACTGTTCAATATCGCAAGATTCCGAAGACGCACACCGCGAGTAGCGAGAGTACTACCAGTGTAGCGAAGATCATCCAGGCCAAATACTCTCTGCGATCGCTCACGGCGGGCACTCTGCGCCACGCCTTACACAAATGTAGGCAGACTGCGGTGGGAAACGCCGCTGGGCCACCGACGCACAGCCAGCCAACAGTCGGATTTACGGGTTGTCGGCTGTCGAGAGGAGGAAGAACGGAAGCGCTGGCAACTAGTGTTGCCAAGCCGCAAAACCACAAGCATCCCTCAACGTTAATCTGCCCCATGCGCCCCATGCCTCTACTTTACCCCCACGGTCTGCGGCTGCTGGCTGGCCCATGCTTCGGCGGCGGCGACTCGCTTGCCGATCGAGGGATGAGAATGGAATAGCGCCTCGATCAGCTTGTTCGGCTCGCGCTCTGCCAGGTTCTGGTCGGCCAGCTTCTGCATGGAGGTGATAAACGGTGAGATAGCAGGAGTGTTTTCCCAGGCGTACCGATCGGCTTCGCGTTCGTGGTGGCGCGAAAGTGCATTCAAAGCGGGCATCAGCAGAAATCCCAGAACCGTCGCCACCAGGACGATGAGCGGCAGGTTGGCGAAATCGTAGAGCCTGGGATCGAGCGCTGGGAACCAGTCTTTGGCGATCACGAAGCGCAGCACCAAATTGATGAGCCAGAAGCCAAAAAACGTGATGCCGACCTGAGTAAAGATGCCTTTCAGGATGTGCTTATGGACGTGGTGCCCGAGTTCATGGGCGAGGACCGCTTCGATCTCATCGTCGCTGTAGTTTTGCAGCAGAGTGTCGGAAAGAATAATGCGGCGCGTCGATCCCATGCCCGTGAGCGCGGCGTTGGCCTTGTTCGATTTCTCCGACAGCTTCCATTCGTAGACGCCCCGCACCCGCGTGCCCGCACGCTCACCGAGTTTCGTCAGCCGATCGCGCAGGCCGTCGTTGTTGAGCGGCTCAAACTTATAGAAGATCGGCATTAACACCACGGGCGCGAGTTGCGCCATCAGCAGGAACAGCCCGACGAAGACGGCCCAGGCGATAATCCACCAGCGCTGGGGAGCGATGCGAATGATGGAGTACACCAGTTCGACCACGATGGTCCCGATAACCAGCGAGACCAGCCATCCCTTGCACTCGTCCCAAAGCCAGCCGCGCAGCTTCTGATTGGACAGATGATATTGGCGCTCCAGACGAAAGCCGACGAAGTCGAAGGGCGCGCTCAGGATTTTGGCAATGACGGAAAACATCAGGACATACAGAAAAACGGCGAAGAAATAATGCTGACTGGCGCCCAGATATGACCAGTCGCGGAGTTTGCCGGTCCATCCCGTGACCAGCAAGACCACCAGCAGCGCGAAGCCGATCACCGCGTCGGCCAGACTCAGCCAACGCTGAATGCGATTGTAACGGCGTACTTCTGGAGAATCGGCCGCCTGCGGATTGGAAGTTATTGTCATCCCTAGAAGCGATCAGGCGAATAATCTTCTAATGAAGCCGCCGAAAAAACTTTCTGAGATAGCCGCCTGACTATTTATGGGGCTTAGACGCGAGCTCTTCGGCCCTTACCCAAGGCATGCTCTAAAAGCCCACACGATCCGAACATCGCTCATTCCGTAGCCTGCCATTACTGCGTGACTCCAGTATGCCAGAAACGGTGGCGAAAGCGCACGCGTGAAACCGGGCATGCGGGCTGGCCGTCGCAACAAACTCCTGACCTATGCGTTGCCCAACACTGTGCGAAAATCGAATGCGAAATAGACTCACGGCAGGAGGACTCATGCGCGACGTAATCGCGACCCCCGACGGGCCCAAGGCGATCGGCCCTTACTCGCAAGCCATCAAGGCCAATGGATTTTTATTTCTCTCCGGACAGATCCCGCTGGATCCGTCGACCCAGCAATTAGTCGAGGGCGACGTTGCCACCCAAACTGAGCGCGTGCTGCAAAATGTGGGAGGCATTCTGAAAGCGGCGGGCAGCTCGATGGAGCAGGTAGTCAAGACGACGGTTTTCCTGAAAAACATGGCGGAATTTGCCGCGATGAATGAAGTCTATGGCCGCCATTTTACGGAAACGCCGCCGGCGCGCTCGACCGTGGAGGTGGCTCGCCTGCCGAAAGATGTACTGGTCGAAATCGAGGTGATCGCGCTGGCGTAACACCGTACCGTTTCAAAATCTGGATGAACCTCACCGACCGCATCTACGTCGCGGTGCACCTGGTGCTGACGGCACTGGTATGCGTCCGGCATGATCGGGTGGAGAGCATTGGCCCGGCTACGTAGTGTGGAACGTGCTGGCGATTGCGGCGATCCTGTTGCTCGCGCGCAAGCAGGGAGATAGCCGCGAGTGGGCATTTGCCCACGACTGGCTGCCGGCTTTGCTGTTCATTACCGTGTTCGAAGAAGTTTCGTTCCTGTCTCTCGCAATACGCACTAACTGGCAGAACCAATATGTGATGGGGTTCGAGTCACGTCTTTTTTCCGCGTCGCCAATGGAGTGGATGCATCTGCGCGCGACAGACTGGCTGGTGGAATTTCTGGAGTTCGGTTATGTCGCGTTTTATCCGCTATACCCCGTGGTGGGAGGCATGTTTTGGGCCTGGCGTGAGCGGCCGCCATTCCCAAACGCATTTCGCAGGCTCACGGACGCGCTGAGCGTCGGCTACGTAATTTGCTATGCCACCTACTTGCTCTTCCCGACGCGAAGCCCTGCCAATCTCGCCGGAGTACAACAAATCGGCAGCGCCCATCCCGGACTGTTCCAGCACTTGGTTCGCGGCGTGCAGAACAATGCGGGGGTACACGGAAACGCATTTCCCGGCGCTCACATCATGCTGGCATTTGTGGTGTTGATGTTCGCTTACCGGTACTTGCCGCGACTGGCGCCGTGGTTGTTGTTCCCCATTCTTCTAATGTGCGTGGGCGCAGTTTACGACGGTTATCACTATGCCAGCGACGTAGTGGTCGGAGCGATGGTGGGAATCGCGGTGGGTATGGTTTTTCTGAAGAAAAGCACAACCCTTGAAATGCGCAGCAAGATTTAGCGAGTCCGTTGAGGAATTCTGCCGTCCCTACGGAGGCTGGACGCTGACCACAGCGGCCGTGGTCGTGAACGAATGAAAACCCCCTCCGGCGGGAGGGGATACAATCCGAGGACCGGAGGGTTTAGGCTTTGGTAACCTTGCCGCTGCGCAGACAGCTGGTGCAAACCCGCATGCGCTTGCTACCACCCTTGACCTTGGCGTGGACAGGTCGCAAATTGACGTTCCAGCGGCGACGCCTCACATTATGAGCGTGACTGATGTTATTTCCCGACTGCGGACGTTTGCCGCAGATTTCACAAACTTGTGCCATGACTAGCTCCAGAAGATTGCCAAACTGGCTGGGTGAACAAGAATTATAGCCTTTTAGCCGCCGATCGGGCAACCGACAGGGCCGACGTGCGGCGAAGTTGGAAGGAAAGTCCTAATCGGCAGGAGCGGGCAACCGGTTTCACCGTGGGCACCACATTTAAGTTTGGCTTAAGGTTGCTCGTATTACCCTCGGCAAGCTCCTGCGGCTGACCGCATAATCCCCGTGGGAGCCGGAGGGACTGCTTGGATTCGGGCAGCCCCTTCTTCTTATCTCTCCATTCTTAAGCCCGCTTACGACGCGGTGTTTTGCATTTCGGCCTTGAATATTCTTCGCCGTCATCCTCATTAAGGTCAGGTTCAGGTTCGCTGCTCTAAGGTTGACGGCATTAGGATAGAGGCACTATGCGCGTCCTGATCGTTGAAGATGAGCGCCGCCTGGCGGAGAATATCGCGCGCAGCTTGCGCGAAAGTGCCGGCTACGCAGTGGACGTGGCGTTCGATGGCGAGGAAGGCCTCTTCCTGGCCGAGGCAAATCCGTACGATCTGATCGTTCTCGATCTCATGCTGCCGAAGCTGGACGGCCTGAGCCTGCTGGGGAGGGTGCGCAGCGGTGGATCGGGCGTTCCGGTGCTGATCCTGACTGCGCGCGATGAGAAAGAATCGGTCGTCGCCCTGCTCAACGCCGGTGCAGACGACTACGTTGCCAAGCCATTTGATCTGGGTGAATTGCTGGCGCGTGCTAAGGCTCTGATTCGCCGGGGTAAGGGCCAGAGTGCAGCGGTGTTGAAGATCGGCGACCTGGAAATCAGTACCGCCGACCTTACGGTGCGGCGCATGGGCAAGGTCATCAGCCTCACGGCAATGGAGTATCGCGTGCTCGAGTATCTGGCTCATCGGCCGGGCGCAGTGGTGCCCAAGACCGAGTTGCTGGAACATCTCTATGATTTCAACTGGGAACGTTTCAGCAACGTGATCGAGGTTTACATTTCCGGCTTGCGCCGTAAGTTGGATGATAGCGGGGAGACCAGACTGATTCACACTTTGCGCGGGCAGGGCTACATGCTCCGCGGTTGAGATCCAGGGTGAAATGCCAAAGACATCCATACAGCGCCGATTGATCGCCGTGGTCGTGATCTCTCAGCTGGTGCTGGCGGTGGGGCTGGTTTGTGTCGCACTGTATTTCACGCGGCGGCAACTACGAAACGCTTTCGATGCCCAATTGCACGGCCGCGCCATGAGCGTCGCGGCGCTGGTACGCTACTCCGAAGATCCTCATCCCAAGCTCATCTTCGAGGACGATCTGGTGCCTCCTTCGTTGGAGCGGCAGCATCCCGATCTGTACCGGGTGACGGCGAACGATGGTCAGTTGATCGCGCAGTCGCCGAACTGGCCGGCCGATCTCCATCTTATGCCGAAGAAAGACCGGCAGGCGGTGAATTTTCTGCTGGACGGCATTCGCTATCGCGCGGTGCGCCTGGAAAATCTGCCGGTCCTGGATCGCGAGGGCGACGCGCCTTCGACTGACGTCCTGACAGTAACCTATGCCGCGCCCACCGGGGAGATGACACGTGCGGTGGCTTATACCGGCCTATACATCGCTGCCGGGAGCACATTGCTGCTTTTGATTACGGTTGTCCTGGCAGTATGGGGATTGCGCCGCGGATTGCGCCCGCTTGCCGAACTGACCAGTAGTGCGGCGGCGATTTCAACCGCCAACTGGGAGCTGAATCCCAGTGAGGCCGCGCGCGATACCACCGAACTCGCGCCGCTGACCCAGGCCATGACCGCCATGCTCGAGGGCTTGCATCGCGCGTTTACCCAGCAGCGCGAGTTTCTGGCCAACGCCGCGCACGAGCTGAAAACGCCGGTTGCGATTTTGAAGTCGACGCTGCAATCGCTGCTGCAGCGTCCGCGAGCGGCCGAGGAATATCGCGCCGGCCTGGAACTGGCGCTGGACGACATGGCGCGTCTGGAAAAGCTTTTGCACTCGATGCTGCGCCTGGCTCGGGCTGAACAATGGGCGGCCGGCAGCGCCCGCCGCGACCTGGAAACCATCGACGTTGCTGCCACCTGCGAGAGTGCAATCGAACGCTCGAAGTCCCTGGCCCGGGAACGCGATGTCACCCTTGACTTCGCCAGCAATGGCGCAATGCCGATGCGCGCCGACCCAGACGATTTGGAACTGGTCTGGTCGAATCTTCTGGAAAATGCGATTCGCTTCAGCCCTCCCGGTCAGACGGTACAGTTGCGCTTGCAGACGAACGGTCAGCGAGGCGTGGTGGAAGTGGAAGATCATGGCCCGGGAATTTCACAGTCGGAGCTGCGACATCTGTTCGAACGCTTCCATCGCGGAGACAGCTCGCGGGCGCGCGATACCGGTGGATACGGATTAGGTCTGGCGATTTCCAAGGCGCTGATTGAGGCTTATGGGGGAACCATCACTCCAGAGAGCACACCCGGCAGCGGTACGAGAATGAAGGTTTCCGTGCCTCTGGAAGGAGCCAATCATCGCCGGTGAAGTCTCCCGGAGTCAGAAGCGGAAGTCGACGCCCATGTTCTGCGCGATGGTTTTGGTTGCGTTGCGGAATTGCTTGGGATCGTTGATGAATTCAGAGCGGCCCCCGGTGCTGGAGGAGAGCGCCTGTAGGCGATATTGCCACTCGCTTTGGCTTACATTCATCCCAATGCAGTAGATCCGTACGCCCGCAGCATTAATCTCCGCCGATGTTTACAGGGGCGAGGCATGGCTATCCACGTTGCGCCCATCGGAGATCACCAGCAGCACGCGATTGGGATATTTCGCGATGCGAGATAGGTGGCCCGCGGCGAAGGCAATGGCATCGTCGAGAACCGCTCCCTTTTGCGGCTGGATGTCTTCCATCGCTTGCTCAAGTTGATGGGGATCGCTGGTCAGGTCTTGTTCAAAGACCAGGTTGTGATCGTAGGTGAGAATAAACGCTTCGTCGTCATCGCTCAGATGACGCACCATATCGGTGAGACCGTCGACCATGGCGGCACGATTTTCCTTATTGGTGAGTGAGGTTTCAATCAGGATGCCCAGGGAGATCGGACCGCTGGCATGTGCAACCTGGTGCTTGCGGATGACCGGGGGCTGAGGGATTGTATCGTCCGCCCACACCGAAGGCGGCTGGCTGCCCTTCGGAGTAGAAATTGTCGTGTTACTCACCGAAAGCGATGCCGGCGGTGGGACTTTTGCCGGAAGCGCGGCATGGCTCGCCGACGCCGATACAACGGAGTGGGTGGCCTTGGTGTTGGGCGTAGCCGTGGCCGCTAGGAACTGGTTCCACGCCGCCGTACCGCCTCCATCTTTTATATAGCGGGCCCGCGCGAACTGCGCAATCTGCGCTCCCTGTGGCGTTTCTTGCGAAAGGTTTACCGCCCTGGCGAGATACCAGTATCCTTCCTTGAGATCGGCATTGGCACCCTCCAGATCGGCGAGGGCAAGGGCATAAACATTCTGTGCGTTGTCAGGGTCGAGGGCCACGCTCTGGCGTAGATAGCTGCGGGCGTCGGCATAATCTTTTCGTTGCAACTCCGCCCACCCGGCGGCGCCAGCCAGCATAACTTGCGCGCGCTGTCTCAACTCAGCAAAGTCAGTCTGGCTCATACCCAAAGGCCGCTGCAGCTGAGGTAGCGCGTCGAGACCTTGTCTTGCCATGGCAATTACCTGTTTCGGCGTGGGGTTCGCGGCTTGCAACGTATTCCGGGCGTGATCGCTAATTACCGCCAGAGCCAGGGCGTCGTCCTGGTCGAAAGTTCGGAGTTGATTCGCCCACGTCAGCGCATGTGGCAAGTTTTGATTGCGAAGATATTCCCAGATCACAAACTGAAGGGCCTCGATCTTGAGCGGTCCAAGTCGGGCATTCATGGAAAAGCGTTCGAGGTGCGAGAGACGATCCGCCGGTTGAGCACGGGCGACGGCGTTGGTGTATTCGCTGAGTTCGTTGCTGGGTGAAGCTTGGGCGATCGCCGTAGGGGGGACCGTCAAACTCATCGCCCAGAGGCAAACTGCCAGACGGGTTGCGAAAACGGGACTAACCCGGCGACTTATAGCAGCATCCGTCAGCACACACATAGAGTCACAGTTTGGGCGAATGGCTATGGAGTTGGATGGCAAGCAGACAGCAGAGGCTGGCCGAAAAGCCGGCGAAATCAAGCCGTCTTTGCTGCACCGCAGCAATCCCGCGGATCGAACTGCGGAAAGAAAGCAGAGTTTATTTCCGCGTGCTGAGCGAGGCTCGCAGTGCAATCGGGGGTGAACCGGCAAAGGTTACGCCGCTAGGAGGAATGGAGTTCAAATCGGCGGTCGTGGGGGCCATGAGCGACCAGACCAGCAGCAATTTGTTATAACGTGTGGCGAATATCGATTCTGACATGCGGCTGGCGAGATCATCGCTGACGGTAGTGGGCGCCGTGATGGTCCCGTGGAACACCATGAACAGATGGCCGGAGACTGAGATCAGTTCATCGGTGGCGATCTGTCCAAACTCGGCGAGCGCCTCGAGGTTGGCGGCTACCTCATCATTGGTGCGTTTATCGTCGAGCCGGGTAACCGTTCGCATCGACAGGCAATTGGGATCGAGCGCGCGCAAAACGATCGTCGGCTTTGCGCCATGAGCTGTGACAGTTTCCCCGCCCTGTGGCGCGATACGCAATAAGGTTTGCGAGCAGGCGTGCAGGAATGCGGATTCGCGCATGGCGCTGTCGTCAAGCGGAGGATCGCTGGCGGGTTCCAACGTGACCGGCTGCCAACCCTTGGGCAGGTCGTACTGCAATCCCAAGTCAGGATTGCGATAAGCTCCGCCGCTGACCGTGCCCAGGGGAATAGTCCTGGCAGGCTGATCGCGGATGGCAGCGTTCACTCGAAAAGTAGGAACGGTGGGCCCCTCGTATGGCTCGCCCGCCGGAGTTACCACTTTGCCCTCTTTAGTCGTGAGGACGCCATCTTCTTGCGTGCAGTAAAAACGGGCTTGCGCCATGACCAGCTTGGCCTTACGCAGAAAGTCCTTGTCGTTGGTACCAATCACTATTTTGATGGCGTAGTTATTAATGTTGGTCCAGTACTGAGCCGCGTAATTCGATCCTTTGTGCCGAATGGCGTAGTAAAAATGGCCGGTGTGCAACATGTAATCGGGAAGTACGAATTGGCCGGTTGATCCTGAGGGTCCACCGGCACGGGCCCACGCTTTCATTTGCTGTTCCTGTTGTTCTGGAGTACTAACCTCCATTCCAGGATGTGGGTCGACCGCCGCGACTGTGATGTAGCCGGTATGGGTGTCTTTCTCATACTGCAGCGCCAGCAGTGCGTGCTCTCGTTCGGGCATCAGCGGCAACATGATCTGATGGCCTTGTACGCTGAGAGGAAGATCGAAACTGAATCCAAAGAATTGACTGGTGTAGCTGCTATTGGACAGGTACCCGGCCTCGGGGAGCAGCGGTTCTTCCTGGGCGGCTTTTTCCAGCGCCGCTTTGGGAGGAGTGTACAGGCCACGTTCCGCCGATGTGCATTGCGCACGCATCGCGGTCGCGCCACAAAGCAGCACCACCAGCGTGACCGCTCGAAGGTAGCAGGGCGAACGACCCGTAATTGCAACCAGGCTGGACATTTCGTCGGCTCTCCTCTGCGTCGCTACGCCGGAAGAGGCAGTGGCGCAATCATGCCAGCATTCACCGCCGCACGCAAGTCGCGATAGCGCTTCCCGCAGTCCTGACTTCCCGAAGACGGACGCTCGTTTGGCAGGGGTTGTTCGCCCTGTTTGGGAGCTGCATGGAAAAACACAATGTCAAAATTCCGGTTGCTTTCACGATAAGCGGGCACCGTCACCCTCGATGTGGACCACGCAGAAACTCCTTGACTTTAGGGCCAGACCGCACTCAAACTCACACGTCCACCCAAGCTGAATAGAAGGCTAAGTCACCAAACTTATAAAGACTGAGCGAACACCCTGAGAGAGGGTCTCCGTTTGACCTTTGTAATTGATAATTACGGACAAAATCATGTTCGCGGGAGAAGGACAATCATGAAGAAGGTATTAGGAACGATAGTTTGTTTGCTATTGGTGAGCGCGATCGCGCTTGGTCAGGCCAAAGCGGACAGAGATGTGAAGAGACTGCAGGAGCAGCAGAGAGCGCGAATCGGTGGAGGCTACGAATGCGGCGGTGATCCCATTCTGCCGACCGACGGCTCTTCGGCCCAGGATTATATCGGCCCTACTCCCAATTACTACCTGCTCCATATGGAAGCTCACCATTCCTATGTCGCCGAAATGTGGGACCCGGTTGATTCTTTCATTGGCGGAGGGGCGCAACTGGTGTTGCTTTCCAGTCCTGGCTGTGGCACGACACTCTCGACCAGGGATTTTGTCGGTTCCGATCCCAACCTCAGCAATAATTTTGCTGACAGAATTTCATGGCTGCAGCCAGCCGATGGCGACGCCGTGCTTCAGGTTAACAATCTCGACACGACGGGGGCATTCTACGGCTACGTCATTCGGGTTACCGACACGACCTTGCAGGACAACTACTGGACTACCAATGGAAACCTGGCTACACAGTTCACATTTACCAACAACACCGAGCAGACCCTCTCGGGAAAATTGCTGGTAGAAGATGTCACCGCCGGAGGAGTCGACTACAGCGCCGCTGTCTCCGTCGCCCCAGGCCGGCAGACGACGGAAATTGTTGCTTCGACAGGTATTGCTTCCAGCGGCTTGCAGGTCCCGGCGAACCATGTGGGACGAGCAACCTTTTACTTCACTGGCCCGGCCGGCGGCATTATGGCGGAAGCCTTCACCATAACTTCGATGGACGTTCCCATCACGTCGATCAAGTTTGAGTCTAAATTCTCGCCACACTAAGTTAAGAGTAGCGCAGTGGAGGAGTACGCAGACGCGCCCCTCCACTCTTCCAAATTCAAGCGCTCATCGGTCTCAGCGAAGTTACCGCGTGCAACTTGGGCTGAGCACCTTGAGAGTTAGTACTCGTAAGCTGGGTTGCGCCTTGCTACCAGCCTCCGTCTTGCTTCCTTGGTTGTTGCTACCTTGCTCCTGAGTATTTGCGATCGGCTTACCAGTTACCATCACGCTATGTTGTACGTGTTCGGCCAGGTTCACACTGCTGGAAGTAAGCTTCCATGTGGTGCCATTCTGATCTGAGATGTAATATCCGCCGCTCTCTCCCCCCCGCCTGAGGCATCCGGTAACCGCTACCTGAAGAGGAGTCGTCACGGTGCCACCGGGGCTCGCGCCGGATTGAGCGTTCTGACTACCGGATTGCGCCGCTAGCAACGGCGTGGGAATAAGAAACATAACCGAGACAAACCAGGCTGCTGATTTAAAGGGGTGAGACATAAAAACTCCTTTGCCTGTATAGATGCCTGTTAAGGACAGAAAGCTTAATGGAGAGGGAAGTCCTAAACACGCGTGATTCAAGCCCGCGGCGTCGTGCACGCCAGCTTGGGAGGCCTGATCTTTCGGAAATGGGCGGTGTGCTACCATCTCCGGTCAACTCTTTATAAGGAGCTCTCATGCGAAAAGCCGCTTTATCGCTCGCTGTTGTGATGTTCGTAATGGTATCGATGTTCGATCTACATGCCGCCAGTCTGGCGGGCGTGACTCTGCCGGACACGGAACAGGTCGGAAATACCAAGCTGTTGCTTAATGGTCTGGGGCTGCGAACCGACTTCATGGTGAAGGTCTACGTCGCGGGGCTCTACGTTCAACAGAAGTCGTCGGACCCTAACACCATCCTCAAGGCGAACGCGCCCTATCGGATCGTGATGCAGTTTCTGCATAGTGCGAGCAAGAGCCAGATGACGGATGCCTTCAACGAGTCGTTCAATGACAATACGCCGGATGCCGTGACGACGATGAAGCCCGACATCGACCGTTTTCTCGGCGCGCAGGAACCAGTAAAGGTTGGGGACCAGATAGTCTTCAGTTACGTTCCGGGCACTGGAACGACCTTCGCGATCAATGGCAAGGACAAGTTGACCATTACCGGTCCGGCCTTCGGCCCAGTGCTCTTGTCAGTATGGCTGGGGCCGAAGCCTCCCACTGCAAAGGTGAAAAAGGGTATGCTCGGGCAATAGAAGCCGCGTAGAAGCTTCCCGCAGTCGTTAGAACCAGGGATAATTTTGTTTCTCGAAAACCGCGAGCCGCCTGAGCGCACGGGAGAGTTGTTTCTTCGCACTTGTCCCGGCCTGCTCATAGGTCTCGTTGACGTGCTTCGCGGTGAAGACTTCAGCCACGACCCATCGATCGTGCATCCAATCCAAGGCGTCTATAAGGAAGCCGCATTCCGTTCCGGCCCGTGCAAAGAACGGCCCTCAAAGCTAATGCCTGACATATAGAGGACCACCTTGCGGCACGTCTGAACAAGAAATCGATGGCTCTAGGCAGGAGGCATCGCGTGTTCCGTAAATTCGCCGTAGTCTGTTGGGGGATGCTGTTCTTCGGCTTGGTCATGCCTTTGCAGGCTTCTCAACCTACGGTGCAGGAGCTGAACTCGGGCTGGGAGTTCCGGGCGCTCAATGCCACGGATCATCCAGAAGTGAAGGACTGGCACGCCGCCCAGGTCCCCGGCGTGGTGCAGACTGATCTACTCGCCGGCAAGATCATTCCCGACCCGTTTTACGGTGACAACGAGGCTCGCCTGCAGTGGATCGGGCTTACGGATTGGGAGTATCGTACTACCTTCCAAGTCGACGCCGCAATCCTCCAACATGAACACGTTGATCTCATCTTCGACGGACTCGATACCTTCGCAGAAGTCTTCCTTAACGAACAATCGGTACTGACCACCGACAACATGTTTCGGCGCTGGCGAGTTTCAGCGCGACCTCTGTTGAAGCTCGGGCCCAATACGTTACGCATCGTTTTCCACTCGCCTATTACGTTCATGATTCCGAAGGTGAAGGCCCTGCCCTACATCTTACCTTCGGTTTCTACGGTTAATGCCGGCAACGAAGACAATGTTGCTACCGCTCCCTACACCCGCAAGGCTCCTTATCAATATGGTTGGGACTGGGGACCGCGTTACCTGACCATCGGCATCTGGAAGCCGGTGTGGCTGGAAAGCTGGGACAGCGCTCGCATCGATAACTTTTATATTCATCAGCTCAAAATCACCAAGGATATGGCGGAGCTGGCGGCAGAAGTCGAGATTGAATCCAGCCAACCAGCTACCGCGACCGTCACGATCAGCCATAACCAATCTGTCGGCGGCGCACTGACCACGGCGGCCACGCAGGTCGTCCAGTTGGATAAAGGCCAGAACCGCGTTTCGATTCCTCTCCGTATCATCTCGCCCAGGCTCTGGTATCCCGCCGGATACGGCGCCCAGAATCGCTATGGTTTCTCCGCGTCGGTGAAGATCGGCAAAGCCGTGGTCGCGACCGCCGAGGTCAAGACAGGCTTGCACTCCGTCGAGTTGCGCCGCGTGGCTGACCAGTGGGGCAAGAGCTTCACGTTTGTGGTGAACGGAATTCCGGTCTTCGCTAAAGGTGCGAACGTGATTCCCTTCGACAGCTTTCCGACTCGCGTCACGCCTGAGCGTCGGCGCGAAATCCTGCAGGCGGCACGTGACGCGAACATGAACATGGTGCGCGTGTGGGGCGGCGGAATCTACGAGAGCGACGACTTTTACGACATTTGCGACGAACTTGGCCTGATGGTTTGGCAGGAATTCATGTTTGGCGGTGACATGGTACCCGGAGATCTTGCGTTTCAGGAAAACGTGCGCCAGGAAGCTATCCAGCAGGTCGAGCGGCTACGCAATCACCCCAGCATCGTCCTCTGGTGCGGCAATAACGAGATCGAAGCCGGATGGCTGGCGTGGAGCGATCGGCTCATCTTCAAGGAGTCCATTCCGCCCCCGGACCGCGAGCGCGTCTGGCAAGACTATGTTGTCCTCTTCCACGACATTATCAAGAGCGTGGTCGCGCAATACGCCGACCCCGTGCCTTACTGGCCAAGTTCGCCCAGCGCTGACTTCGAAGCGCCCCCCGGCAGCCCCGACAATGGCGATATGCACTACTGGGGCGTGTGGCATGCGCTGGAGCCCATCGAGAATTACAGGCTGCAGAATCCGCGCTTCATGTCGGAGTTCGGGTTTCAGTCATTTCCCGAGATGCGGACCGTCCTCACTTTTGCGCCGCCCAGCGAGCTAGCTATCGACTCCACTGTGATGCGAGCGCACCAGAAGAACCATGGCGGCAACGAACGCATCCTCACCTACATGTTGCGTGAGTATCCCGAGCCCAGAGACTTCGCGTCATTTGTTTATCTCAGCCAGGTGCAGCAGGCGGAGGCCATCAAAGTCGGCGCGGAACATTTGCGGCGCAATCGGTCGCGCACCATGGGTGCGCTGTTCTGGCAACTGAATGATTGCTGGCCCGGTCCATCATGGTCGAGCATCGACTATTTTGGACGATGGAAGGGGTTGCAGTATTATGCCCGCCGCTTCTATAGCGATTTGCTGATCTCGCCCTTGGTTCACGATGGCGTGGTAGACGTGTATGTGGTTTCCGACAAACTGCAACCCACCCCTGCGCAGATCCGTATGCGGCTGCTGGATTTCAACGGCAACACTCTTGCCGAAAAGACGCAGGAGACACAAATTCCAGCGCAATCGAGTGCCGTGTATCTAAGCCTGAATCAGAAGGAACTGCTCGGCAGAGCCGATCCGGATCGAACTTTTCTGGTATTTGAGCTGAAAGTCGATGGGCAGACGGTGTCGCGCAACGAGATATTTTTCGACACCATGCGCAACCTCGCTCTGCCTTTGAAGCTGGCTATCCGGAGCAGCATCACGGGTGCCGGCAAAGACTTCACCCTGACCCTGCGTTCACCGGTGTTGACGCGCAACGTGTACCTGTCGTTTGGTGATCTCGATGTCCAGCTATCCGATAACTACTTCGACCTGCTTCCCGGCGAGGAGGAGACCGTCCGTCTGACAACTTCTGCAAGTCTGGATCAATTACAACGGGCACTGAAAACCATGTCGCTAACCGATGCGTTCTTTGACCAGAGACCAAGCTATCGACAGCACCTGACCTCGGCGGCTGACGGGCAACACCCATAAGATGAAGATTCGCGGAATTCAGCCGAAGGGCAAGGAACAGGCGAAAACTCCGGAGTGCAGAGTACCATCCGCACTTCACTTGGCCGGGGCGAAAAAGTAGTAATCGGCAGTATAGGGGCTCTTCACTTCGACGTTCGGCTTGGAGGCATTGCAGTCAGCTGGCGGTGGCGGTAGCCCGGCCTTGGTATGAATTCGTTGAATGGTTGTGACTCGGCTAAGCACACCGTTGCCAGAGTGACTGGTGACAGTCACCAGTAGCCAGGGAATGGAATCCGCATCCGGCGAATCGACGCGAGCGGTTGCCTTACCTGTAACTTCGCTCCCGTCGTTGTCCTTCCAGGTGGGTCCGGCATAATGCCGCCCGATGGTCGCTCCTTGCGGATCATGGAGCTCGGCTTCCGGCGCCTTCAAGGCCCAGACGAACTTGCCCTCCTTGCCGGCTTGACAAACGTATATCTGGGAGCCGGACGCGTGTGCCTGGAGGACAACTTCCTCGCCGGCTGGCGCTTTGATCTGGTCGGGCACGTCGGGACGTGAGATGCCTTGTCCGCTTGCCGGAGCGGCAAGTCCCAGCAAAACAACGATTGGCAACAACTTTGTAATCACGGCAGAAGTTTAACATTGCTGTGCCTGGCGCGACGAACCTCCAAAAAGCAATTCCATCACTTACGACCCTTGTTTTATCTACAAAACCGAGTAAGCTTATGTCAGGTACCAGACATAGACCTGCGCAGCCGGGATGGCAAATAATCCGCCGCTGCGTAGCGGGTGAGAAAAACCAGAAGTGGGTAGTAGCCGGTAATCCTGCGCAAGGCCCCTGAACAAACCTAAGGTTAACGTCCACCAGCGGAGGTTTTCATATGAAAGCGAAAAACTCCCGGAAATTCGATCCCAAGAAGTTTCTCGCATCCATCGGCGAAGGACGAGAGATTATCGCCTTTGAGAAAGGGCACACCATCTATGCCCAAGGTGATGCTACGGACGCAGTGTTCTACGCGCAGAAGGGAAAAATCAAGCTGACGGTGGTTTCGCAGACCGGCAAAGAAGCGACCGTAGCAGTCCTGGGAGAAGGCAGCTTTTTCGGGGAAGGCGGTCTTGCAGGCCAATCTCGTCGGATGGGCTCGGCATCGGCCATGACAGATTGCACGATTCTGCGAATCGACCAGAACTCCATGATCGGAGCGCTACACCGTGAGCACTTGCTTTCCGACCTATTCGTTTCGCACTTACTAGCGCGCAATATCCGCTACGAAGAAGATCTGGTGGATCAGCTCTTCAATTCCAGCGAGAAAAGGTTAGCCAGGATACTTCTGCTACTAGCGCATTTCGGCAAAGAGGGCAAACCGGAGATAGTGATTCCCAAGATCAGCCAGGAGTCGCTGGCCGAGATGGTAGGTACGACTCGTTCGCGCGTCAGCTTCTTCATGAACCGGTTCCGCAAACTAGGATTCGTCGAATACGATGGCAGCGGCATGAAAGTACACAGTTCGCTGCTGAACATAGTGCTGCACGACTAGCCGTGCTTGTAGGCGCGAAGCCGCTTGGTTCCGGGTAAGACGGGAAGGCACCTCAAAGGCGCGCCAGGGAATACATCGCACCGCCCAGAAGGCACCCTGGCTTTTTCGCTAGAGTGAGCAATTTTGAACAGACATGCATTCGGCGAACTCAGTATGCTGCCGGGATAATACCGCAAGCCGGTGGCAGTCGGCCCGTACAGAGCGAGGTTTCCCCCCTATCTCCACTGCCACTGCTTGCGCTCTATGGGGATCCGACCCGGAGGGATGGCGATGCACTCACCATACGGGATGGCACTCGTCGAGGACTGTCTCTCCTGCAAGCTGTGTTCGGAAGGCTTTTTCTGCCGTTTGCCTATGCCGGTAATGGAAGCGTTCCAATTCCTGAAGTTCACGCTCGCATATCCGGAGGGCGCAACCCTATTTGTGGAAGGGCAAGTATGCCGCGGCATTTACATTCTGTGCAAAGGCCGGGTGAAATTATCAGCCAATTCGAGTGAAGGTCACACCCTCATACTGAAGGTTTCTCAGCCTGGGGAGGTCTTGGGGTTAAACGCGGCCCTCTCGGGAATCCCACATGAAACCACAGCGGAAACAGGTCAACCGTGCCAGGTAAACTTTGTTAAGCGGGACGACTTTCTCGAGTTTCTGACGCAACACGGCGATGCCTGTATGCACGCAGCCATACAGGTGAGCCGCGAGTGCCAGCATGCCTACCAGCAGCTGCGGTCCTTCACCATGAGTTCAGCATCGCAGCGAGTGGCCCGCCTGATGCTGGATTGGTCGCACGATGATTCCGGGATGGCCACGGAGCACGGAATCAAGGTGGCCTTGACCCACGATGAGATTGCGCAAATCATCGGCATGTCGCGGGAGACGGTCACGCGCACGCTGGCAACTCTGCGCCAGCAGCACATCGCGCAGCTTCGAGGCTCCACTCTGTTCATCCAGAATATGGCTGCCATCCAAAAGTTGGCTGGCGCATAGACCGGCAATCCTGCGCTCGCACGTTTTCGCGAGCAGCTGAGGAGGGACCATGAACCTGGGCGCATCGATTCCCGCTGTCAAGCCACCGCTGATCTTGTGCATTGACGATGCTGATATCGCCTTACATGTGAGAAAGCTCCTGCTTGGCAGTGAAGGCTACCATGTGCTAACCGCCAGCTCCGGTGAAGAAGGCCTGGAACTACTCAAGCAGAACCCCGTCGAGTTGGTAATCGCCGACCATTTTCTTAGTGGCAAGACAGGAACAGAGATCGCCAGGGAAATGAAGGAGCTGAAACCGGAAGTCCCCATTCTTATCATGTCGGCTGCCATGGAGAAACCCGACGGCGTTGAATTCGCGGATGGGTTCCTGATGAAATGCGAGCCGACGCAGGCCCTGCTCGATACGATTGCCCGCCTGCTGGCCAGGTAACGCCGGCGGAAAGTCTGCCAGTCCAAATCGCGGCTTGGGATAACTAAGTCGCGGCGTCTGAAGCGGTTACCCCACTCAACCTTGCTGAACCCGCCTGCATGTCCAGGTCAAACTGGATCGCAAAGTTGATACCCCGGGGTTATCGATTCGATAACCAGAAAGCATGGGGAAAAGTGACGTAGATCACAGCGTTCCGGCCGCTTGATGGGCTGCAATGGCAATGTCACCGCGAACGGCACCTTGCCATCAAGCAAGCCAAGCAGCTTCCGTCGTTTGCGGCGTCAACAACTACCTGTTGAGATTCCTGTAGACTGCTTGTTCCTGGAGGCGGCGGCACATCCGAACCTCGCCTGCTGGCGGGGAGGGCCATTGAGTATCTGAGAGATGAATGCGATAGGCACCGAATTACAGTTCAAGCATGTGAGAGGCCCGAGAGGTACCTTCGAATCGATCTGCCTGATCTGCCTGCTGAGTGCAGGCATCTGCCGGTCGGAAGAAGAGCTGGTAACGAAAGAAAACGAGCACGATTGCATGGGCGCAAACGGGCAAGTAAACCCTTGGCGTTCAGAAACAATCGATGAATGGCGGCCATTCAGTAAATCAGATCGGTAGGAGCGAAGAAAGCACGATGAATTTCCCAAGAAACATACGACTTGTCCTTTTCACCACCTGCTTACTCGGCATGTGGTTGTCCGTCCCAGCCGTTGCGGACGATAAGCCAGCCACGGAGACGTTACAGGACCAGGCAAGCAACACTCCCGTCCCGCAGAAAACGGACGCTGCTGACGACGCCTGGCACTTCGATTTCACTCCCTACCTGTGGTTTGCCGGGGCTAGTGGGACAGTGGGAGCGTTCGGCCATGACGCCAACTTTCATGCCGACGCAGGCGATTTGCTTTCGCATTTCCACCTCGGACTGATGGCCACCGTCGAAGCCCGTAAGAACCGCTTCGTCATGCCGCTTGATTTCATGTGGATTGATCTTCAGGCCCCCAAGGGCCTTTCGTTCGATCAAGGCGTGAGTTCGGTCAAAATCGGCGTGTCGGAGACCGTATTCACCCCGAAGGTCGGTTATCGAATCGTGGATCGCGAAAAGGTGAAAGTAGATGCGCTGGTCGGTTTACGATACTGGCATCTGGGGCAGAGCCTGAACTTCACCCCACAGCTTTTCAATGGTATCTCGGCATCCCAGAACTGGGTGGATGGCGTGGCCGGGGGCAAGCTTGAGTTCGCACTAGCCCCGAAAGCGGCAGTCACCATCGCGGGCGACGCCGGCGGCGGCGGTTCCAGCCTGGACTATCAGGTCGTGGGCGTTCTCGGTTTGAGGTTGTGCAAAGTTGCTGTCCTGGATTTGGGCTGGCGCTACCTGTATGTGGACTATCTGAAAAACCCACCCAGGCAAACTCTTTTCGACGCGCACATGAGCGGCGCGGTGTTAGGCGTCACCTTCAACCTAAAGTGAGCGCCCTTGCTGACCTGACATAACAGCACCGGCGGCAAGGTGCACATTCCCGCAAGCTTCAGCCTCAGCCAGGTCGCGCCTAAGGAAAGCCATTCGAAGGCGTCCAAGGATGCACCTGGCTGAGATAAGCTTGCGTAGAGCGAGCCCAGAAACCTCGTTTGGGACGAGATAGACGGATCGAGGAGCAGATCTCATGTTGAACTACCCGCGCCTGTTCTTCTTTTTCTCGTTTTTCATCTTATGGGTGGCGGCGCAGGTCGGCGCTTATTTCCGCAGTTTGCGGCCCTTAAGAGATGAAGAGTATGAAGATTTCGGCGTGGTGCAAACCGCGACTCTGACCCTGCTGGGGCTCATCATTGGATTCAGTTTTTCCATGGCGGTCAGCCGTTATGACCTGCGCAAGACTTACGAGGAAGCGGAGGCCAACGCCATTGGCACGGAATACGTCCGGGCAGGACTGTTGCCTCCGGCCGATACCGCCGAGGTGGAGGCCCAGCTTCGCGAATATACCGATCTGCGAATTCGCTTCTACCGCACCCGCAATGAGCGTGAACTTGACCAGATCGATGCGGATACCGCTCAATTGCAGGCAAAGATGTGGTTGGCGGTACAGACCCCAGCCAAGGCGCAACCGACACCGGTGATCGCCCTCGCCGTTTCGGGTATGAACGACGTGTTGAACTCGCAGGGATACACCCAGGCGGCATGGTGGAACCGCATCCCCGACTCGACATGGACCTTAATGATTGCAATCGCCATCTGCTGCAATGTGCTGGTAGGCTATGGCGCACGCAGCGCTAAAGCCAAAGCCGGCCTGCTTTTTGTACTGCCGCTAGTAGTCTCCATCGCATTTCTTTTGATCGCCGATATTGACAGCCCGCGTGGTGGGTTTATTCACGTGGTACCGCAAAACCTTGTCAGCCTATCCCAGTCGTTCACCAAGTAACGCTTCCTGGCACTGTCACTTCCACCAGGCCGTCCTAGTGGCCACACGGATTTGCCTGGCGGAACAGCCATCGATATCTGCCTGGTTGGAACACTCAATACCCCGAGGGAGATAAAAACTCTCTCAGCGAAATCCCAGCACAGTTGTCTCTTTACTTTGTACGAAAGCCTTTCCCTGGAAAACCTTAGTCTTTCCCGCCTTTTGTTGAGCGGCAATGACTGTCGCTGCCTGAGTACTGTCAGCCGCTACTTCGAGGTGAAGCGGACCCGGTTGCTGGCCGACGGGCACGTCTTCCAGCACGGCTTCATTATTCGTCGTTCCAGCGCTCTCCGCATATGCGGTCACCTTAGCGAATAATGTCTGCTCCATAAAATTAAGGGCCCGTTCCTGTGCATCCAGGGCCTGTCCTCCGTCTACCAGCTCGTTGTGGGTTGCCATTATTACTTACTCTCCTTCAGCTTGCGGAGTTACTTAATCAGTCCAGCCTTCTGAGCTTCGATCTGTTGCTTCGCGCGCAAATTCGGATCATTAATGATTTTCTCTCCCAAGGTCCTCAAGGCATTGAGGACGGTGTCCTGGTCGGCGTTGGCGGGGACGGTTTGACCCATGCCATTTAGGTAAGCGATTACTTGACTAAGATCGCCACTTTTAAATGCCGCGGCTACCGCCTCATTGATGTCGGTTGCGGTCTGCACATCGGTTAGCTCAATATCTTTGAGAGCTACCCGCTGATCCTCGGCTTTGGCGGCCGCCGTCTGGTTCAGCTGTTGTAATGCTCCCGGGAGCGTACCCGCAAAAAAATAAGCTGCCAGATCGGATCTGGCTGCCTGGAACGGATAAGTGCTAACCGGCTCGCGGAGGCGCTGCAGGATGATCGCCTTAGTTCGATCACGGCCAGTCTGCATACTACTGATCAAAGCCTGAACCGTCTGTTGCCGGAAAAAGTTCTTATCGATCGAAAGGCTGGTTCCAGTAACCCCCGTAAGAACCGCGCTCAACACCGTCTTGGAGCGCTCGCCGTTGGTGATGGTCGAGGCCATTCCAAGTCCAAGTTGCAGAACATCGGTAGCAACCTTGAAGGAGTTTTCATTCATGAACAAAGCTATCTCGTACTTGTGGTAGACATAGTCAATTTCCGCCAGCACTCCGTAAACCATCTTGTTCCTTAGGGTTGAGGCGTCAGGCTCCGTCGGAATGGGGTTCTGAGTCGCTAACTTATAAGCGGCGAAGTCGGCATCAAACAATGCCAGGGAGTAAGTGCCATTCGTTTGGCCGCTTGGCGGAGGGTCGACGAACACGTTGGGCAGACTAGGCCTTTCCAAATGACCGGCGCAGCCTGACAAGGTAATCATCAGGGCGAGAAGAGAAAGTACAAAGGCACGGTGCGTCAGAGATCTCGTCATAGGCACCCACGGTGTCTGACAAACGGGAGTTTTCTTTTAGCTTGGAGCCGCCCACACTATATACCTCTGGAGGGATTGCAACGTAGAGTTTCTTGTCGGTGGGAGACAGGACTCAAAACAATAAAGACTCCTAGCGTAAGTTGGTTGTAGGAACCTGCAGGCTGGAAGTGAGCTGCCGCCTGGGAAAGGCATGGTATCTTCCTGCAAGCATCAATCTACGATGGAATCACTGATTTCTTGCTTGCTGCGGTGCTCAAAGAATGGGATAAGTGTCCCAGAGAAACCGGCGAGGTAAGTCGCGGCTGACAAAGAATAAGTATTCGCTCGGCAACGAACGGTAAATCTGGGCCGAAAGCAGTCGCCTGGTTTCGGTAGGCCGGGAGAAGCAACGCACGAGAAGCCTTGGGCTCGAAGCTCGGACAGCGGTCCTTCCGACCGCGCATCCACCCAACCCGCGCGCATGCTCCACGCAGGGTGACAAGCGAACCGCAGATCCCTCGGCTTCGCTCGGGATGACAAAGTGACTAGAGCGACAAACCTACAGTTATCCCGCCTGGCGCGGACGGATATCGTACTGGCGGATTTTGTAGAGCAGCGCTTTGTAGCTGATATTGAGTTTGGTGGCGGCGCGTTTGCGATTCCAGGCGGTTTCTTCCAGCACCTGCGCGATGACTTCCATCTCGGCGCCGTTTTTCAGATTGCGAACCATCTCTTTCAGATCGGGTCGCGGCTGCGCCTGTTTTTCCTCCATGGAAACCACGTTGTCCTCTTGTGCTCCGGCGCCGCGGGCAGTGCCTTTTTGCAGCTCCGAGATGGCAACGGTCTCGTCGCCCAGAACCAGATAGCGCTTCACGAAGTTTTCCATTTCGCGAATGTTGCCGGGCCAAGGATAGTTTTCGCAGGCCTCGACCAGACGCTGAGAAACGCTGAGCGGCGCACAGGCATAACGATCCGCCAGGTGGATCATGAAGTGCCGCAACATCATGGGAATTTCTTCCCGGCGCTCGCGCAACGAAGGCATGCGCAACACGAAGCTGTTCAAGCGGTAATAAAGATCTTCGCGGAACGTCTTCTGCGCAATGGCTTGCGGCATGTTGATATTGGTCGCCGCCAGCACGCGGACATCGACCTTCACAGTAGTGCGGCCGCCCAGACGGGAAAACTGACCATCCTGCAAAACCTGCAGCAGCTTAGCTTGCAGAGCAGGAGACATCTCGCCGATTTCGTCCAGCAGGAGCGTGCCTTTGTTGCACAGCTCGAATTTGCCCGGCTTGGATTTGTTGGCGCCAGTAAAGGCGCCGGGCTCGTAACCAAACAGCTCGCTCTCCAGCAACTCGCTGGGCATAGCAGCGCAGTTGATCTTCAGGAATGTGCGATGAGCGCGATCGGAATACTTGTGGATGAGATGAGCCAGCACTTCTTTGCCGGTACCGCTTTCGCCCAGCAGCAGCACCGGAAAATCGAAGCGCGCCACTTGCATGGCATGAGCGCGAAGCTGACGCATCTGCTGGGTGGCGGAGAAGAAGTAAACACCTTCACTGACTTCGATGGCCTCGCCTGCGCCGGGACCGCCGGGCTCGGTGTTCTCCAAACAGAAGCGCAGGACTTCGTCCATCTCTTCTTTCTGCACCGGCTTGGAGAGGTAGTCTTGCGCGCCTAAGCGCATGGCTTGGGCCACCTTGCGGGTATCGCGCACACAGGACAACATGACAACCTTGGTCGAAGGCTTGGTTTCGCGGATGCGCTGCAAGGTTTCCAGGCCATCAGCGCCAGGCATTACCATGTCGAGCAAGACCAGGTCGGGAGTTTCCCGCTGGACTTTCTCGACGGCTTCCAGGCCATTGGAAGCGGTTGATACGCGATAAGAGTCTAGCTCCAGAACGGTCTGGAGATACCGCAACATACTCGGTTCATCGTCCACCACTAGAATGTGGCCGGCGCTCATTGGTCCTCCGCAAGGCGTTTCGGTGAAGGATTCAGCAACACCAGGAATGAGAACTTGCTGCCAGTTCCAGGTTCGCTCTCGACCCAGATCTTTCCGCCCGCGGATTGCACCAGACGACGTGCGATGGCCAGACCAAGTCCATAGCCTTCCGCCCGAGTTCCCTGGGGAGTGAGGCGGAAGTACTCATCGAAGATCTCTTGCTGAAACTCGGGTGCAATTCCGGGGCCGGTGTCGGCGACCGAAATCCGGCAGCAATTGGGGGCGTGAATTCGCAGCTTACGGCGCTCGACCGCGGGCTGGCGCTGCACAGTTCGGCGCTCCCAGAAATAGGGTTCCACATGCAGCCATACCGTCCCTGAGGCCGGGGTGTACTTCATGGCATTGTCCAGCAGATTGGAAACCACGTGCTGAATCTTGTAATAGTCGAAAGGAAAAGCTTGTAATTTGTCAGTCGGCAGGAAGTAAAAGGCGACTGCCTTGTCGTGAAAACGCTGCGCCCAGACTTCCGCGATCTCGCGGATACAGCTATTTACGTCGCCAACTTCATAGTGCATGTCGAAGCGGTCGACCTTGAGCGCAGTGTAGGTCAACAGATTCTGGATGAAGTTGGAGAGACGGACACCGTTGGCCTGCATCTCGGTAAGCACTTCGATCTGGCGGGGATTAAGAGGACCCAATTTTTCCGCCAGCAGCAAGTGAAGGTAGCCTCCCATGATCGCGAGCGGGGTTTTCAGCTCGTGAGCGGCGGAAGCCAAAGCGTCGCGACAGCAACTGCAATGCTCGTCGCCCACCAACTCAAGCTTTTGTCTCACCGGCGACATTTTTGCAGGTTGCATGGGAACGGCTCCATTCCTTTTCCTGGAGCGGTGGCGTGGCAGCTCCTCCGGCCTCTCAGGAAAGATTCCCAAACTTTGTTCCACAGGCATATTCTCGACAAAAGTCAGCCTTTGGTTTAGCGGTTGCTAGTTCCTCGGGAAATAGAGCGGACACACTCTACAGGGGGAGAACTGATCTTACCGCAACCATGTGCATTGTCAACGCTAAACTGATTAATTTTTGAGGCAAAGTCGCAAACTAGTTTCTCTTTGAGGAACTCCTTTTCACTTTCTGCGGGCATTCCTCTTCTCCTCAACCGCAATAGATTGCGCTGTTCACCTCTTTCGACTTTGTTGGAAATCTTGTCTATCTATAACAAATATAATGTGTTAACAGAATTCCAGGTTTGGTTATCGATGTGCGTCACAAACCCGTAACGTAGGAGATCGCAGTGCGTCGAACCGTATCCGTCGCCGAGCGCCGCGGCTGGGACCGGCTGCCAATCTCCATTCCATTCTTTGTCCGCGGTACCAGCGCGGGGGGTGAGGAATTCCTGGAATTTGCCACCGCCTTGAATCTCTCGGCGGGCGGTGTCCTCTTAGCTACGCGCCGTTATCTTGACCCGGGCACCGAAATCTCGCTGGAAATTCCGGTAGCCCTGGTCAACAAGGCCCAGCTGCCGCGCTCCGTTTCTCTGCTGCATGCTACCGTGCTGCGATGTACCGCGGACCGTCAGTATTTCCTCTTGGGTCTGCAGTTCCAGGAGCCGTTGCTGAACCATCAATCGGGGCCGGAGTCCGCAAAGCCGCGAGCGGCAGGGAAAGTCAATTCCTCAGAGTGAAAACATTTTCACATAGCTAAGCGCAAAACACTTCTCTTTGGTCTTTTCTTAGGGTAATCTAAGCTTCACTTTTCAAGTAGTAATTAGTTACATATCAATATATTACAGAGATTATGCGCAATTTCTTGCGATGTGCAGGAACTTGGCGCAAGAAATGCAATTCATTGGTACGGTTCAACGTCAAAGGGGATGCGAGGACGAGATGCCATTGCTGGCGGGCTCAAATAACGAAAGCGCCATTACGGTCCAACAGCTCCCTCCGGAACCGGTAATTTTTGGCCAGACCCCGACCATGCGCGACGTGCGGCAAAAGCTGGAACGGGTCGCGGGGGCGAATCTGTCGGTCTTGATCTCCGGGGAAAGTGGTACGGGGAAAGACATCGTAGCCAGACTGTTGCATCTTTACTCGCCCTGGTCCAGCGGGCCTTTCGTAAAAGTTAACTGTCCAGCGATTCCCGGCACTCTCCTGGAAAGCGAATTATTCGGTTATGAGCGCGGAGCATTTACCGGGGCTTATAATCCCAAGCCGGGTCGAGTGGAGATGGCGCACCGAGGCACTTTGTTTCTTGACGAGATTGCCGAGCTGGATGCCGTGCTCCAGGCGAAGCTCCTGCAGTTATTGCAGGATGGTCAATTCAGCCGGATTGGAGCTCAGGAAGACAAGAAAGTCGAAGTGCGCGTGGTGTGCGCCACCAATCGCGAACTGCACGAAGAGATCGAACTGGGTAACTTTCGTCCCGACCTGTTTTATCGCATCGCGACGATGACCATTCATCTGCCACCGCTCCGCGAGCGGGCGGTGGACTTGCCGATCATTTCGGACTACTTACTCCAGTACTACAACGAAAAGCTGAATGGCCGGGTCATGATGGTGCGGCCTGCCTTGATGGCCAAAATGCAGCGCTATTCCTGGCCGGGCAATATCCGGCAATTGGAGAACCTGATTAAGCGTTACGTGGTGATGGGTACCGAGGATGTCATCCTGAGTGAACTCCTGGAGCCCAACGAACGCGACGGGGTAGATGGCCGCATGCTGGACGGTCCGGTTTCGTTGAAGAAATTAACCCGGCAGACGGTCCGCAAGCTAGAAGCCCGTATTATTCTTAATGCACTACACGCCAATAACTGGAACCGCAAGAAGGCGGCACGTTCGCTCGATATCAGCTATCGGGCATTGCTCTACAAGCTCAAGGAGGTTGGCATTCCGCAGCGGCGTGCCAGTTCCACAACCAAGAATGAGACCGATAAGGCCGAGTAATTCAGACCGAGGTGCAAGGATGTATTCGCAAGGACAGATAGTGGGAAGTCGTACGGCGATAAAGTTGATAGCTCTCATGGTGCTGGCGCTGGCGGCATTGCCGTGGGTTTATGCGCAGGATTCTTCGACCGACGCCAAACCGGTTTTGCCCGCCTCGAACGAGACCGCCAAGCAGCCCGGGAATAACGTTGCCAAGGCGACCGCACTTCCGGCCACCGACACGCCGGCCACTCGCGTGGCCAATGTTCACCCCGACACCTACATCATCGGCGACGATGATGTTCTGGCCATCAATGTGTGGAAAGAGGCTGAACTCTCCAAGACAGTTCCGGTTCGCCCCGATGGCATGATCACGCTTCCCCTGGTGGGAGAGATCAAGGCTGTGGGGCTGACTCCGCTGCAGTTGCAGGATCAGATCGTGGCGGCGCTGCAGAAAGTCATGTCCGACCCGCAAGTCACGGTGATGGTCTCGGCGGTAAACAGCATGAGCTATAACATCGTGGGCCAGGTGGCCAAGCCGGGATTCTATTCGCTTACCCGCCCCATGACGGTGCTGGATGCCATTGCGCTCTGCGGTGGGTTTAGAGATTTTGCCAAGCAGAAGAAAATCTACGTGCTTCGGACTGCTCCGGATGGCACTCAGGAGAGGCTGAAGTTCAACTACAAACAGGTTATCAAGGGTAAGAACATGGCGCAGAACATCCAGTTGCTGCCCCACGACACACTTGTTGTCCCATAAAGTCAGGTAATCGCACTAGAGCAAGAGGAGGATGCGATGAAACGACAACTCGGGCCAATCCTGGTGGTACTGGCAGTTGTTTTATATGGGTCAGCTGCGTGGTCGCAGTCTGGCTCCATGGATCCGTCACAGAATGGTGTCCAACAACCCGGTTCGATGGATCCGTCACAAAACGGCTCTCAGCCTTCGATGGATCCCTCGCAGAATGTCGCACAACCCAGCTCGACGGATTCCTCGCAAAACGGCTCGTCCGACTCCTCGCAGAGCAGTTCTACGCAGAACAACTCCGGCCAGAACGGTTCCAATGACTCGTCGCAGAACGGCACGAACAACTTGACCCCAAACGGTTTCAGCAACCCCTTGCCGGGCAGTGCCAACGACACTTCCCAGCAGACCCCGACAGGGCCGCAGGCAACGTTTACCCATCCCGAACAGCTGCCGCCGTTGTCCATGCTCAACGAGGTTACGGCCAACACGGGTATGCAGTTTACCCTCTCCACCGGAATTGCCACTGACAGCAATGCCACTGGCACCGACCAGACCGACTGGCAGGGATTGACCTCGATAGGCGGTACCTTCGGCATTACCCAGATACGTCCTAACCTCAGTTGGAATCTCAATTACGGTGGCGGGACAAACCAGTATCTAGGAGGACCGAACAATTACAATACGGTGACTCAGTCAGGGGTGGCGGGAGTTCTTTGGAATCTTTCCCGGCGCTGGCAGCTGGTGCTGCAGGATAGTTATCTCTATTCCTCGGATCCGTTCCAGCCCTACTTGACCATCACCACGCTCCCCTCGTTTAACGACCCAAACCCCACAGTCTATATACCGCAAGCTACTTTCCAGACGAATACGGCTACGGCGACTCTCACCTATTCCATGGGTCCGCACGACAGTTTCAGTTTCTCCGGCTTCGAGAATTTTTATCGCTACCAGGGAAGTACCCTGCTGACGCTGCAGAATTCTTTCATGTGGGCCGGCTCGGGGTTTTATCAGCACGTATTTTCAGCTAAGGTCTCAGGTGGTGGCGGGTACGAATTCAGTGCCCTGGACTTTGGGCACGGTGAGTCGCGCGCCGGAATTCAGACCTTTCAGGGTTTTGTCAGTTACCGAATCAACCCGGGGATGAGCATCGCCGGCTGGGTTGGTCCGGAACTAACCAACACCAAGGACATCGTTCCGTACTTTTGCATTCCCGGCTATGGTTGTCTTTATCAGGCGGTCCATTCGTCAGTTTTCAACGTAGCCGAGGGAGCAAACTTCAGCTGGGCGACGCCGCATAGGGCATTTCATATGAAGTTCAGCCATCGGGTCACCAATGGTGGCGGCCTGCTGGGGGTGGTAAAACTCTACATTGTCACTGCCGACTACCGGCAGACTCTGAGCCCCCGCTGGACTTTGCTGGGCGGACTGCTCTATGGCAATAACGTTTCCATTACGGGTTTTGCCCCGAATGAGTATCTCAATTCACTTACGGCTCAGATAGGCGTCGCCCGGATGCTCAACAAGTCGTGGATCGCCAACGCTTATTACGCCGTGATTGATCAGCGGCAAAACAACGTTCCCGGTTACGTTACGCCACAATGGCTCGACAATCGCATCGCAATCAACCTCCAGTACAGCTGGGGGCACTCACTTGGACGGTGATTCATGACGGAAGAATTTGACGATCAGAGATCGACACAAGGTATTGATGATTATTGGGCGATCGTGGTCCGCCGCAAATGGTGGATTCTGGGACCCCTGTTTTTCGGCTGGCTGCTGGTGTTTGCCTCAGCCTGGATTATTCCGGCGAAGTACAAGTCGGAAAGCCTGGTGTTGGTCGAACCTCCCAAGGTTCCTGGCTATCTAGTGACCCCCAACGTGCAGGTCGACTTGGCCGACCGGGTGCAAAGCATGGAGGCCCAGGTGCTGAGCCGTACCCGGTTGCTCGGTCTCATCGAAAAATTCCACCTGTATCCCAGCGATTCCAACTCGCAGGATGATCAGGTAAAAAACATGCGCGACGATACCAAGCTGGACTTGGTGGAGACGCCTACCAATACCGGCAAGCAGTCGGAACTGGTCGCCTTCCGGATTTCGTACGCCGCCAAAGATCCTACGGTGGCGCAGAAAGTGACCATCGCCCTGACCTCGTTTTTCGTGGACGAGAACGTCCGGGCCAGCCAGGAGCAGTCGGAAGCGACCACGCTCTTCCTGGACTCCCAAGTGAGGTCCCTGGGGCAGCAGTTGGAAAACACCGAAGCCAAAGTGCGCGCCTTTGAAGCTGAGCACGAAGGATCGTTGCCGCAGCAATTACAAAGCAACATCCAGATCCTGCAAGGGATCCAGAACCAAATGCAGGCCGCCAGTGCGGCTCGCGAACGAGCGATACAGCAACAGACCTACCTGAATTCGCTGCAAAATCAATATCAGACGATGAGCGACTCGGCAGGTGTTCCCGCGGCCATCGACAAAGATCTGGAAAATGCGCGCACCTCGCTGGCCGACATGGAATCCAGATACACGGACGATCACCCTGACATTAAGAAGCTGAAGGAAACCATTGCCAGCCTGGAAAAATTGAAGAAGGACATGGCGGCGGAAGCCAAGGAGAAGATTGAGTCGAACGACGCTACTCCTGCCCAGCTGCAGGCCATGGCGCCGCTGGTGCAGTTGAAGAGCCAGATGAAGATCAACCAGATGGAGATCCAAAAGACTGGTGAGCAAATGCAGCGGCTGCAGCAGGAGGCCCAAGTCTATCAGGCGCGCTTGAATGCGACCCCGGCGGTGGAAGCCGAAATGGGAGACATGGTGCGCGATCTCGGCGATATGAAAAAGGAATACGTCGAGCTGCTCGCCAAGAAAGAAGAGTCCCAACTGGCGACCAGCCTGGAAAGACAACAACAGGGAGCCCAGTTCCGGGTGGTCGATCCGCCCAGTTTGCCGGATAAGCCTTCGTTTCCGGATCGCTTTAAGTTCTCGATGGGTGCCATCGCCGTCGGATTGGCGCTGGCGGTGCTCTTCGGATTCGGGTCAGAGGTTCTGGACGATCGTATCCTCAGCGAACAGGCGCTCAGCGAAGCTGTGAGTCTGCCGATTCTGTGCGAGATTCCGCCTCTGCCCACGCCGCGGGAAATTCGTATGGCCCGCTGGAAACCCTGGGTGGCCGTAGCCGCTGCCGTTGCTCTGGCCATCCTGCTACCCTCGGCGGTTGCTTACGCCTACTTGTGGGGATAGTGCATGTATAAACAATTTTTCGGGTTGACGCGTAATCCCTTTGAGATTAGCCCCGACCCGTTTTTCTATCATCCGACGCCGCGCCACAATGAGGCGCTAGCCAACCTGCATTACGGTGTGGGTCGCCGAAAAGGGTTTATCGTGATCACCGGCGAGGTGGGCACGGGAAAGACCCTGTTAGTGCGCTGCTTGCTGTCGGAGTTGCGCAAGAACAACGTGGCCTTTGGCTACGTTTTTAACCCCTTATTGCCGGTGGTGGAATTCTTCCAGTACATCATGGCGGACCTGGGACTTCCTTATGCGGGACGCACCAAGGCCGAAATGCTGCTGGACTTGAATCGCTTCCTGATCCAGCGTCATGCCCGCGGCCTGATCACCGCTTTGGTAGTTGATGAAGCCCAGGCATTGCGGGCTGAACTGCTGGAAGAGATTCGACTGTTAACCAATCTGGAAACTTCGCAACAGAAGCTGTTGCAGATCGTCCTGATGGGACAGCCGGAGCTGGAGATTGTGCTGGATTCCCCCGAGCTGCGTCAGCTCAAGCAGCGCGTCTCCTTACGCTGTCAATTGCAGCCGCTGGATGCCGCCCAGACGCATGCCTACATACTGTCGCGGCTGGAGCGGGCGGGGGCTGCGCCGGAGCCTCCCATCTTTTCCGAGGAGGCCCTGGACAAGATCCACGAATATTCACGGGGCATTCCTCGCATTATTAACAACCTTTGTGAAAATTCCATGGTGAATGCTTTCGCCAGCGAGCAGCGGCCGGTGACCGAGGAGATCATCACCCAGGTGGCGACCGACTTCCGTTTGACCAGTCCTGGCTTGCCGGAGGAAGTGCCGTTGACCATAGCCGCGCGCGAGGAAAATAGCGAGGGCATGCTGCGCTCGCTGTTCCGTCTATTGCGTACCATGGATACCCAGGAACTGGAAAGCGATAAACCCATGCAAACCACTGCCGTGAGGAGAGTCTAACCATGAGTCGAGTGTACGAAGCGTTACAGCGTTCCCAAGGTGATCGTCCAAGTGCCTCGCCTTTGGTCCCAGAGCAGCCAGAAACCGCAGCAGTCGAAGCATCGGGAATAGGTGTTGCCACCGTCGCCGAGCCGGTGGAAGCGAATTGGCTGAAGGTCCCGGCCGAGCGCGTCCTTCATCCCGTCCCCACGCCAGAGCAGCGCCTGGTATCGATCGCCGCGCCGGATAGTCAGGGAGCCGAGATGTTTCGCGTCCTCTCTACCCGTCTGGCCCACATGCAGAATAAGCGCCGTCTGCAGAAGCTGCTCATCACCAGCTCGGTTTGTGACGAAGGCAAGTCGGTGGTGGCTGTCAACCTCGCTTTGTCGATGGCCCGTCGACCCAACGAACGCATCCTGTTGATTGAAGCCGATCTTCGCCGGCCCACTGCCAGCTCGTTGTTGACCCCGAAGCACCTGGCCGGGATCTCGGAGTGGAGTGAAGGCAAGTTGGTGTTGGAAGACTCTCTGTACCAGATTGATGGTTTACCGTTGTGGTTTCTGCCGGCCGGCAAACCCATAGCGGACCCCATGCCTCTGCTGGAGTCAGGCCGTTTCGCCAAGATGCTGGAAGCGGTTTCGTCCAGCTTCGACTGGGTGCTGCTGGATGCGACACCGATGTTGCCCATGGCCGATTCTGCCTCGCTCGCCCGCCTGTGTGATGGTGTGCTGGTGGTTGTCCGGGAAGGCTTTACCCGTCGCAAAGTGCTCAACAAGGCGCTGGACTCCATCGAGAAGTCCAAGCTTCTGGGTACGGTCCTGAACCAGGCGTCGATGCTGAACATCGACTACGATCATTATTACGGCCATAACAATTCCGACGGAAAACCATCCAAGAAGGAAGCTAAGAAACAAGCGAAGCAGGAAGCGGAGAACGCAAAAGCGGCTTCGGCATGATTCGTTTGTTCAATGCCTATTTCCCTACCCGCACACTGTTGCTTACGGTGACCGAAGCCATACTCGTCACCTTCGGCTTTGTGCTGGCAGTGGTTCTTTGGGCAGGAACAGCGACCGACGCCAACATCTACCTGCTGTACGACAACGGACTGGGACGGATCGGCCTGATCGTCGGGGTGTTCGTCCTGTTGATGTACTACTTCGATCTCTACGACTCCATCGTATTATCGAATCGCCGCGAGGTGGTAACCCGGCTGGTGGGTGTACTGGGCTGCTCGTTCGTCACCCTGGCGGTGCTCTACTATGCCTTCCCAGACGTCCGGCTGAGTGGCAGCACTTTGTGGGTCGGGGTGGCAATCGTCGGTATCGCGCTTCCCGCCTGGCGCAAGCTTTTCTTCGTGCTGAACCGGTCTGCCCGTTTTTCGGAGCGCGCCATCTTTTACGGCGATGGCCCGCTTGCCGGCCCGCTGATGGAGGAGATCAGTCAACGCTCCGAACTCGGAGTCCGCATCGTGGGATTCGTCGGCCAGGACACGTCGATTTCGCCGCGGGTTCCTCGCTTCGACGATAACGAACTGGAGGAGGCGGCCCAGCAACATAACGTTCAGCGGGTCATCATCACCATGGGGGATCGTCGCGGCAAGCTCCAGGTGGAGAAGCTGCTGAAGCTGAAAACTTCCGGCGTTTACATTCAGGATGGTCCGGAATACTACGAAACCATTACCGGCAAGATTCCTCTGGACTCGCTGCGCCTGAGCTGGCTGTTGTTTTCTCCCGGCTTCCACGTGCGCACCGCCCTGCGGGTCTATAAGCGGTTGTTCTCGCTGATTCTGGGCGGCTTCGCTATTCTAGTGACCTCACCCCTCATGCTGCTGGCCGCGGTGGCCATCCGCCTGGACTCGCCCGGTCCGGCAATTTTTCGCCAGAAGCGGGTAGGCGAACAGGGGAAACTTTTCACTGTGTTCAAATTCCGGTCGATGTACGCAGGGTCGGACAAAAAAAAATTGACGCCGGTGGAAGATGGCGACCCGCGCGTCACCCGTGTCGGTAAATGGCTGCGGCGAACCCGAGTGGACGAGTTGCCGCAGTTGTTCAACATCGTGAAAGGCGACATGGCTTTCGTGGGTCCGCGCCCTTTTGTGCCGGAGCAGGAAGAGGAATGCGCCGCCAAGATACCGTTTTACGAACAGCGCTGGCTGGTGAAACCCGGCGCCACCGGTTGGGCCCAAATCAACCGAGGCTACAACGCCACCTTGGAAGAAAACCGCGAGAAGCTGGCTTACGACTTGTTCTACATTAAGAACGTATCCGTCGGATTGGACCTCTTCATCATGTTCTCCACCGTGAAAATCCTGCTGCTAGGCAGAGGAGGCCGTTAACCCGATTGCGCAGCCTCGGGCAGTTTCGAGGCAATTCTGATTCGTATGCGGTATTCTTAACTGGCAAAATTATTGCAAGTCATACTTCCCGCCTTCGACGTGAAGCCCTAACGAGCTATACCGGCGGGAGCGAAGGAGAAATTTTCGCTATGAAGAAGGCCTTGATCACCGGCATTTCCGGCCAGGACGGCAGTTATCTTGCCGAATACCTTCTGGGGCTCGGATATCGAGTTTATGGCTTGGTGCGCCGTGAATCGGGAACCATGCGCTGGTTGAACCATATTCAGGATAAAGTTGAAATCCTGTATGGCGACATGCGCGACACGGTATCGCTGGAAGTGGCGTTTGCCAAAGCTTCGCCCGACGAAGTGTATAACCTTGCCGGACAAGTCTTCGTGCCCACCAGCTGGCATATTCCGGCTGAAACCTTCGACATTAACGTAGGAGGACTGGCGCGGCTGTTGAACATCATCGACCGCCAGAAGCCCGATACCCGCATCTATCAGGCATCAAGCTCTGAAATGTACGGCAACCTGGACGGCCTGCGCAGCGAGGAAACGGCGCTGGCTCCCACCTCGCCGTATGGAGTCTCCAAAACCGCCGCTCACGGTTTGTGTGGAGTCTATCGCGCACGTGGAATTTTCGCGGTCGGCGGCGTTCTGTTCAATCACGAGTCTCCCCGGCGCGGACCGGAAATGGTCACTCGCAAGATTACCCTGGCAGCGGCCGACTGGGCTCAAGGCAAGAAGAACAAGCTGAAGCTGGGCAACATGAAGTCTCGGCGCGACTGGGGATTCGCCGGCGACTATATTCGCGCCATGCATGCCATGCTGCAGCAGGAGAAGCCCAAGGATTACGTGATCGCCACTGGGATCTCGCACAGCGTCTACGATTTCGTAGTGGAAGTCTTGCGCTGCCTAGATCTCATTCCCGCCGGAGCGAATGTTGCCGACGTGGTCAATGAGTACGTTGAAGTGGATCCCAAGCTCTTCCGCACCGGAGAAATCCACGATCTGCGGGGCGATGCGAGCTTGGCTCGAAGCGCCTTGAACTGGCAGCCCAAGGTGGATTTCAAAGGTCTGGTTCGCATGATGGTGGAATCGGATACCGTAGCCGCCAAGTCCGCGGAACCTAAGCTCCAGTTTGCCGGCAGCGGCGGTTAAGGCAGAGTAGCGGAAGGTAGGTAGGAACCGGAACGTACCTAGGAACGATATCTTACGACGCAGTTTTGGGTGCCCCATTCTTCTCGCCCGCTTTTGGCGAGAGGGTGGGCATCGCGGACCGGACCTGCACTCGTAGCGGGCGGGTGGGCCCAGCCTACCATCTTGAGGGTGCCCCATCCAAGCCGGGTTTGCTTGGGTGGGGATTTTCGTGTGCTGTGCGCGGGCTGTGTCACGAACCTAACCATTCTGTCCATTTCCTCTGAAAGTCAAAATCCCCACCCAACCAAACGAAGGTTGGATGGGGCACCCAGATGTTCATCACCTGGCAGAGTTCTTGCCCTGGCACCCGTATTCAAAAGCGGATCCCTCACCGGCTGAACTTCACCCCAACAAGCGCAAAAGCGGCGCTCGTCGGGGGCCCCAGTTCGCCGGATTCGTGATGACAAAAATAAAGAACTTTCTACGGCGTGGCTAAAGCTACGCCCCTTCAAAATCGCCTCGAGCCGACTTTTTCAGCTGTCGTCCAGGGCCTACGGCCCGCGAGAGCTCATGAAAATGAGTTCGAGCCTGGGACAGAATAACAGCGGCGCAGAGTGGCAAGATCGAAACAGGAATGGAGAAGTCGAGGCT
>JBAVSY010000134.1:0-19781 GCA_049695855.1 Candidatus Korobacteraceae bacterium | reverse complement strand
GAAATCAAGTGCCGGAGGCACGGCATAACCTAGCCCAGCACGGAGCCGGAGGCGGAGTGCTGGGTGAAGTGGGAAAAATCTCCGAGTCGCGTAGCGACGGCACAGTTTCGTAACGGCCTCGTGAGCCTGCGGGAAAGTGTGAAATAGTCGTGAGCCGCAGAGCGGCGACACCACTCGCGACCCAGTCTCTTGAAGGCCGTCCCCTTCAAAGAATTAGACTTCGTCAGAAGCTTCAGGCGCAATTACTTCGACACAGCGGCAAATAAATCCGACTTCAACAACGCCTCGAAACGCTGATCGTCGGCCTTGAAATGCATCTGTAACATGTCGTTGCTGCTGTCGACCGTGGTGTTTTCCAGCGCCAACTTTTCCGTTGGAGTGCCGCTCATCTTGCGGTAGAGAACGCCCGCCTTCAGCAGCCCCGACAGAGTACCGGCCGTGACGCTATCGGAAGTCTTGACGCTGAGGTCGAACGTGACGCCATTGGTAAAGTCCATTACGTAATCCGATGCCAGCAAGCGCTTCTTGATCACGTCGTAGTCAGCCAGCGAAGCCGCCTGGCCCAGCGCCGACCTCATCATATTTTGCGTGCCCGCCTGATCCAGCACGCTCCACACCGGCGAGTCCTGCACGCTGGTAATCAGGTCGTTGATTGTGGTGTTCGTCTGCACCGACTCAGCGCCGTTATCGCGCACATCGATAGCGCCCTTGATGGCGGCATTCTCGCCGAACAGAATCGTCGTCGGATCAAGGAACACCATTTGCATTCCCGATCCCATGGGATAGATGTACGACAACAAATACTTCTCCGGCTTAATCTTCTTGACCTTCATCTTCTGCAGAAATTCCTTCTGCTTCAACGGTCCCTGCGCGATTCCCACGCCGTACAGCGTTCCTTTGCCCGCGCGATAACTGACAAAGGTAAGTTGTTCGATGTCCTTGTCGGGATCGATGCCCGCACCCTTCAACGCGGTTTCGAACTGCTTGATGCTGTCGGGCAGGATCCGATCTCGTAACGCGTGCGCCGCCTGCGAATCGCGCAGCGCAGGGTAGTCCACCGAGATGATCTGCTGAACGGCCGCGGGAACAACGGTGCGGGCGTTGCTGCTCAAAGGCGCGGCAGATAGGGGCAGACACATCGCACCGGTCAGGAAAAGACAAGTAAGGAACTGCTTCATGTTCATCATTCTACCTAACAATGTCAGCACAGATGCGCGATTTTACCCCATTCGTTGCTTGGGCGCAGCTAGCCTCCAGGCGTAACAGATTAGATGCAGCCCGGCCGCAAACATGAGCCAGCATGCAATTTCCTAACAGGACGGGCGCCAGAGCGTCGCTGCGGCGAATGTACTAGCTCCTTACCGCCGTCACCCTCTTCCGCACATCGGCGAGAAACGCTTCATCCTTGATGTCGTTCAGGTTAATCTCCACGTTGGCCAGCGCACCTTCGGCGGCAGCCCGCGCCAGTGATACTCCTACGGTCAAGTCCGAAGCCATCCGCGGATTGGTCATCGGCCGCAAGGATTCGATAATCTGCTGCCCCTCCCTGGCCCGCTCAGCCACTACTAGCGGGATCAGCGTTGCCTTCTCGGTTGCCGCCTCCACCTCCGCCTGCGCCTCCGGATGATCTTTGGCTTTCTTGAATGCTGCCATCACCTCGTTGAACGATTCCGCATCGGCATCAATCGCTGCCTTGAACTGTTCGCGCAACTCGGCCAAACGCGCCAGCGCATCGCTCAGCGGACGCTCATATTGCGCGTAGGCCTTCTTGCCCCGGGACATCCCGGCGACCATGCTGCCCAGCGCAGCCGCCATCGCCGCAGTTGCGGCCGATGCGGAACCCCCTCCCGGCGCCGCCGTGGGTGCAGCCAACTGCTCGATAAAAGGCTCCACGCCAGCTCGAATTCCGCCTACCGCCATCTTGCCGGCCATCACTGCAACCAGCCGGTTCTCCAGGATGAGCGACGAATCGAAATTCTCGATCTGTAGAAACCATTCCGCTGCGTCTTCCAGCGCTTTCTTCGGAATCAGGCCGACAATCTCACTCGACAGCGGCATCACACCGTAGCGCGCCGCTTCGCGTTTGACGTACTCATACACGCGCGCGATCGGAGTCTGATCGGTGTCGGTCAGATTCATGGAAACCTGGGCCAGCCCGCGCACGCCAACACCCATCCCTTTCACGTAGCGCAGGCCGCCGTTGGAGAAGCGTACCGCTTTGCCGATTTGCTTTGCGATGTCCACATCAGGCGTGTTGAGGTACACGTTGTAGGCGACCAGAAACTTGCGAGCGCCAACAATGGTTGCGCCCGCAGTGGGATGCAGCGCAGCCTCGCCGAAGTCCGGCTTGCGCGCTGGATTGGTCTTCACTTCCTCGCGAATTCCCTCGAACTGTCCGCGCCGCACATTCTCCAAGTTCTGCCGCTCCGGCGTCTGCGCGGCAGCTTCGTACAAGTACACCGGAACCTTCCAGCGTTTCCAAATCTCTTCGCCCACGCGCCGGGCGATGGCCACACAATCTTCCAGGGTCACGCCTTCGATGGGAATAAACGGAATCACGTCAGCCGCGCCCAATCGAGGGTGAGCCCCGGTGTGCTTGGTCAGGTCGATGAGTTCGGCAGCCTTACCCACTCCGCGAATCGCGGCCTCGGCCACATTGACCGGATCGCCTACCAGAGTGATGACGCAGCGGTTGTGGTCGGCGTCCATCTCGCGATCCAGCAGATAAACGCCATCCATCTTCATGGCTTCGATAATGGCATCGACTTTGGACTGGTCGCGCCCTTCAGAGAAGTTGGGTACACATTCGACGAGTGCGGGCATAAGCATCAGGATAAAGCAACCGGCGCCATTCCTCGAAGTACCTGGTAAAAGCGGTGCAGACCAGCGCGCCTGTACACCACCCGTGCCACTGTTCTAATCTGTTGGCGCACTTGCAAACGGTCAGAAAGCCGCGCTTTGGGCGGCGTGTCATTCTTGTTCGGAGGAATCATGAAAGAGTCGGGTTTGCGGAACAAAGTCATCGTCGTTACCGGGGGCGCCAGCGGTATCGGCCGCGCCACCGCATTGCGTTTCGCGCAGGAAGGCACGCGGGTCGCCGCCTGGGATGTCAATGACAATTCGTCGGAAGGATTGCTACGGGAACTGAAAGATGCCGGCGCTGCCGAGGCGCTGTTCCGCAAGGTGAACGTCACCGACGCGCAATCGGTGCAGGCTGCGGTCGACGAAGTCGTCGCCCGCTGGAAGCGCATCGACGTCCTGGTAAATAACGCCGGCATACTTCGCGACGGCCTGCTGGTCAAAGTGAAGGACGGCGCGGTGGTCTCCAGCATGAGCGACGAGCAGTTTGATGCCGTGATCAATGTCAACCTGAAAGGCGTGTTCGTATGTACACGCGCGGTTGTTCCGCACATGATCGCCGGGGGCGGAGGCGTCGTGCTGAATGCCTCGTCCGTGGTTGGACTCTACGGCAACTTCGGTCAGACCAATTACATCGCCACCAAAGCAGCGGTAATCGGCATGACCAAAACCTGGGCGCGTGAACTGGGACGACATCGGATCCGGGTCAATGCAGTAGCTCCCGGCTATATCGGCACCGAGATGGTCAAGCAGATGCCCGAGAAGATCCTGGATGTCATGGTCTCTCACACTCCGCTGGGACGACTGGGCAAGCCGGAAGAAATCGCCGACGCCTATTGCTGGCTCGCCTCTGACGGCGCGGCTTTTATCACCGGTACCGTGCTATCAGTGGACGGCGGTGTGGTCGTGGGAACGTAACCTGGAATCGTTAAAGCAGTTTCTGGGTTGCTGTAACTGCCTTGAAAGGGCGCGGCTTCAGCCGCGCCGATCGGCGCTACACGAGTTCGGCCTTTAGGCCCTGAGGGACGCTCCTCAGCGGCTAAAGCCGATGTCTTGCACCCAGCTTTTCGGCACGCCTGAAGGCGTGCCCCTTCGAAGCGGATACAGCCACTGTGAAATTGCTCTAGCCTCGCCTCCTGGGGATGAAGAAATCCGCGATTTGCCGCTGGATCGATGAACCAACAATCAGTGCCAGCGAACCGGGAAAAGCTGGCCCGCCGCAGCGGAGGACATAGGAACTCCCACCAGTTGCAGTGCCCGGGCCAGTTGAGGGTCAGCTCCGGCCGCTAACTCTTCCGGGCTGGGAAGCAAAATCTCGTCGGGCACCACGCCGTGGTGTTCGAGACTATTGCCGTCCGTCATCTTAAGATCGGCCATGGTGACTTCCACCCCATACGGAAGGTCGGTACCGAGAAGATGACCTTGCTCAAAATGAAATTGTCGAGCTTCCATGACCGCTCCCGCCGATTGGTCCCCTACCACAGTTCCACGCTTCTCCAACTGCACGACCCGGGCAAACAACTCCGCCGCCGAGGCCGAACCACTGTCCACCAGCACCACCAGTTTTCCAGAAAATGCATGCCCTCCTCGTGATTTGGCTATGAAAGGCTTCGTCGTTTTTCTTTCGATCTGTTGACCGACGGTCACGTCGTGGTCGAAAACGCCACCCAATAATCGCGAGAGGTTTTCCATCGCTCCTCCGGGATTGCCGCGAAGATCAATCACCACCGCTTTGTGACTGTTCGCTTTGTGAAGGAATCCGTCGATCTGTTCGTCAGTCAACATGAAGCGGGGGAGTTTCCAAACCAGGACATCTCCTTGTTCAACCGTGCGTGGCCGATTGCGCTCTTCCTCATTTTGCGATTGCCGAACGACGTCCCATACATCGAAGCCATTGCCAAAGTTGTAGGTCTTGGGAAGCTCACGAACGTGAGCCATGACCGTAAGCTCCCGAGGCTGACCGCCGGGACTTACTACGCTAAGCCTCATTCCCGACCGCGGAGACAACATATGAAAGGAATAGTTCAGCTTCCACCAATTCGCCCGGGTAGGACGAAAGCCTTCCAGAGAGAGGACTTGATCTCCCGGCTTCAGACCCTTCGCGTTAGCATCCGAATCCGACTTAACTGCTGTTACAAAACAGCTATCCCCAACAAACGACGTTTCCCATCCATCTTCGACCAGATAAGGGCGCGGCGGGGGAATGAAAATCGTATGCGAATCGTTCAAGCCTTCCAGCATCCACGCAACCACCCCCAGCGCATCGCTGAGGGTATCGACCTGGTGAATTTTCTGAATGGCTTCCTTGTATCGGCCTTCGAAATCCACTCCGTGAAAGGTGGGATCGTAATACTCTTTATAAACTTTGTCGTGGACATCGCTTAGGATCTGCAAAGCTTTGTCTCGTTGCAGAGAACTCATCACGTCAGCCGGCTTCTTCTCAGCGGCCGTGACGCGAGGGGCCATTAAGCAGATCGCGATGACAAGACAAACGGCTAAAGTACAACCGGTGGCGCGGATCATTGCTCGACAAATTACGCTAGAAACGAGCTCAGCGCAATACGGAAAATCACCGATCAATGGTCATGAATTCCCAGAAATGTTCCCTTGGCCACACCTCGAAACTCGCCTACCACGAGACCGGCTATTAGTCGGGTACCTCGCCTGGAGAAATCTCATCCACATAGCACCACATCCAGGCTTCTCCCGGCTCGATGGAACGAATTAGCGGATGCTTTACCTTATGGAAGTGCTTGGTTGCATGCTTGTTCTTGGATGAGTCACAACAGCCCACGTGCCCGCACTCCAGGCACAGCCGCAGATGAACCCAGGTATCGCCCAGCTTAACGCACTCCGGGCAAACATGAATGTCGGTGTGGGTAATCTTGATTTGATCGAGATGAGTACACTCCTCCGCCATTTGCTCCTCCAGTAATCTAGCGCTCCAGACTTTTACGGTCCCACTTTCCCAGGTCCGCCGCCGCCTCATAGGTACTCTGCAAGAACTCCAACAATGTGTCTTTAGGAGAGTCGGCGCTGCGCACATCGTCATACATCAGTAAAAATTCCTTCATTTCTGGATGATAAAAAGCACCCTGAGGACGCACTGGCCTCTCAGCAAAGCCTGCGGGCTCCGGAGCCGCATAGGAATAAAATGCCGGGCCCTTGATATCTCCGCCGCCCGCCCAGAATCCCGCACTGCTGACTTCATGCGAGTAGGCTTCTTGGGTAACATGATCCGCTCCCGGCCGATCCGGCGCCCGTCGCCCGGAAAACCGAGTCACGGCCAGATCGAAACTTCCCCAGAAGAAATGCGTCGGACTCGCCTTGCCCAGAAACGGCGCCCGGAAATCTTTGAACACGCTGTCTACCCAGGTAAGAATCCGCCAGAACTTGTGCGCGTTGCCTGCGTCGTACGACGCGTGCACATTGTCCTTCTCAAACGGAATCGGCTCGGGGAGTTCGCACGGCGTGGTCCAGATCTTCACCGAGACCCCCAGGTCCGAGAGAGCCGCCATGAACGACCGATAGAACTCGGCGACGCTTTGTGGTCGCAGCGCCAGCTCGCGGTGCTGTCCGTCACTGGCATCGATCAATAGCTTGTGGGCGATGAAATCAAAGCAAACTTCGCATATACGGTCGCCATACGGCATGGGGGAAGTCGTCAGGCCGCGGGCAGTCACGTACAGCGGCACATTCCACCAGTGATTCACCAGCGGACAAAGCTCCAGCCGCACCTTGCCGACAATCTGCGTCCACATGTGCAACGTCGCCTGCGTGTCCTTCCACGACTCGAAAGGCAATGCGGGCAAATCTTCGCCGCCAGGGCTGGAATTCCTGAGGTCTGTCATCATCCACCACCCTCCTCACCGGCTAACTACTTTACCCGATTTTGATTCACCGTATCGGGAGCTTTCTTCTTTGTGCAATCTGGCCGCAAACAGGAACGCCGACCGCGTTTGCGATCGGCGCCTGGTTGAACCCCGGATGGGCCTCAGGGCTGGTTGGCAATGAAGCCCATCTCATTTGCGAGCAGCCTCTGCGAGAGTGCCGCAGCGCAACTCTTACATTTACTTCTTGCCGGCTCCGAAGCTGAACATATCCGTCAGGTCGCCCAGAGCCGGGCTGTTCGACGGAGCGTACGGGTTGCTCAGGCTGGGAATCGGGTTGGGCAGGTTGTCGCGGCTGCGGTCGGTGATGGGCGGCAGCCCCCAGTTGTACTCGATGAACTTCAGAATCGAGACGTGATCGTTGTACTGGTGCGAGATGTGGCCGGGCGTGGTGTAAGGCGAAACCAGGATCATCGGGATACGGGTGCCGTCGCCGAAGTAATCCAGGTTCTGTACGTATCCGGAGTCATAGTAGCCACCGCCTTCATCGAAGGTGATGAAGATCGCCGTGGTCTGCCACAACGACGGATTGGCCTGCACCGCATCCACGATCTTCTTGGCGAATCCTTCGAACAAATCCAGCTTGGAAGATGCCGGGTGACCGTCGACAAATCCGCTCGGCTTCACATAAGAGACTGCCGGGAGATTGCCGCTGGCGATATCGGCATACAGATTGGTGGTGTCCTGCAGGTGCGCCGTACGCACGCCTTCGTTGGTCATGATCGAAGTGGAATACTGGAAGAAGTTGCAGATGTTGCAATACTCGTCCAGCGGATTCTGGTCGTATTTGTCAACCAGATAACGGTTCCACTGATCGCCGTAGTATTTCCAGGAAATGTTGTACTGCAGCAACTCGTCACCAATGTTGCGGACGCTGGACGGAGGAATGGTGAAAACGGTGTTGGCATTGTTGTTGTCGGTGTAGGCGTTGCTGCCGTCTCCGAAGTAGCCGGGATTGTAATTGTTCAGGATGTACCAATGTCCCGGCGCGCACTTGGGATTTACTTCGTAAGGCAGTGAAGCCATATAGTTCAGCACCGAAAAGACGCCGGGGGCATCGGAATCGGAGCAGTTGCTGTAAGATCCACCGCCGTAGGAGGGCGAGCCATACGAGCCGCCGCCGTAACCGTCTTCCATGTACCAGTTATTTGTTCCAGGCTGCGCGTTGGGATTCTCGATCTCGTCGACCACGCCCTGATTCTCCGAGCCGATGCCCACCAGTTGATTGTGGGGCGGCTGGAGCGGATGCCCGTTGCCATCGCTGAACCAGATCGCATCGCCGGTTCCCATCATGATGTGGTTGGCGCCAGTTCCGCCCATCACGGCCTGATGGTAGTTGTCGCTCATGGCGTAGTTGTCGGCCAGCGACTTCAGATACGGCGCATCGCCCTGCGAGACGTTGTAAAACGCCATCGACGTCGCACCTTCACGGGTGGTTTCGTTATTGAAACCCTGGGGCTGCGGTTTGCCATTCGCTCCGGCGCCCACCGTTACTTCTACCCAGGGAAAAGTATCGGCCAGACAGCCGCTGGGATTGGCGATGGTGATGTAACCGGCATTGCAATCCGATTCCTGCCACATCTGATAGAAGCGGTGTACCGGGCTGTTGTCATAAACATCGTAGGGATGGGTAGTCGAATTCGTGAGCTGGAACGGTCCCGGGGGCAGGTCAAACACATTCGTAATACGGGTGTCTGGCGTACCACTCTGCAGGCCAGTCCCACCGGTCAACAGGTACTGGTAATAGTTAAGCGCGAGTCCGTTTTCTGCCTGCAGCGCTTGTCCCAGGCTGTGAAAGAACGGGTTGGTGGGCCCACCGACCAAGGGCGTAGGCAGCACCGAGTAGAGCGTTTTGCCGCCCGGGCTAACCTGGTAACCGGCTCCCGTGCCGTCGTTCGCGGAATACTGGTTGGCGATGGCATAGTTCGGTCCCGGAGAGCCATCTGCGCGGACAATGCCTTCCGACAGCAGGTTGTTGATGGTCTGGCCCTGGGCCGGCTGATAGGTGGCAAAGATGTGATCGAAGGCGCGGTTCTCACCGATAATCACGATGACATGCTGGATGGGGGTTTGCGTCGAAGCGTGCAGGACGGGGGATGGCGTCTCAGCGCTCATGGGCATGGTAGAACTCAGCAGCGCAAGCGCGCTGGCCACAGCCGTAGCACGCCACTTCCTGGGTGTAAGATGCAGGGTCATACCTACCTCCAAAGAGAAAGGTACGGGTTTCCATCTGTGCCAGGGTAAACACCCGGTCAAAAACGAGTGAAATGACTGTTGCAGAGTTTCTAAACTGAAACTCCGGACGAGTTACACTTGGACTACAAGGCAACGCAAATGCCAGACTCGTATTTTTTCGCTCGCCGCCATAAGTTTTCATGTAACTGAAAAACTCTGTTTGCAGGTTTGTGACACGGAGGTCCTCAATCAAGATGCGCCGTCCGCTACTAGGCAGTTTCTGCCTGCTCCTGGCTGCATTGCTGGCTGCTTCAACTGCGAGCGCGCAGTCTTCAACCAGTCCTAGTGTTTCTAAACTGCGCTTCGAGGTATCGTTTCCCCAACCGCAGAGCGCCCAGCCGCTGGATGGGCGGGTCTATCTTCTGCTGTCCACTAACGACAAAGCGGAACCGCGCTTTGAAATCAGCGACGATCCCGATACACAGCAATTCTTCGGGGTCGATGTAGACGGTCTTGCTCCAGGTCAAGCTGCAATTATTGACATTTCTACCTTGGGCTATCCAGCCGGCACCCTCGGCTCCCTTCCCGCAGGCGATTATTATGTGCAGGGTCTGCTCAACATCTACCAGGCTTTTCATCTGGCCAACGGCCACACCGTAAAGTTGCCGCCGGACCACGGCGAAGGTCAGCGCTGGAATAAGAAACCCGGCAATCTCTACAGCACGCCGGTGAAGATCCATGTCGATCCGGCGCTGGGTGGCGTGATTAAAATTTCGCTTACTGAAAAAATTCCTCCCGTCGAAGAACCTAAAGACACGAAGTACATCAAGCATCTCAAAATCAAGAGCGAATTGCTGACAAAGTTCTGGGGAACGCCCGTCTACATCGGAGCTATCGTGGTGTTGCCGGAAGGGTTTGACCAGCATCCGGAAGCCCGTTATCCGCTGATGCTGTATCAGAACCACTTCAGCCGCGATTACGAATTTCCCTTCTATGAGCAGCCGCCGGCAGCCAATCTGAAAGGCCGTCCGCTGCTTCGCGCCGAGTATGGCTACAAGTTTTATCAGGACTGGACGTCAGGCAGGATGCCGCATGTTCTCATTCTGCAATTGCAGCACGCCAATCCTTACTATGATGACTCGTATGCCGTGAACTCGGCCAACCTCGGTCCGTACGGAGACGCTATTACGCAAGAGGTGATCCCTGCCGTCGAGAAAAAATTTCGAGGCATTGGACAAGGTTGGGCCCGGGCCACCTATGGAGGCTCAACCGGTGGCTGGGAAGCCGCCGCAATGCAGATCTTCTATCCCACATTTTTTAATGGCGCATTCTGCTTCTGTCCCGATCCCGTGGACTTTCGCGCTTACCAGACGGTGAATCTCTATGACGACAAGAATGCGCTGTGGATCGGGAGCAACTGGGGGAAAGTGCCACGGCCCGGCGAGCGCAAGACGGATGGCTCAGTGGTGACCACGATGGATCGTATGAGTCGGCGCGAACTGGTCTTGGGTACGCATGGGCGCTCCACCGAGCAATTCGATATCTGGCAGGCTGTCTATAGTCCGGCTGCCGAGGATGGCTATCCCAAGCCTATCTGGGATCCGCTCACCGGAGCCATCGACCATGATGTGGCGAATTATTGGAAGGAACATTACGATCTCCGCTACATCCTGCAACGCGATTGGAAGACGCTGGGACCTAACCTGGTGGGCAAGTTGCACTTCACCGTAGGCGACATGGATTCGTATTATCTGAACAACGCTGTCCACCTCATGCAGGACTTTCTGGAGAAGACAAACTATCCCTACTATGCGGGCGACTTTGACTACGGTCCCGGCCGCCCACATTGCTACACCGGAAAGGATGACTTGCCCACAGAGGCGGCCGGCTTGACTCTGAACCAACGCACCATCAGGACGGCGGTAGAGCACATGGTAAAGACAGCCCCTGCCGGCGCGGATGTGGCTAGCTGGAAGTACTAGGGAGACTCTGATTAAGTCTTGTTTTGAAGGGGCGGCCTTCAGAGACTTGTCGCGACTGGCAAACGGAATTTGCGGTGGGACAAACGCATCGAAATCATCTTCCGCCAACCGCGCAGCGGCGATATTTGTTTTAGCCGCGGGCGTGGGAGGCTGTTACGAAACTCGGTCCGCATTTGCATCGGTGGAACAGACCGCGCGAAATCGAGTGCCGAAGGCACGGCATAATCTAGCCCAGCACGGAGCCGGAGGCGGAGTGCTGGGTGAAGTGGAAAAAATCTCCGAGTCGCGTAGCGACGGCACGGTTTCGTAACAGCCTCGTAAGCCCCCGGTCAGGTGGAAAATAATTGTGAGCCGCAGAGCGGCGACACCACTCGCGACACAGTCTCTTTCAGGCCGTCCGTAAGCTGCATAAAATCATGTCGGCTTTAGCCGCTGAGGGCCGTTTTTGCAGGGGCTAAAGCCCAAACGAAGAGGGTACTTGTCGGCCCGGCTAAAGCCAGGCCCTGACACAAATCAAATGCGGTATCGATTTATGAGATAGGTTGTAGTTACTAGTTACTAGTTACTAGTTACTAGTTACTTCCTACTCCCCCATCACCTTAATGATCAACCGCTTTTTCCTCTGCCCATCGAAGTCGGCATAGAACACCCGTTGCCAAGGCCCGAGATCCAGCTTTCCTCCGGTGACCGGCACGATGACTTCATGGTGTACCAGCAGCGATTTCAAGTGGGAGTCGCCATTGGTTTCGCCGGTCTGATGATGTTCATAGTCGTCGCGGTACGGAGCCATCTCCTCCAACCACTGGTCGATGTCGCGGATCAGGCCACTCTCATTGTCGTTCACATACACTCCCGCCGTGATGTGCATGGCCGAAACCAGTATCATCCCTTCCTGAATGCCGCTCTTCCGCAGCGCCTCTTCCACTTGCGGTGTGATGTGGATGTACTCCCGATGTTTTCTGGTATTAAACGTAAGATATTCCGTATGAAACTTCATTCGCCTCCTTACCCCTATTGTCATCGCGAGCGAGCGTAGCGCAGAGATCTGTGGTTCAGTTTGTCATCCTGAGCGGAGTGAGGCAAGGCCGAACGCAGTCGAAGGACCTCTACACTCATCAACTTCACCGTGTCATCGAGGAGCGAGCATAGCGAGCCGAGGGATCTCCAGTTCTTGCGTTGGTCGATGGAATATTCTGCCGCTCGAACGCTACTCGGTCTTTGCTTGCCCTTTGACTTTCGCGTATTGTAAGCGCTTACCTGCCGATTTCGCGTGGCCGATCCCAACCATTCCGCAGAACTACAACGCTTGCGCGAGCAACTGGCGGAACTTACCCTTCGCGTCTACCAACTGGAAGAATTGCTACATGCTCGTCCGGCAGAAGCGGCAACTTTAGTGCAGCCGGCGGTCGTGTCCCAGGCCGGGTCGTCAACAGCAACGTCGCCCGATACGCCGGTCATCACCCAACCTGGAATATCTTCCCTCCGCCCAAGAGAAACCGCATCCGCTGCAGCACAGCCGGTGCTGCCAGCTGAGCCCATCAAGCCTGGCCGTCCCCGTCTCGATGTCTCCCTGGAGTCACGCATTGGTGGCCAGTGGCTGAACCGCGTCGGCATCGTCGCCGTGCTGGTCGGACTTTCGTACTTTCTGAAGCTGGCCTTCGACAACAACTGGATTGGGCCTGCCACTCAGGTGATGATCGGAATTCTCGCGGGCGTCGCTTTGCTCTTCTGGAGCGAGCGCTTCCGCCGCAAAGGGTTTACCGGCTTTGCATTTTCCCTCAAGGCGATCGGCATCGGCGCTCTCTACTTGTCGTTGTGGGCAGTGTGCCAGTTTTACCATCTCATTCCGGCGCCGGTTGCGTTCTTCGCCATGGTGCTGGTCACCGCGACTTCAGCCACACTTTCGCTGCGCCAGAACGCGGAACTGCTGGCGGCGCTGGCACTGCTAGGCGGATTTCTCACGCCGGTTCTCGTCTCCACCCACCAGAATCACGAAGTAGCATTATTTTCCTATCTGGCACTGCTCGACCTGGGAACCGTTTGGGTGATGACCATCAAAGGCTGGAGACGCCTGCTGCTCGGCAGCTTCATCGGCACCGGTCTGCTGTTCGGCGCCTGGGCGTCCAGTTACTATACCGAGCCCCAACTACCCACGACTCTGGCCTTCGCGACATTCTTCTTCCTGCTCTATGCCGCAGCGCCATTTCTGGGTCGGCGGCCGGATGAGAAGAATGCATTTCCGAACGTCATGGTCGCATTGGCGCTGCTGAATGCGAGCTTCTATTTTGCCACCAGCTATCTGATACTCATCGACCATTACCGCTTTGAGTTGGCCTGGCTGGCGGTGGCCATCGCCGCTTTCTTCTTCGTGCTTACGCGCTTACTGCAACGGCGTGAGGTCATCGCCGGATCTGTCTATGCTCCGCTCTATCTGGCGTTGGGAGTCGGCTTTCTCACCATCGCCATTCCGCTGAAGCTGGGAGGCCATTGGAATACTCTGGGCTGGATCATCGAGGCCGGAGCCTTGTTCTGGGCTGCGCATCGCAGCCAAAGCTTGCTGCTGCGATGGCTCGGAGTTTGTGCCTTCGCACTCGGAGTTGCGAGGCTGATGGCCGTCGACTCCTTCGCGCCCGCTGCATTGCTGATGAATGCTCGCTTCGGACTGTACCTGACGGCGATTGCCGCGCTCGGTCTGCTTGCCTACTACGTGATGAGAGAAGGTGATCCTCGTAGTCGGCAATGGGCCGCAGCGGCCATCCTGGGCGTCAACTTGCTGGCCTTGCTCGCCCTGCACTTCGAAGTGATCGACTATTTTCAACCGCAGTTCATCGCGGCTTATTCCCAGGCAGAGCGGCTGAGCGTCGCCACGGTACGGGCCTTCACCTATTCCGCCGTATGGATGCTCTATGGCAGCGGGCTGATGGTGATCGGTTTCTGGAAGCGGTCCGCCTTCCTGCGTTGGCAGGCGATCGTGTTGCTGGCCCTCACCGTCATCAAAGTTTTCCTCTTCGACATCGGGACGTTGCAGCGCGGCTATCGCATTACCGCCTTCATCGTTCTCGGCGCCATCCTGCTTGCGGTTTCGTTCTTCTATCAGCGCAGCCGACTCAAGACGGCGGAGTGATGGTGTAGGGGTCATGCCTGATGCCGTTCCTACCCGAATTAAGTTGCAAATTGCCCGCGCCGCTCTACAATGGCAGCGATTGAATAGTACTGGGGCCATACTCCCACAGAAGTTGTAGTGCCTGGTAGTTGCCTGACGCGACCCTGAAGTTGTTTGTAGTTCAAGGTCGTCATTTCTTAACTAAGGAGATTTCTCTTACATGAAGCGCTACATCATGATTTTGGCTGCTTTCACCCTGCTCTCAAGTTTGGCTTGGGCGCAGGACGGAGCTGCTCTCTACAAAACCAAGTGCGCCGGGTGCCATGGGCCGGCCGGGGAAGGTAAGATCGGTCCTTCCTTGCAAGCGACAGCCTTAAACCAGCAGCAGATCGCGGCTTTACTTACCAACGGCGCGTCCGGCAAGAAGGCGCCGCACAACAAGGGCCTTGCCAGTTTGACTCCCGCTCAGGTTACCGAGATTTCCACTTACGTTGTTAGCCTCAAGAAGTAGTTCCCGGCCAGAGAAAGGAAGGCCGACCTATGTGGGTCGGCTTTTTGCTGCGCTGCGAAATGCTCCAGGCTTAGGGTAGCTCCGATTAAGTTCCGGTTTTGAAATGGCACGGCCTCAGCCGTGCCGCATAGCACGTAGAGATATCGGGGCTTTAACCTCTGCCAGGAACAGGGCCCGTAGGAGCTGAAGTGTCTGCATGAGAACCTCTGTCGTGCCTACGGCACTCGAATTCCTGAGAGGCACGTTTCCCAGCGCTGAAGCGCTGGGCTAAGCTCTTTCGCGCCGTCGGCGCTCGTTTCTCGCGCTTCGTATTCCACCGCCGAAACACAAAGTTAGTTTTCACGCACACGCTTCAGCCGTGCCGCAATCATCGCAAAAGCAACCGGAGCTTTAGAGACTGTCGCAACCGGAAAACGATTTCTATGGTGGAACAAATGGCTCGAGTAATCGATCAAAGTAGCCGCAAAGCGGCGAGATGGAGTTAGGCGGGGGCGTCAGCCCCGCACAAGTGGGAAATTCTGCCGAGCCGCAGAGCGGCGATACGGGTCGCGACACAGTTTCTTTAGCCCCCGCGGCAGGTTCGGCAGGTTCTTCAGACCTTCCTTAGAAGGTCACACGCAGGCCCAGTTGCGCCGCGAAGGGAATACCCACAGTCGTTCCCGGACCGAAGAAATCGCCCAGAGCGCCCTCGGGTATCTCAAGCTGGTTCAGGCTGGTGATAGGCGTGGTTGTGGTGCAGCTCGGGTTCGCGCAAACGCTGGTGACATTGGTGATACCAGTCACCGGATTTGGAATCATCTGAGCCGCCGGAACCGGAAGCTGGACAACATTGACGGCGAAGTTCGCCCCGGGATTATTACGGTTGAAGAGGTTGAAGAACTCGATGAATGGCAGGATCGTCCAACGCTCGTTGGGTTTGAAAGGACGCGTAACGCGCAGGTCTGTCTGAAGGTAAGGCGTGCCGCGGAACTCGTCGAGGCTGGTGTACACGCCGTTCACATAGATGCGGGCGGTGTTGTCTGCATTCGTAATGGTGATGGGACGGGCGCTCTCGAACTGATTGACGCTGCTGATTTCGAATCCGCCAGGTATGTGCGCCGTGAAGGCCAGAACGAAGCGGCTGGTCACGTTTTCGCCGGATGGTCCATAGTCTCCGGGTCCGAAAGCATTCAGCTGGCCGTTCGGCAGCTGGCAAACGCCATCGACATAATCAAACAGTTCGCCCAGCAGGCAACCCCAGGTGTCCGCCCGGGAAAGCGTGTAGTTCGCGACCACGTTGAAGCGGCGCATATTCCCCGCCAGATGCAGCATCAGTGCGTTGTACTTGGAACGGTTGTCAGACTGGAACACATTGACATTGGGCACCACACTCGCCTGGTCCGCCGCGTAGTTCGGGTCCGACGTGGGAATGAGTGGAGTGGTTAAATTGGTGCCGCTGGTATAGGGGAAAGCGCGGTATCCGTGGACGCCGTCCTCGTATACATAATCGGCGCTCGCCAGCCATTGATTGTTGAAAGCGTGCTGCACGCCGCCGGTGATATGAATGGCGTAGGGAGTTTTGTAAGGCGATCCAATCACATTTCCTGTGGCCCCGCTGCCGCCAGTCAGGCAGCCGGAACCGACCAGCGCATAATTGCCCGGGCCTCCAGTCAGGCTGCACGATCCCACGGTGTAGTTCGAGCCGTTGACGCCCTGGAATGCCGTCGCCCATCCGTTCTGGGCCAGATCGTCGTAGTACATGCCGAAGCCGCCGCGAATTACCGTGTTCCCGCTGCTGCCGACAGAGTAAGCGAACCCCAGGCGCGGTGCGAACTGGTGGTGGTCATCCTGCGGCAGGCTGGGCACAATCGGAATCTGCAACGCCTGCATGGTTATGTACGCGGCGTTATCGGCTTGAGACCGGCCCGAAGCCGTGAATAGTCCCCAAGTCGACTGCCAACGCAAGCCGTAGTTGACCGTGAGTTTGGGCGTGACTCGCCACGAGTCCTCGGCATACAGCGCCATATGCTGAACATTCTGCGAAAAGCTGCCGTCGCCGGCCGGAGTGAAAGTGCAAGTTGAGCCGTCTGAAGCGGTGAAGTTCACACACTGTGGATTGAAGGTTCCGAACACGCCGGGATTCTGTATGTAATAGGTCGGGTTATTGACGTAGGCGGCAAGAGTCTCGGCGGTGCCAGGAAACGCCCCGCTCAGCACCGGTTCGTGAATAAAGTCGACTCCGAACTTGAGCGCGTGGGTGCCCATAATGTGGCTCAGGTCGTAGCGGAACTGATATTTCTGCTGATTGCGCAGATCGGGGAAAAAAGTAATCGGAGTAGCGAATTGGTTGTCGCCATAGGTCTCAAAACCGGAGATGGTCAGCGCTGTGGAACTGAAGGGGAAGGCCAGTGCGTAGCCTAGATTTGAATTCCGAGTCTGCGTGAGATGCAACAAGCTGAAATCGAGAACCAGGGTGCCCACTGTGTTGGAATTGAAAGTATAGGTATTGCTGATCGCCGTATTCCAGTAATTGTCGTGCGTAAGCAGACCGGTTGACGGCAATGTGCCCTGTTCCACCAGATTGTTGTTGGTGACATAGCTGTCTTCCGATGTTCGCAGGAACCAACTCGATTTTGCCGATTGCGACCAGTCAAAGCGCACCGTGCCCATGTAGTCGCGAAAGGGAATCGGAACAAAGTTGGGGTTGGCGATATAAGGTGAGCCGGTGATTAATCCCTGTGCCGCCAATTGCGAGAGCGCGTTAAATTGCGTCATGCTGGCGGGGCTATAGGCGACGCTGGCATCCTCCTGCACGGTCTCGAACGAGGTGAAGAACCACACTTTGTTTTTTGCGATGGGACCGCCAATGGTCGCCACATAGTTCTGGCGTGAAAACGGCTGCTTGGGATTGTTCACGCAAACCCCGTTCGTGCAGGTTTGCGCCGGATTCTCAATGGGGAAGCGGGCGTTGAGCGCTGCCGCGCGCTCATAGACCGCAAAGTCGCCGTGCCAATCGTTGGTGCCGTGCTTGGTGGTGATCACGACCGACCCGGCAGTTGTCCACCCGGTATCGGCGTCTTCATTCGAGGTGCGTACGGCAAACTCCTGAAGGCCATCGGGCGAGAAATTTTGCAGAAATCCGCCGATCCAGTCGTCGGAGTTGTCGGCCCCGTCGACCGACAGTTCGTTGTTCAAGCCGGAGCTTCCGCCGGTGGAGACGGCGGTTATGCGCGCCTTGGTAGGATCGGAAGGCTCGACCGGCTCAGTTCCGGGTACCAGATAAGCGATATTGGCAAAGCTGCGTGCCGGGAGCGGAAATGTTTCCAGGTCCTTGCTGTCCACTACGCCGCCACGCACGGCGCTCGACGTATCCAGCGTTTCGGTCGTAATCCCGGAAGATTTCCCCTGCACATTCACCGTTTCATGCCCGGCTGCGGGTTTCAGCGTAATGGTGATATCGCGCACCACGCTGACTGCCGTGTCTACATCGGCCGTGGCCTCGGCGAAACCTTTGGCCGTAACGGCTACCTCATAGGGACCGGGCAGAAGGCCGTCAATGCGAAATTCTCCGCGCTCGTTTGCCGTTGCTTCGCGCGCGATGGAGGACCCCGACCCGGTTAACCGGACGACCACCTGGGCACCCACCACTCGCCTGCCGCTTGGGTCTTCGACCACCCCTCGCAGTGTGCTGGTGGAGTTCTGGGCATGCAGATCACACGAAAGAAGAAGAATGGTACATAAAAAGAAAAGGGAACTGTAAAGAAGACGGGACCACCGGAGTGCTGACTGCATAGGTTGATTTCCTCCAGGCTTAGTGCGGAGTACTTGTAACAGCTAACGTTCAGCCACGGTGCTTGATTTTTGACAAGGCTACTCTGTCGCTCTAGCTACTACCATTGGTAGTAATTAAGGAATTACATTGGCTTAAGACTCGGCAGTTGGCGAGAAAACAGTTTCTGAATCTGCTATCAAGTAGTACGGAATCCTAGGACTTGCGGCGGTGGCTGCGAATGGTTGGAATTGGATTGGCGATGGTGGTTCTGGCGCTACTCACAATTTGGGCAGCCGCCGCGCTGTACTTTGATTTGCCGATAGCGTGGCTGCGTCTGCCGGCTGCGGTGGTCTACATCCTGGTTATGATTGCGGCCTGCCTGAGGCTGCCAGACCGCTGGGCCGCCGCTGGCCTGCTCGCCGCCAGCTTCGTATTAGTGCTGGCCTGGTGGCTCTCACTCCGTCCCTCGAATAACCGGACCTGGCAGCCCGACGTGGCGCGCCGGGCCTGGGCCGAAATCGACGGCGATCGCATTACTATCCACAATCTGCGCAATTGCGACTACCACACTGAACTGGACTACATTCCGCATTGGGAGACTAGAAGCTTCGACCTCAGCAAGCTTCGCGGAGTCGACTTCTTTCTCACCTATTGGGGCTCGCCCTGGATCGCGCATCCCATCGTCAGTTTCGGCTTCGGGGATGGGAACCATGTTGCCTTCTCGGTGGAGACTCGCAAGCAAATTGGCGAGAGCTACTCCACCCTACGCGGTTTCTTTCGGCAATACGAGTTGATTTACATTGTCGCCGATGAACGCGACGTAGTGCGCCTGCGCTCGAATTATCGTAGCGGCGAAAATGTTTATCTCTTCCATACCAAAGCTACGCCGCAACTGGCACGCGCACTTTTTCTGGAGTACATAACGCGCCTCAACCGGATGCGGGATCATCCCGAGTGGTACAACGCGCTCACCAACAATTGCACCACCAACATCGATGTGCTGGCCGCCGCCGCGCAAGGTATCCATCCCAGCTGGGATTGGCGCATTCTGTTGAACGGACACGCCGGCGAGATGATGTATGAACGGGGAAATCTTGCCGGTGATCTTCCCTACGCGGAATTGAAAACCAGGGCACTTATCAATCCCGCCGCGCAAGCGGCGGATCAAGCCCAGGATTTCTCCCAGCGCATTCGTGCAGGCAGGCCAGGATTCGAGAATCTGCAACCCTGAAGGTCCCTGGAAGCTTTGATTAAGTCTTGTTTTGAAGGGGACGGCCTCCAGGGACTGTGCCGCAACCGGAACGATGCTTTTCTGGTGGAACAACAGCTGGAATAACCGGTCAGACTAGCCGCGACGCGGCGGGATGAAGTTAGGCGGGGGCGTGAGAGGCTGTTACGAAACTCGGTCCGTGCTTATATCGGTGGAACAAACCGCGCGAAATCGAGTGCCGAAGGCACGGCATAATCTAGCCCAGCACGGAGCCGGAGGCGGAGTGCTGGGTGAAGTGGA
>JBAVSY010000133.1:0-8214 GCA_049695855.1 Candidatus Korobacteraceae bacterium | reverse complement strand
GCGCACCAAAACCGACTTGCCACTACAGGAGGCGGCAGGGTAGAACATTCTCAGTCCTGGACGGCCAATCCCGTTGGCCGGTTTTGAAGTGATAATCGTTGGCCGCTTTTCAAGTGATCACTGAGGGAGTGGCGCACTCCACCCTGGGATATGCTTATTTGAAAGAGGAGAAGTTGACGGCGGCGGTTCCCGAACTCAAAACGGCAGTGAATCTGTTGCAGGATGATCCCCAAGCGCAGCAGGCTGCCCTCTTCCGGCTGGGTTATGCCTACGCCAAGCAGAATCGCCGGGCGGATTCAGTAGCGGCTCTGCAGAAGGCGGCAGCGATCGACGGTCCTTATCAGGCCCCCGCCAGGCAAATGCTGGCGAAAGTTAGCGCGACCGGCAAATGATGGAGGGACTTAAAGTCTACTTCTTGACCAAGGCGTCGGAAAGCAGGTGAGCTTTGGTAGCGAGGTTGTAAGCCCGCTCGAAATCGCCGTCCACGGTCGCCTTGCGCGATTGCGCAACGTAAGAGCGGATCTGATTCACGATCTCCTCCTCATCGTGCGACAACGTACGATTCAGCCCGTTCACCGTTTTCTCCGTCGCGTCCAGCAACTGAGTTGTCGTCTGCTTCTGCTGCATTAACTGCGCGCTGCTGACATCGGCCGCGATGGCCATGTCGGGCGAACCCTCGCTGGCAGGATTGGCGGGAGGATGAGCTACCGCAAGCGTGCTGTTGCTATTACTCGGTGCTGCGGACGCAGGCGGACTGCTCTGCGCGGTAGCTGGAGGTTGGGCTTGCTTTTTTTTCTTCCGGTGGGTCGTGGGCTCCGGCTTGGGCGGCTCCTGCGGAGGTGGCTGCGGCTTGGGCGGAGGCTGCGGCGGTGGCGGAGTGGCCTCGGAAATTTCGTCGGGCAGAGGAACGGCAATGGCGTCGACGGGAGCCTTCGCTTGCGGCGGAAGCTGCGGCTTCTTCTTGGCGCATCCTGCCAGTACCAGCAGTGCTATCACAACAATCGAAATGGCGAATTGGCGGCCTACTATCATGTGTCGCTTACAATTTCAGCGTGGCGCTCTACCGCAAGCTCAGGCGGCAGTAAGCAGTAGCTATTCTCATCATAAACACGCGAACGGAAAAACGCAGCGACGACGGTCGTGGGCCGAGGGATACAATATCCCTCCTGCTCAGGTTCGCGTGATGACTTCCGCGTTTTCTTGCTCCTTGGCCTCAGCCAAGGGCAGTATCAGACGAAATGTCGTACCCTGGCCCATCTCGGTTACAAAGTCCAGGGCTCCATTGTGAAGCTGAAGCACGCGGTAGGTCATAGCCAAACCAATCCCGCTGCCCGTCTTCTTGGTGGTGAAGTACAAGTTGAAAATCTTGTCGCGAACCTCGAGCGGGATCCCGCCTCCCTGATCGCGCACTTCGATGGCCGCGGCCATCTCATGTTGCCGGGCAACAATCTTGAGAATACCGCCGTTGTTCATGGCCTGCACACCATTGAGAACCACGTTCAGCAAAGCTTGCTTGATCAGGTCCGCATCGGCCCTGACCGGCAGCGGCGCTGTGGCCAGCTGGGTCTCGACTTTCACCCCCTGACGCGCCGCTTCTGGGGAAGCTAATAAGGCTACGTCTTCGATTAGGCGTCGCAAATCGAATTCCGTCAACCGTAATTCCACCGGCCGGTTGAAATCGACCAGGGTCTGTACCACCCGGTCAAGCCGGTGAATCTCGCGGCCTATGATGTCCATGTGGCGGCGAGTATCGGGATCGACCTCGCGCATCTTTTCCCGCAGCAGTTCCAAGTGAACCACAATAGCATTGATCGGATTCTTAACCTCGTGGGCCACCCCCGAGGTGAGCCGCCCAATCGCGGCCAGGCGACGGGAAAGCTCGATCTCATTCTCGATACGACGAACCGATTCCGCGTCGCGCATCGTAAGCAGGGCCCCGATTCGTTCGCCGCGCTCGGCAATGAAGTCCAACGCGATCTGGATGCGGCGGCCATTCTCGAATTCGATTTCGCGCTGCGGGATCGGCTGATGCAATGCGAAAGCATCCAGCACAATGCGCCCCAGCTTGTTGGCGTCGGTAAAAACTTCTTCCACCAGGCTGCCCAGGATCTCTCCTCGCGGACGGCCCACAAAACGTTCCGCTGACGCGCTGACCAGCACAACCCGGGTGTCGCGAGTAAAAAGCACCAATCCGTCCTGCAACGTCCCCATGATCTGATCGAGGTTTTCTTTTAGCGCGCTGAATACCTCTTTCACGTCTCTGATCTGTCGGCCTAGACGGTCGATTTTGGTATTGACGATCCCGTATTCGTCGGTGGCCCTGGGATCGGGTTCCGGCGTGCTGTCGGGAACCCCAGCCGTCATTTGATCGAGCCGCCGCCCGATTGCCTCCAGGGGACGCAACGCAATGTTGGATACGCCTGCCGCCAAAGCCAGCGAGACCAGAATCGCGATGATGGAAAAAGTGAGGGCACGGTTGAGTTGCGGCTGGAGTTCACTCTTGAGGAAAACCGTCGAAATGCCGACCCGGATGTCTCCGAAAGGCTGGCCCTCACGCTGCAGGGGAAGATATACGTCATAAACCCGCGGAGCGCCGTACACCACTTCCAGCTGACGCAGAAAGCTGCCGTTGCGCACTTTCAGGAAATCTTCCCGTTGCTCCAGCTGCGTGCCATTGGCTGCGGGATCGGTGTGCACAATGGCACGTCCGTTCACATCCGCAATGGCAGCCTCCGAGATAGTTGGGGAATACCCGACCACTGCCTGTAAAAGCGTATTCAGTCCGGGATCCGACTTTAAGGCTTCGTCCAATACCGCCTCAACCTGCTTGGGATCACTCTCATTGGCAAAAGTGCTGCTGAGGTCAACTTGGGTAGCTTCCCGAGCGCTCTCCCGGATTTCCTTGGCAACAAAGTCGGCGCTGTCATAGGCTTCCCCGGTACGTTGTCTCACCAGGTGCGACACATACAGGTAGGAGAACACGGCGACTAGCGCAAACACCATGCCGCTGATCGCCAGCACCAGCTTAGTTTTTAAGCGCATTCGGCTCATCGGGAAAATACTCACGCCGCGAGGGTTATTCCCGGAATGATATCAGCCCTTCGGACGCGACGGAAATTGGGCCGTTTTCTGCGAATCTTGCCCGCCGCCTGCTGCGTTTACCTGATGGAAGGCTCGTAGATGCAATGGATTACGTTGGATGCAGGCGGAACTTCGGAGCCAGGCCATTGGGCCGGTGAGAATGGTCTTGCTCCAAACAACGAAATTTACCGATTTTGCGTCTAATCGTTGGGAGCTTTCGTCCCTCGCGTAGAGCGAGTAGTGTATTGCCAGGAGAACAAGGTGTCCCAACCCGCAACCGAAGAAAACAAGCGATTGAAAAGCGAGACCGTTACCCAGCTACGCAGCTTGTCGCACGATCTCAGCAACTACATTGAAACGATTATGCAGGCTTCTTACCTTCTTGCCCAGACAAAGCTTGATGACAACAATCAGAAGTGGCTCGGATTGATCGACAAGGCGTCACAAGACGCTGCCCGTATCAATCGCGAGATCCGGGAAATTCTGCGCGCTCAAAGTTAATGTATGCCGTCGCCTGCCACCCGTCGGCCAGGCAAACTCGAGCGCGAGTTGGACCCGGTAACGGTCCCAACTCGCTGCCTTGTGTCTGACCAAGTCCCAAGGCTACATTCGCGAGGGCGAAAGATCCTGCAGCAAATTCACCAGCGATTTGCTGGCGGGCGGTACCGCGGATATCCGCGTGGCATCCCCCTCCTTACCGGGGAGGTCTTTGTTGGCATCGTTGTCACTGGCCCTCGATGCGCTGCCCAGCGAAGCTCCGGCAAACAGGCCTTTCGACTGAGAATACGACAGGCTATCGACATTGGAGTCGTTGAAGTCGGCGGCATTCGTCCCGGAAGGACCGGCCAGGGCGGAAGCATCGGCACCCAGTTTGCCGGAGAGGACCTTTCCGCTCCTCGCTCGGTCATGACCAGCAGCACGTAGTCGGTTGCGATGTTTCCTAACTGCGGCCCCAGACCGGCGGTATCCAGCGCGTACATCGCCGGAGCGCTCCAGGATCTGGGGCTCGTTTCCCAATTGCTACATTTTGCCGGCTTTGCTATTGAGCAGGTTAGTCAGGGCCTGGCCAGCAGGTGTGGCCGTAACCCCGCCGCCCACGATCTCGCGGGCACTGACCGACTTGTCGTAAAGCCGCTGGTTAGCGTCGCTGTCAGGGCTAAGCGAGGCGCCGTCGAGTGATACGCCAGCGAAAAGTCCCGAAGTCCGGGAATAGGTCAACATGTCAGCACTACCCGTACTCGCGCTGGCTCCGGAACCGGCCGCTGCGGTCGCGTCGCTGCCGACCTTGACTTTGCCGTCCAGCAGCTTATTCGCCGCCGTTGGCGCCATGACCAGGATGATGTAGTCCTTAGCCGTGCCACCCACTTGAAGACCGGCACTGGCGCCACCGATGCTGTACATGGCGGGCGGTCCCCATTTGCCGGTAAAGTTAGCCCCCTCACGGCAAGTCATCGGACCGCGGCCTCCGGTTCCTCCGATGCCTACGGCGAACTTCTTCACGCTGGGCAGAATGATGATGCATTCAGCCTTCGCAATTGTGCTGGCCGGAACGTCCTTACTGCCGACCATTGCCCGTAATACGGTCTCGGCATTTCTGATGGTCTCCTCGTCTTTCGTATCGCTGGCACCCCACGCGGGCAGTGCCAACCACACAATCCCTAATACCAGCAGAATAGGTATGGATCTCTTGACTAACATTTTCATTTTGCTCTCCTATGGTGCTTAATTGTCCAGAATGCTCTTCGGCATGTCCTGCTTATCGAGGACGGTTTTCAGAACAGTGGTCGACCCGGACAAACGTTTCGACATATTGTTCTGGGCGAAAAGGGGCGGCGCAACTGCGAAGCACACCATCAGTAAAACAATCTTCTCTCAGTAGAACCATCTCCTCTGTAATCGGAATCCTTTTGTTGGCCCGCCATAAAACTTTAGAACAGTGGCCCGATTTCCACAACCGGAAAGGTGGCTACCGATCATGGCACGAATTGTAGTTGCGTTCTCTTTCCCGACAAATTACACGCCTTAACGAGGAACGGCGCGCCTGTGTCCGAAAAGCGATTGCCCGCCATGAGGTTCAGGAAACAAGTTTCGCGGCCATCGTTATGGTGGCATTCAATACGCGAGATACCGGGCATCCCTTTTCGGCGTTGTGCGCTGCCTCATCGAATTTCGCCTGATCCGCGCCCGGGATTTTCGCCGTCACGTCCAGATGCACCGCAGTTATGCTAAAACCCGCGTCGGTCTTGTCCAGGGTTACGGTGGCGGTGGTGTCGATGCTGTCCGCCGTCATACCCGCGTTTCCCAGTTGGGCCGAGAGCGCCATCGTGAAACAACCAGCGTGCGCCGCGGCAATCAGCTCTTCCGGATTGGTTCCGATGCCATTTTCAAAACGTGTACTAAAAGAGTACTGGGTTTGCTTAAGCACTCCGCTTTGCGTCGATATGGTTCCTTTTCCGTCTTTCAAACCGCCTGACCAGCGAGCGCTCGCTGTTCGTTGCATATTGCCCTCCCAAGACAACATTCATTTCTGCTTAACACTACACGAATGTGGTGAATCTCGCCTGAAACCTGGAGACGAGCCCTCCCCGAAGATGAAAAAAATCTCAGAATTATTGGTGACTGGTTTGCTCATCTCTAGTAGAAATCGGAGCAGCTAAGGAAGTACCCGCATCGGGGACAGACCAGCTTGCAGTGGTTTTCCCGAAGGGTTTCGGAACACGTGGGACACACTTGCATAGTGCGCCCCGCATCATTACTGGCGGCTGTCAGCGCAAGTTTATCGTTCCGCGCAAGCCTGGAGTCGACCGGTGAACTCATTCGTTAGGAACTGCCGATTAAGACAAATGTCGTGCCTGATAAGAATAGACGAAATCGTAAGCTAGCGCCGAGAGAAAAATAATGGCGATCGGAAGGACCCAACCCTACTCCCCCAATGGTACATGTACCTTTGTGACTAAACCGTTGGAAAATTGTCTAGAATTCTGTAGAGGCCTCTCTATAATGCGAAATGGGGCATTTTCGTCGCTTGGCTCATGAGCAATGAGCGCAAAGACTACGAAGATGCCATTTTTGAAGGAGTTGGACCTCGGAGCCGAAGGTGAAACGTTGATGTTTACTAGTTGGTAAATACACGCTTGCCTAAGGTTGAGTCTTTGCCTTTGGTGGGCTCAGAGACAAACGGCTTTAGCCGGAAAGTGCTTTTTCTAAATGCTCTTAAAGATTCAATCCGCTGTGGACGTTCCAGAAACGGACGCTCTCAAGCGACCTAACGCCTACACGGCAGATACCAAGCAGAAGTTGAATTAGGAGGTTGTAATCCATGAAGAAGATCAGCATCGCCGCCCTAGCCGCCCTCATGTTAGCTGGAGCGCTCAGCGCCGCCAGCGACGCAGCCTCCATCATTTCGTCGCACTCTGTCGTGTTGGTCGGCGAAGGATCATCGCCTTTCCCGCTCCCCTTGACGCTGTCCCACGAAACCCCGAATAGCGATACCGCTTCGCTCGGCACCCAATTCTGAAAATTTCAGGTCGTCACCGACCAAGGAGATGCTTTTCCATGAAGAACATTTTGACTGCAACTCTTGCTACCTTGATGTTCGCTACGGTAGCTTGCGCCGCCACGAACTCGCAGCCAGTCGCTAATGGCACACCCGTCCAAAACCAGATCAACTCCGTGCAACCGTGCAATGGCTCGGAGCCGTGCATTACTCATGTTGTACTCACCGCCAGTGAAGGCTCTCCCATGCCCGTCTGCCAGCCCGGCCACAACTGCAATGACGATCTCCGCCTTACCGCCAGCGAAGGCTCGCCCATGCCCGTCTGCCAGCCCGGTCACAACTGCAATGACGATGTGCGCCTTACCGCCAGCGAAAGCTCGCCCATGCCCGTCTGCCAGCCCGGCCACAACTGCAATGACGATGTGCGAATGATTGCCATGGCTCTCTAGTGGGGCAAGCAGAGCGCCTTTTTGAGCCAGATGTTGTCCCAGAAAGGAAGTAATCCAGACGAGATTACCGCGCTTTTCTAAAATCCCGCTTGTGTTGCGATGACTTCACAGATATGCTTCTGATGAGAAGTCATGCATCTACGTCCCACCGACTACGTGCTTTGGATTGCGACGCCGCTGCTACAAATGGGCGTGTTGATCGCGATGGTCAAACGCGGACTGCATCATGACTACCCTTACTTCTTCAACTACACAATCCTGCAGGTAGTTGGAGTACCGGTTCTTTACATCATCCTGACCCGTTCGTATTCCGTTTATTTCTACGCCTATTATTTCAATGTTGCGCTCAGCGTCCTGATTTCGTTTGCGGTGCTGCAGGAAATTTTCAAGGACGCATTTCGGCCTTATGAGGCGTTGCGCGATCTCAGCGTCATTCTCTTTCGCTGGTCAGCCCTGGTGGTTTTGCTGGTAGGCGTGATGTGGGCGATTAACGGCGCTCACAAATCCGACAATGGCGCGATCGTTGACGCCATCTTGCTGGCAGAGCGCAGCGTTCGCCTGATGCAGTGTGGACTCGTCTTTTTCTTACTGCTGTTTAGCGAATACCTGGGCATTTCGCGCCGCAGTCCTCTGTTTGGTATCTCGCTGGGATTCGGTTTGTTCGCCGCCGTAAACATGCTGGTTGCCACTGCCATGACTCACCATGGAATCCTGCGGCAATCCACCTTGCGGCACATTAACAGCGAAGCTTATCTGCTGGCCATCGTGCTTTGGCTGGGTTACACGTTGGCGGCAGAGCCCTCGAAAAGTAAACTTGCGGAAGCCGTGGTGCGATCGAAAGACTGGAATTCTGCGCTGGAGGATGCCCGCCTGCAGCCCGGCGCAGACAGCTTACTGGATACCATGGATCGCACGGTTGAACGGTTGCTCTACCCCCGCGAGGAATCGAAGGTCAACATCTCGGCCGGCCAGAGCTAACAATCTCAGCACCAATTTTGTGCGCCCGACTCTCTACGCCCTCTCGCTGTAACAATTCACTTCTATACCGGTGTTTTGGTTTTCCGCGCGGGATTGAAAAACGGTAGCTGCCGCACCGTAGCTGCCACCTTGTACCGGACGCCCTCAGCCGTCATCTCGATATGCAGATTTGCGCCCGCTTGGAGATGCTGGGGACGTACACTGGCCAGA
>JBAVSY010000132.1:0-6249 GCA_049695855.1 Candidatus Korobacteraceae bacterium | reverse complement strand
GGTAGACCAGCGCAATGGCTGGCCAGCGAAGACGCAGGCTCAATTGAACCGAGACCCTTCTGGCTGCAGATTGTGCCCGCGGTTTGGCAGGCAAGCTATTATAAGTTGCCACGCATTCGGTTGCACGACGGCACGGAACGGAGAGGTTGCCGCAGTCTTTATTTCTGACCATCACCAGGCGGCTTCACAGTTGCTAAGAAACTCGATCAGAGGTGATTTTGAAGGGGCGTAGCTTTAGCTACGCCGCAGCGAGTCCTTATATTTGTTATCCCGAACCGGCTTCAGCCAGTGAGGGATCTGCTTTTTCCCGGTTGCGTCACAATCGCTGTAATGCGAAATGAATCCGACCCCCCAACCCGCTCCGCCCCGTCCCGCCTTCGAACGCCAGGAACAACAATTCGCCCGCGCTTTCGCCATCCTTCGCCAGGCAATCGCCGACCAGGCATTTCCCGGAGCAGCCCTCGCCGTCACGCATCGCGGATCGCTGGCTGCCTCCCAGGCATTTGGCAGTTTCACCTACGATGACGACGCACCACCCATACAACCTGACACGGTCTTCGATCTCGCCTCCCTCACCAAGGTCATCGCGACCACAACCGTCGCGATGCTCTTGCATGAGCGTGGCCAGCTTCCGCTCGATGCGCCGCTCACAACATTTCTGCCTGAGTTCGTTTCGCTTGCGCCCAAACATCAGCAGTCCGCACGCCAGGCAGTCACCATCCGCATGTTGCTGGCACATTCCAGCGGGCTGCCCGCCTACGAGAAACTCTTTGAGTTTGCCCAGAGCCGCGACGACCTCATACGCGCGGCGCTCACTGCGCGCTTAGTCACCACGCCAGGCACGCGTTCCAACTACAGCGACATCGGATTCATCCTGCTGGGAGAAGTCTTGGCCAGGCAAGCCGGGCAGCCGCTCGATCTGTTCGCGCGCCAGGAAATCTTCACGCCCTTGGGTATGACGCGTACTCGTTTTCTCCCACCCCCAGAATGGAAGTCCACGATCCCGCCAACCGAAGATGACCAAAAATTCCGCGAGCGCGTTATTCAGGGTGAGGTCAACGACGAGAACGCTTACGCCATGGGCGGGGTCGCAGGACATGCCGGTCTGTTCGCGCCAGCAATAGATCTGGCGATCTTTGCCGAATGCATGTTGCAACATGGAGCGCCCATCCTGAAGCCGGAGACTGTGAAGCTTTTCACCCATCGCGAACTGTCGCCGCCGGGCACATCACGAACTCTGGGATGGGACACGCCCTCGCCGACGGAGTCGTCCTCCGGCAGGCATTTCTCGTCCTTGTCATTCGGCCATCTGGGCTTCACCGGCACTTCTCTATGGATCGATCCGGCGCGCAAGTTGTCGGTAACTCTGCTGACCAATCGCACCTGGCCCAACCGCGCCTCGCAGGCGATCCGCCAGGTCCGACCGCAGGTACACGACGCCATTGTTGAAGCTCTGGAGGAACGAGGATGTTGAAGGTGTTGGTCGGGCGCGAGCCCATGGCGCTTTTGGAGGGGCGCACCTTTAGGTACGCCGCTGAGCGCTTTTTTATTATCTGCGGACTTCACAGTTTGCTGAAAAAACTCAGCCTGAGGTGATTTTGAAGGGGCGTAGCTTTAGCTACGCCGTGGCAAGTGCTTTATTTTTGTCATCCCGAATCCGGCTTCAGCCGGTGAGGGATCTGCTTTTCGAGGTTTTCGGCAAACTGTTCAGCCCGCGAAAATGCGACGTATCTCTGGACTGAAGCCTTTCCATGAAACACAGACCCGCCTCCGACATCGCGAATCTTGGCACCGAACAACGTAATCCTGCTACTCAGAATTTCGACGCGCTCTCGGCCTTCGAGATCGCACGCGCCATCAATGCGGAAGACGCCAAAGTCGCCGGCGCCGTCAAGAAAGCGTTGCCGCAGATTGCGCGCGCCATCGATACCATCGCTGAGGCCCTTTCCCACGGCGGCCGGCTGATTTACGTCGGCACCGGAACCAGCGGGCGCCTGGGCGCACTGGATGCCGCAGAATGTCCACCCACCTTCAACAGCGATCCCAAAGTAGTGCAATTCGTGATTGCCGGAGGCGCTAAAGCTTTGGCTGCCGCGGTCGAGGCCAATGAAGATTCCCGCCAGACCGGCGCGGCCGACCTTGCAAAGCGCCGGCCTACGGAGCGCGATGTCGTGGTCGGCATTGCCGCCAGCGGACGAACTCCCTACACCGTCGCCGCGGTCCAGTACGCTCGCTCCCGCGGTGCGGCGACGGTTGCGATTACTTGCAACCGGCATACGCCTCTGGAACAGGCAGCCGAATTCGCCATTGTGGTCGAGGTTGGTCCGGAAGCCGTCGCCGGATCCACGCGCATGAAGGCAGGTACGGCGCAGAAGATGGTGCTGAATATGTTGACCACCGGCGCCATGACGCGTCTAGGCTACGTTTACGGCAACCTCATGGTGAACCTGCACCTGAAGAACAGCAAACTGGTGGAACGCGGCATTCGAATCCTTCAGCAAGCCACCGGCCTCGACCGCGATAGCAGCGTTAAATTGCTTCGCCAGGCTGGTGGCAGCGTTCCCGTTGCTATTGTCATGGCGAAAACCAAGGCCGGCAAAGACCAGGCCGAACGTCTGCTGAAACAGGCCAAGGGGCACGTCCGTGCCGCTCTCGGAGAAAAATAAGCTCCGGCAATAAATTCGACTTTTCCACAGCCTCGGTTGCGCTATACTCCGCGGGTCATTCACGTGGGGCTTTACGCGCCCGCATCCCGGAAGTAAGCCGTACCCGCAACGACCCCTGGCCAGATTACTCGTAAAATGGAGAGAGCGCCGTGATCCATAGGTTCGGCGTACGCAGTACGAGGTTAGGACTTTCTCTCATGGACAAGTTTGTGGTTCGCGGCGGCAATCCGCTTCTAGGGACCGTGCGCATCAGCGGCGCCAAGAATGCCGCCCTGCCCGCCATGGCTGCGGCTCTGCTCACCGACGAGCCGGTCATCCTGGAAAATATTCCTCAGGTTCGTGACATCGAGACCGAGCGCAAGCTGCTGGCTGCCATGGGCGCCGAGGTCGAGCTTGGCTATGGCCGCGCCCAACACCGCACCACGATTTGTTGCCGAGACTTGTCCAGCCCCGAAGCCTCCTACGAACTGGTCAAAACCATGCGTGCTTCCACCTTGGTTATGGGACCGCTGGTGGCACGCATGGGAACGGCCCGCGTCTCGCTGCCCGGCGGCTGCGCCATTGGAGCCCGTCCCATTGACCTGCATCTGAAAGGCCTGGAGAAATTAGGCGTCAAGATTTCGCAGGAGCATGGCTACATCGAGGCTCGTGCCGATCGCCTCAAGGGGGCTCGCATCGTCTTCGAAAAGATCACTGTCACCGGTACAGAGGATCTGCTGATGGCGGCCACCTTGGCCGAAGGCGAAACGATATTGGAGAACTGCGCGCGCGAGCCGGAAGTAGTCGACTTGGCGGCGCTCCTCAACAAGATGGGAGCGCAGATCGAGGGCGCCGGTACGCATACGGTTCACATTCACGGCGTACAGAAGTTGCACGGCGCGCGTCATCGGATTATTCCCGACCGCATTGAAGCCGGCACCTTTCTGGTTGCGGGCGCGCTGACCGGCGGCGATCTGATGGTGTCAGGCTGCGAACCGCTTCATCTCAACGCCTTATTGCAAAAGCTGGAAGACTGCGGCGTGACCGTGCGTCCCAACGGCGACTCCATCCGGGTCATCAGCGACGGCCCGTTGAAGAGCGCCGACGTTATAACCGAGGAATATCCCGGTTTTCCCACCGACATGCAAGCGCAATACATGGCGCTGGCCACCCAGGCGGAGGGCACCAGCATCGTCACCGAAAACATCTTCGAGAACCGCTTCATGCACGCCCAGGAACTGGTGCGCATGGGAGCCAATGTCAAAATCGAGGGCAGTCGCGCCGTGGTTCGCGGGCGCACCCCGCTTAGCGGTGCGGCGGTGCAAGCCAGCGATCTGCGCGCCTCGGCATCGCTGGTTCTCGCGGCTCTGGTCGCCGACGGCGAGACCATCATCGACCGCGTGTACCACATCGATCGCGGCTACGAGCACATCGAGGAAAAGCTGCGTGGCGTGGGCGCCCAGATCCGCCGCATCGGCGAACTGCTTCCCCGCCGCATGACCGCGCCCGCCGTGGCCAGCTGATCCAAAACGGGCCACCCATTTCTTCATCACTCTCCTCTGTGACGCATCTCGCAGAGTTCCGCGCCCATTATCGCGTTTTATCAAGACTAAGGAGCTCTTGATGCGTGGCAATGAGAAAGTGATCGAGCAGTTGAATATAGCGCTGTGTGCGGAATTGACGGCCATTGCGCAATACATGGTTCAGGCGGAAATCTGCGAGAACTGGGGCTATGGCCGTTTGGCCGGGGCCACCAAGGGCCGGGCCATCCAGGAGATGAAGCATGCAGAAAGCCTGATCGAACGCATTATTTTTCTCGATGGCGTGCCCAACGTGGCCGTTCCGCTAACTCCCGAGATCGGCGCCAACGTGCAACAACAACTGGAAGCCGACCTGGCCTCAGAAGCGGGCGCGATCAAAGAATATAACGACGCTTCCGCTATCTGCCGCGAAGCCGGAGACGCGGGCAGCAAGGACCTCTTCGATCGGTTGCTGCATGACGAGGAGATCCACGCCGACTTTCTGGAGGCGCAACTGCATGCCATCCAGGAAATGGGAATCGGTCCGTACCTGGCAGCGCAATTTGGGAGTTAAGAGAATTACGAAGCCTAGCTTAAATTAAAGCCCGCTGGCCCAATGCGGAGAAATGAAGCAGGCGTTTGGCCCAGCCACAGTGATTGAGAATCTGCGGGGCTGCAACCGTTCGGGAACAGCCCCGCAGATAAGGTCGGAGAATTACACTTTCAACAGGCGATCAAAGAAAGAACGGTAACGCTGGAGAGCCACGCGCAAGTCTTCAGTTGAGACGTTATCGCCTCGGTCCCACTGCTTTTCTAGACCCGCGCGTTCATTGGCAAAGCTTTCGGCCAGTTTCTTCATGAGGGAAGCGACTAAATTATCAGCATCCTCCACGGCCCGGCGAGGTTCGTCGACGAACCCGGTCTGAATGCTGCTCCAGCGCGATCGAAAGTCGCCAACTTCCGAGTCGGAAAAAAGAGCAGCAGGTAGGTTAGCCGCCCCCACAACGGAATCGCGAGCGGCACTTGTGCCCTCCTCGGGTAGCGGGATCGGGGTTCGAGCTGAGCTGTCCAGAGCGCTTTCTGGTTCCGTGACTCGTTGACCACGAACCAACTGGGGACGAACATCCCTCTCGTGGGCCTTTTCGCTACGCCCTGCGAGATCTGCGGTTGTCAGTTCTTCATCTCTTTCTCTTCTTAGAAATTCCGCCATTATGCCACCTCTCTTCTAATTGCTTCGGGTTTACCAATTGCTCCGAGTCTGTGCCCGTCCAAAAGGTCCTCAAAAAGCGACCGGTAATAGATCATTGCCTGTCGCAGGTCTTCCGTAGTGGCCTGCCCTTGACGATGCCGTAGTGCGATCACGTGAGCCGCACGATAGTTTTCGACCACGTGAGGATGATCTACTGACAAATCGGCCGCGCGCTGCTCAAAATCGGCCATGGGGTATCCGCGCGCGCCCATGAGCGAAATAACGGCGTCATCAGCATCGATGACAGCTCCTTTGGGGTCATCTACAAAACGTGACTGCACCGTGCGCCAACGGTCAGCGTATTGTTGCCGCTGGATAGCATCGAGTTGGCGAATATGAAACTTTTCAACCCGTTGTTCACGTTCCTGGAGCAAGGCTTGGGCTTCGCGTTCTGACCCGCGCTGCCGAACCGTGCGGTCGTACTCCGGCCCGAAACGCCGGCGGAGAGCAGCTTTGCGTCGTTGCAGCATTGCCGCGAAGACTGCTACCAGCAGCAGAACGACCACCACTATGAGAGCGAGAATTTTGGGATCTATATGCATGCAGGTCTCCTCCAACAGTGATCTCAATCTGAAGCGTTCGTTCAGTTAGAGGACACGGTCAGGAGCGGTGTTGTCCTTGCGAGGATTTTTGTTGCCGACGAAATGTGCGGGCTTAATAGAAGTGGAGAACCGCAGCCTGCGAGGCATGACGAGCATTGAATTTTCGTTGGCAGCGGCGATGACGAATCCCGGCATTATTGCGACGGCGAGACCGGTGGCCGAGGCTATCGCTTCTTCACCGCAATCACATTATCGTCAGGGTTGCGGTCGATCAGCTTGTCTACTGGATCGAT
>JBAVSY010000131.1:0-75062 GCA_049695855.1 Candidatus Korobacteraceae bacterium | reverse complement strand
GACATCTCTAAACTCTCCCAGTATTTGAAAAAACCGCGAAAGAGCCGCTTGGTTCAGGCGCTGGACGCGCAGAGACCTTCAGGCGGGCAAACGCAGGACTACGAAAGATTTAAGAATAGACTACGGGAGCCGGGATTGTCAACGAGGCTCGAACTCGTAAGGAGGCGGCCGGGTGTATATTCATTGGCGCTGGGATGACCCCATCGAAGTTCGGATCGGGAGCTCAGGGCACTGATCTCATGGGACTTGCGGCGACACGAACTGAACCTGCGGCGTCCGAACGGCCCCGAGCGTTGCTCTCGCCCGCCGTGTTCTGGGCTTGTGCGATTGCGGCGACCGGCCTCCTGCTCGTGTTGCGTCGCCCTGACGCAGTCTTCCACGCACAGTTTTGGGCTGAAGACGGCGTGGTGTGGTACGCCGACGCCTACAACTATGGTGCCCTGAAAGCATTGCTGTTCGTGCGCGATGGCTACCTCCAGGTATTTCCCCGTCTCGTGGCTGCGGCCGCTCAATGTGTGCCCTTGGGACTTGCCCCGCTCCTGTTTAACCTCATCGCATTGGGAGTCGAGGCTCTGCCGCCGTTGTTTCTGATTTCAAATCGAATGCGAAACATCGGGCCACTCTGGCTGCGTTGCGGATTGGCTCTGCTGTACCTTTTCGTTCCCAATTCCGCTGAGGTGCACGCTAACATCACCAACTCCCAGTCGCAACTGGTCGTGCTCGCCTGTCTGCTTCTCATCGCGGAGGTGCCAGGCTCACGGTTGGGCCGGATCTTTGATAGCGGAGTGCTGCTGCTGTGCGGGCTCACGACCGTGGTTGCAGGCCCCCTGCTGGCGGTTGCTTTGGCGCGAACCCTGTTGCCGCTCTGGGTTCGTCGCGGAACCGGTTTAGCTCGGTTGCGAGCTGAAACAGGCTGGCGTTGGATGCAGGTTGGGCTGCTGTCCGCCGGCGTGTTCTTGCAGGTACTCACTCTGCTCACCGCTGGATCTACTCGTCTGCAGTCGACCCTCGGCGCCAGCGGGGACAAGTTTGTGCGGATCGTTGCGGGTCAGATCGTTCTGCCCGTGTTCCTGGGACGCAATCGTCTTTACGACATCAGCAGCGATCCCAGAACGATTACTTGGGTGGCTCTCCTGCTTACCATTCTTGCCGGACTCACATATTTTTACGCATTACTGCGCGGGACCCCGGAGTTACGCTGCTTCCTCTTTCTTGCCGGGCTGGTACTGCTGGCCGCGCTTACCTTCCCTAATGTGCAGCCGGTCGCCCATCAATGGGATCTTTTCTTATGGCCCGGGGCGGCACCGCGCTATTGGTATATCCCCAAGCTCGCCCTGATGGTCACCCTGATCTGGTTGCTGGGCCGTCAGCGCCCGCTGACCATTCGGCTGCCGGCCGGCGTGCTGACTGGCATCATGGTGTTTGCGCTGGTCACGCACTGGTCGTACCCGGCGTTTGAAGATTTCCATTTCGAAAGTTATGTCAGAATCTTCGAGCAACTTCCCTCCGGCGCCGTCGGCGAATTTCCTTTGAACCCGCACCGGCTCTGGATTATGAAGCTGGTAAAGAAGTAGCGCCAGGGGTTGCTTTTTGCCATGAACCAGTACAAAATCGGTCACTCGAATCCAGAACAAACCGGGCTTTCGCATCCGCGATTCAGAGATTTCACTTTGCGGAATGCGCGGCGGTGATCAGGAAAACGATTATGACGAACGTAAGGCGAGCGGCAATAAGAATTTCTGGAAACAGGCTGCAACCGGTAATGACAGCCCCGGCCTTGGCGATACTGCTCTGGCTGACGATTCTCGCTCCCTGTGTCGCCCAGGCACAGTTCAGCGTGATCCACACCTTTTCTGGATCGGACGGGCGATACCCTTACGCCGGTCTGACAATTGATCGCAGAGGGAACCTTTACGGAACCACGGAATATGGTGGCGCAGCAGACCGTGGAGTGGTTTTCGAGTTGACATCCGCGGCATCGGGCTGGACCTTAACGCCGCTGTACAGTTTTCAGGCTGGAAACGACGGCGGCTATCCTTACGCCGGCGTCGCACTCGGTCCCGACGGAGCTCTCTATGGCACCACCACTGGCGGAGGCGGCTCGGGCTGCGGTTACGGATGCGGAACTATCTATCGTCTGACCCCGCCCGCATCAGCTTGCAAGACTGCCCTCTGTCCCTGGAACGAAACTGTGCTCTATCGCTTCACCGGAGGTGCGGATGGACAGTATCCCTGCGCGGGAGTGGTTTTCGATCAGGCGGGAAATCTCTACGGCACCGCCATTCAGGGGGGTACCGCCGGGGATGGCGTGGTTTACGAGCTGGCACACACGCAGGGAGGCTGGACGCAAAGCGTACTTTACAGCTTCGTTGGCGGTAACGATGGCAGCTCTCCCTACTCTGGCGTAACCTTCGACACTGCCGGAAATCTTTATGGCACCACGATTGGGGGCGGCCCTTCCGGAGAAGGCACGCTCTATGAGTTGACCTCATCAGGATCCGGCTGGATCGAAACCGTGCTGCACAGCTTTACCGGCGGAACGGACGGTGGTACTCCGTACGGTGGCGTAATTTTCGATTCCTCCGGCAATCTCTATGGCACGGCTTCGACTGGAGGTTCTTTGCCGGCCGGTGGCACGGCCTTCGAGCTGAGTCCTGCGGGCGGCAATTGGACTTTCGCAGTGATTTACGACTTTACCCAGACGAACGACGGAGGAGAAGATCCCCACGACGGCTTCATTATGGATAGCAGTGGTAATCTGTACGCCAATGCGGATGCCGGCGGGCTTCCTCCCGAAAATAACGGTGCGGTTTTCGAGTTGACATCCTCGAACGGAAGTTGGACCTACACCTCGTTTCACAACTTTACCGGCGGCAACGATGGATTGGATCCCTTTGGCCCGCTGGTTTTCGACGCCAGCGGCAATCTTTACGGTACGGCAAGATATGCTGGAGCGAACGACGACGGTGTGGTGTTTGAGGTCACACCTTAAGGAAGCTTTCTCATTGCTCCGCTAAATGCTAATCCAATGAAGGAACTCCACTCTTTGCTTCGTCAGACATTTAGCTGCGGAGCGGCGGGACGGGCCTGCCACGGCAGGGTATGCCGGAAATGAGTCGCCGCCGGTCAGTTGGCTCCTGGCCGAAGATCGCTGCCCCGGTGGTCCTCGGCGGATTGGCCGCCCTGCTGCTTCTATGGGGACTTGGCAACAAGTATCTCTGGCAGGACGAAGCGGCTACCGCGGTGCTGGCGGAGCGCATGCTCCGCTTCGGTCGCCCCCTGGCTTACGATGGCGTGAACTTAATCACCATCGACCACATCGCGGCCGACGATGCCAACACCATCGATGAACGTACTGCCAACCCCAAGGCCGCGATCGACTTCTACATCCGCCGCGGTGACTTCAAGCCCGATACGGCCTGGAAGTGGCATCCTTGGGGTCAGTTCGTTGTCGCTGCGATCAGCCTCAAGCTGTTCGGTCCGACTACGTTAGCCGCTCGACTTCCGTTTGCCCTGGCCGGCATCGTCACGGTGCTGTTGCTGTATCAATTCGTGCTGGTGCGTTTCGACAGTCCGTTGATGGCCTGGCTGGCCGCATTGCTGCTGGTGTGCAACAGCTATTGGATTCTGCACAGCCGGCAGGCCCGCTACTACTCGCTGTCGAGTCTGCTGCTGGTGCTGACGCTGATGGCCTATGCGCGTTGGCAGACCGGCGGCCGCTGGGGCGCTGCCGCCTTTGTGGTTGCCGCCTGGTGCTGGTTTCAGGTGGATTACGGAACGCTGTGGCCGGTCTTGCTGGTGCTTTTCGTCGATGCCTTCATCGCCCAGCGCCGTCAAGTATGGCGGCCTTTTCTGGTTGGCGTCGCGCTTACCGCTGCCATGGCTCCGTTCATCTACTACTTCGAATTGTGGCGGCGCGCGTCGAAGCCGGTGGGAAGCTGGAGCGACCGCTTCCAGGTAAATCTGTTCAACATGAACGAGTACCTCGTGCCAGTGCTGGTTGTGCTGGCCGCGATCGTGATGCTGAAGATGCGTTGGCAAACCCTGGCTGAGACCGAGCGGCGGTTAGTCGTGATTGCAATCGCCATCCTGGTGGCGTACTCGCTGTGGGTGCCGCTGGCCGTGCCTTATTCGTTCTTGCGCTACGTGATTATCATCACGCCGGTCGGTTGTCTGCTGGCGGCGTGGGTGCTGGTGCGAGGCTGCGAAGGACGCATCGGGCTGGCCTGGGCAGGCGCGGCGGTGCTGATCTTGACTCCGTGGCTGAGTAAGCCGCTGCATCCCTTTATTCAGCGGCCGCCGTGGTACCGCAGCGGCGCGATTCTCAAACCTGAATTGTCGACTGCGGTCACGGAGATCTTCGGCAACCGGCCCGACCCCAATCGCCTGGTTGTGGAATGGCTGCGGCAGAACAGCCAGCCTGGCGACGAAATCCTGATCAACTACGAAGATGTGCCACTGATGTTTTACCTGCCCAATCCGATTCGCGGTGGCGTGGCAGCGTTTCGCGTGGAAGATGACTCGAAATCGCCGCCCGAGTTTTTGATCTTGCGGCAGTCGGTGCGATTCGTCCATTGGCCAATATTCCGCCGCGAACTACTGCGCTACCAGTGGCAGCAGATTCCGCTGGAAGCCCCCGACGTTCCGTGGGGCAACAATCCCGACCCCATGGCCGAGTCGCAGGATCCCGACCAAGCCAATTCGCTGTACATCGCCCGGCGGGTGAAGTAGAGATCGGCGATTGAGGGTGTAGTGGCGATTTTTCGCCACCTATCCGAAAAAATGCCGGCACCTAATGCAGGATGCCGGCCGCGCTGCGCCAAGAGACTTCCGTTACGGCGTGATCTCCCAGATGACACCATTGCCATAGGCACCTCCTAACCATGCCGTGCCGTACAAGTTGCCATTCGCATCAAATGCTGGAGTGCCCCACAGATATGCTCCGTCGCTGCCGCCGGTAAAATCGTGAAGCACCGTTTGCGTCCAGGTGCCATCGGAGAGGGTCAGCTTGAAAACCGAACCGTACCCGTGCGCTCCGTCGGCGAACGTCGTTCCATAAAGACTACCCGTACTATCCATGAAGAGGTTGCTAACAGGCCCCGCTCCCGGTCCCCCGCTAAAGTTGTAAAGCCCGGAGTATGCCCAACTGCCATCCGAAGGCATCAGTTTGAAAGCAAAGCCACCAGAGCTGCCACTTAGCCCGCCGTTACAGCCTGCACCGTAGAGATTGCCCGACTGGTCGAAGATCAGGCCGGAATAGACAAGATCTCCGCTGCCGGAAGGAAACGTATACAAGATATTCTCCGTCCACCCTGATCCTGACGGCGTCAACTGATAAACCGTTGTGGGGCCATACATGCCCTGGTAGCAGAAATCCCCGGAGCCGTCCTGGCCTCCTCCCGACGTAGTACCGTAGAGATTTCCAGCTTGGTCGAAGATCACGCCGCTAACCGGCATTACCCCGTCGCCGTTTTGGCCAAAGTTCCATATCACGCTTTCGTTCCAGCCGTCGCCGGAGCGGGTCAGCTTGAACACCGTCCCACAGTGGTAGCCATAAAGGCAGTTGCCCTCGGAGCCGCCGATCCATGTGGTGCCGTAGATGTTACCCGCTTGATCAAAAGCGAGGTCAGCAAGGTAGGGAAGAGCTCCGTCGCTGCCTCCGGTAAAACGATAGAGCACAGTCTCCTCCCACGGGCCGAGCGCTGTCGGCCCAGGTTTTAGGCTGAAAACGAGGCCGCAACCGAAGACGCGAAGAATTAGAACGCAATTGCTCCCTCCCCCAACTTCGGCTGTGCTGTAGAGGGTGCCGTCTGGCCCGAAGACTACTCTGGCACCCGGAATAGCCCCATCATTACCACCAGTAAAGTCGTAAAGCGGGATTAGAACCCAGCCGGAACCAGTTTTTCCTAGCTTGAAGACTGAACCGTACCCGGTGCCATAGTAACTGCCGGCTGTTCCATATAGATCACCTGCTTTATCCATCGTCAAGCCGGCAGCCGGGTTCCCCCCGTCTTTTCCGCCGGTGAAGTTGTACAACACGTTGAAGGTTTGGGCCTGTGCTGGCTGCGCTGTAAGGGTCAGGAACAAAAATACGAATATGAAGAGCAGGAGCGGGATGGTGAGCGCCGCCCTGTCAGCTCGCAGACTCGGGCCGAACACTACATTCGGAAATCGCCCTCTAGTTTGCATTCCCTTGTCCTCCTTGCCATGGAGCTTGATTGAAACGAATCGAACGGATCGGCGTATTCAGATGTGTGGGAGAAGGAAAATCGGAACTCTTACTTCCGGCCGCACGGGAGCGAAAGAAAGTGGATTGGGAAAATTCTCTTCCGCAGCATCCACCAAGATTTCACTCCAGTGGGCTGCGGGTTGTCAGTGACCGCTGCCACCGTGAGACGTGACGGTCAGGGCTGCCGAAGTGTGTCTGGACGATGGCTTTGAAGACCCTCGCAGTCGATCAGCGGCGATCTGCGAGAATTGCGCCCTGGATTGCTGGTAGGTGGCGAGAACAGCGATTTCACTCTCAATCTTGTCCCCTAAGGTGCCTTTCTCTTGAACACGCGAATGTAGGACGAAGAGCGCGGCTGATAATTCCTGGCGTCGTCTCCCCAAACGTAGTTCGTCTGCGGCAGAATATCGGCTACTCCCACAATGTCGTACTGGGTGCGCAGATAGCTGTCGATCCAGCGAAAGATGTACGCCTCTGAGCCCGGCAACTTGCCGAAGGATTGCGGTACGCCCACAAACACGATGTATTCGGGCTGCGCCGCTTCGATTTCCGCGATCATTTCCTTCTGCATCTGGAGCGCGTAGGGCTGCGGCTCCATCAGGCCGTAGGTGTAGATGTAGCCGGTGGCCGAGCGCAGGCCGGAGTAGAAATAAATCTCCGGCTCGGAGCCGAGCACCGCGATGCGCGCTCCCTTGCTCGCGTGATCTTTCAGATAACCGGCGACCTCAACCGCCTCGGGAAACGGATTCGCTCCGTAAATCGCTTTCGAGGCATTCCACGGATCCATGCGGAACAGGTACTCGCGCTGTACGTAGATCGTATTGGCAAACGCCGCCACAAAAATAAGCGCCGGCAACAGCCAGGGCCGCGCGTTAGTCGGAGTCTTCTCCCGAATTCGTTCGCTTACGCTGCTGACGGCCACGCCCACCAGCAGCGCGATCGCAGGCAGCATCAGGATGAAGTAGTGTCCGCGAAAATACAGTCCGGGACAGACGGCCAGAATCGAGAAGAGCAGAAGGCTGATGAGGAAGAATCGCCGGTCGCGGGCTTGCCGGTTCCACGCGATAGCCGTCAGGCCGATACCGGCGAGCACCCAGATCCACAACCCTGGCAGCACGACGGAAGGCAGCATGATGCGCAACACGCCCAGGCCTTCGCCCAGACCGGTGGTGGTCGCGTATTCGCGCGCGTAGACAAATGTCCAGAACCAGAACTTGCTGAACGAGCCCGAGGCGAGCAGCGTTACGCAAGTCAACCCAAAGGGCAACACGACCCCGCAGGCGTATGCGAATTCTTTGCGGGACAAACCCCGCCAATCGCGCGGCGAGCTCTGCCAAGCGCAATAGCCGAGATATACTGCGCCGAAGATGGCGAAGAGAATTCCCGGCTGCTTCATCAGGAAAGCCAGGCCCAAGAGCACGCCGCTCCAGAAATAAATCCATGATCTTCGAGTTTCGGTCGCTCGCAGCAAAATCAAAATTCCGGCGACTGCGGGCAACACCACGAAGTTGGTGGCATGGGCGGCGAATCCGACTACAGCCGGACTGGTCGACAGCAGCGCATAACTTGCGCCGGCAACTAATCCAGCTAGCGGCCCAAACAGCCGCTTGCCCAGCAGAAAGACCAGAAACGTGGTCGCGGCGTTGATCACCAGCAGGCCAAGATGAATTCCGGCGATAGTTTGTCCGAAGATGGCGAGGATTAGCGCGTAAGCGGCAAAGGTTCCGGGCAACTTCATGCTATACAGCGAAGAGTACGGCGCCACGCCGTGCAGCATGAGCTGCCCAGCATAGGCGTATTCGCCCTCGTCGCGTTCCAGCGGGACGTTGCGCAGGTGCCAGCGAATCAGGCCAAAGAAAACGATGACCAGCAGCAGCAATCCGTAATACCAATAGCGCGACACACCACGTCCGGCAGCTTCCATGGGAAGCAGTCATCTTACGACATGCAGCCGCGTCTCCCGCAAGCAACACCTCGGGCCGTGCGCTTTGAACGGTCTGTCGAAACGACAAGGGAGTTTGCCGGGTAGTGGTCCTTCGACCGCGACCTTCCCCCGGCGCAACTCATACGTCTATAACCTGAAGCACTGGCGGCCAGTGTCGCCGTTCTGCTCGTACTTGGTGTCGCGGCTGCCTGCATCCCCGGCGCAGCGGGCCAGCCCATGACCGCGTTGCCCGCCGGGTAAGCGACGATCGGAGCGTCGCATCCCATGCTACGAAGTTTGCTCCTCATACCGGCCAGGTCGGTTTTGCTCCTCGGAATTATTTTGTGCACCGCAACCTGCATCGCGCAATCGCAGAATGAGCTTTCGGCTGACCTCGTCAGACACACTTTCATTCTGCGGAACTTCTATACCAATCAGAAGCTGAACTTCGACAGCAGCGGCGCATTGATCTCCGACGGAACGCCGGGATTCGGTCCCACCGACGGGCGCGTGTACATCAAAGAAGTTCAGCTTGCGGCCAATCATCTGACGTTGCGGGGAGAGCGGCCGGTTTCACTTTTCGATCCCGGGACCGGAGATACCTCGTTGCTCGGTCTTCATCGCAAAGTAGAAATTGATGTGCAGCTCCCGCCAGACAAGCCGCCAGACGACAGCGCGCGCGCCTTGCTCGATAAGATATTTCTGACCTCGTCGGAGGCCGACGCGCTGGCCTGTTCGGAAGAAGAAGCCAAAGCGTTCCGTCAGAAGATGCTGCAATCGAAAGAATTTGTCAGCGTAAAGAAAGATAGCGGTGCGAAGAAGATCACTGAGCCTCGCCAGCTTTGCTTTCCCGGTGGCACGCGCGCCTATCTGGTTGAAGGCGCGGTCGAGCCTCCGAAGCCGCTGAAAACACCGGATCCCCCCTATCCCAACGACGCCTCTACCGAGCATCAGAATAAAACCGTGGTCCTGGCCCTGGTCGTCGATGTCGCGGGAAAGCCGTCCAGCCTGGTGGTGATTGGGCCAAGCGCCAGCGTGTTCGATATCGTTGCGGTCGACGCAGTGCAGCACTGGAAGTTTCTGCCGGCCAGCTATCAGGGCAAGCCGGTCGCGGCAGCTATCAATGTCGAAGTGAACTTCAGTCCGCGGTAAATCTCATCGTCGACTCCTGGTTGCGATTTTTTTGGTCAGAGAACGAAGTAGGTTTTCTTGTGCAGGAAGCTGCTCTCGTCGCCGATCAATACCTGTGTCGGAAATACGGCGAAGCGGGCCAGCAACCGCGGGGACTGCATCTCTGCCGGGACATCGAAGACTAGCGTCGACTCGTACGACTCACCTGGCCGCAACGGATCCAGCAACGGTGTCGGAGTTCCATGTAGAGCGTCCCAGGCGTTCTGTCCTGAGGATGACTGCGGAAGCGCGGGCCCATGGTTGTCGATCACCACAAAGTCCAGCCGGTCAGGGGTGAGAGAAACATCGCGGGGACGCCAGGGCGCAGTCGTGCTCTCGTCGAAACGAGCGCGCACGGTCACGACGTAGTACTCACCCTTGGCAGTGACCTCGCCGATCGTCTTAACACGTTCCACCCCCTGCACCGAATACGCCAGATGACAGTCGAGTTCGCAGAAATACTTTTCTTCGCCTCGCGCCAATGTGCGCTCGCGGCTGAACCACGAAAACAACAGCAGCAACGCTCCATAGCTAATCACCAGCCCTGCCAAAGCCGTCATGGTATAGCGCAGCCACTGTCTCCGCCAGAAATACAGAACGACGGTCGCGGCCAGCAGCAGCGCCAGCAAGCCGGAACTGCCCAGGAACAGCAGTGCACTCAAATGCGCGTCGAGATTTACGTTGCGGTACATAAAATTGGCCTAAGAATGTTTGGTACACGTAGCCTCATCGGTAGTGCTCAAGGTGAAAGTAGTGTTCAAGGTAGAACAGGGCAGCAAACGCGACCACCAAAGCAGCAGCAGGAAATGCCAGCAGTCGAGCGCTGCGCCGGGGCTGCTTCCAGTCGGTCGTGACCAGGAAAACCAAGATCGTCGGCACCAGCGCAACGATGCACAGCTGAAAGATGTGCGCTGCCGAGCCCTCGTCCGCTTGCGGAGGCTGAAAGTATCCGCTGATTACCATCAGCAATGCGATAAGAGTCAGGACAAGCATGACTCTGCAGCTGACTCGGTTGATGTGTTGCACCTGCATGGCGTCAGCTTTATTTCTTTCTAGTAGCACGGGCAAGCCGCTCCCGCTCCTGAGTTGGGACTCTACTTCCATTCTTAACTTTTCAATGCAAATAACTTAGCTACTCAAAGTTGGGTGGCAAAAAAATTTTGTAAGTCAGCTCTGGCCTTGCCGGGCAGACCGTATTACCGATTCCAGATGCTCCAGATAACTTTCCAGTGCGCGCCGTCCAGCCGCGGTCAGCTTGAATTCCGTCCGCGGTTGCCGCCGGACGAATGATTTTGTGCAGCGCACGTATCCCGCATCCTCCAGCTTGCGGGCATGCACGCTAAGGTTGCCATCCGTGATGTCCAGCAGCTTTTTCAGATCGTTGAAGCTGAGTTCCTCATTGACTGCGAGTGCGCTGATAATGGCGAGCCGCACTCGCTCGTGGATTACGGGATCGAGGTTCACCGCCTCAGCGCCGCTGCCTGCGCGGCGAGCCGTCAGCCGCTGAGTACTCCTTGCGGCTTGCTCTGCTGGATGAATTGCACGTCTAGCCACCATGTCTCCTGGCGATGAAAATTCCGAACCCGATGTGCAGCAGTCCGAACCCGGCGGCTAGCACGATATTCGCCCAGAACCAAGGCACCGGAAGCGCGATCGCGCCCAGCGCAACAAAGGCTGCTCCCATGGCAGGTACGGCGCGGACCGAGAACGCTCCCGCCTGCATCACCGCGACTCCGTACAGCACCAGCCAGACGCCGGGAATCAGCCGCAACGGTCCGCTCCCCATCAGGGCGACAGTCAGCAATCCTCCCGCAGCCAGCGCCGGCAGCAATCCAATAAATAACCGCCGTCCCGAAATCGACAGCACCTCGGTTCCCAGCCGCGTTGCCTTCTGATGCATGGCAGCCAGCGCAATGGTTACCGCGACCAGGGCTTCGCCTAGCCAGACTGCCAGCCAGCCATCGGCTGATCCCTGACGATACGCAATGAGCGCGGCAATCAGCGCCGTAAAACCCATGGCGCAGAATCCCCGGCCGGGGACGGCGGTGAACGTCGAGCTGCGTTCCATGGTCTGGCGGATGACCTGCAGATGCTCCAGCGCGGCAGGCTCGTCAATGGCTTTGGGCCGGAAGAGCTTGCGGTGGCAGGGGCGAGGGTCAGGCATGCGGGATCAAATCTAGATTAAGAAAGCGCGGTTGTCAAGTACTTTGCATTACAAAGCAAGGGAAAAAAAGAAAGGCACAGCCCTTCGACTGTGCCGCAATAGCTGTCATCCTGAGAGCGGCGTCCTCGCCTGAGAAACCATGCTGTCATCCTGAGCGCAGGTGGCGCTTCGCCGACAAATAGCGGCTGTCATCCTGAGCGAGCGCAGCGAGTCGAAGGACCCCTACCGCACCAACTCATCTGTGCCCCAGATTCGCGTCCTTTTTCTGGACGCTCACCAGGGTTCCGTGAAGTTACTTCTTCCCCACGGCCACCGGTTCCCCCACGCGCTTAGCCACCTTGAACGTCAACTTGTGCTGCTTCTTGTCCACGTCGACCACCACGTGATCGCCGTGCAGAATCTCGCCGTCGAGAATCTTCATGGCCAGCGGATCCTGTATCAGCTTCTGAATCGCACGCTTCAACGGACGCGCGCCGTAATTCGGATCATAGCCTTCGGTGAACACCATTTCCTTGGCCGCCGCCGTCAGCTCCAGCGAGATCTTGCGTTCGGCCAGCAGCTTCCGCAGATCCTCGAGCCGCAGATCGACAATCTTGGTCAACTGCTCCTTGCCCAGCGGATTGAAGATGATGATGTCATCCACCCGGTTCAGGAACTCGGGCTTGAAGTGCGCCCGCAACGCTTCCATCACGCGCTTGTGCGCTTCGGCAATCTGCTCCGGCGTAGCGTCCCGCAGGTCCTGCAAATACATCGACCCAATATTCGACGTCATGATCAGGATCGTGTTCTTGAAATCGACCACGCGTCCCTTGCCGTCGGTCAGGCGGCCATCGTCCATGATCTGCAGAAAAATGTTGAACACATCCGGATGCGCCTTCTCAATCTCGTCGAACAGCACCACCGAATACGGACGCCGGCGCACGGCTTCGGTCAACTGCCCGCCCTCGTCGTAGCCCACATATCCCGGAGGCGCGCCGATCAGCCGCGACACCGAATGCTTCTCCATGTACTCCGACATGTCGATGCGGATCATGGCGTGCTCGTCGTCGAACAGGAACTCGGCCAGCGCCCTCGCCAGCTCGGTCTTGCCCACGCCGGTCGGGCCTAAAAAGATGAACGAGCCAATCGGCTTTTTCGGATCGCTCAGACCGGCCCGCGAACGCCGGATCGCGTTGGCCACGTGCTCGATCGCTTCATCCTGGCCAACCACGCGCTCCCGCAGCCGGTCTTCCATGGTGACCAGCTTCTTCACTTCGCCTTCCAGCATCTTCGACACCGGAATGCCGGTCCACTTGCTGACAATCTTGGCGACGTCTTCCTCGTCGACTTCTTCCTTCAGCATGCGCGACTGCTTGCCGTCCATGGCCGCGCTCAGCTTGGCCACCTCGGCCTCAAGCTGCGGTATCTCGCCGTACTTGATTCGACCGGCGCGGTCGAAGTCGCCCTTACGCGTGACTTCCACCTCCTCCAGCTTCAGCCGCTCGATGCGCTCCTTCAACTCGCGCACCTTGGCGATGGCTTCCTTCTCCTGCTTCCAGCGCGCCTTCAGCGCATTGGACTCTTCCTTGATGTGCGCCAGCTCTTTTTCCACGATTGCCAGCCGCTCGCGCGAGTTGGCATCGTCTTCGCGCTTCAACGCCTGCCGTTCGATTTCCAGCTGCGTCGCCCGCCGTTCCAGCTGGTCGATCTCCGTCGGCATCGAGTCAATCTGAATGCGCAGCGAAGCCGCCGCTTCATCGATCAGGTCGATAGCCTTGTCCGGCAGAAAGCGGTCGGTGATGTAGCGATGCGACAGCGTTGCCGCCGCCACAATGGCTGAATCTTTGATGCGGACGCCGTGATGCACTTCGTACTTCTCGCGCAGACCGCGCAAGATGGCGATGGTGTCTTCCACCGTCGGCTCGCCCACAAACACCGGCTGGAATCGCCGCTCCAGCGCGGCATCTTTCTCGATGTACTTGCGATATTCGTTGAGCGTGGTGGCGCCAATCGCGCGCAATTCGCCCCGGGCCAGCGCCGGCTTCAACATATTCGAAGCATCGATTGCGCCTTCCGCCGCTCCGGCTCCCACCAGCGTGTGCAGCTCGTCGATGAACAGCACGATCTGCCCTTGTGACTGCTCAATTTCTTTCAACACAGCCTTGAGGCGGTCTTCGAACTCACCGCGATATTTCGCGCCCGCCAGCATCGCTCCCAAATCGAGCGACACCACGCGCTTGTTCTTCAACTGCTCAGGAACGTCGCCGGAAACGATGCGCTGTGCCAGACCTTCGACGATCGCCGTCTTGCCCACGCCGGGCTCGCCGATCAGCACCGGATTATTTTTCGTGCGGCGCGACAGCACCTGCACCACGCGACGCACTTCTTCGTCGCGCCCAATCACCGGATCGAGCTTGCCCTGCCGCGCCAGCTCCGTCAGATCTTTGGCATATCTTTCCAGCGCCTGGTACTTGGCTTCGGGATTCTGGTCGGTCACTTTCTGATTGCCACGCACCGAAGTGAGCCCGCGCAAAATGTTGTCGTAGGTTGCGCCCGCTCGCGACAGAATCTCCTGCGCCGGATCGCGCTTCAGCTTCGTCATCCCCAGCAGCATGTGCTCGGTGGAAACGTACTCGTCCTTGAAATTCGCCGCCTCTTTGAAGGCGTTCTCCAGCAGCTTCGAAGCTGCATCGGAGAGATGCGCCTGAGTGGCGCCGCTGCCGGAAACTTTCGGCAGCTTGTCGATTTCGCGCGTGACCTCGGCCTGCACAGCGGGCACATGCAATCCCACTCGCTCCAGCAGCGGAGCCACGATGCCTTCGCGATCTTCCAACAGCGCCGCCAGTATGTGAACCGGCTGCAGTTCAGGATTGCCGTTCTCGCTGGCCAGATCGTTCGCCCGCTGCATGGCTTCCTGCGCTTTAACGGTTAATTTGTCCCAACGTATTGCCATAACTACTCCAGTTGTCGGTTGTCGGTTGTCGGTTGTCAGTTATTCGTGGCGATTTCACGTAATACCTGCCCAAATCCAAAACTCAAAACTGATTGCAATTTTAAAAACTGATAGAAAGCTTAAAGCTGACGTCCGCAAAAGGAACGCCGTCGGCAAGTGCCTATTCCGCATAGGTTGTGTCAGGGCACGGCTTCAGCCGTGCCGTAGGATCCAACAAATGACGGGGCCTTAGCCCCTGCGCGTTTGTCCGTGGGGCTAAAGCCCCGTTTTTATGAGGCTGCTTTGGCACGACTGAAGGTCGTGCCCTGACACAAATCATACTCACCTTGCGACCATTCGAGTTCCAGACAGTGCATCGTGGCCAGTGGTTTGGATTCGCGGGAACGAGTTGCGGCTCGCAAAAAACACCGCGAATTTTCGGGCTGGGCCTGCGCCCCTCTCGAACGGCCAGGCAAACGCCACTGGCCACGATGCACTGCTTTCGCCCCCCGGGGAAACTCCCTTTGGTAAACAAAAGGGAGGCAAGATTCGAACCCGCCTCCCTTGAACTCCCCAGTTCGTCTCCCTCCAGGATTCTTCTCCCGAGAGGCGAAACCTGCGTCAGGCAACTTGCGACTTGCTCTGTCCCTGCGCCTGACTCTCAACTTTCTTGCCTTCCAGCGTAGCCGGGCTGCCGACATTCACCTTGATCGACTTCGGCTTCGCTTCAGCCCGCTTCGCCAGCCGGACTTTCAGCACGCCGTGCTCGTAATCGGCCTTGATGTCTTCGGTGCTCACCGTGCTCGGCAAAGTGAACGAGCGGGTAAAGCTGCCGTAACGGCGCTCCACCCGGCGGAAGTTTTCTTCCTTCTCTTCCTTCTCGAACTTGCGCTCGCCGGTGATGGTCAGAACGTTGTTCTCCACCTTGACATCCAGGTCTTTCTCGTCGATGCCGGGAATTTCCAGCTTCAACTGCACGCTGTGCTCGTCTTCGTAAATGTCCACCGGGGGCACAAAGGCTCCTGCGGTCAACGACTCTTCACGATTGCCGTACTGCTCTTCGAACAACCGGCTCATGCGACTCTGCAAAGCGCTCAATTCACGGTAAGGGTCCCAACGGGTCAACACTGTCATGGTTCGTAATCCTCCACTCAAGATCTGATTCCTCTTCGCTACGAAATGTGGGTCTAGCACGTTTCTCTTGTTTTCTTGCTCGCTAACCATTAGACGCAATTGTTAGCGCAAAGGAATCATAAAATATGAGTAAAGTAGTGTAAAGAAAAAATCAGGATGGTCGCGGCAAAAAGCTCCTAAAACATTGAAACCACTAAGACTGTTTCCTGAAAGAATAGAAAGTGAGCCTCCTGAGGTCTGGTGAGTCCGAGACCAGAATCCGGTTTGCTCGACCGTCGTCAGCTGCGAGCCCGTGGCGGAGGTTGACCCCGGCAGTCTGAATGCCGGCTGGCCACTAGCAGTCGGCTGATTAGGAAGTCTTTTAGAATGAGGGAGAATGTCGAACCTGGGAGGCTAGCCGGACAGCCGATTAGCTTCAGATATTAGTCGTACAACTACTGTCTAAGTCTGGGATGTAATTCCTACATGTCAATCCCGAGAAATGCAACAGTTAGCTGTAACTAACTGATTTGGAACATGATATAAAGTCTTCCAGACCCGAACTAGGCCTGCTCAGTTGTGATACAATGAACTTAGAGTTGAACTTGAGGAATCCTCGACTGCCCCAGCCAAAGCGGCTGGGTTTTGTGTTTCTGGGCGATTTTGGGTCGGAGCTTCTCGGCTTCCATCTGGTCAGGCTTCCATCTGGCAGATGACGCACTTCAGGTAAGCCGTCTCCGGAACATTCAGCAGGGCAGGATGGTCCAGCGCCGCACCCCGTTTCTCAAGAATGCGGACCCGGCGGCCGGTATCAGCTGCGGCCGCTCCCAGCATCCCGACAAACTCCGCCTCGCTGACGTGGAACGAACACGAGCAGCTGACCAGAACGCCGCCCGGACGCAGCATTTTCAGCGCCCGCAGGTTCAGCTCCTTGTAACCGCGCAGTGCGGTGGGCACGGCGCGCTTGGTCTTGGCAAACGCCGGCGGGTCCAGGACGATGGTGTCGTACTGCCGACCGGCTGTCGCGTAATCCTTGAGCAGATCGAAGGCGTTGGCTTCGATCCACTCCATCTCGCCGCAACGATGGCCAGCCCGATTCAGTTGCTCGTTCTGCTCGCCGACTTCCAGAGCGGGACGCGAGCTGTCGACCGCCGCAACTTTCTCGCACACTCGCGCCAGATGCAGCGCGAATCCGCCCTGGTAGGTGAAGACGTCGAGGGCGTCACCGTGGGCATAACGGGCCGCGGCCGCGTAATTCTCTCGCTGATCCAGAAACGCTCCCGTCTTCTGGCCGCTCAGCCCGTCAAAGTGAAACCGCACACCGTTCAGGGTGAAGACGGTGTTCGACCGCTCGCCCCGCAGCAGTTGCGATGAGCGCGGCGGCAATTCCTCCAGTTCGCGGATATGCGGGTCGACCCGCTCAATGAGGCTGGCTCCGGGGAAATGTTCGGCAAGCGAGTCCGCCACAACCTGCCGCAGATCGTCGCGATCGAAAGCTTGGGTTACCGCCTGCATCGAAAGCACGTCGTTGTATTTGTCGACGATGAGTCCAGGCAGCAGATCGGCTTCGCTGAAGATCACGCGGAACGAATCAGTATCTCGCACGTTGCGCTGCCGGAACTCCGCTGCCTTGGCAATTCGCTGGCGCAGCAGAGGCGCCAAGCCATCCTCGGCAATTTCGTCGCTGCTCAACAGGCGGATCGCAATCTGCGAGGCGCTGCTGTAAAGCGCCGACCCGAGCCGTCGCCCACGCTCGTCGTGTACCGAAACCAACGCCCCGGCAGGTGCGTCGATCGGAGCCACCAAGTCCGAGCGGTAGACCCATAGGTGTCCGCCTCGCAGCCTCGCTGCTCCGCGATGATTTACTACAATTTTTGCCAGCGTGGAAGCCAGAAAAACCTCTCTGAAATCAAGAACTTATCTTATCGCGAAGTCAGAAAAAGTCTTTTATTCCATACTTTATGTCAAATAGACTTGACATAAGGTTAGCTTTATCTTACCTTATGTTTGCTTGACATTACATTTCTAGAAAGGACTCTTTATGGACCTGTCTTATCAGGAAAAAAGCATTCTGGGATCGTTGCTGGCCATGGTAGTGATCTACGGCTATTACTTCTCGAACGCGCTCCGCCATATCGCGGACCCTGGGTTCGAAGGCGGAACGCTTGCACGGCTCATTTTTACCGTCGTCGCCCTCGTTGTAGTGGAGATCGTTTATCACATCGTGCTGGCGATCCAGTCCCGGCCGGAACCGAAGGACGAACGCGACCTTCTGATCGAAGGCAAGGCGTACCGCAACGCGTATTTTCTGCTGGCTTCGGGAGCCGCGTTGCTGATCACCTGGGGAATCGTGGTGGGCCGTTTCACCCTGACTCCGTTTCTGGCTGTGAACCTCCTGCTGCTCGGCATGGTCGGGGGCGAACTGATGAAACTCTTCACCCAGCTCTTCTACTACCGCCGAGGCTTTTAAGATGAGCCGGGGGAAGATTCGCAACAACATTCGCAGCCTGCGCTTCCACTCGTCGGAAATGACGCAGCAGCAGCTGGCGGAAAAAGTCGGCGTCACCCGGCAGACGGTGATCGCCATCGAAGGCGACAAATATTCACCGTCGCTGGAGGTCGCCTTCCGCATCGCTCACGCCTTTGGCGTTCCCCTGGAAGAGGTGTTTCAATACCAGGCGAATGCCGATGGCGCTGACGCGGCGTGAGTGATCGTCGATACCTGGTCGCTGGTGGGGCGAACCTCGACATCCCATAAGCTCGTTAATAGAAACCCAATTCCTTCATCGGGTAGTGTTTGCGATTGCGTGTCCACAGATCGGCTTGATGCAGTATCGCGGTGGCCGCAATCAAGGCATCGCCGAGTTCCACCCCGTGACTCTTGCGATATTGGCGCATGTATTCGCCCGCCTGGCGTCCGGTTTCGCCGTTGATGGGAGCACCGAGCAGCGCGCGAAACAGCCGGTTGAGCGTCTCATGCTCGCGCGGTCGCGCCCCGGTCCACAATTCCGCGGCCGTAACCGGTGAGTAGAGGATCACATCCTCCGATTGGCTTAGTTCGTCCCATCGGGAGAGGATTTCTTGGTCTCGGCCGCGCGTAACTTCAATGAGGATGTCGGAATCCACCAAGACAGTCACGAGTTGCTCAGCCTCTCGCTGCGGTCGCCGCGCCGCAGGGAGCGCACGTAGTCAGAAGAATTGCGCAACTCGGAACGGTTCTTCCGGATGCCGACCAGGGCTTGCATGGCGGTGCGCCGTTCGTCGATTTTGCCGAGATAGCGCTCGCGCGCGGCCTGCCGCACCAACTCGGAGATGGTGGTCCGCTCGCCCCGGGCCCGGGCATGCAAGGCTTGCCAAAGATCGTCGTCCAGATAGAGCTGAGTTCGTCTCATGATGTATAGTATACATCGCCCATCGGCTGCCAGCATATTGTGTTTTCCCCGCAGCCAAGGGAGCTCCGATATGAAGATTGCGCGCGCCACCTGCTTCCTCGTTTTGCTGGTCTTGTCTGCTATGGCGGGCAGGGCACAAATGTCGCCTGGCCCGCAAACTGCCGTTCCTATCACCGGCAAAGCCGCTCCCGGCTTCGAGGACTTCGACCGCGCCGTGGTCGCGGCAATTCAAAAGGATCACATCCCGGGTGCGGCCATTGCTATCGTGAAAGATGGCCGCCTGGTCTACGCGCGCGGATTCGGCTGGGCCAACGAAGAGGATCATAAGCCGATTGAGCCCACCTCGGTCTTTCGTCTGGCCAGCATTTCCAAATCTCTGACCGGCATCGGGGTCCTGAAACTCATCCAGGACAAGCGGCTGTGCATGGAGCAGAAAGTTTTCGCCCGGCCGAACGGTGCAGCCATCGCCTCCGGCACCGGTGCCTGTTCGCAACCGCTTCTTCACCTCGAACCGGTAAAGTGCGACGGCTGCACGGTCGATCCGCGCATCTACGACATCACTGTGCAGGACCTGATGCAGATGTCCGGCGGTTGGATTACCAGTAGCGATGAGGTTGACGTCTGCGGAGTGGCGACCCGGGGCAGCGGCGACTGGTCGTCCGTCGAGCGAGCGCAGAAAGGGCTTCATATGCGTCGCATTCCCACTCGGGCGGAGGTGATTCAATTCGGCATCAGTCATCAACTGAACTTCACGCCGGGTAGCTGCTACTCCTATGCCAACTTCAATTTCATGATCCTGGGGCAGGTCATCGAGGAGGTCACGGACACGCCGTACGAAGCCTGGATGCAGGAAAACGTTCTACATCCCATGGGAGTCGAGAACGCTCATGTGGCGCTCTACGGGAAGTCACTGCCTAACGAGGTCGACTACTACAAAGTTCTGCCTGACGGCAAAAATCAACGGTGTTGCGTCGATATGATACGGCCGCAGATCGGTCCCTCTGGCGGCTGGACGGCCAACATCATCGACCTCGCGCACGTGCAGGCCAGCCTGCGCAACGGCATTCCCGATCCCAATCCGCTGGAGCGGTCAACCATGGCGCTCATGATCTCGCGGCCGGCTAATCCGAAGTTCGCCGGCAAATTTAGCTATTGGACCGACGGCTGGGACTCGGTATGGTGCCCGCCGGAGACGGGTGGCCCGAACGGTTGCACCATGCAGAATGCCAGTTGGGAGAAAGGCGGCGACTTTACCATCGGCACCATCACCAGTTACTCGTCATGGTCCAACGGAATGGGATACGTGCTGCTGTTCAACTCCCACACTGCGACGAATATGCCCGACATCAACCTGAAGATCATGCGTCCCATGTTGCAAAAGCGAACCGACTGGCCCGCGTGGGACTTGTTTAAGGACTATCAGTGACTTGACAGTGGTCACCAGACGCCACGGCGAGAATCACGGACAAGTATAGTTCTCGCCCATCCCGAATTTTTCAGATAGTATTTCGAGCGTGCAGCAGAGCACGGAATCCTGTCGACTGCTACGCCATCCGCCAACCCGAGCCCTACCACACAACGGAGAAAGACTCATGAAGAGAATCAGTTTGGTTACACGCGCATTGGTCCTGACCGTATCCCTCGCGACGGTGCTGTCGCTCAGCGGCGTCGCTGCCGCTCAGTCCGCTAAAGCTCAGGGGCTGATTACCGGACGAAGCGGCGACACCATGACTTTGCGAACGGCGGATGCCGCAACCGTGGTGGTGCTACTCACCGACACTACCCAAGTGTCGCAAGTGCAGGGAATGCTAAAGGCGCGACGCAAGCAGATGTCGATGGCCGCCTTGATACCCGGTCTTCAGGTTCAGGTACAGGGATCCTACAACCCCAAGAATCAATTGGTAGCGGAATCGGTCAAGTTCAAGGGCAACGATCTGCAAGCCGCACAAACCATCCAGGCTGGAGTGCAACCGGAGAAGGAGCAGATACAGCAGAGTCAACAGGAGCTGGAGCAGCAGAAGGCGGCACTAGAGCAGCAACAGCAAGCCATGCAGCAGCAACAGCAGGCCATGGGCGAGGCGCAGGCTAAGATCGACGCGAACAAAGCGGCCATCGAGGCTGCCAACCAGCGCTTCGGGCAATTGGACGATTACAACATAATGGACGAGGTGACGGTCTACTTCGCCAACGGCAAGGTCACCATCGATCCCAAGTACAAACCGCAGCTGCTGGCATTGGCTGAGAAGGCCAAGACGATCACCGCCTACACGATTCAGGTCAAGGGCTATGCCTCGGCGGTAGGCAGCGCTGCGCTGAATCAGAAGCTGAGCGAAGACCGGGCCAACAAAGTGACGCAATTCTTGCAGCAGCAAGGCCACATTCCGCTCACCAACATGCTGGCGCCGGGTGCGATGGGTGAAAGCCGGCAGGTAGGCAGCGACAAGTCGGCTGAGGGGCAGGCCCAAAACCGGCGGGTGGTAGTCAGAGTCCTTCAGAACAAGGGAATCGCCGGCACTTAACCGTAACCGAGCACGCTATCGGACCATAACCATCTTGCCGGCAAATGCAGGTCACCTTTATAACGCATGTGGATAAGCTTGCCTTCGGTAGTGGGTCACTTTGAACTGACCCACTACCTCGCCTTCCAGTGAATCTGCCGGTTGACCGCATTGTGGTACTCTGAGGAACTCCATTTGATAGGCATCTGAACCGGCAGCAAACAAAAGTTTGCACACCGCCGGGCTCCGGTGAGGGCTATAGGGTATGCAGGCTGGGGAAAAAACTGTTGCGACGTTTGAAGCGCTGAAGAGCAGGATCGAAGATAAGACCGCTCGGGTCGGTATCGTTGGGCTGGGGTACGTCGGACTGCCTCTGGCGGCCGAGTTCGCCAAAGCCGGATTCACGGTCACCGGCATCGACGTGCAAGAAAGCAAGGTCGATGGATTGAACCGGGGCGAGTCCCATGTTCAGGACGTCCCTTCGTCCGAGGTGGCGAAGCTGGTAAGCCAGCACCGCCTCCGGGCCACCACGGATTTCTCCGTGGTTCGCGATCTGGATACCATCAATATTTGCGTTCCGACTCCGTTGCGGAAAACCAAAGATCCGGACATGAGCTTCATCGTGTCCGCCGTCGAGGAGATCGCCAAGTACGCCCACCCCGGCTTGCTGGTCATTCTGGAGTCCACGACTTATCCCGGAACGACCGACGAACTGCTACTCCCGACCTTCGAAAAGTTGGGTTTCAAGGCTGGCGAAGACTTCTTTCTATGCTTCTCCCCGGAACGCGTCGATCCCGGCAATCCCGTCTATCAGACCTTCAATACTCCGAAGGTGGTTGGCGGCATAACCCCCGTTTGCACCGAGATGGGGAGACTGTTCTTTTCGCAAGCCTTGGAAACGGTCATTCCCGTGGCCAACACCCGGGTCGCCGAGATGGTGAAGCTGCTGGAAAACACCTTCCGCATGATCAATATCGGCTTGGCCAACGAAATGGCGCTGATGTGCGACGGCATGGGAATCAACGTCTGGGAAGTGATTGACGCAGCCGCTACCAAGCCATTCGGCTTTATGCCGTTTTATCCCGGACCGGGTCTGGGTGGGCACTGCATCCCGATCGACCCGTTCTATCTCTCCTGGAAGACCAAACAGTCGGGCATCGAGGCGCGATTCATTGAACTGGCCGGCTACATCAATGGCAACATGCCGCATTTCGTTGTTGACAAGGTGCAGAAAGCGCTCAACGAGCATACCAAGCCGGTGAAGGGTTCCCGCGTTCACATCGCCGGAGTCGCCTACAAACGCAATATCGACGACATGCGGGAGTCGCCCGCGCTGGACGTCATTCTGCTGTTGAAAAAGCGCGGTGCCGTGGTGTCGTACAGCGATCCCTTCGTGCCCAGCCTGAGGCTCGACGGCGTCAACCTGCAGTCGGCTGAGCTGATGGGGTCGGCCAAGGATGCGGACTGTGTTGTGATCGTCACCGATCACACGAACTTCGATTACAACGCGCTCCTCAACTCCGCCAAATTGATTGTCGATACCCGCAATGCCATGAAAGGGTTCGAATCGGACAAAATCGTACGCCTGTGAACGAAGTTCATCGCCACTTAATCTAACCCAGATCGAATCACAAGCTGGGTTCACCCGAGGAAGCGGTTCGCGGAAGCGGTCTTCCTCGGCCTGGCTTTCCGCCGGCCGCGCGGTCTTGGTTTTAGACATCGTCTTGAAGGTGGAGTGTACTAGGCTGGAACGGATGTGCAAACATTTGCAGTACCTGCATTCAAAGTTTTGCGCTTACTCCGATACAAAACAATAACTATATTATTATCAGTAGTTTATTTGAGGCATCGTTTGGGCCTCTCGGCAAAATAATTGCACACACCACCGTGGCTCTAGGGCAGAAATCCAACATGGAGTTATAACGAGTGGCGCTGGCGGGCACCAAAACCACGACTACTGCGTTGACACAACCGGGGGAAGATGACGTTTTACCCGGAGGAAAGCCGCCTTCAGTATTCTCGACCATCTGGCTGACCTTGAAGCCTTTTGGCTGGCAGGGACTTCTCCTGGTAGCGGTTCTGGCCGTTCTGTACTCTTCCGTCATCAGGCTTTTGGTGTATCAGTGGTATAACGACGCTGACTACTCCCATGGATTTCTGGTACCGTTGCTGTCGGCCTATTTGATCTGGCAACGCAGGGATAAATTGCGTCAGATTCCCCGGCACTCGTCGTGGTGGGGAATGGTGATTGTTGGATTTTCGCTGGGCCTGTTGTTTCTGGGAAGTCTGGGTGCAGAACTTTCGCTGGCGCGGCTTTCGCTGTTGGGAACGCTGTGCGGGTTGATTGTGTACTTCACGGGCGGCGCTATGTTGCGAGCCATGGCTTTCCCCATGGCATTCTTGCTTTTCGCCATTCCAATCCCGGTGGTGGTTTACAACGAGATTGTTTTTCCGCTACAGTTCATTGCTTCGAAGTTCGCGACTCACGTGCTGGAGGTCCTGAACCTGTTCCCGGTTATGCGGGAAGGGAACGTTCTGATCCTGCCGCACATGCGGCTCGAAGTGGTGGAGGCGTGCAGCGGAATCCGCTCGCTGATGTCGCTGCTGGCCCTGGCCGCGGGCTATGGCTATCTGGTGGAGAAGAGCGTTCCGGTGCGCTGGTTCCTGGTTTTGGCGATGATTCCCCTGGCCATTATCAGCAATGGAATGCGCATCATGATTACCGCCATCATGGCAAACTATATCGGGCCGCAGGCGGCGGAAGGATTCATGCACGAGTTTTCCGGATGGGTGATTTTTGTCGTAGCTACCATCATGTTCCTGCTATTGCATAGTCTGACAACGTTCACCCGGAAGAAGCTGGGATGGCTGCCCGCCGTCTCCAAGGTGGGTCCGTGAAGGCCGGGTTCCGCTACTGGACCATGATTGCTGTTCTGCTGGCAGCTACCAGCGGTATGGGCTACCTTTCCCACGGCGAATCCACCCCTCCGGCAAAACCACTTGAGGAGTTTCCTCACCGGGTTGCTGGATACACCCAGATTGTCGAATGGCCGCTGGACAAGGAAACGCTGGACGTCCTTAAGGTAACCGACTATATCCACCGCGGCTACTGGGAGCCGGGCATGAACCGGGATCTGATGACGCTGTTCGTCGCGTATTTTCGCAGTCAGCGCACCGGAGCTACAATTCATTCGCCCAAGAATTGTCTGCCGGGCGCGGGTTGGAACCCGGTCCAGTCCTCCGTTTATCAGCTGCCGCTGGACGATGGGCGGAAAGTTCCCATCAATTTGTATATCCTGCGCAAAGGTCTGGACGAGCAACTCGTGCTCTACTGGTATCAGGCGCATGGACGCATCGTAGCCAGCGAGTTTTGGGGCAAGTTTTACCTGGTCTACGACGCGCTACGCTTGAATCGTACCGACGCAGCACTGGTCCGCATCACGGTGCCGATCGACAACGATAATGAGCCAGAGGCACAGGCGCGAGCCCTGACTTTTGCCAAGCAGGTGACAACCGATGTCGACCAAATTATTCCCCGGTGACCCAGGAGAAATCATGCGTAATCGTTATTTCGTCTCTATCGTGATGGCCCTGTTGGCCGTCGTTATCCTCGGCGGTTGCAGCCGTAATCCCGATGTCGCCAAGCGTAAGTACCTGGAAAGCGGCATGAAGTACATGGAGCAGGAGAAGTACGACTCGGCGGCGATTCAATTCAAGAAAGCCTTGCAGATCGATCCCAAGTATGCCGAAGCCCATTACCAACTGGCCAATGCCGACCTGAAGCAGGGGAAGAATTCTGACGCCTTCAAGGAAATGAGCACGGCAGTCGAACTGGACCCCACCCATATCAAGGCTCGGCTCGCCCTGGGCGGCATGTATCTGTCCTCCGGTCCGCACTTCTATAGCAACGCCGAGGAGCAGGCCCGATACGTTACCGAGCACGACCCCGACAATGCCGACGGCTATGTGCTGTTGGGCAATGTTCTGATGGGCGAGAAACATCTGGACGATGCCCTCGCCGCCTTCAGCAAGGCCATCGCTCTGAAGCCGAATGACGCCAACGCCTATCTCAATCGCGGCGCCACCTATGCGTTCCTCAAGCAGGACGACTCGGCCGAGCAGGATTTCCGCAAAGCCATCAGCATCGATCCGCACGCGCTGCAGGCCTATGCGAATCTGGCCGGCTTCTATTTGTACAAGCGCGATCCCAAGAAGGCGGAAGAAGTTTATCGCCAGGAAATCGCGAGCAATCCTGATTCGCCTGTACCGTATTTGCGCTTGGCTGGTCTGTTAATGCAGGAAGGCCGCAAAGCCGACGCCGAAGATATGGTGCAGCAGTTGCGTGGCAAGCAGCCGACCTCGCCCGACGTGGCCTTGGCGATTGGCGATTTTTATATCGCGGCGCGAAATCCTGACGCTGGATTGAAAGAGTATCAACGTGGATTGAATTTCGATCCCAAGAATCAGCAGTTACAGGTGCGGGTGCTGGAGACCATGCTCAACACCGGCAAGATCGAAGATGCCCAGAAGTTGACGGACCGGTTGTTGAAGGAGAATCCGGGCGACATCACGGCTCGTATTACCAACGGCCGTTTGCTGGCCATTAAGGGCAACACCGCCGACGCCGTCACCGTGCTGCGTGACGTTATCAAAGACGCGCCAGAGAATCCCCAGGCTCATTACATTCTGGGTCAGGTGTTGCGCGAGACCAGGGACATGCCGGGATCGAAGAATGAGTTGCAGGAAGCCAATCGGATTGACCCAAATAATCCCATGATCCTGCAAGCCCTGGCTGAGGTCTATCGTGACTCCCGCGATTTCGACACCGCCCGGGAGTATGCGGCCCGACTGCAAAAACTGAACGACAATAATCCCACTGCGCACTTCCTGAACGCCACCATCGACCTCGGCGCCGGGGACTACCCTCAGGCCATCGATGAGTTGAAGGAAGCGCAGAAGTCCGCCCCCAACGATCCCCTGTTGTACGTCAATCTGGGAGTCGCTTATGCCGGGCAAAAGAAGTACGCCGAAGCGGAACAGATGTACCAGACCGCTTTGAAGATTTATCCCACCTACGACAGTGCCTTGGCCCACTACGTGGCCATGTTGTTTGGCAGCAACCAGGGGGCGAAAGCCCTTGCCGTCAGCCAGCAATATGCGGAGAAGAATCCTAATCACGCTTCCGCGATTTACATTTATGCTTCCGCGCTGGCCACCTCGAAAAAATTCGATCAGGCACTGGCGCAATATCAGAAAGCCCTGCAAATTGAGCCCAAGTCGCCCTCGGCCTATATGCACATAGGTCAGATCTACGAAGTAGAAGGCAAGCCAGATCAGGCGCTAGACAGCTACATGAAAGCGCTGGCCCTGCAACCCACATCAGCCACCATCAACAATGCCATCGGGAACGTGTACGTGCGGAAGAATGACCTGAAGAACGCGGGCAAGTACTTCCAGGCCAGTCTGGCGCAAAATGCCCACGATCCCATCGCGGCCAACAACCTGGCCTGGGTCTACGCCGAGCAAGGGGAAAACCTCGATATGGCGTTGAGCCTGGCTACTCAAGCCAAGCAGATTGCCCCGGAAATGGATTCGGTCAACGACACCCTGGCCTGGATCCAATACAAGAAAGGCAACTTCCGGGTTTCGGTGTCGCTGGCCGAGGACGCCGTCAGGAAATCTCCGGATAATCCGGGCTTCCGCTACCATCTCGGCATGGCCTTGAGTGGAGCTGGAGACAAGGACCGCGCCCGCACCGAATTGCAAAAAGCGTTGCAGCTCAACCTCAGGGGACCGGATGCGCAAGACGCGCAAAAGACCCTGGCCCAACTACAGTAGTCCGGAATCGATTCCCTCCGCAGTTTTGGCCTGACATCACCGCGATGTCAGGCCGTTTTTCGTGCGACCGTCACCGTCGTTCCCATCAACGTGGACGTCAGGATGCCTGTGCCCCAGGTTCGCCCTTGGGTTGACCTAACCTGGATTCCGCCGCGCAGGCTCACTCAGCTTTCCAGAGGACCTCAACTGGTTTGCCGTCCCACATTCCCAAGTAAAACGCGCAACCCATGCGATTGACTCAGGGTTCATCGTTTTCAACGTTAGCTCCCGGGGACGAAGTTTGTCTTGAACCCTCTAGAGTTTCCTGGTAATCTAACTAACTAGTTAATTAAATGAAATCTCTACCCGCAACTTCGCTGGCCCAGCGCGGCAGCCGCCGCCAGCCCGATCTCAGTCGCAAAGCCATCCTGCAGGCCGCGCTAGTGGAGTTCGCGCAGGAGGGTCTGGCGGGCGCGCGTGTCGACTCGATTGCAGAAGCCGCGGGCGTAAACAAGGCCCTGCTCTATTACTACTTTCACGACAAGGAATCGCTTTACGGAGCGGTGCTGGACCTCTTTTTCGAGCGCCTGCTCGATCGGGTGATGAAGGTTTGCGATCGTCCCGGAACCGCGGGCGAGAGGTTCCTGTCATACGCGAAAGCTCACTTCGATTCCATCGCCGAGTCGCCTTACTACGCTCACATCTTCATGAGCGAGCTGATGAGCGCCAGCCGCGGCCGGCCCACGCATCTGGACCGCGTCTTTGCCCAGTACATTCAACCGGTCGGGATGCGAATCGTCGGTCTGCTGCAAGAGGGCATCGACAGCGGAGAGTTTCGTGCCATTGATCCCAACCAGTTCGCGCCCTCTGCCGTGGGCTCAATTGTTCATTACTTCCTGACTGCGCCGTTGCGCCGAAAGTTTATGAATGAGAATCCGTCGTCCAAGCAGGTCATACAGGAACGTCGCGCCGCAGTGCTGGATTTTATTGCCGCCGCACTGTTCGCCGATCGCGATGCCGGGGTCAAACTGGCGGCCAAAATTGCTGCCCAGAACGTATATCCCGAAGCAGGCTCCGCTCACCAGGAAGCTGCCTTGCACCGTAAGAAAGGGAAGCGCAAGTGAAACCGCATAAATTCTTCGTGTTCCTATTGGTCCTGCTGGGGATTGCCGCCGGGTACTACTTCTACTCCACCGATCGCACCAGCGACACCGTGCTGATCGGTATTGTCGATGCCAACCAGGTGATCGTGAGCTCGAAGATTATGGGGCGCGTGGAAAAGCTCTACGTCGACGAAGGATCGAAGGTGAAGGCTGGCGACCTGATCGCCGAGATCGATTCCGCCGAACTGGAAGCGGAGAAGAATGCAGCTCAGGCAACGATCAATGCTTACAACTCGCAGGTGGCTTCGATGCAGGCCACCCAGGCGCAGACTTTGGGCGAAACCAATAGCGGGGTGGTGAATGCGCAAGCGCGTCTGGCCGCGGCCAAGGCGACTCTGGTGCAGGCGAAAGCCGACCTGGCTCGAATCAAGAGCGATTCGCAGCGCATGATCGAGCTGGCAAAAGCAGGGGTTGAATCTGACCAGGACAAGGTACGCGCTGAGGAGCAACTCAATGCGCAACAGGCGGCGGTGCTAAGCGCGCAGAAGAACGTCGACGCCGCTCAGGCTGATCTGAACACCGCGGTGGCGCGTATCCATCAGCAACGGGCCGCAGCCAGCAACGTGGCTGCCGACGAGGCGCAAGTGGCCAATGCGCGCGCGCAACTGGTGGAAGCTGATACCCGGCTGGGCTACACGAAAATCTATGCGCCGGTCAGCGGAACCGTATCGGTGCGCGCCACCCGGCAGGGAGAAGTGGTGAATCCGGGTGAGCCGATTGTCACCATCATCGATTTCGGCGATACCTGGGTACGAGCCGAAGCTCCCGAGACGGAGGCGCGTTTCATCGCCGACGGAGACCAGCTGAAGGTGCGCTTACCTGAGGGAAAGCCGATGGAAGGCACAGTAATTTTCAAGGCTGTGGAGGGCGACTACGCTACCCAGCGCGACGTCAGTCGCCGCAAACGCGATATTAAAACCATCGGCCTGAAGTTGAAGGTGGACAATCCCGACGGCTCGCTGGTTCCCGGGATGACCGCCGAAGTCCTGCTGCCGAAGGACCTGGGGAAAGGCGCGCGATGAGCTGGTTCAGTTCGAAACCCGCGTCCAGCGGCACATGCGAAGCACCCGCTAGCGGCGACGCCATCGTCGTCGACCACATCACCAAGAAGTATGGCGACTTCACCGCGGTGGATGACGTCTCGTTCCACGTGCAGCAGGGTGAGATTTTCGGTCTGCTAGGTCCGAATGGCGCCGGGAAGTCTACGCTGATTCGCATGATGACGACGCTGTTGCCGATTACCGACGGCCGCGCCCTCATCAATGGCTTCGATGTCTCCAAGGATCCCGACGCCGCGCGCCACTGCATGGGCGTCATTCCTCAGGCCTTGACCAGCGATATTGACTTGACCGTCGAAGAGAATCTCAACATCTACGCCAAGCTCTACGGAGTTTCCGCCGAAGACCGCAAACGCAACATTGAAGACCTGCTGACCACGGTCGATCTGCTGAAGTGGCGTCATGCCCAGACCAAGACGCTCTCCGGCGGCATGCGGCGCCGTTTGGAGATTGCCCGCGGCCTAGTCCACAGTCCCAAGATTTTCTTCCTTGACGAGCCGACGACCGGACTCGATCCCGTCTCGCGGGTTGCGGTCTGGGAGATGCTGACCGAGATCAAGAACCGCCGCGCGCTCACCATTCTGATCACTACGCATTACATGGACGAAGCCGACCGCCTGTGCGACCGCATCGCGATCGTCGATCACGGCAAGCTGGTGGCGCTGGATTCGCCGGCCGCTCTGAAGGCCAGCGTGCCTGGAACTAACGTTATCGAGGCTCAGTTCCAGAATGCGCCTGCGAACTGGCAAGAGGAATTGCAAAGGCTCGACGACGTCACCTCGGTGCAGCCGGAGGCGGCCCACATGTATCGCATCTTGAGCGGCAACGGCTCCAAGACGACCACGGAATTAGTAGAGCTGGCGGTGCGTTCCAACGTTCAGGTGAAGTCGCTCTCCGTACAAAACACCACGCTGGACGATGTCTTCGTCCACTTCACGGGACGGCAACTGCGCGATGAGCAGGTGAAAGCCTTCGGCTTCGTCATGCCCGACCGTCCAGGGATGCGGCCATGAATCGAATGTGGGCGATTGTCGAGCGCGAGCTGCGCAAGTTTTTCCGCTCTCCGGCGCTGATGCTGGTGGCCATGGTTTTTCCTCTGGTGCAACTTATCGTGCTGGGCAATGCCTTTGGCGGCAAGATCAAAGACGCTCGCCTGGGCGTGGTCGACCAGGATGGCGGAACGCAGGCGGTGAAGGTCCTGGAGGCTCTGGCGGCCGTACAATCCAATGCGCGTACGTTCATCCCCGTGCCGTATGACAGCGATAAGCAGGCCATGGAAGACGTTCGCACCGGACGTATCGACGGCGCCATCATCATTCCTCCGGAATACTCGCGCCGGGTCTACGAGCAGAATCATCCGCGCATCGCGCTCATCGTCGACAACACCGACAACTTCATGAGCTCGACCCTGGAGCAGGAATTCAGCGACCTGACCAAGGCGCTGAATAATCCCGACGTCGAGCCCTCGCGCATTCTGCAGCAGATCACGCTCGATACCGTCGAGCTCTATCCCTATATCGAATACATGAAATATCTACTGCCGGGCTCGATCGTCCTGGCCATGTTCGTCTCGGTCATGATCGGCGGCGGCATGTTGTATATCGACGACAAAGCCCGCGGGGTGCATGAAGGCTATCTGGTAACGCCGATTACCAAGTTCGAACTGGTCGCGGGTCTCAATATTGCGGGCGCGATCAAGGCGGTTCTTGCCGGGGTTGTGATTACCATCCTGGGCGCGCTCCTCTCTGGCCTGGGCTCGGTCTTCGTACCCCACAACCTGCTCTATGTTTTGCTGCTGATCATAGCTACCTCGGTGGCATTCAATACCATGATGTTCCTGATGATGGTTCGCGTGGAAGATCCACTGGTGCCGCGTGCCACCTTTGGCATCTTGAACACTCTGTTATTTTTCCCCAGCGGCGCGATCTATCCCATCAAGGCCTTTCCTGCCTGGCTGCGTTGGATCGCGTATATCGATCCGTTCACCTATGCGGTACACGGCTTCAAGGCGATTCTGTTGAAGGATGCCGGATTCGTTGCTATCCGCGCCGACCTCGCATATCTGACCCTTGCAGCCGCGGGCATGATTACCATTGCGACTGCCTTGTTCAAACGCACCCTGTAGCGATTCTTCCTGACCGTACCGTTTTGAGCGGCGGAAACTTTGTTGCCTCGCAGCCAAACCCCAGTTTGCGTGCCGCATCTACATTAAAGACATTTCTGCCCGCTCTGTTCAGAGCGCGGTTTCGACGACCATCTTAGGAGGACGGCATGAAGAAATTTTTGGTTGGCCTGGGGGTTGGCATTGGACTGGGGTTGTTGTTCGCTCCCATGAGCGGAGAAGAGACCCGTACGAATCTCGCTGATCGCGCCAATGATCTGGCAAGCTCAGCACGCCACAGCTACGAGCACAACCGCGACCGGGTGCAGCGCGGGGTGGAGACCATTCGCAGTACCGCCGAACGGGCTATGGGGCAGGTTCGCTCGACGGTCGGCGAAGCCGTTGCGGCCACCGAAAGCATAAGCGCTTAAGTTTTTTGGAATTTCTGACCTTCTTACCCGGGGTAGACGAATTCAAATGCGTCTGCCCTTTTTGCTTTCCAGGGCGTCTCCCCAACAACGAAGAGCCCCGCTTCTGGCGGGGCTCAACGGTAACAAGATTATGGGGCCCTGAGTACCACTGGCTTATCGCTTGGTACCCGTGCACTCGGTACCACTGGCTCATCGCTTGGTACCGAAAGATAAGATGCACCGGCAACGAAGGGGTTGCCAGGGATGGAGTCGCCAAAAACCGAATTGCAAGTCCGCGGATTTTCCATCGTGGCGCGGCTGAGTTGCGGACGATCTCATAGGGGAGGCAATCCGGAAGCGTCACCGTCTGGCACTCCTTAGCCACTCCTGCAGGCGCGAAGGTTTATCCTAGACACTCATTCCATCGTGTAGAGGGGACTCATCATGCAGGTACTGGAAAACTGGCATCCGCAAGGCATCACGGTTTACATGGACGACAAGCGGTTTCTGAACTGTGTGCTCACCGAGTGCAAGCTGGTCTATGGCGGAGGCGACGTGACCTGGGAGAATACGCAGTTCGTGAATTGCCAGCTCACTTTCGACGGGGCCGCCCAGCGCACCGTCGCCTACCTGCAGAACTTTGGCCTGATGCGGCCGCCGGAAAAACAGGCGCCTATCGTCGCGGCGAACTCGGGAGTGAACTAGCCGTCAGCGTTCAGCTGTCAGCTATCAGCAACCCCGTTGGTGCTTTGTTGTTTCGAGCCTACCCGGCAAAGCCTGTTGCGAGAATTCCCCAGTTCGACGCTTGACACTCTCTCGATATTTCTATAATTATCGAGTAATCGAGGGAGGAGAGCCGGTGCCCAGGTTTTCACGCCAGTGCCGTTGTGGCTGACTTTACATTCTTGCCCGGTGTTGGTAACAATAATGATCGATCTTCGTTATCCCGTCTGATTGGGGAGTTGCGTGAAGCTTCGAGGATGGCTCCTGATGTTGGTGTTCGTGCACGTGTTGCTGCACCCTTGGGTGCACGCCATGGGCACGGCCAAAACAGCCGGCAACCTCGCAGCCGTATGCACTACTGCGACGCAATCATCCGATCTCCCCTCCAGCGATCAATGCGAACTGTGCCGGGTGGGACATAACGCCACCGTCACACCGCGGCTCCCCAAGACCGATCTGTTGAATCCGCGCTGGATTCGTACCACCCTTCAAGCTGTTAACTACGCCTCGCTGCAGGCGGACCGCAGTCTGCCTTCCCGCGCACCTCCTAGCCTCTAATCCAATTTTCCGTAAGGTCGCGTCTCCCGGCGCGCATGGATTGATGGCTCTTTCTACCCCTCCTTGCCTCGTTGCTTGCGCTTTCTACTAGCGCAACCAGCGTTGTCATCGAGATGACGAAAATCGGAGGATCGATGTCCCGTAAGTTGCAGTTGCAGTCCCGGCCAACCACACTGCAGTCCACGACGCAATTCTCGACCACACAGGCACCTCAACCTCGCTCTGAATGGCGGCGTTCGCTCGTTCCGTCCGCCTCTTGGAAGTGGAGCAAAGCCTGCCCATCTCTGCTCGCGGTATTTCTAACGGCGACATTCACTCTCTTGCTACTGGCGGCCTTCGCCAGCGGCCAAACCTCGGGAAGTTCAGCGCTCGACGGCGTGGTAACCGACCCGTCCGGCGCGGTGGTTCCGGGGGCGACGGTCGAGATTCAGAATCCCGTCAGTCAATTCACCCGAACCACACAAACCGACGCCACGGGAAGATTCAGCTTCCCCAATGTGCCCCTGAATCCTTATCACCTGACGGTTAACCTTACCGGCTTCGCTCCCTACGTGCAGGACGTCGACGTTCGCTCGGCGGTTGCGGTGAACCTGAAGGTCACCCTCAAGATTTCGTCCACCGCCGAGAATGTCACAGTGCAGGCCGAAGCCAGCGACCTGGTGGAGAACGATCCGACTTTTCATACTGACGTTGACCGTGGACTGTTCGACAAAATTCCCCTGGAGAGCGCGTCGTCCGAGCTTAGCTCGCTGGTGACCCTGGCCTCGCCGGGAATTGCGGCCGATTCCAATGGGCTGTTTCACGGCCTGGGCGATCACGCGGAGAATTCTTTCTCGCTCGATGGTCAGCCCATCACCGACCAGCAAAGCAAGGTATTCTCCAACCAGATTCCGCTCGACGCCGTGCAATCGATGACGGTCATCGGCGGGGCACCGTCGGCTGAATACGGAGACAAGACTAGCCTGGTCATCGATGTGACCACCCGTTCGGGCCTTGGTAGTACGACACCCCACGGCGACGTGACCGCTTCTTACGGCAGCTTTGGCTCGTCCAACCTGGATGGGGACTTCTCCTACGGCGGCAAGAACTGGGGGAACTTCATCGCGGCCAATGGGCTTAATACCGGCCGCTTCCTCGATCCACCCGAGTTTCAGGTATTCCACGCCCACGGCAACGAAGAGAATGTCTTCGACCGCGTCGATTACCAGTTCACACCGGCGGATGCGCTTCATCTGGATTTTCAATACAGCCGCTCCTGGTTTCAGACGCCGAACTCTTACGACCAGCAGACCCACGACTTCAATGGCATCTTGCAAACAGATCCTATAACCGGAGCACCTCTGGGACCCACCGACCAGCGCTCCAAAATCCAGACCTTAAACATTGCGCCGACGTGGACACATACGCTAAGTCCGAATGCTGTGCTGAACGTTACAGGCTACGTGCGCCGCGACGCGTATAACTACTATCCCAGCAACGATCCGTTTGACGACCTTGGCCCTCCCACTCTGCAGCGGGAAACCGTTGCCCAGCAACGTACACTTCTCAATTCCGGCGCTCTGGCCAACGTTACCTACACCAAGGGCATTAACAACATCAAGGCTGGCATCGAATATGAGCAGACTTTTCTGAACGAAAATGATCAGCTCGGCATTGTCGATCCCACCCTGAATGCACCGTGCATCAATGGCAGCGGCATTCCGGTCAACGGCTTCATCAATCCTTCGCAGTGCGCCGGCGCCGGTTTCCAGCCTAATGTCGTTTCCAACCCGAACGCCACGGGCTCATCTTATTATCCCTACTTCAATCCTGTCCTGCTGCCGTATGACCTGACTCGCGGAGGGACCCTGTTCCCATTCGTTGGCCACACCGACGTGAAAGAGCTCGCGATGTACGTGATGGACACGATTACCAAGCGGAATTGGACCTTCAATCTCGGGATACGCGGCGACTTGTACAACGGACTTACCACCGCCAGCCAGGCGGAGCCGCGGGTGGGAATTTCCTACAACATTCAGAAGACCAACACCGTGCTTCGCATCTCCTATGCGCGTACTTTGGAGACGCCATTCAACGAAAACCTGGTGCTGTCCAGCATCGGATGCGGCTCGGCGGTACTGAATCCCCTCTTGGCCTGCGCCTCCAATTCGCTGACGCCCCTGTCTCCCGGCTTTCGCAATGAATTCCATGCTGGTCTCCAACAGGCCGTGGGACGCTTCCTGGTGATCGATGGGGAATACATCTGGAAGTACACCCACAACGCCTACGACTTCAGCGTGCTGGGCAACACGCCGATTACCTTCCCCATCGCCTGGCACAACTCGAAGATTCCGGGATTTGCCCTGCGCGCCAGTATGCCGGTGTATCACGGTTTCAGTGCGCTGGTGGTGATGTCCAGTGTGGCGGCTCGCTTCTTCACACCGCAACTTTCCGGCGCCGGCGCCAGTCCCTTGGCGCCGTCGGGAGTTTTCCGCATTGACCACGACGAAGCCTATAACATGACTGCCCACCTGCAATACCAGATTCCCGTGACGAAGCGCTCACCGTGGGTGGGCTTCAATTGGCGCTACGACAGCGGACTGGTAGCTGGAGCCGTGCCCTGCTATGGAATTGGTCCCGCCAACGATTGTCCGCAGTCGACCATGCTGAATGGACTGCCGGCGGTTACCATGACCGATCCGACGGGTATACCCTTGACCGCCGATCAGGAATTTCAGGCGGGATTTACTTGCAACGGTGTGCACGCGACGCCGACCACGCCTCTGCCGTTTACCTGTCTGGCATCACAGTTCGGCTCGACCCTTACTCAGGTGCCGTCGCCGGGGACCGAGAATGATGATCACAACCCGCCGCGCATTGCGTCGCGCAACCTGTTCGACTTGTCGCTGGGCTTCGATAACCTGTTCAAAGGAGACCGATATAAGTGGAGCTTGCAATTGACGGCGATTAACCTAACCAATAACTATGCGCTTTATAACTTTCTGTCGACGTTCAGCGGCACGCACTACGTGACGCCGCGGGCGTTGACGGCGCAAGTGGGATTTCACTTCTAGGGCTGGCGTCGAAGGTCGGCGAACATGAAACATGGGCTGGAGTGGTCATTATCCATGACCACTTCAGCCCCTCTCTTCTTGTGAGCTCGTGAATGCGGCGCTGAAGCGCCGCTCTACCTCCGATAGAGCGCCTGTACGGCGCAGCTGAAGCTGCGCCCCTTCAAAATCGCGAGCATTCTTCTCGCCGATCACTAGCAAAGTTACGCTGCAACCGAGGCCAGGAGCTTGTCGAGACGGACAAAAGTAAGCACCATGCCTTCCTTCATGCCGGACTTTAAGGCCGCGTCGCGCGCTTCCATCGACGGATAGAGAATGGTCAGCGTCGCCGTCGTCTTGCCGTTCTGCTCGGTGAGGACCAGCGTGTTGACGGTCTCGGGCCAGTCGCCGCCCCATGATTCGGTGGAGACCAGCCGGGTAGGCGGCGCGACCTCGCGATACGTGCCGCGCATCTCCATGTCCTGGCCGTTGGCATGATGCCAGACGAAGTGCCACGTCCCGCCGGGGCGCAGATCGATTTCGCAGACTGGCATGGTCCAGCCTTCTGGGCCCAGCATCCAGTGCGGGACGTGTTGCGGATTCGTCCAGGCATCGAAGACGAGCCGGCTGGGAGCGTCGAATACGCGCGTGATCACGGTTTCGCGGTCCGTGGGCGTGGTGAATTGCAGGGGTGCAGCGTTGTTCATCAGTGATCTCCTTCAGGATTAGGTGTTGCCCGTTTCTTTTCCTTGGTCTTCAGCTCTTCCAGCAGAGCATCGAGATGTTGGAAGCTGCTCTCCCAGAACTGGCGATAGCCTTCCAGCCATCCGTTGACTTCGGCGAGCGGCTTGGCCTCCAAGCGCCGCGGCCTTCGCTGTGCGTCCCTACCGCGTGAGATCAGCCCAGCGCGTTCCAATACCTTGAGGTGCTTGGAGATCGCAGGCTGGGTCATGGCGAACGGTTCGGCCAACTCGTTTACCGACGCGTCCCCCTTGGCCAGGCGGGCTAGGATGGCACGGCGCGTGGGATCGGCCAGGGCGGCGAAGGTCGCGTCGAGGTGGTCAGGAATTGGGTTCTTATAACCGTGCAGTTCCATAACTAAACAGTTATATACAATACAAGAACTCGACTGTCAAGCCCGAACAGAAGTCCGGTTTCGCAGTTCTGCTAAGCAGTCACGATGTCGAGCTTCAAAACTCAGCAATGGCTTTGGGAGAGCGCTTTTTCAGGTCAGTTGAGTCGCAGGATAAAGGCGGCCTGGTCGCCCTCGCCGCGCTGGTTGAGTTCCTTTGCCCGGATAGCGAAGGATTGCATCTGCTTCCTGCCGAAGCGCCTGCGAAGATCCTTCTTGCCCTCGACCAGCGGGACCCCGGCTCGGTACAGCTCACTGCCCCAGAATTGAAAATCCCGCGAGTCATAGATCGTCTTTGCGATCTGGAAGCCGGCTGTGCGGGCGGTCAAGGCAAGACTTCGCGGCGTGTGCAGGCAGGTGTGGCGCGGGGAATCGAGTTGCACCCAATCCGCCCCGTAGTGCTTCCAGGCCCAGGAAACCACCGGAATGCGAAGCAGGCAGACGCCATCCGCCGCAAGTTTCGATTTGACCTGCGCGAGGGTTCCAGCCTGATCCTCCATGTGCTCAAACGAGTGGTGAAACATGATCACATCCCACCGGCCATCGACGTCCGAGAGAGTGGCGCGCCGGCAATAGTCGGTTTCCTGCGAAGCGAAGCGGTCGACACACAGAGTGTGCCTGAATCCAGCATCGCGCAGCTCTTTGGCCAGGGCTCCATTGCCTCCACCAACATCCAGAATTTTCATGGGCGGTCTGAGCTTGAGCATCTTGATGAGGTCGAGGACAAAAACCGGCTGGATCGTCGCCAGCAGAGTGCACAGGGGCGCTACCCTGAAGAGAATCGTCTTTAATGTCCCCAAGGCACCACGCGGAGCAAAGCTATAGTAATGGTTCGGGTAATAGCGGGATAAATCACTCGGTGGATTCAACAAACGCAGCCGGCCACATTCCAGACATTCGGAATAATCGAAGCGGTCCCCGAGGCCCAACATCATTTCCCGGGTGTGGTGAGTCATCGATTGGCCCGAGCCACAAATCTCGCAGGTCATTGACCCGATCGTAAATTGAAGCCGTGAAAGTTCACAAACGGGTTTGCTGGCGGGTTCGGGTAGTGGGCTGCTTTGAATTTCAGGCGCGAAAAACACGCTCCAAAATGCAACACTGGGCCGCTCCGTCAAACGTGACCTTGAAGTGCTCGAAGAAGCCAGACATTCCAAGAAGCCCAGCAACGGGCAGATTTTCCTTGAATCCGGCCTTGATTGTGACCGGACCTCCGGGTATGTAAAGAATTACGTCGTGAAGATAGGTATCCTCATAGCCGCCGATGCCTTGAGTGACTTCGATAGCGCACGCCTTGAGGTCTACGCCCAGGAACGTCGCGATGTCGGCATGAAAAAGGCATCGCGTCGCTCCAGAGTCAATAACGACCTCAAATCTCTTAGTACGTGGTGCGTTCGCAATCGGAAGTGAGATTTGTACCGACAACATCGCGCAGAAGGCGAAGTGGCCAAAATCGTCGGGTCTGACTTTATATGGAACGGTTAGTGGCTTCAACGCGCGTTAGACGGAGATCGGAACCCAGGTTGTGGGAGTCTTAACGATGATTGGATCGTCAACACCGGCGCGCTCGCTGTTTTCTGCGACTTCAGAGTAAGTTTTGCCGGTCGCGATAATTCGTGTTTCGTCCTCTGACAACGCTATCCAACTGTCCATCGGCGCCGAGCGGAGTGCTTCAAGGCGTGCTGTTACTTGTGGAGACATACTAACCAGCTTTCGCAGTTTCAATCCCATTAGACGTGCTAGAGTAGCGCGGGGTTTCGAGTCCGTCAATGAAACTTTGGTCTCTAGGCCCCTTGCTCGGCAAGTCGGCTATCCACTAATGATACCAGTTCCGTAACAGACCAAACGTGATCTGAGACACCTGTCTCCATGGCAGGCGTCACACGCAGGGTTTGATGCACTCGGCAGAAGTTAGGCATTGGCCAAGTAATGCCACATTGCGAATCGGGATTTCTATAGGGTGATTTCAAAACAGTCCACTGCCAGGTCCAACCTCGCCTTGACACTGTGGTTCCAGCACTTTATCCTTGTTCTTTGTCTTAGCGCGATCCCGCCTGTCTGTACCTGCCAGTGTTTCCCGTCAGGAGCTTGGCCTGCCAGACCCGGTTCCAGCCGGAGCCGCTGGGTATGTTGGGCGTTTTCGTGCGTAGGCTGAGGCCGGTGCCGCTATGCTGATTCGTGTTCGGGATTTGGAACTCCAGAAAGTGGAGTTCGACGAGACCTATCAGCCCGGCGCCATCGAGTTTGGTCCCGACTTCCGCCAGATCGGGCCGCTGCATGGTCAAGGCCATGCTGAGCTGATCGTGGAGCATCGCGGTCATCACCAGAACGTCGAAGACATCCGCACGGTGGGCAAGGTAGTGGCGCGACTGGAGTTCAGCTGTGCCCGTTGTCTGGATCCGGTGGGCCACGACGTGAACTGGGCGTTTGACCTGATCTATCGGCCTTTGGGTGTGGATCGCCGCGCCGACGAGGTGGCGATCAGTGAAGCCGAAACCGAGATCGGCTATTATCAGGGTGAAGGGCTTCTACTGGAAGATGTCTTGCGCGAGCAGGTGTTGCTGGCCACGCCGGTCAGGGCATTGTGCCGCGAAGATTGCAAAGGGTTGTGTCCGCTGTGCGGCCGCAACCTGAATGTCGAGCAATGTCATTGTGAGCAGCATGTCAGCGATCCACGCTGGGATGCGCTGGCCGAAATCAAGAAAAAGCTGCAAAGCTAAAGTTCCGGTCGCCGGCTGGTTGCGGCGGTCGAGTAAAGTTACGAGGTAAGTCATGCCTAATCCGAAACGGCGCCACTCGCAGGCGCGCACCTCCAAGCGGCGCTCACACGATCATCTGACGGCGCCGGGCCTGTCGGAGTGTCCCAACTGTCACGAGCGCAAATTGCCGCATCGTGCCTGCCCCAAATGCGGCTATTATAAAGGGCGGGAAGTCATCGCCATGAAGGAAGAAAAAAGCTAGGTTGGTTGCCCCGGGACTTCCTTTGCGAACTGTTTGCAGACTGCGCCGGTTCCCTCCTCCGCAGACGAGGGCGAAAGGGAAGCGCTACCTGGGTTTCAGGGTTACGAAAGTTTGCAACTGACAGGCAAGCATGCCGACCATCATCGCTCTTGACGCCATGGGTGCCGACCGCGCCCCCAAACCTGAAGTCGAAGGCGCCATTCTCGCTGCGCGCCACTATGACGTCGAAGTCGTGCTGGTGGGTAAAGAAGATGTGATTCGCGCCGAGCTCGATCTGCACCGCTTCTGGCGCAGGCTCCCCATTAGTATCGTCAATGCCGCGCAAGTCATCGGCATGCAGGAAAAGGCCGCGCAAGCGGTCCGCAGCAAGCGCGATTCCTCCATGCGCGTGGGCCTTCGCCTGGTGCGTGACGGTAAAGCCGAGGGTTTCGTCACCGCCGGCAATACCGGAGCCGCCATGGCCACCGCCAAGATGGTGCTGGGCGCAATTCCCGGTGTCGACCGGCCGGCGCTGGCTGCCGTTTTTCCCACCGCACAGGGAACAGCTACCATCCTTATCGACGTTGGCGCTAACGTCGATTCCAAGCCGCAAAATCTCCAGCAGTTCGCCATCATGGGCGACGAATATTTCAAATCCATTTTTGCTGGACGATTTCCCAGCGCTGATCGTCCGCGGGTGGGACTGCTTTCGATCGGGGAAGAAGAGAGCAAGGGTAACGAGCTTACCCGCGAAGCTTACAAGCTGATCAAAGAGTTGCCGATGAACTTTGTCGGCAATGTGGAAGGCCGCGACCTATACAACGGCAAGGCCGATGTGCTGGTGTGCGATGGTTTCGTTGGCAACGTTGCATTGAAAATTTCTGAAGGCATGGTGGAGACGGTGCGCTTTTTGCTGAGGCAGTCGTTGCAGGCCACCATCAGCAGCCAGGTCGGAATGCTGTTGTCGCGCAAGGCGTTCGCCGACTTCAAGAAGCGGCTTGACTACTCGGAATATGGCGGCGCGCCGCTGCTGGGCATCAAGGGCGTGTGCATCGTGAGCCATGGCTCGTCGAATGCCAATGCCATCAAGAACGCGGTGCGAGTGGCGATGGAGTTCGCCAACAGCAAACTGAATCACACTATCGAGCAGCGGATTGCCGCGGCCAGCCGGAACCTGAACCATCATGCCGCCGAATCCGCTCAAGCCGACCCCTTGCGTACGGGATTGGTGTAGCGAAGGCTGCTTTCTAGTTTGTTGAAACAGCAGATCCTCACCGGCTGAAAAAGTCGGAAAAGCAGATTCCTCCTGGGCTGAAGCCCACTAGGAAATGAAAAATAAAGAGGCTATACGGCGCAGCTGAACTTGCGCCCCTTCAAACACCTCAGGCTGGATAAGTGCTAGAACGTTAAGCCCGCGAGGAACTCGCTTTCGGTCAACCTGACAACTCATGACCTCACACTCTTTCCCCATCGCATTTCTCTTTCCCGGACAAGGATCGCAGGCCGTCGGCATGGGCAAGGAACTTGCTGCCCTGTATCCAGTGGCCCGCGAGACCTTCGACGAAGCCGACGCCGCCCTCGGTTACCAGCTTTCGCAACTGTGCTTTGAAGGTCCGGAGGACCAGCTGCGGCTGACGGAAATCACCCAGCCCGCAATTCTGACGGTGTCGGTTGCCTTTTGGCGCGTGCTGCAGTCGAAGGGAATTGTTCCGTCCTACGTTGCGGGACATAGCCTGGGGGAATATTCCGCACACGTTGCCGCAGGGACGCTGTCGTTTACCGATGCAGTCCGCACGGTTCGCAATCGCGGCAAGTATATGCAGGAGGCAGTGCCGGTCGGCGTCGGCGCGATGGCGGCGATTCTCGCCTTGGCCAGCGACAAGGTGCAGCAGATTTGCGAAGAAGCGGCGCAGGGGGAAATCTCTCAGGCGGCGAATCTCAACTCTCCCGACCAGACTGTGATCTCCGGCAATAAAGCCGCGGTCGAGCGGGCCGCCGAGCTGGCCAAACATCGCGGAGCCAAGCGCGCCATCCTACTTCCCGTCAGCGCTCCCTTCCATTGCGCCTTGATGCAACCGGCCCAGGATCGCCTGGCGGCTGATTTAGCCGCGCTCACTTTCCATGATCCCCAAGTTCCCGTGATGTGTAATGTGGATGCTGCGCTGGTGACAACCGCTGATCAGGCCCGCGACGTGCTCCTGCGGCAGGTCACCGGAGCGGTGCAGTGGGATAAGTCGATGCGCGGTCTAATCGGTTTGGGAGTAAAAAACTTCGCCGAAGTTGGTCCGGGCAAAGTGCTCTGTGGCCTGATGCGGCAGATTGACCGTTCCTCGAGCTGCGTCAACGTGGAAGACGAAGCCTCTTTGCAGAAAACCACGAACCACTTCAGCGCAGCCTCCCCTAAGCCGGACTAGCACGATCATGGATGGCCGATTGGCAGAAACTCTGGTGGTATTCCATACTGAGCGTGCGAGGAGTTTTCACTTGCCATCCAAGATTCGCAAGCCCAAACCATTCCGAGCTGCGGCGGCGGTCAAGGCTGCGGCGCGCCAGGCGATTGGAACACCGCCTGCGACCCGGGCCGTGCCTTCCACCAAGAAACCCAAAGCCGAAAAGCACAAGCCGACCTTGGGAAAACTTCTCCGCGATGCCGGGGAATAAGCGCTTCAACGCCGGCGTGCAAACCTAAAAGTTCGGCCTATCCAACGGTGGTTGCCAGGCGAAGAAATCCTGTCGCATCCGCTGAGCGTAATTCTGCAATAGCTGCTGCACGCGCGCTGGATCGGCCGACTTCACGATCAGACCAACATGGTGTTTCTTGTCGTCCATGCGCCAGACAACTTCAGGATCGTTGTAGGCCGAGGTATCGGGATGTTCCTGCTTGGCCAGCGAAATCAGCAGCCCGGCAGAATCGTTTCGCGGCGCAGGAGGCTTATACGGAGCCTTGCCGCCGGCAATCTCAACCTTCGCCCATTCCGCCCAAAGATTGATCCCGGTGGCAGTCTCGATCAAGTCAACGATGTGCGCGCCTCCGACCCGGGCCGAAGTTTCCAGGAAGTAGAGCTGGCCATCGTCGCGGCCGCGGATGAACTCGCTGTGGGACACGCCGCGCACCAGTCCGAACGCCTGCACCACTTTTTCATTCAGCGCAACCAGCGGAGCAGCTTCCTCCGATCCCAGTGGCAAAGTACGCGTGGTGAAGATATCGCCTTCCTGCGAGACGTCCATGGGAGGCCGGCCATAGCGGCTGGCGATGGAGAATAGCAACTCACGCTCGTAGGAGATCGCATCGACGTGATAAATGTCGCCCGGAATGTACTGCTCCAGCAGGTAGAACGACTGCTGATCGCCCAATAGTTCCAGCGACGCCCACAGTTCCTCGGTGGTGCGAATCTTCTTGATGCCCATGGAGCCGGCCATCGATCGCGGCTTCAGGACCCAGGGCGCCGCCACGCGGTCCATAAACTCGCGCAGGCGCCGGTAGTTCAGCACATGAATGAATTCCGGAACCAGCAGTCCTTCGTCGCGGGCCTTAGTTCGCATGGCAAGCTTGTCGCGGAAATAACGCGCAGTGGTATCGCCCATGCCGGGCACGCGCAGATGCTCGCGCAAGGTGGCGGCTGTCTCCACGTCGAAGTCATCGAGCGCAACCAGGCGATCGATATTTTCGTTGCGCGCCATGTAGCTGACACCCAGCAGAGCGTCTTCCAGCTTCCATTGCTTTTGCACATCGGGCATGTAGAAGATTTCGTCGATGCTCTCGCGCGGCCAGTCCTCGTTTTCCAGACTGTGGGAAGTGAGTAGCAGGGTGCGGCAACCTTGGCGATGACATTCGCGAAGGAACTCGGTGCCCTTGAAGTAGCTGGCCAGGCACAGCACGGTTATCTGGGGGGCAGTCGGCGACGATGTTGCTGAGGACGGCATGCGGTGCCTCCGAAGCAGCGGCCTTGGGAAACCATGTCGCGCTTCGCCGCAACACTATAGCAGGCCGCACCGCTTCCAAACATGAGATGCTTGCGGCCAGCCGCTGGGGGCCGCGAGCTGGCCGGGCTTTAGTGCGACAAAGAAAAAGCCGGAGGTTAACCTCCGGCTTCGCCAAACTGCAGGGAGCAACTGCTACATTCTGAGCTTGCGTCTCATCACACCCGCGATGGCAACAACGCCCGTCCCGAACAGCGCCAGGCTGCCCGGCTCTGGAGTTGTACCGCCGCTTCCGGAGCTGAACGTGAAGTTATCCATGACGTAGTAACCTTCGTAGCCCACGATCCCGATCTCATTCACTTGCCCGGTATAGCCCGAAGCCAGAAATGTGGGCGTAGTGGGGTTGGGCGTCAACTGAGCTGACGTCCATACTTCGGTGCCGTTGTCATAGAGGTTGAAGTAGATTGGACCGCCTTGCGACGGACCAGAGAAGTAGGCGCCCAGAAACTCGACTGTTCCACTCAATGTGAAGACATCTTCCTCGCCGTAGCCGAAGGCACCGTTGTTGTTAAACAATACGACATTGGGCGGAGACTCATAGGGATAGTCCCCCTGCCCTTCCCAGACTCCCATGTATTGTGACCATGAGAAGCCACCGTAGCCGGCCGGTATATCGACGACACCACCGTTGGTTTGAATGTCATCGAAGCCCAGGACCGTTTGCCCAGAAGCCGAAACCGCTAAGGCCAGCGAGCAAGCCATTAAAACACAGAGCCAAGCGACGCGTCTTTGCACTATCGGACCTCCTTGCAACCCCTAGGGGTTTGTCTAACTGACGCAATTTTGTTTCCAGTTCGGAAGTGCAATATAAAGCACTTAGGTGGGAGGGTCCAAACGTCTCGTGCAAGCATTTGCACCTTAGTTCGCGGGATTTTCTTCTGCAGAGGTCTCCGATATACCAGTAAGTGCCAGGCTTCTTGCCCGTTTGGATTGCTGCTTCAATAGGTAAGGGAGCTGAGCGAGGGGAGAACTCACCCTTGAGGATGTGCCTGCAGTAGTGCCATTTCTAGACCGAGTCGCGCGATAGGATTAGCCCGTCTGATGCCGCTCTTCCTCAACGTCGATAGGCCGAAGCTGGTCTACCACGATGAATGCGACCAGCACAGCAACCGGTATATACAGGGCCCGCAATTCCCATCGTTGTTTTACGACGATCCCAAGGCCCGCTCCCAGGACATAACAACTCCAGGTGGAGGCCAGCATGGCGCCCTCGCGAACATCGCGCTGTTTTGGCGCTAGTCTGACAACGTGAGACAAGCGCTTCAGGGCACGCAGCTGGTCGTAACCCCAGAAGAGTACCCGAGTGAAGGACTCAGTCAGCTTGGTCAAGGTTCCGGTCACAAAAGTCGTGTAGATGGTGAGCGCGCCAATGTGGGTGAGGGTTGCCGTCTGCACGCCCATGGCGAACGCCAGCAGCGCCACCAGCGTGAAATAAGTGGGCGAATGCAGATCGACAAGCTGACCGAGATGCATGGCCGGGGTGGCGCGAGCGAACAGGAGAAGCAGCAGAGCTTCCACAGCCAGGGTGAAGGAGGCAATCCGCTTCATGCCCCGCCGGCCGGCGATCTGGACTGTAATACGCGTTAACGTCATTCCCACAACGTAGGACACGACGGCGGACAAGGGACGCAGCAAGTCTGGCCAATCCTGCCGGGCCAGGTATATGCCCAGGTGAACGCTGTTGCCGCTCATGTTGGCGGTGAATACCTGGAACAGCGCGACATAGCCGACGGCGTCGACATATCCGCCAACACAGGTGAGGCAGAGCGCGATGGCAAGCTTGCCGCCGGCGCCGAGTTCGGGTTCATTGCTCACAGTCGTTTCAGCGCCATTTTGGCTGCGTTGTAGCCGCACATGCCATGCACTCCACCGCCCGGCGGCGTCGAGGAGGAGCAAATGTAAATATCTTTGGCGGAAGTCGCATAGTACTTGCGTGTGGGACGAAACAGAAATTGGCGCAGGTCGGCCGCGCCGCCACCGATATCTCCGCCGATCAGGTTAGCGTCCATGGCCTCCAATGATGCCGGAGAAAAAATCCTGCGCTCCAACACGCAGTCGCGGAAGCCTGGCGCGAAACGCTCGATCTGAGCTTCGATGCGCGGCAGCATATCGACTTCACAGCCGTTAGGCACGTGACAATAGGCCCAGGCAACATGGCGTCCCGCCGGTGCACGCGTGGGATCGAAGAGGCTGGGCTGCGCCAGCAAAACAAATGGCCGCTCGGCAATTCGCCCGTGTCGCATGGCATCTTCCGAGACAGCAATTTCCTCAATGGTTCCACCGAGGTGCGCGGTGGCCGCTCGCCGACACCCCGCCGTCTTCCATGGAATTGGTTCCGACAGAGCGTAGTCAACTTTGAACACGCCGGGGCCGTAACGATATTTTTCCAGTTGACGCTTGTAACTGGTCGTCAGCCGATCGCCCGCGATCCCCAGCAATTGCCGCGGCGTCACGTCGCATAGCGCGACATCATACTGTCCGGCGGATGCGAGGTTTTCGACGCGTGTCGACACATGTACCTTGCCGCCCAGGCTGGCTAGATATCCACAGAGCGCGGTGGTGATCGACTTGGCCCCGCCGCGAGGAATCGGCCATCCCACAGCGTGGGCAGTGGCGGCGAAGATGATGGCGAAGGCGGAGGTAAGTGGCTCGTCCAGCGACAACATCGAATGCGCCGCTAATCCGGCGAAGAGCGCCTTCGTTCTGGGATTGTGAAACCAGAACCGGGCCGCGGCCGTCGCCGAAGGAAATCCCACCAATCCGAGGTGAGCGAGCAGGAGGGGATGGCGGGGAAACAGAGAGACGGGCCGCAGGATTTCAGGAGCCAGTTCCGTCCAGTGCGCGGCGAACGATCCGAAGAGCCTGCGCCACTGCTTGCCATCTTCGCCCAGAGCGGCTTCGGCAGCACTCAGATCGCGTTCCAGGATCACTGCCGTGCCGTCATCCAGAGGATGGGCTAGCGGCGCCGATGGCTGAATCCACTCCAGTCCGTAGTCGTGCAAAGGCAGAGTGGAAAAGAACGGCGAGGCCAGCGCCATGGGATGCACGGCGGATCCGAAGTCGTGGAGAAAGCCGGGCAGCGTTAGAGGCAGTGTGCGGGCTGCACCGCCGGGTTGCGGCTCCGCTTCGTAGACGTCGACCTGCAATCCCGCTTGCGCCAGAGCAATGGCTGCCGCCAGACCATTAGGACCGGAACCGATAACTACGGCTCGTCGCTGGGCTGCGGGCATAGGAAATCAGTTTATAGGGGTTGGCGCGATTCGGGTATCGCAACGACAGTTAGGTAGTGGTGCAGTTTGAAGGTCTGACCTCTTGAATGCCCGCAAGCACGGCGTAAACTTGGGAGCATGGCACCTCGTATTCCTCGAAAACATGACCGCGTTACCGCCTTGGGCCACAATGGAGTGCTTGTCGTTGTGGACGTTGACAACCAATCGAAATCTGCCGATCTCCAGTTTGTAACCGGGGACGGCCCCATGGTGGAGGGCGTTCCTTGGACGGATCTCCGATACATGGACGAAGAGGACGCGAATCAAGCCGCTGCGCCGATCGCAAGAGAGACGACCGAGCGAGATTCCTAGATTGCGCTTAGGGCGATACGGCCTGATTATTTGGCAGTCGGCGCTGAAGCATGCTAAACCGTCTTGCCGTTCCGCGTGAGGGTGACGAAGAAGTCTCGGCTAATAGGCTCGATGGTCGCGGTAGCTTCGGGAAATTTCGCGAACAGCTGCTTCAACTGGTTCTCGGTATAGAGAAACAGGTCGCAACGTTTCTGGTAGCGCAGCTTGCGCTGCCACCCCAGAATGCCGCCGGCCACCGGGAAGGAAAAGAAAGCCTTATTGCGAGTGAGCGACAACACTTTCGCCACGACTTTTTCCGGATCGGGCATGTAATCCATAAAGCCCATCACGATGACGTAATCGAAAGGATCATGCGCCGGGTATTCGTAAAAGTCGGCAACCTTGAAGTTGCAGCGGTCGCCTACTCCGAGCTTGCGAGCATGCTCGGAGGCAAGTTTCAACATGCCTTCGGCAAAGTCAATTCCCTCCACCCGCGAGGCGCCGCGCTGGGCCAGGGTAATGGAGTAGTGGCCGGGCCCGCATCCCACATCCAGCACGCTTTTGCCCTGTACCGGTTCGCAGCCCTCAATCGATTTCTCGTAGCGCAGCCGCATGCTCTTGCGGAAAAGGCGATTAATAACGCTGTCGACTACGCCATTCTGATTGCCATAAATGGCGTCAAAATCGTTGGCATATTGATGGAAAAAGGTTTGGGTACGATCAAGCGACATGGGAATTTACCAATTCGGGGTATTTGCTGATTGCGTTCTGAAACGTGGTCACCGGAAACTCGCGGAGAATCTGTCTCACCTTCGATTCCGTCGTTTCCAGATTGACATAACACTTGAACTGGCGCACGCGATTCATGGGCAGACGAGGATGGCCGGGGTCAATCTCCCGGGGATGAATATAGAACACCACCGGACGGCCTTCCGCCAACACCTGGCGCGCCATTTTGCGAACCAGCCAGTAGGGAAACAGTCGTAAGTAGCCGCCACCAAAAAAACACATAGGCTTGCCCATCCAGTTGGCTACGGTGATTGGCACCTCGAGGATGCCATCGCCATTGCCAATGCGATGGGGATCGCGGCGTCCATCGCGTATCCCACCGTGCCCACGTGCGGCCGGAAAGACCGATGAGTCGTAGTGATAGCCGGCTTCCGCCAGCGCGTCAAAAAACCAGGGAGTGTCCGCGGTCGTCGAGAAACCGGGGGCCCGGTAGCCCGAGACAGGCACGCCGGCGATATCTTCCAGCAGCAACCTGGCGTGGAGTACATCTTCGTAGAAGTCGTCGCGGCCCTGCTCATACACCAACCGATGACCATAGCCGTGCGACGCGATCTCATGTCCCCGCGCAGCCGCCTCTTTCACCAGGTGTGGATAGCGCTCGCCAATCCATCCCAGCACGAAGCAGGTCACCTGCACATTTTCCGCGCTGAAGATATCCAGCAACCGGGAGAAGTTTCTCTCTACGCGCGACGGCAGACTGCTCCATTCCGCTAGCGCAGGCACGCTGGGAACGTCCAGGATATGGAACCAGTCTTCAACATCAACCGAGAAAATGGAGGTTTGCATCGTAGGCCCGCAGGTTCTTTAGATATATAACGTCTCGCGTTCAGACACAAGAGTGACAAGGGTTTGGCCGGGCCCTATTGTTGCCGGTTTAGAATACCGCCAAGGTTACAATCCATCGAAAATCTACGGCTTCCAACTATCGATTCGTGACGAATTTGACTCTCGCGAAGGCCGTGGGCTAGCCTCAATATCTTAACCTTTGCCGATCGTAAACTATTGTTCCGAGAATATTTGAGCGACTTGGCGTCGCATTTTTCGCAGTACTTAATTATGAAATTGCGTTATTCATTGCTACTGCTTCTGGTCGCCGTCTTCTGCATCCCGTCCTCGGCCAGCAATGCAGTCCGTCCAGCGCATGGGGCCAAGGCCATGGTAGCGACGGTTCATCCGGAGGCGTCGAAGGCCGGAGTTGCCATCATGCAGCAGGGAGGTAACGCCGTCGATGCCGCGGTCGCCATCGGCTTCGCACTGGCAGTCGTTTACCCCGAAGCGGGAAACATCGGCGGTGGCGGATTCATGCTCTTCCGCCGGCCGGATGGTGAGGTACACTTCGTTGATTATCGCGAGAAGGCCCCCGCCAAAGCTACGGCCAACATGTATCTCGACAGCCAGGGCAATGTCGTCCCCGACATGAGCACGATTGGCTACAAGGCGATCGGAGTGCCAGGCTCGGTCGGTGGAATGGTGTACGCGCAAAAACATTGGGGAAAGTTGACGCTCAAGCAAGTGATGGAACCGGCGATCCGGCTGGCGCGCGAGGGCTTTGTGCTCGACTATGATGAAGCTCGCGCCTTCCGCGATTCTCAGCTGGCGCAGTTTCCCGAGTCGCATCGCGTCTTTCAGCGCGATGGCGATTACTACCAGGCGGGCGATACTTTCAAGCAGCCCGAGTTGGCCAGAACGCTGGAGCGCATTGCCGACAATCCGGATGACTTTTATCACGGGTCGATGGCTCGCGAACTTGCCGCCTCCATCCAGAAGGGCGGAGGCCTGATCACGGCCGACGATCTGGCGCAGTATGAAGTCAAAGAGCGTCAGCCGATTCGCGGCACCTATCGTGGCTACGAAATCATTAGTGCTCCTCCGCCATCGTCGGGTGGAATTGCGCTGGTCGAGAGCCTCAACATTTTGGAAGGGTACGACCTGACCAAGGAGGGCGATCGTTCCGCGCAAAGCATTCACTTGACCGCCGAGGCCTTTCAACGCGCCTTCTTCGATCGCGCCGAGTTCCTGGGCGATCCCGACTTCGCCAAGATTCCAGTTGCGCAACTGATGGACAAACGTTATGGCAACGCCTGGCGCGAGACCATCCCACTGCGGCGCGCCACGCCCAGTGCCGATTTGCGGCGTCCGTCGGTGTTCTCGCAACTCGACAGCTATGCTAGTTCGCATCCGCAGCCGAAATCCCTTCACGAGTCGAATCACACCACGCACTACTCGGTCGTCGATCCCGAAGGCAATGCGGTTTCGGTCACGACCACGCTGAACGATGGTTTCGGTTCTCGCGTTACCGCTGAAGGTCTGGGATTCCTGCTGAACGATGAGATGGACGATTTTTCCTCGAAGCCGGGCGTCCCCAATATGTATGGACTGATTCAGGGACCAGCGAATTCCATCGGCCCAGGCAAGCGGCCGCTGTCGGCCATGACGCCGACCATCGTGCTGAAGAATGGCAAGCTGTTTCTGGTGCTGGGCTCGCCGGGAGGGCCGACTATTATCACCACCGTCGCCAACATCCTCATGGGCGTGGTCGATTACGGCTTGAACATCGAGCAGGCGGTGAATGCGCCACGCTTTCACGATCAATGGATGCCCGATCAGATTGAGATGGAGGTGGTAGGCTTTTCGCCCGACACCATCGGCATCCTGGAGCATATGGGACACAATATCAAAATGGCTCACGGATATTGGGGCGACGCCGAATGTATCGCCGTCGATGAGAAGACCGGCGAGCTACTGGGTGCCAGCGACGGACGCAACAACGGAAAGGCGGTTGGCTACTGATGCGACGCGCGATGTCGACTCTGGTGTATGCCAAGCGCGAGCGGCTGCATCCCGGCCTGCTTGACCAGATGGTCTCCGGCGGGGCCGAGGCCATTGAGATCTTCGCTGCCCGCGGTCATTTCAACTACACCGATCGGCAGCACATTCGCGAGGTAGCCAACTGGTTTCGCAGCACGGGAGTGGCATTTCACTCGATGCACTCACCTATGCACGGCGATGACGAATGGGGACGCAGCGGATCGGCGCCCATCAATATCGCGGCCGTGGAGAAGCGCGATCGCATTGCGGCGATGGATGAGATCAAACGTGCCCTGGAAGTCGCGGAGCAGGCGCCGTTTCAGTTTCTGGTGCAGCACGTGGGTGTGAGCAATGAGGACGCCAACCAGCACAAGCTGGAAGCGGCGATGAATTCGCTCGAACATCTGCACGCCTTCGCCAAGCCGCTGAGGGTGCAGTTATTGGTGGAGAATATTCCCAACGATTTGTCGACGCCGGAGGGCTTGCTCGAGCTACTACACGCGGGCCGTTTTGTCGACATTGGCGTGTGCTTCGATCTCGGGCACGCGCACTTGTTGTCGAGCGTGAAGCAGGCGTTCGACGTGCTGAAGGATCGCATTCGCTCCACCCATGTGCACGACAATAAGAAAGATCGCGACTCGCATCTCTGGCCGGGCGACATTTCTCCGAGCGACGGCGGTATCGATTGGAGTGAAGCGATGTCGCTACTGCGTACCGCGCCGCATGTGCCGCCGCTGTTGCTGGAGATTGAAGGCGTGGAAGGTGAGAAGGTGAGCGAGAAAATGGCCGAGGCGTTCGGGATGCTGGAGAAGGCGTAAGCCTAACCGGGAATCTCCACTTCGGTGTAGCCGCCCGGCTTGGCGGAGTTCACGGCATTAGCCACTTCCGCGAGCAAGGGACGGATGAGCCGCCACCGTCCCTTGCCCAAGACGACAATTGCGATCCGTCTGCCTGCGAGGTTTTGTTGATAGCGGACATTCTTGTCGGTGGTTAGCAGCACTTCAAAGCCAGCACTCTCGGCTGCCGCAAGCAGTTCGCCGTTCGACAGGGCGTCCCAACCGCGTTCTCTGCATTCGGTTACCGTGTGGCCCAAAAGCGCTCGGGCGATTCCTCGTGGAGCGCCATTGTCCAGAAGGACGAGCATTTAACGGAGCCCGATTGGCGTGGCGTCAAGACTTCGGGCCGCGAATTCAAGTACGGCCCTAATCTGCTCGTGGGTGACGGGAAATTGTTCAACGACTTCATCGATCGTCATCCCGTCCTCAAGGTTTTCGAATATCGTGGAAACCGGCGTCCGAGTTCCCCGAAAAACCCATGCGCCGCTCACTTTGCCCGGGATACTCTCAACCGCGTCGCATTGTGACCAATCAAGGCTCATATCAGACCTAAGACCTTGTGACAGACTTGTGGCCTTTCTCGCGGTCCTGTTCGGCCGCTATGTGGGCAAGTTTAGCTCGCAGGCCACGGTAAAATCTACTCCCATGCCTGCCAGGTAGGAGCTGCAGGAACCGGCAGCAAGGCGCAACCCGACCAAGAGCGTGGTCACGCAGCCTGACTTTTCCGTGCGCAACGTGCATACTAAATACTTAATCCCATGAACTCATCCGCCAAAATCGAAACTGAAACGCCTGTCACCACCATTCGCGAAATCGGCCGGCACGAAGGTCAGACCGTCACCATTCGTGGCTGGCTCTATAACCTGCGCGAGAGCGGCAAACTGCTGTTCCCCATTTTCCGCGACGGCAGCGGCATCATCCAGGGCGTTGTCGCCAAGAATGCCGTCTCGCCCGAACTGTTCGAGTCGATCAAGGGCCTGACCCAGGAATCCAGCGTGATCGTTACCGGCAAGGTTCGCGCCGACAAGCGCGCGCCCGGCGGATACGAAATGGACGTCAGCGATGCGCAAGTTTTGCAGCGCGTCAATCCCGACGATCCGTATCCCATCTCGCCCAAGGAACACGGCGTCGAGTTCCTGATGGAGCATCGCCACCTCTGGCTGCGCTCACCGCGGCAGGCCGCCATCCTGCGGGTTCGCGCCGAGATCATCAAAGCCGCGCGCGATTATTTCGATGATCGCGGATTCACTCTCACCGATCCGCCAATCCTCACTCCGGCCGCCTGCGAGGGCACCACCACACTGTTTCCGGTCGACTATTTCGAAGAGCAGGCTTACCTCACGCAGTCAGGCCAACTCTACATTGAAGCGACCGCGATGGCGCTGGGCAAGGTTTACAGCTTCGGACCAACCTTTCGCGCCGAGAAATCGAAGACGCGCCGCCATCTCACCGAGTTCTGGATGGTCGAGCCGGAAGTTGCCTACGCCAATCTCGACGACCTGATGAAGCTGGCGGAAGAGTTCATCACTTTCATCGTGAAGCGCTGCCTGGAGAAGCGACGCCCCGAGCTGGAGACGATCGGACGCGACGTTGCCAAGCTGGAGAAGATCGACACGCCGTTTCCGCGGGTCACCTATGACGATGCGGTCAAGATGCTGCAGGACGGCCACGCCAAGGGAGAGGTCGAGAACAAGTTTGAGTGGGGCGGCGATTTCGGCTCGCCCGACGAAACTTATATCTCGTCGCAATTCGATCGGCCAGTGATGATTCATCGTTATCCGGCGGCGGTGAAGGCGTTTTACATGGAGCCCGACCCCGAGCGTCCGGACCTGGCATTGTGTGTAGACGTGCTGGCGCCTGAAGGCTATGGCGAAATCATTGGCGGCTCGCAGCGCATGGCGTCGCATGAACTTTTGCTGGAGCGTATTCATCAGCACGAATTGCCGGAAGAGGCGTTCAAGTGGTATCTCGATCTGCGCAAGTTCGGCGGCGTGCCGCACGCAGGCTTTGGCATGGGAATCGAACGTGCGGTCGCGTGGATTTGCGGGCTGGAGCATGTGCGCGAGACCATTCCCTTCCCGCGCATGCTGCACCGGCTGTATCCGTAGTGGGTTCGGGATGCTTGGGTGTTTAGGGAATCGGTGGAGTGGCGCTTTGACGCCGCATTTGCGCCGACGCAGGATGAGTTGTCATTACGAGAGCCATCTTTTGGCGCGAGGAATCTGCTCTTTCGTTGACTGTCGGGAAAGCAGATCCCTCGCTGCGCTCGTGATGACAATTCGAACTGAGACGGCGCTGATCGCTGAAGGCAAGACACTACCACACTGTAAGACTTTGTTCAGGAACCTCTTATGGCAACCAGTCCAATCACCAAACCGCTGGAGAATATTGAAACCAAACACATCCGCATCATTGGGGTGCCGCTCGATCTGGGCCAATCCCGTCGCGGCGTCGACATGGGTCCCTCGGCCATGCGGGTGGCCGGGCTGGAGGCCAAGCTCGAAGCCCTGGGCTACGATGTCGAGGATGGCGGCAACGTTCCTGTCGCCATGCTGGAAACCGAAGCCGAAGGCGATCCTCACGCGAAGTATCTCACCGAGATCACCGAGACCTGTTCCGCCCAGGCCGAACTGGTGATCAGCACCCTCGAAGCCGGAAAAATTCCTCTCACCCTGGGCGGAGACCATTCGATTGCCGCCGGCACCGTTTCCGGTGTGGCCGAGTTCTATCGCCGTAAGCACCAGCGCATCGGTCTGCTGTGGATCGACGCTCACAGCGACATCAACACGCCCGATACATCGCCCAGCGGTAACGTTCATGGCATGCCGTTAGGCGCAATCATGGGATTGTTCCAGTCGCCGCTCAGCGACCTGTACGGATTCAGTCCAAAAGTGCGTCCGGAAAATTGCGTGCTGGTCGGCATCCGCGACGTGGACGAACACGAGCGGGTGAATATCCGCCGGGCCGGAGTACATACCTTCACCATGCGTGACATCGATGAACGCGGCATGCGTTCGGTGATGGAGGAAGCGCTCCGCCTCGCCGGACGGGGTACAGTCGGCTATCACGTGTCGCTTGATCTGGATTGGATCGACCCGGAAGACGCGCCGGGCGTGGGAACGCCGGTGTGGGGCGGCGCCACCTATCGCGAAGCGCACCTGGCGATGGAAATCATTGCCGACCACGGCCGTATGCTCAGCTTCGAGTTGGTGGAAGTCAATCCCGTGCTCGACGAACGCAACCAGACGGCGGAACTTGCGGTCGAACTAGCGCTGTCGGCGTTCGGCAAGAAGATCCTGTGATCTCGCCATGACTTCCGGCGAATTCTCTTCTCCCCAATTCGTCTTGCCGCCTCTGCCGGAGCTGCGTAGCACCAGCGTGTTCGGACAGACGATCCGTTATTACGACGTGGGGGCTGGGCCGGCGCTGGTTCTGCTTCACGGCATCGGTGGCGATGCCGATGATTGGGCCTTCTGTCTCGATGCGCTCAGCCAATCGCAGCGGGTGATCGCGCTCGACCTACTGGGCTTCGGCCGCTCCGGCAAGCCTTACATCAACTACTCCATCGCCGGATTCGTTGAGGTGGTGCAGCAATTTCTCCAGGCTCTGGGGACGGAGCGAGCCTCACTCATGGGAAATTCGCTGGGCGGTTGGATCGCCACCAGCTTCGCTCTCCAATTTCCCGCTATCGTAGACAAGCTGGTGCTGGTCGATGCTGCCGGCCTTTGGGGAAGCACGGTTGCTCTGCCCATCGATTTACGGCTCTCCACCCGTCACCACCTGCGCGAGGCTTTCGAGTTCCTGTTCCACGACAAGAGCCTAGTCACCGACGACTTAGTGGACCTGGCCTACCGGCAACATCTGGAGCGGGGCGATGGATACACCATCCATAACCTGCTGCAGCACCTGCCTGACGGACGCGAGTGGCTGGACCGGAACATTGCCGTGCTTGAAGTGCCGACCTTGATCGTGTGGGGAGAGCAGGACGCGATGATACCGGTCGAAACTGGGCGCCAGTTCCACCGGCAGATTCCGAATTCGCGGCTGGAAATCATCTCCAAATGTGGACACTTGCCCGCCCTGGAACAGCCCGCCGAACTGTTGCGGTTGGTGCTGAATTTTCTTGCCAGCTAGTCCTCGAATGCTTTGTCGCTAGGTCTACCGCTGATTACTACCAGCCGGATTCTCTCGCGTTAAGATCAAGTCATGAAGAAACTCCGAGTGGGCGTGCTGTTCGGCGGACGCAGCGGCGAGCATGAGGTCTCGTTGCTGTCGGCGGCGTCGGTGCTGAACGCAATCGATAAGAAGAAATACGACGTGGTTCCCATTGGCATTACCAAAGAGGGCCGCTGGGTGACAGCCGCTCGTGCCGAACGCCTGCTGCAGGGCAAACCGCCGGAAACTGCCGAGCCGCGCCATCTCCGCGCCGGCGATCCGGACGCCACGGCAGCTGCCGCTGTGCTGGCGCGCGGCGAAGGTGTCGTCGTCCCGCCTATGCCCGGCGAGGGCCACTCCTCGCTGATGCCGTTCCAGACCGACGCCCACGAACTCCGCGCCGCAGTCAATCCGGTCGACGTCGATATCATCTTTCCGGTGCTGCACGGCACCTTCGGCGAAGACGGGACCATTCAAGGCCTGCTTGAGTTAGCCGACATCGCTTACGTGGGTGCAGGAGTATTGGGCTCGGCTGCCGGCATGGACAAGGACGTAATGAAGCGTCTTTTCCGTGATGCCGGTCTACCCATCGTTAAACATGTAACGGTGCTGCGCAGCGATTGGCGCGGGCAGCCGAAGAAAGTTCGCAAGCAGATCGAGAGTGCGATGAAGTATCCGGTGTTTGTGAAGCCGGCGAATTTGGGATCGTCGGTCGGCATCAGCAAGGTTCACGATTCCGGCGAACTGGCAGCCGCGATGGATGAGGCCGCGCGCTTCGATCGCAAGCTGGTCATCGAGCAAGGCGTCGGCGGCGCGAAAGCCAAGGCGCGCGAGATTGAGTGCTCCGTGCTGGGCAATGATAAGCCGATTGCGTCGGTGCCGGGCGAGATTGTGCCGGTCAAAGAGTTCTACGATTACGACGCGAAGTACCTGGTGGAAGGTTCGGAATCGATCATTCCCGCCAAGATCGGCAAGACCAAGCAGAAGGAAGTGCAGCGGCTGGCGGTGGCCGCGTTTCAGGCGGTGGACTGCGCCGGGCTGGCGCGCGTCGACTTCCTGATGGATCCTCGGACCAGGAAAATGTACGTGAACGAGGTCAACACCATGCCGGGCTTTACCTCGATCAGTATGTATCCCAAGATGTGGGCAGCGACTGGCATCTCCTATTCCGAACTTATGGATCGGCTAATTCAACTTGGCATGGAGCGCCACGCCGAAAAGAAGCAGAACCAGTACAGCCGGTGAGCCGCGCCAGACTACATCGAACAGACGCGGATGGGTGCTAATATGGCGCTATCCAGCAGGAGGGACCGTGGCTCAGAACCCTAACAACCCCGCGAAATACCAGGATAGGATTATTCGTGACGCTAAAATCTGCGGCGGTGAAGCTGTGTTCCGCGACACTCGTGTCACTCTTCGCAGCGTGCTCGCCAGCTTGGCTGAGGGAGACAGCGCTGAAGAAATCCTTGCTGATTTTCCGAGCTTGAAGGCTGAGGATATTCAGGCGGCAATCGCCTTCGCCGCGGCTTCTGCCGAAGAAGACCTACCCGTTTTGGCAGTCCCTCATATTCAATGAAGATCAAGCTGGATGAGAATCTTCCAGTTCGTCTGGCAAACCTGCTGACGGGCCTCGGGCACGACGTTCATACGACGCATGAAGAGGGACTCGAGGGTCGTGACGATAAAGTGATTTGGGAAAGCGCGCAGAAAGAATCAAGATTTCTGATTACACAGGACCTGGATTTTTCCGATACGCGAAGATTCGCTCCAGGTTCCCATCACGGCATTCTGCTCGTGCGTCTTCACTCTCCCAGTCGACAGAGCCTGATTGACCGCGTGGCGGAACTCTTTCACCATGAAAATGTTCGCGATTGGATGACATGTTTCGTGGTCGCCACCGAGCGCAAGATTCGAGTTGTTAAGCCTGTCCAACGGTGACGGTTTCGATGTACGCGAATGCCAGAGTTTTCAACTTCTTGCAAGGTACTGTCCCGATAACCTCAAAATTCTTTTGGTCCCGCTAACCCTTTTTCCTCGCCCTCGTCTATCTCAACAAGCAGGGAGCGATGCTCAAAGGGGCATGCGGGACGTTCCACTCCGCTAGATCGCATGCCCCGGGCACCGCACAGTGCCCTCCTTATTCTCCTCATTCGCAACGGAACTTACAGGCGCTCCTTCTCGTATCAAAAACGAGGAGGGGCACTGTGAGCAAAAAGTTCCTCATTCTCCTGTTATGCATTGCGGCGCTGAGCCTCACCGCTTTCGCCGACGAATGGACCAAGACCTACCAGGTCGGCAACAATCCAACCTTGCGCGTCGACACCAACGATGCCTCCATCGAGGTCACCCATGGGGTCAGCAATACCATCTCGGCCCGGGTCATCAGCGACGGATACAACATTGGCAGCACCGGGGTGCGCGTAACCGAGCGGCAGGATGCCGACAAGATTGACCTGCAGGTGCATATTCCCAACGATTGGGGATTCCACATCAGCATGCACCGCGGCGTACGAGTCGAGGTTCAGGTCCCGCCTCAGGCCGCTCTGGATTTGCACTCCGGCGACGGGCACATTTCCGTGAACGGTGTCGCAGGACAGGCGCGAATCGATACCGGCGACGGACATATCAGTGTGCAGAATTTCAGTGGCAGCCTGCGCTCCCATACCGGCGACGGTCACATGACCATCGACGGCGTCTTCACCGATCTCGATTTACGCACCGGTGACGGTCATATCGATCTGACCGTGCGTCCGGGTTCCAAGATGAACGGTGGCTGGCTGATCCACACCAGCGACGGCGGAGTGGAAGCGCGCTTGCCACAGGATTTGAATGCCGAGCTCTACGCTCACACCGGCGACGGCCATATCCAACTCGATCTGCCGGTCACGGTGAACGGCTCCATCGAGCGTTCCAGCATTCGCGGCAAGCTGAACGGCGGCGGCCCGCTGCTGGAAATTACTACTGGAGACGGCAGCATTCGGGTTAGCAAATTCTGAAGCCTGAGGGGGAGTCAAGCGCTTTTCCCTCTCCTTGTGACATGCGCAGAATCCTCTCCGTCCATGGGAACTAAGGACTGCGGCGCAGATCGGTATCGAGCGCCTCAGATCTGCCTTGGGAGGATTTCCATCCCCAAGTCCACCGAAATTGTGGCCTCTCGGATTGACCGGGTGGCAGCCAAGGACCGCTGTCAGCGCGTGGCACGGATGCGAGAAGACCTTGTCGCCACAATAACCGAGTGAGCGCTTTTGACCAGACTTGTACGCCTTGATCCTCGTATGATGTCCGCAAACGACGCGGGTCAATTGGGGCCGACATTGCAATGGAAAATCCTACCTCCATTCTGTACTTGATTTTCCTGTGGCGAATCCATCTCCGCAGTGTCTCGTTCTACTCGCGAGGCTGGTGCGAGGAATGACCACTCGAAACAGCCACTTTGATAGTGTCCGCATCAAGTCCACCGGTTCTTACGTTCCGTCCAAGATTCTGACCAACGAAGAGGTGCTGGCAAATTTGCCAACCTCTCCGCAGTGGGTCGTCGACACGTTAGGGATTCGTGAGCGGCACATCGCTGAGCCAGACGAGTATACGTCGGATCTGGCCGCCAAAGCCGGTCTGGACGCAATCGCGTCCGCGGGGCTCGAACCGAACGACATTGAATTGATCATCGTTTCCACGGCGACACCTGATCGCAAGATGCCTTCCTCGGCATGCCTTGCCCAGACCAAGATGGGCATCAGCAACCGCTGCGCCGCGTTCGACGTGGCGGCGGTTTGTGCCGGGTTTGTCTACGGCATCACGATCGCCGGCCAGTTCATCCAGAACGGCACATACGAACGTGTGCTGGTGATCGGCGCCGATACCTTCTCCAAGGTCACGGACTGGAACCATCGCGACTGCGTCGTATTTGGAGACGCTGCCGGTGCGGTTGTACTTGAGAAGAAGGATCGGGAGAAGGGGTTATTTTCGAGCATTCTTCTCGCTGAGGGTGAGGGAGCAGACTATTTCACGGTCTACTCAGGGGACGCCTATTTCAAGATGAACGGCAAGGAGGTTTTCAAGGCGGCTACAGCTGCTGTGCCCGAGTGCATTCTGGAGATTCTCCGCATCAACGGGCTGAAGCTCGAAGACGTCTCGATGATCGTTCCCCACCAGGCTACCGCCGGGGTACTCAAGCGCATCGCCGAGGTACTCGACATCCCGTTTTCCTGCATCCCCACCAACCTGGAATCGCACGCCAACACCGCTGGAGCCACCGTTCCGCTGCTCCTGGACCAGCTTAACCGACGCGATCTGCTCCATGAAGACGACCTCGTATTGCTGGTGTCCATCGGCGCAGGCTGGACTTGGGGCGCGAGCTTATACCGGTGGTAGGTTTTACTCTTGGCAACCCGCCGACGATTACCCCGGATCCGCGCACAACAGCTCCGACGCGAAGCCGCTCGCAGACGGGCTCGCTTCCCACCTTGTCGGGTTTGACCCCCGATTCCGCAGGCTGATAAACTAACCTTTTCCCACCTTAGTGGCATTCCAGATAAGGACCACCTGTGCGCAGTTACGCTCGACATCAACTTAAGCAAGATTCGTTTACTACCTCAACCGCCGAGACCATTTCCTGGGCTGTCGAGAACCGCTCGAAGCTCACCGCCGCCATAATCGTGCTGGTCGTGATTGTAGCCGCCCTGCTTGGTGGCTGGGCCTACATCAACTACCGCAATCAGCAAGCGAGCAGTCAACTGGCGCAGGCGATTGAGAAGTACAACGCTCCCATCCGTTCTCCGGAAATTCCGGCTAGCCCCAATTCGCCAAGCTTTGCCTCGGCGCAGGAGCGGTCCAAGGTCAGCAACGCGGAGTTCACTCAGATTGCGAACAAATATCCCTTCACCCAGTCAGCCGCGGTAGCCCGCTACTTTGCCGGAGTAACCTTCCACGATCTGGGCGACAACACCAGCGCCGAAAACGACTTGAAGCAGGTTTCCGACAGCCGCTACAAGGAAATCGGCAGCTTGGCCAAAGTAGCGTTGGCCGCGATTTACCAGGACACCAATCACAATACCCAGGCCATTGAGCTCTACAAGCAGCTGATCGATCATCCTACCGTGTCGGTCGGCAAGAACACGGCGCAATTCATGTTGGCCTCGCTCTATGAAAGCATGGCCCAGACCGGTGAAGCGCGCCATATATACGAGCAGATGCAGAAGGAAAGTCCCACCGGAGCGGCCGCGCAAATTGCCGGTCAGCGCCTGCAGGCGCTCGCCAAGCAGTAGCTCCGCTGCACTCTGCTTTTTCGGCGGATCCCGATATTGAATAAGAGCCGGTCGCTGTTCCGGCCGGCTTTGCTTTTCTGGACAATCCCCATTTATCGGGAGCGGACGGGTTGCGCTGCTTCCCCTGCCAACGAGTAAACTGTACTGGCTATGAGCTTGTTCGAAGCCCAGCCTTACGATCCCCGGCCTGCCCGCAAGAAACGAGATCGCATCCTTGCCGTGATCGTGCTATTGATCGTGGCCGGCGTAGTGTGGTGGCAATTTCGCTTCTGGCCGGAAGAGCATCAGGTCGACCAATTTTTCAATGCGCTGCAGCAGCAGAACTACGAACAGGCCTACGGCGTCTGGATGCACGATCCCGACTGGAAACAGCATCCCGACAAGTACTCGCGCTATACATATAATGATTTCGTCAAGGATTGGGGCCCGGGCGGCGAGTGGGGCGTCATCAAGAGCCACCACGTTGACGGCGCGGCCGTGCCCAAGGGTTCCAGCGGATCACCGTTTGCCGTAGCCAGCGGCGTGGTGGTGGTGGTCACGGTCAATGACCGCGTCGCCGACAAGGCGCACATCTGGGTGCAGAAAGACGACAAGACGCTGGGCTTCTCGCCTTACTAGCTGACGCCATTCTGCGTCGGTCGTATTTTTCTGAGGAATCTCACGGCCATGAATCATTGCACGAATAACGGGTAGGAAGTAACCCTAAACGATGAATTGCTTTGTGTCAGGGCACGCCTTCAGGCGTGCCGCAAAGCGGCCTTCGATGAGCTGGGCTTTAGCCTCTGAGGGCCGTTTGTGCAGAGGCTGAAGCCCTGATTTCTATAGCGCGTCGTTCGGCAAGACTGAAGTCGTGCCCTGATACACCCTCAAAATGATTTGTGATGGCCACTAGTCAAGGGAGGCGGAACTGCCATGAGAAAAAGCTGCGCAAAAACCGGATTCGTGTTGTTTGTCCTGTGCGTGCTTGTGATGTTTGGCCCGAGCCTGTCCGCGCAGGGAAGGCCAGCGCCCATCGTGCATCGATCCGAAGGTTTCGCGATGTCACCGCCATTGCGCGAGTTGGCACAGAGGCCGGCGCTTCTTCCGTACGCTTCGGGTCAGAGGCTTTCCGCCCGCCCTACTTCCAGAAATTCCGCACCGACAACAGATTCGGTTGCACAGCGTTCTCCCGCGGCTTCCTCGAATTTTTCCCTGGGCTTGAACTTCCTCGGCCTGGGCAACGGCTTTCCGAATTTCACGCCATCCAGCGCTCCGCCCGACACCAGCCTGGCGGTTGGCGACACCCAGATCGTGCAGTGGACCGACCCCGTTTTTGCGGTGTTCGACAAGAGCTCAGGCGAAGTCCAGGCTGGTCCAATTCTGGGCAACAGCCTCTGGACGAGTCTGGGCGGAGCCTGCGCAGACGCCACCGCGGGGATCGAGCTTATTGTCCAGTGGGACAAGTCCCATCAACGCTGGCTGCTGGCCGAGAACACCGTGAATGGTCCGCCCTATTATTCTTGTGTCGCCGTTTCCACCAACCCCGACGCGCTCGGCACGTACTATCTCTACCAGTTTTCACAGGGCGCTTCGCTTCCGGATTCGCCCAAGTGGAGCATCTGGTCCAATGGCTACTATCAGTCGCAGGGCGAGTACTCGAATTCGGGCTTCATCGGCCCGCAATTGTGCGCCTATAACAGCGCCAAGCTGGTAACCGGCGACGGCTCGGCGGAACAGATTTGCTTCGTGCTCTCTCCCGCCGACGGCCTGCCTTTGCCGGCCGACATCGATTCCAGCATCGCGCCGCCGGCCAATGAAGATGAATTGTTCATGAGCCTGTGGGATCCCACTCATCTGTCGCTGTACTCACTGCATCCCGATTATCCGGATCCGCAGAACTCGACCGTCACCGGCAACAATGGCTCGCATCTCATAACCGTGCCCGCCTTCACGCCCGCTTGCAATGGGGCTTATGGCGGCGATTGCGTTCCCCAGAAAGACACCTCAACTCAACTCCAGGTTCTGGGCGATCGTCTGATGTACCGTCTGGCCTACTGGGAAGACACTCCGCTGGCCAGCGTAAAAGCTACTCCTCCCCGGCCGCTTCCGTCGCAGCATTGGTATGTGCTGCACGACTCTACTGCGTCCGGCGGCAATGAGGCTCCCCGCTGGTATGAATTCACCGCGCCCATCCGAGCTGTACCCGTCACCGGCATCTCGCTCTTCCAATCGGGCACATTCGCTCCTGACTCGAACAACCGTTGGATGGGCTCCCTCGCCCGCGACAAGAAATACGACATCCTGCTGGGCTATAGCGAGTCGAGTTCGAGTATCTATCCCTCTATCGCGGTTACAGGCCGCGAGGTTACCGACCCCTTGGGCACGATGGAAAATGAGTTGAGCGTGATTAACGGAACAGGCTCGGCCCTGGGCCCGCACTGGGGAGAATACAGTGCCATGCGCATCGATCCCGACGGCTGTACCTTCTGGTACGCCAATGAGTACTACATGACCACGGGCTCGGAGTGGAGCACCCAGATCGCATCTGTCAGCTTCGCCGGCTGCCAGTAAGAGCTGGTCTGGTCGAATCATCGAAGGCGTGGATCTTTGACTGCGTCCCTTCGCGGCGAAGAGAAAATCTCCGTCCGGCCATACTCTTTCCTGCTAACAGGAATTCCAAAACCCATCATCCCAAATCCCAGCCTGAAGCCGTACTATACGTTTTGCACCCCATAATTTGATCCGGTGAAGTAAGCCACGACCAGCCAAGCTTCTGCTGGTTTGGTACGCATAGGAGCCGACCCATGAACGTTCGTGCCCTGGTCTTTGTTCTGAGTTTCGCCCTGCTTATTTCATTGCCGCTGTTTGCGCGCGAGAAGACCGACATACTGGTGATGAAGAACGGCGATCGCCTCACTGGCGAGATCAAAGGCCTTGACGAAGGTGTGCTCTATGTCAGCTTTGATTACATCCTGGGAACCTCTTCGGTGCAATGGTCGAAAGTCGCTCATCTGGAAAGCAAGCAACTATTCATCGTGAAGACTACGGACGGCTCGGTCTACACCGGCACGTTGAGCACTGCGGAAACCGAAAATTTGCGGCCCGTGAAGATTGAAGTGATGGAGAGTTCGCAGAAACAGATCGTGATTCCCCGGACGCAAATTGTCAAGATGGGCGAGACCTCTGACAAGTTCTGGCAGCGCTTCAACGGGGAGATCAACTCCGGCATCATTTATTCCAAGGGAAATAACAACACCCAATACAGCCTGGGGGCGGAAGTCGATTATCTGCGCGAACGCTGGTCCGCCAACAGCAACCTGAATTCCACCTTGTCCGCCAGCAGTGGCGCCACCGCCGCAACCCGCAATCAATTGAATTTCGAAGGCATGCATCTACTGCCCTGGAACAATTGGTTCTATGCCGGCATCGCCAGTTTCCTGCAGAGTTCGGAGCAGGAAATACGGCTGCAATCGAATCTGGGCGCCGGTATCGGACGCTATCTGAAAAATACCAACCATGCCAGTATTGCGTTGATCGGCGGCGTGGCCTGGCAAAGCACCAACTACAATCAGACCATCAACCCGGTATCCACTCAGAATGTTGCGGCCGCCCTGATCGCAGCCCAGGTGAAGCTTTTCCGCTTTAACAAAACCAACCTCGTCCTCACGGCTACGGCATTTCCCGCGCTCTCCGAGCCTGGCCGCATTTATTTCAACACCAACGCCACTTACTATATAAAAATCACCGGCGACCTATCGTGGAATGTCTCATTCTATGGCAACTGGGACAACCATCCTCCCGCCAACTTTTCCGGCAGCGATTACGGCACCAGTTCCGGGTTGAGCTATACCTTCGGACTGCGCTGAGAAGCGAAGGCCATTTCGCGCCCGCTCGCGCACTTGCCAGCTAGAATCGTATTTTCGACTCGTATGGCCCTGGAGCCCGCTATGATTCGTTCCGCAACTAGTTGAGGGGAGAGCTGTTCATGGAACCTTCGCTGTACGACCTTGTCTTCTCGTATAACGATCAAGATCCGCTGGAGCAGGCCCGTACCATTCCCGCTGCCTGGTATATCGACGAGCGCATCGCCGCACTGGAGCGCCAGAACGTTTTTGGTCGCACGTGGCAGGTTGTCGCGCGAATCGGTCAACTCGGGCAGCCAGGTGATTTTGTCACTGCGGAGTTGGCAGGCGAGCCGCTGGTTATTGTGCGCGGCAACGACGGCCGGTTGCGCGCCTTCTACAACGTCTGCCGCCACCATGCGGCCGCCGTCGTCACCCAGGAGCATGGCAAAGCGACTATCTTCCGCTGCCCCTATCATGGCTGGAGCTATGGTCTCGACGGAACCCTGAAGGGCGCGCCCGAGTTTGAGGGTGTTTGTTCGTTCGATCGGTCGCAAAATGGTTTGCTGCCTCTGCGAGTCGATACCTGGGAACAGTTCGTCTTCGTCAATCTCGATCCCGAAGCTGCTCCGCTGGAAGATTTTCTAGGCGGGCTGATGCAGCGCGTAAAGCCGTTGAATCTCGGTTCGTTGCACTTCTTCGAACGGAGGTCCTATCACCTCAACTGCAACTGGAAGGTATTTGTCGACAACTATCTCGACGGCGGCTACCACGTACCCCACCTGCACAAGGCGCTGAACAGCGTTCTCGATTACAAGCAATACACCATCGAGAACGAAGACCGTTACTGCCTGCAGTCGAGCCCCATGGTCACCTCCGGCGAGGATGCCGCCACGGTGGCTACTCGCACCGGGGACCGTGCCCGGTACTTCTGGCAGTATCCGAACTTCATGATCAATCTTTACCAGGGCTACATGGACACCAATCTGGTGCTGCCCGACGGTGTCGATCGCTGTACGGTCGTCTTCGATTTCTACTTCGATGATGTGAGTGAGCCGGCCCACGACCGCAATCGCCAGAGCATTGCGGTCGGCGAACGTGTCAACGACGAAGACATCGGCATCTGTGAGGCAGTGCAACGGGGATTGCACTCGCGCGCCTATACGGCGGGACGTCTTTCGGTCCGCCGTGAAGCTGGCGAACACCTTTTTCATCGTCTGCTGGCATCGGACTTGAAGCACAGTTTGACGGAAATTTAGGCGACTGACCGAAGTTCGGTACTTCGTTTAGCGTCCTTCCCCTGCGACAACGGAAACCGATCACTCTCGTTTTCGCCGAAAGTCGCCATAAAACTCGCATCAGGGTCAGATTCTCTTCAAAAATTCCGTCTTCGCAGGCACACCCGCGCTTACTCGCCGCATCTGAAGAAGGTGAGTAAGCTCTCCAGTTCAAACAAGAACGTCACTCCAACCGCTCGATCCACAAGAGGATTTAACGAATGAGAGTTGCTCTGGTGTCCCCTCCCTTCCTGCCCGTGCCGCCACAACGATATGGTGGCACCGAACTATTTATTGCCCAACTGGCCGAAGGATTGAAGAACTCCGGCATTGATGTCGTGGTCTATTCCAACGGCGAGTCCACGGTTGGCGTGGAAACTCGCTGGCTGTACAAGCATCAGCAGTGGCCGATCAGTGGCGAGGTTTTTGACAATCTGAAAGATTTTAACCACACCTCGTGGGCTATTTCCGACGCAGCCAGCGATTGCGATGTCATCCATCTGCATAATGTTGCCGGTCTGATGTTCACCCGGTATGTGGACTGCAAATTCGTCTACACCTTGCATCATGTACACGAACCAGTGCTCAGCGCGATCTATAATTTTTTTCCGGAAGTCGACTACGTCACCATTAGCGATTTTCAACGCCAACATGAGAGCATGCCCCGTTTGCGCACGATTCATCACGGAATTGACCTGAACTTATATCGCTTGCAACCCCGCAAGCAGAACTATCTCAGTTTCCTGGGCAGAATCGCACCCATCAAAGGGACGCACATTGCCATCGAGGTTGCGAAGAAATCCGGCATTCCCCTGAAGCTGGCCGGCGAGGTGCAGCCGATTTTCCGGGACTATTTCGACAGCCAGATCAAGCCGCACATCGATGGTACGTTCATCGAGTACCTGGGCGAGGCAGACTTGGCGGCGAAGAATGAGCTGCTCGGCAACTCGCTGGCCATGTTGTTTCCCATCCAGTGGAACGAGCCGTTCGGGCTGGTGATGATCGAAGCCATGGCTTGCGGCACGCCGGTACTTGCCTTGCGCGGCGGAGCAGTCGACGAAGTGGTATGCAATGGGATCTCAGGTTTCATTTGCCGCACTCCGGAAGAGATGGCGCAGCAGGCCTCCGTCCTTGCGGGCGCTTTCAGCCCGGCGACGGTGCGACAATATTGTCAGCAATACTTCTCCGCGGATCGCATGGTCGCGGACTACATCGCGCTCTATCAGGAACTGGTTGAGCAGGACAGACCTGTGGGTAAGTCTACGATTGAGTTGCCGCTGATTGCATGAGGAAGGGCGCAGCCGGGAAAGCATGAGCACATACCTGACAATTCCCTACGATCAGCTGGTGGAAATTCCGTCGCCGCACCTGGAACCGCGCCTGGCTTTCCAGTCGCTGGAGCCACGCAAGGTCGAGAACCTTACCTTGATTGACGGCAAGACCTTCAGTGCCACCAATGTTTCCGGCGACATCTATCCTCCCGGCTCGCCTGACGTCGGCTTCTTCCATGACGATACCCGCTTCCTCAGTCATTTCGAACTGCGCATCGGCGGACATCGCACCGTGGTGTTATCGTCGGCAACGGAAAAGACGTTCTCGGCGCAAATCGAGCTTACCACCGGCAATATCACCCTGCGCGACTCCTTCGACCTGCCGGAGAACACGGTCCACATTCGCCGCGAGCAGTTGTTGGCCTCCGAAATCTTCTTCTCCCGACTAACTTTCGAGAATTTCAATCTGACTCCCGTCGACTTTACGGTTGAAATCCTGGTAGATGCTGACTTTGTGGATGTGTTCCAGGTCCGCGGCCTGGCCCGCCAGAAGCATGGTCAGTACTATCAACCCATCGTCCGCGACAACAATATCGCCTTCTATTATCGCGGACTCGATGGCATCATGCGCGAGACGCTCATCAGGCTCAGTCCCGCGCCGACCGAGATTCAGGAACGCGTCGCCCGCTGGGAACTTCGCCTCCTGCCCCTGAAGCAGGTGCAGCTGGAGCTGTCGGTGACGCCATGGGTCGAGGGCCGCGAGTCCCGAGCCCAGGTTTACGATCTCGATCACAATTTGAGACAACGCCGCTCCAACTTCGCCCGTTGGGAAAGTAGCTCCACCAGCTTCCAAACCGATAATGATGTCTTCGATGCGCTGCTGAAAACCGGTATCGGCGATTTTCACGCGCTGCAGATTCCCGACGGGGACCAGCACATCATCGCCGCCGGCATTCCCTGGTTCGCCACCATTTTCGGACGCGATTCCATCATCGCTGCTTATCAGTCACTTTCTCTCAACTCGCAGCTCGCGGTCGACACCCTGCGCGTGCTGGCCCGATATCAGGGCAAGGAATATAACGACTGGCGCGACGAAGAGCCGGGCAAGATCGTGCATGAGTATCGCGACGGCGAAATGACCCGTGATGGTGAAATGCCCTTCGGCCCATATTATGGTTCTCTTGACGCTACCCCACTATTCCTGATTTTGCTGAGCGAAACCTTCAACTGGACCGCCGATGAACAACTGGTCGAAGAATTACTGCCCAACGCCTATGCCGCGCTGGAGTGGATTGATAAGTACGGGGACCTGGATGGGGATGGTTTCGTCGAATATCAGCGGCGTTCGCCCAAGGGATTAATTAACCAAAGTTGGAAGGATTCCTGGGATGCGAACATGCATCGCGACGGCACTGTAGCCAAGACGCCGCTGGCCCCCTGTGAGGTACAAGGCTATGTTTACGACGCCAAGTACCGCATGTCGTCTTTGCTGCGGAACTTCGGCGACATAAAAACCGCCGATAAGCTGAAGCGAGACGCTGCCGAAATGGCGCGGCGCTTCGATCGCGCCTTCTGGGTTCCCAGCCGCGGTTTTTACGCCATGGCTCTGGACGCCGATAAGCGGCCGCTTGAGGTAATCGCATCGAACCCCGGGCACCTGCTGTTCAGCCGCGTCATCAACAAAGAGCGTGCCCGCGTCGTGGCCAACCGGCTGATGCGCGACGACATGTTCAGCGGATGGGGATGGCGCACCATGTCCCAGGAAGAGCGCGTCTTCAATCCCCTGAGCTATCATCGCGGATCGGTGTGGCCGCACGACAACTCCATCATCGCGCACGGCATGGCGCTGAATGAGTTGCGCGACGGGGCCCTGCGCATTTTGACTTCGCTCTATCAGGCGGCATCGCATTTCCGCGATTACCGGCTGCCCGAGCTCTTTTGCGGCGTGCAGCGCCGTGAGTACGACGAACCGGTTCAGTATCCAGTGTCCTGCTCGCCCCAGGCATGGGCCTCGGGCGCGATGTTCCTCATTCTGGCTTCGGTTCTGGGGATACACGCCGTCGCGCCGCGCAAAGAGCTCAACATCATCAACCCGGTGCTCCCCGACTGGCTCGACCACTTGTGCATTCGCAATCTGCGGGTTGGCCGGAGCCGCGTAGGGCTGGACTTCAGCCGTCGCGGCGATCGCACTTTTTGTAATGTGGTCGACGTCGAAGGCGAAAAGCTGCTGGTCAACGTGGCCTTCAAAAAGTAGCCACCAGCTTTCAGCTCTCAGCCTTCAGCTATGCGAGCGAACGACCATTACGCCGGATGAATGAGAAGTGCTTCCTCGATCGATATTAAGGTTGTGATTCCTGCATAACTTTCAAACGACTTTACTTGCGGTCCACAGTGCGCTGAACACTCCGTTACAATGGTCGAACGGCGTGCACGCTGCCGATACGAGTGGAGGATACATGGCGCAAGTGAAAATTATGGCCCGGAAGAATGGGCCGTTCCGCGTGGAAGCCCCGGAGGGCACGATTGAACTGGTGGATTCAGACGGCAATGCTTATGACCTGACCGGCAAGTCGGCATTTTCGCTGTGCCGCTGCGGTGGCTCGGTCAATAAGCCCTTCTGCGATGGAACCCATTCCAAGATCGGATTCGAGGCGGCCGAGGCGGCCGTGAAGAAGATCGACGAGGCCATTCCGGAACCACCCAAAGCCAGTTCATAGACGCGGGGTTTTATTGGCAGCAGGACCGCCTCTGCGGTCCTTAAGCCCTTTTCTCGGACGGTCACCCAATCCTTGCCGGAATATCTAAATTACGAAACCCGTTTCGACGATTTCGGCGTATTTGCTTTTTTCGCTGCCCGTCGAACCCTGGGTTAGTCAGCTGATGGTTGGTCAGGGCATTGTTATCTGACGGCGGAGGATTATCCGAATCCTCGCCGGCTGTTCCTGGGCTCTTCGCATCGAATACAATAGATTCAGGACGACCACAAATGAAGTACCTTCCATTTTCCCGTCTATTACTGGCCTGTTGCTTTTCGCTGTTAATTTTCTGTCTCGCTATTCCGGCCTTAGCCGACGAGCGCGGCGAGGGTCCACTCGACCCTTCGCAGCCGCAGGGAATTACGGTTGAAGAGATCATCCAGAAATTTGCCGCTAAGGAAAAGCAGTTCAAGATTGCGCGCGACCAGTACACCTATCGCCAGGATGTGTTGGTGGAAACCCTCGACGGGGATACGGTTAACGGCGACTACCACGAAGTCGAGGACGTGCTGTTCGATGATAAGGGGAATCGCATCGAGCATGTAGTCTTCGCCCCGCAATCCTCGCTGGTCGGCATAACCATGACCCGAGAAGATTTCGACGACATCCGACACCGCATGCCCTTTGTGTTGACCAGCGATGAGATTCCCGAATACCAGATCCTCTACGTGGGCAAGCAGAAGGAAGACGAGTTGGGAACCTACGTCTTCGACATCGCGCCCAAGCAGATCGAAAAGAACAAGCGCTACTTTCAGGGCCGCATCTGGGTGGACGATCACGACTTTCAGATCGTGAAGACTTACGGCAAGAACGTTCCCGACATCGGGGTGGGAAAGAAACGCGGAGATGGCGAGAACTTGTTTCCGAAGTTCACCACCTGGCGGGCACAGATCGATAACCAGTACTGGTTTCCCGTGTATACCAAAGTCGATGACGAGTTACACTTCTCCACCGGCGATATCCACATCGTGCAGAAGGTGAAGTACACCAACTACAAGCGATTCGGTGCGAAGTCGAAGATCACCTACGAGGGACAGGAAATTTCCAAGGGAGACCAGGGGCCATCTGGAGCCCAGCAACCGACCCCTACGACACCAGCGCCGAAGCAGTAGAAAATGCCACTTTTCGCAATTCGCTCTTGGCTGGAAGATCCAATTCCGGGGCAAGATTGCGATCGCGACAGGCGTTCGCGTGAAAGCTTGTTCATGGCAGGTTGGAGCGAATGGCGAAAAGCGAATAGCGGCCTCGCTCAGGCCGCCACGGATCGCTCGGCTGCCTGCTGGAGGAAGCGCTTCATCACGTTCGCCCACATCACTTTCTTACGCATCGCGCTCTCCTTCACCGTCCGCCCCTGGGCAAACATCTGCAACAGCACCTTCATCTTCAGAGTAGCGACCAGGGCTTCCTCCTGCGCACTCAGCCCGTAAGCTTCGGCAAATGCGTCTTGCACCAGAGCGGTGAGGCCGCGATTGCAGAACGGATATTTTTCCAGTGCCTCAACCGCCGCTAAGAACCTGGCGACATCCGATATCGCATAGCCACTTTGATTCAGGCTGGCAAATTCGCAGAAGCCTATACCGTCCTCCGCAACCAGCACATTGAGCGGAATAAACTCGTGCAATACAGCTGACGAGCGCACCGGCTTCTTTAGCTTTTCCAGAGCGCTCCTGGCATTGCTCAAAATCACGCCGGTCGATTCCGCTGGAAGTCCATCTTTCTGAGCTTTGGCACAGAGCTTTTCCATCTCCGACAGAATGGCCCCGCTGTCGATCGACGCCGGCATTCCGCCGGTAGCTTTGTGAAACCGCTGCAACCACCCGCCCGCCTTTCCAGCCGCCATTTTCAGTAATTCGTGGTTGCCGGAACCAGGCAACAGCGCCGACTTCATGATGATGCTCTGCAATGGCAGTCCATTGACTTTCGTGCTTACCACCGCACCCAGGTCGCCGAAGTCTCCCAAGGGTCTTGGGACACCTCCCAGCCGCGATTTCTCGGCCGCCAGATGAGCACATTGCAAGTTCAGAGTTTCCCTTTTCGCCAACTCGGTGGAAGCAACCGCGCCACTCTTTCCCCGGTAAATCTTGGCATTGACCCGCTGGCTCCCTTGCGGAAAATCCAAAACAATTTCGTAGATGTAATGGTCGGATTTAGGGGTGTGACCAACCACGCGAACCGCCCTCACCTCCGACTGCTGGGGAAAATAGGTCGATCCGGAACTCCGCAAATTGCCGACGATCAAATCCAAAACGCTTTCTGGCATTAACTCTCCCAACTCCAGCAGACCTTGAAATCGCGCGCCTACCCGAAGTCTGGACGCACGAGAAAACGACTGACAGGTTAGATGCAGTTTGCGTTACACCCACACAAGCGTGGTTACTTTTAGGTTATTAATCTTTCATTGAGCCCATGGTGAATCGGCTCGAGGGTAAGGATAGGAGAAACGTTGGGTATTTATATGCCTACCCTTGGCAGGGCAGGACTCTGTGGCAGCGTCGCGGCGCGAGTTCAGAATAGCTACCTCAACTCAGTAGAAAAGATATTTTCGCCACTTAGAGTCAGACCGACCCATCAGTCGCATGATGTGACGGCTGGTGTGCAGATTGAAGGCTCGCGGCTCGCGCAGCAGCTTCAGGTTGGTTTCGTGGGGTAATAAATTCCCCTTCTTGCGATTGCAAGAGTGGCAGCAGGCGACCAGGTTTTCCCAGGTAGAAGCGCCCCCGCGCGACCGTGGGATCACGTGGTCCAGCGTCAACTCGCCAGCGGCCAGGATTTTGCCGCAATACTGGCAGGTATTGCGGTCACGCAGCAGAATGTTCTTGCGCGACAGGGCGCGCGTCTGATGAGGAATACGCCGGTACTCTAACAGACGAATGACCGATGGCACGCGCATTGCCATGCGCGCGGCGTGCAGACAGTGTCCGTTGGCTTCTTCCATCATGGCCACGCCTTTCAGCACCAGGATGATGGCGCGGCGTGCGGCGCACACATTGATGGGCTCGTAGGACGCGTTCAGCACCAGGACAGGGGTGTGCATCATCGCCCATTGGGACGGTTCATCCCCTGCCACCCGGGCATGGTGCATGTAACCAGCAAGCGACTTTCCGTATCGGGACGTTGCGCTTTGGACCGGCATCGACATAACCCGTATTAGACCGAAGCTGTAAGGGCCATTGCTTCCGCTTCGATCGCCTCCTCTTCTTCTTTCTTTCGATCAGCAGCCTGGCGTAATGAAGCACCTTGGAAAGCACGCGCCACGGTCGCTGCCCAAACCCGTTCTGCTCCGGCCTGCTTCAACACGCCAGCACACTCTGACAATGTGGCGCCCGTGGTCATGACGTCGTCCACCACAATCAAAATGCGGCCTTTTACGCGGGCGGGATCACTTATCCGAAACGCGCCCTGCACGTTCTGCCTGCGCTCTTCACAGCTCAGGCCCACCTGCGAGAGGGTGTCGCGTTTACGACGTAAGATGCCGGTCGCAACCTCAAGGCGTGGAGACAGGCATTTTCCGGCGGCGCGCGCGATCAGTTCAGCCTGGTTGAATCCGCGCGACTGTCGCCGGCTGAGGTGCAAGGGAACAGGGATCAGTAGGGGATTCACCGCTTCACGGCCTGCGAGCAACTCCCGCATTGCCTCCGCCAGCATGCTGCCCAGCAGACCGGCAACCGGGGTGACGCCTTCGTACTTCAACAGATGAATCAGCCCCCGCACGCCGTCTTCATATTCTGCAAACGAGACTGCCCGTTCAAACTCAGGCTCGAAATCGCGGCAGTTTGCGCAACGGCCATCGCCCATCAGCAACTGCGCGCTGACTAGGCGGTCTCCGCAAACGACACACTGCGGCGCACGGACCGGTTTAATTGCTGCCAGACACTCGCGACACACAGGGATTCGGGAAAGGTTATCGAGAGGAGTGTGACAAAGCCTGCAATCGGAAGGAAACAGGATGCCGAAAATGCTTTCCAGCAGGGCTTGCAAGGGCGCGACGAGGATAGCACGTTGCTGGGCGCGCGGATCTCGTCGAGTTCGTCTTAGCGTCTCACGACTGCTGAAGATGACCCTCCAACCATCTCATGGCGCATTGGCGCCATGCAGACCCCTGTCGCCGGTGCCTGGGCGGCCGATCAAGCGATGGTTGACGCTAACCGGTCCCAAAGCACCGTGACGAATCAGTATATGATCTTCGCCACACAGGTGCAATGCCGGACGAGA
>JBAVSY010000130.1:0-2198 GCA_049695855.1 Candidatus Korobacteraceae bacterium | reverse complement strand
CCCCTTGAGGGATGTTTATTCGGGAGTTTCACTCCACTCAAGGAGTTCTTCCGCAGCCACCCCAGACCGGGACCCCCAACGAATGATTTGTATTCGTTGGGGCGGTAGACCGGCTGTCTCTGCGGGCCTCTAGGAGTGTGTCGGAGATAGATTCCCGCGGCGGTTAAATTCAGCGAAGAAGGTGTCGGCTCATTTTAGGATGTTCTCTATGGGCAAGAGCTTTCTTCCTGACGATGTAAATCAGTCGCTTCTATTTCCACCGTCTTTGCACGACTGGCTTCCGGAAGGTCATCTGGCGCGATTCCTGGTGGACGTGGTTTCTGCGCTTGATCTGAGCGCGATCTTTTCCTCGTATGAGGCGAAGGATGGGCGCGGCATGTCGGCCTACGCCCCGGCGATGATGGTGCGGGTTCTGCTGTATGGGTACGCAACGGGCGTATACAGTTCGCGCAAAATGGAGGCCAAGACCTACGACGACGTGGCGTTTCGCTACTTGTCGGCGGACTCGCATCCGGATCACGATACGTTGGCGGAGTTTCGCAAGCGTCATCTGGAGGCGTTGGCGGGTTTGTTCACGCAGGCCTTGCTGCTGTGCGCGAAGGCGGGCTTGGTGAAGCTGGGCCATGTGTCGATCGACGGAAGCAAGATCAAGGCGAACGCCAGCAAGCATAAGGCGATGAGCTATGCGCGAATGGGCGAGACCGAGCAGCGGCTGAAGGCGGAGATCGAAGCGCTGCTGCAGCAAGCCGAGGACGTGGATGCGGCCGAGGATGCCAAGTACGGTAAGGGCAAGCGCGGCGACGAGTTGCCGGAAGAGTTGGCGCGGCGCGAGAGCCGTTTGAAGAAGATCGCGCAGGCCAAGGCGGAGTTGGAGCAGGAGGCGCGGGAGAAGGCTGAGCGGGAGCGCGCCGAAGCGGAAGCCAAGCTGGCCGAGCGGCGCGAGCGGCAAGAGCGGACAGGCAAGAAGAAGCGGGGGCGCGAGCCTCAGGTTCCGGACCCGGAGCAGGCTCAACCTGACCCCAAGGCGCAGCGCAACTTCACCGATCCCGAGAGCCGGATCATGCCGGACGGGGCCAACAAGGGCAGCTTCGTGCAGGGCTACAACGCGCAGGCGGCAGTAGACTCGACGGCCCAGGTAATCGTGGCCGCGGAGGTCACGCAAGAGACAACCGATAACCGGCAACTGCTGCCGATGTTAGGCCAGGTGCAGCAGAACATGGGCCGCAAACCAGAGGCGGCCAGCGCCGACGCGGGCTACTGGAGCGAGGCCAATGCGACGGATGAAAGCGTTGCCGGCATCGACCTGCATATCGCTACGGGGCGCGAAAAACACCAACAAGCTCTCGAGATAACAGGCCAGCCACCGCCGCTTCAGGCCACGGCGAAAGAAGCAATGCGGCACAAACTGCGTACCCAGGCCGGGCGATCCATTTACAAGATGCGCAAAGCGATCATCGAGCCGGTCTTCGGCCAGATCAAGGAGCGACGAGGCTTCCGACGCTTCAGCCTGCGCGGCCTGGACAATGTTCGCCGTGAGTGGAAACTGGTGTGCCTGGCGTCCAATCTGCTTAAGCTGTTCAGATCCGGATGGACCCTGAAAGCCGCCTGAACCGCGGGCGAGAAACCCTTTCCACTGCTCCTCGCCGGAACATGGCCGGAAAACCCTTCAAAAACCAAGTCGAGGCGAATCGCCCACTGAACAATCACCCATGCCTGCCCGTCGAAGCCTAAGGAAACCTCCGCCCGTCAAACCGCTATCCCCGACGGACTCCTAGGCCTCCAGCGTCGCTTCTTCGGCGTCGATCTGGGCGCGGAGCGACTCGGGGGTGAGTTCGTCGGCCTTGCGCAGGCCGGGAAAAGCCGCGGACCAGATGCCGGCGACGGCCAGCGAACCGATGCCGCCGATGACCGTGGCGCGGACTGCGCCCCACCATTGCGCGGTTAGTCCGCTCTCAAATTCGCCTAGCTCGTTGGAGGCGCCGATGAACAGCGAGTTGACCGCGCTGACGCGGCCGCGCATGGCTGAAGGTGTAGCCAACTGCACGATCGAGCCGCGGATGATGACGCTGATGGTGTCTGCCGCTCCCGCGATGGCCAGCGAAACCAATGACAGCCACAGCGAGCGCGAGAGGCCGAAGACGACGGTGAACGCGCCGAAGATGGTTACGCAGATGAACAGCCAGCGCCCGGCACGCCGG
>JBAVSY010000129.1:0-35032 GCA_049695855.1 Candidatus Korobacteraceae bacterium | reverse complement strand
GGGGGCTGACGCCCCCGCCTAACTCCATCTCGCCGCTTTGCGGCTAGTTTGATCGATTACTCGAGCCATTTGTTCCACCACAGAAATCATTTTCCGGTTGCGACACAGTCTCTAAAGCCCCGTTGATCTTGCGATGCTTGCGGCACGGCTGAAGCCGTGCCCTTTTCAAAGCCGAAACCTAAGGAGAGATTCCTTGGCGCTTGGCTGTTGGAAATTACACGGATCGGTCGCCGCCTATTGTGCTGGATGGTCGCCGGTTTTCAGCAACTCATTGACGATGGTCACCAGCTCCTCGGGATTCACCGGCTTTTCCAGATAGAGGTCAGCCAGGGGCTCGGCCGCCTGGAAGGCTTCCGCCACATAGCCGGAGACAACGACCACCGGCATGGTGGAATGAGTCTTCGCGGCCTGCACAATGGACCGCCCATTGGCGTCGCCGAGCCGCCAATCGGTGACCACGGCATCGTAGTCGTTGTGTTGCAGCTTTTCGATGGCGTCGCGAGCGGAAGTCGAGGGAGTTACCTCGTGCCCCGCTGCCTTCAGGATGGCGCACTTCAAGGTCACAGTATTCGGTTCGTCGTCCACGCAGAGGATCTTGGCCATTGTCACTGCCTTTGGGCCTTCGGGAAGACCAGCATCCCGATGCCGAGCCGAGAGAGGATGGTGTGGCCCTGCCACTTTCCAACTTGCCCGCTATTGTTGAGCACGGTCGTCGTGATTGTCAAATCACCGGGGCTTAAGATCGGGTCCGTTGCAATTCCCGATAGGCTTCGCTTTTGGATAATCCGAACTCCTTGGCCGCCTGTTTGAGCGCCATTTTCTCTTCGAGTTTGTCGTCGCGCACCAGGTCTCTGACCCGCTGTGCGATGGTCTTAGTGGGCGGGCGTTGTGCGACTTCCTCCGCCTTGCCGATGAGCAGCGTAATTTCTCCGCGCACTTCGCCGCGAGCCTCCAGCTGTGCTCGCAAATCTTCCGCGTGGCCGCGCAGGAACTCCTCGTGCAGCTTGGTCACTTCGCGCGCGACCACCACGTGGCGCTCTGGTCCAAGGATCTCTACGATGTCCTGCATGGTTTCGACCATGCGATGTGGAGCTTCATAGAAGATCTGCGTACGTGGAGAATTGCGGATGGCCTCCAGCGCGGTTCGTCGCGCGCCTGACTTAGCCGGCAGAAATCCGCCAAAGCGGAAGGAGTCGGTGGGCAAGCCGCTGGCTACCAACGCCGACAGGAACGCCGACGCGCCCGGAATCGGCACCACGCGGACGTGGTGACGAATGGCCAATGCCACCAGCCGGTATCCCGGATCGCTGACCCCAGGCATACCGGCGTCGCTCACCATGGCGATGTTGTCGCCCTTTTCCAGATGAACGATCAGTTCGGCCGCTCGGGTCAGCTCGTTGTGCTCGTGGTAGCTGATGGTTGGCTTTTCAATGCCGTAGTGGTTCAGCAGTTTGGCGGTTTGCCGGGTATCTTCGCAGGCGATCAGGTCCACTTCCTTCAGCGTTCTCAGGGCCCGCAGAGTGATATCTTCCAGGTTACCAATCGGCGTACCGACCAGATAGAGCGTTCCCACAGTGACGGACTCGTCGTCGCTTTCGCTGTTGCCGGAGCTGGGAGACGGTTTTTCCATCCCGGGCAAGTGTACACCGCGGGAGGCTGCGCCGCTGTCAACCGCGCGGGAGGTTTCGTTAGGCAATCCAGAGCTTCCGGGCTAGCGCGGACTTGGCTGTGGCGCCGGATTCTGGGTGCCGGGAGCTCGTGGCTGGGTCAAGCTACGCTCCTGGTCGAGGTCGATCCGGCGGCGCAGATCGCGAATCAGGATGGTCCACATCTGCGAATTCGTGCGCAGCAGGATCTGGAGATTCTGATCACGAAGAAACTCGATCTCGCTGCTCATGTTGGTGTTCAGACTTTCCATGCGATCCAGGTCGATCCGCATCTGCGCCAGGTCGTCGGTTGCCTGAGGCGATTGTCGGCCTGAAGGCTGCGCAGAGGCATCTGCTGCCCCGTCCGCATTGTGATTCGCAGCTCCCGATGAAGTCGCCGCGGTCTGTCCCAGCAGCGCAGCCCCAAATAAAAATACAAACGCAATTTGTCCTATCCGCATCCCTCACCTCATAAACAAGTTGGCCCGGAGCTAAAGCTCTTTTCAAATTTGCCAGCTTGCGGCCCGGCTAAAGCCGTGCCCTCCCACCGTTTCTCGCGAACATGTCCTTTGCGGTCATTCAATAAAACTCATTGCCTGCCAGTCAGCGTGAAGTCAGTCTGATCCCACCTCAATCCGCGAAAACGTGGGCGGGCGCGGGAATGCCGGGTAAGAGCCATCTCTACCTGAGCCACTGATTCAGTATGATCGAAACAGTCCTTTTCAGGAGACGCTCTGTGCATCGAATGACGCTCGGCGACTTTGAACTCACCGTCCTTTCAGACGGCATCTATCGGATGGACGGCGGCGCAATGTTTGGCATTATTCCCAAGGTTATGTGGGAGAAACGCATCCAACCCGATGAACGTAACAACATTCCACTGGCGCTGAATTCCCTCCTGGTGCGCACTGGCAAACAGAATATTCTGATCGAGACGGGTATCGGTAACAAGCTGAGCGAGAAGAGCCACGCCATCTACCAGAACCAGGCGCTCCTGATGAAAAGTTTCGAAGAAGCCGGCGTGGCTCCCGATGAGATTGACATCGTCATCAACACCCATCTGCACTTCGACCATTGCGGCTGGAACACGCATCATCAAAATGGCAAGGTTGTACCCACGTTTCCCCGCGCCAGGTATTACGTTCAGGAGGGCGAGTTGCAGCATGCCCACGAACAGCACGAGCGCGACCGGGTGAGCTACATGACTGACAACTATGATCCCCTGGTAAACAGCGGGCAAATGCAACTGCTGAAGGGGGATGCGGAAATTGCTCCGGGTATCTCGGTAAAGGTTTATCCCGGACACACGCGCGATTTGCAAGCCGTCATCATTCGCAGTGGAGCCGAGGTGGCTGCCTATCCCAGCGACTTGGTGTCTGACGCCAAGCATCTTGACCCTACCTGGGTGTTGGGCTACGACCTTTATCCCCTGGACAGCATCGCCAACAAGCATCGCTTCTATGAGGTCGCCATTCCTGGGAAATGGGTGGTGGTTTTCACGCATGACCACGAACTACCTTGGGCCCATCTGGAGATAGGAGAAAAGGGGCGGCCAGTGGCGCGTCCAATCAAGCACAATGTGGTTTGAGTTCCCCCGCTTAAGAGCTATTTACTCCCGGCGTTTATAGTCCTACGATGTGGGATAGAACACAAGGAGAGCCGATGAGCAAGAAGGGCAAGAAGAAAGATAAGAAGAAGAACCGGCGCAAGGAAGATCAACCTACTCCTGCCGCGGCCTCTGCGGAAAAGAACGAAAACCGTCTCGATCTGCGCTCGGTCGAGATACCACCCCGTCCCAAGCCCATGAAGCCCACCGACATCCGTGCTTTGCGCGAGAGCCTGAACGCCAGCCAGGCGTTGTTTGCCAGTCTGCTGAACGTCAGCTCGAATGCAGTAGAAAGCTGGGAGCAAGGCATTCGCGAGCCGCGTCAAGCCACCCTGAAGCTGCTGTATATCGTTCGTAAGAATCCAAGCGCACTGCTGAATTAGCAAACTACGGGATAATGACCAGTCGCGCCCGTTGCTGCCTTGACCAGGCGTCCTCTATGCCGCCGAGTGGCGCTTGCTCTGTAGCAATATGGAGTTCTCCGGCGGCGGCGCGGGCCATGAGCTGATGATAGGTGTCAAGCAGCACCTCCATCGGCGGCATTCCTCCGGAACCCGCTCCCACAATCTCCAAACCTGAGCTGCGCAGGGCCGCGGCTGGAAGCGTGATCGTGGATCCAGCACTCTCGCCAACCTGGACCAGTCTTGCCCGCGACGAACGACCCGGGTTGAAATCGGAGCGCGTGAGTGCAGCGAGTAACGCCTCTGTGGGCCAACCCCATAAGTAGTCGATGATGACATCGAAGGCGGCAACCCCGGCTTCGCGGGCAAAAGCGTCAGTGAGTTCCTGTCCCGGCCCTTGCAGGCGAATGGTAGCGTCCGCGCCCAATTTGCACAGAGCGCTGAGCGCCTGCTGGTTACGTCCGGCGGCCACGACTCGACCAGCGCCCAGCAGTTTTGCGATCTGCACTGCCAGCGTACCCGTAGTCCCGGTTGCGCCCAGGATGAGAACGGTTTCTCCGGCGGCGAGATGCGCGGCCTGCGTGAGGGTGAGCCATGCCGACATACCCGGGTTGACGATGGCCGCCGCTGTGATGTCATTAACATTGTCAGGTACCGGCCAACATCGTGCCCGATGCACGACGGTACGCTCCGCCATCGCACCGAACGGACGTCGCGCTCCGGCGAAGAACACCCGAGTCCCGTCGTCGAGACGACCGACGCCATCCAGGCCGCACACCACCGGGAACTTCCGGAAACTGGCATAGTGCGAACCGCTGGCCATCTGCCGGTCAACTGGTTTCAAAGCAGCCGCGCGGACGTGCACGATCGCTTCGCCCTCACCAGCAACTGGTTCGGCAAATTGTTCGTACCGTGGCGATTCTCCTGGGCCTCGTAATACCGCGGCGAACATTGCTAACATCCTCCTCGCCGATTCACTGGCCTGCAAGATTTTGCGCGATGGGCCCGGCGATCGGCAGCTCAAATCGCGATCCGGTGGCGGCCTTAATCATGCACACAATCCAAAGGATGAACGTCAGCAGGCTGAGTACGCTGAGCAGCGCGATGCCGACGCCCAGACTGCCCCAGCCGCCATATCCAAAGTGGCTGTAGTTGCCGAAGAACCATCCGAACCCGAACACCAGACTGAGCACGATGCGAAGGATGTGCAAACCGCCAAACGTGACAATCGATTGCGCGGCATGGAAGCGCACATAGGGCCGCTTGTCAATGAGGAAGAAGATGATACCGGTGAGCCAGCCCAATACATAGCTCAAACATGCGGCGGTGTTTTCCGACATGCCCGAGCCTGCGGTGGCTGGAGCAGGTTGCCAGGCTGGGGACGGTATGGTGGGAGAGACTGGCTGCGGCTGGCCGCACGTCTGACAGAACTGTGCGCTGGCCGGAAGTGCAGCTCCACACTTCGTGCAATGAGGCATCGGAACCCTCCTGGCGGACGCACGTCATGCTACACCAAGTCAATTGGATTTGAGCTCATTTTGTGGTGATCAGAATTCTACGGAATCCCCGGGCCGGTTGATCTAGGCGGGAATCGCTTCCGTGGCACTTGCCTGATTGGGTGGCACGATCGAGGGGCTCCCGATCTTCCCATTGAGCAGCGTCTCAAAGAAGCGGTCGACGGCGTCGAGGATTTCCACCCCGCTCTTGGCCTCATAAACCGCTTTTCGCAGCTGCGCTCCATGCGGCACGCCGTGGGTGAACCACGAAGCAAACTGTTTCATCTTGCCTTCAGCGCCTCCCACCTTCTCGTCAACCAGCATGGCGAAGTAAGTGCGGATCATGGCGTAGCGGTCGGCATCGCTGGGCAAGTCGTACGATCCGGTAAGGGTGTATTGCTCGATCTGACGAAAGATCCAGGGATTGGAGGCAGCGCTGCGGCCGATCATTACGGCGTCGCAGCTTGTCTGAGCCACCATCGCAGCCGCATCCTCCGGCGAACGCACATCACCATTACCGATCACCGGAATCCTTACTGCGTCCTTCACTGCGGCGATCCACTCCCAATTCGCCTGCCCGCTGTAGCCTTGCTCGCGGGTGCGGGCATGTAGCGCGACGCCCGCCAGCCCGCAATCCTCCGCCATCTTGGCCAGATTGACGTGCACGATCTCCTGGTCGCTCCAGCCGGCGCGGAACTTCACCGTGAACGGGACCGTCACCGCGGCGCGTACGGACTCGAAGATGTTCCGGATGAGCGGCAGATCGCGCAGGAGCCCAGAGCCGCCATTGCACTTCACGACTTTCTTGGCCGGGCAGCCCAGGTTCAGGTCGACGAGGTCAAAGCCGAGATCCTGGACTACGCGCGCTGCGTCGGCAAGAACGGCAGGGTCGCTGCCGAACAACTGCGCCGAAATAGGATGCTCGTTGCCATAGAAGGTGAGGTACTGCTTGGCCTTCTTGTCCTTGTGGCGGATGATGCCGTCGGCCGAGGTGAACTCGGTCATCATGAGACCGCAGCCGCCCAAGTTTCGGATGAAGCGGCGGAAGACGGTGTCGGTGATGCCCGCCATGGGCGCCAGCACGGTCGCTGGACGGATCTCGATTCCGCCGAGCGAGACAGACGCAGACACACGTGCGTCGGTAGGCGCATGGCGTTCTGCAGGATTGTCAAAAAACTTACTCATGGAGCTTCCAGGATTCAAATCCGCACTTCGATGTCGGGACGCACTTTTTCGAGGAGCTTCTTCTCGATGTTACGGAGCTTCGCGGGTTCAACCCGAAAGCGCTCGGGAGCGATGGAAATCTCCGCGACGGGAGGCTCTTCTCCTCGATCCGTAATTGCGATGATTCCAATTCTTCCAATTCCATCGGGAGAGTATAAGTGAGGTCCAATTTCTCCCACAAGCAGACTTAGACTATCGTGTGGTATCGCCAAATATCTGTAATGTACCGGCAGAGACATGAGATGCCCGCGTGTCTTCTTCATGGCCTCTCTTATGTACTGCATCCAAGCGTCCATCATCTGATTCAGTTTTCCAGGCCTCTCAAAGTCATCCCCAACTAGTAGTTTGATTTCAACAGCGTGCAAGTCCCCTGAGCCTGCCCGGTCCACGGCCAGCACATCCGCCGCAATGTAGGAAGACCGTGGCTCAATATAAATGTTCGGCACCGAGAGCTTATTCCGCAGCAATTCTGCAACAGCATTAATGGCACGCCCTTCCCTCTGGCGAAGTGTCAACGTTCGAGGCTCACTCTTGGCCGTCATAGCCATATACTCCCCATTATCCGTAAAGAACCCGCTCGGCCCAAGCCTGAAACCGTTCCGCAGCCACGCACAAGACCTCGACTCTCTGGTTATCCACCTGTTCGTCGCCGTACGAAATATCCGTCTTCGCGCTCACTAGTCTATCCAGATGCTTGATGCCGTCGGTCTGGATTTTCATTTTCTTACAAGCCTTAGTAACCGCAGTAATGGCCTGTCCATGATCCTGGCTGTGGGACCGCTGGCCGTTCAGTTTAAACAAGACAGCGTCGCAATACGAGATTGCGCTGTGCACAGCTAAAAGTGCCGCTGCCCACGCGTAGGAAGGCAAGTCGTCCCGGCAAAGCTTCATTGCATTCGCCAATTGCAATGCACGACCGTGATAGATTCCTACGCTGATCTCGGCCATGTGATCAGGGGAGACATCCTTCCTTTGATTGTAAATGGTGAGGCGAGAGTAAACGAGGGAGGAGGCGGGCTACGCCTTTAGTATTCTTGTGGTGGGACCACGGTCGTCCTGTAGCCTTCTTCAACTACGGTCGCGAGTGATGCTTCGCCAGATAGCGCTTGCCGCCGTTAATGACGATCAGCGAACCCGCTGTCCTCTTGTGGTTGGACTTGCTCTTGCCCTGCTTCTCCTTTAAGAGCTCGTCATGAAAGGTCAGGCCGAAGATGAACAGGGCTGCCAGGAGGCAGTAAACGACGATCGGGACGATAGACATCTGTCACCTCCGAAACCTGTCAGTAGGCAGGTGACAGCTTTACTCTACGTCCGGCGGGCAGGTTTCGTCAGTGACCTGTGATACAAGGCAACAGCTCACATTAAATCGGATATCGAAAGGCGGTGAAGCATGATTCCGGGCGGAAAACTCAGCCCGCAGTGGGCAGCGATTCAGGGGTGAGCTGAGCAACCGAGTGCGCCGCTTCCTTGCCCGAGCGGATGCAATCGGGCACGCCGATGCCATGGTAAGCATTTCCGGCAAGGGCCAGGCCAGGAATCTCCGCTACCCGCTTCTCAATCTTTGCGACCCGGGCGATGTGCCCCGGCTCATACTGCGCCATCGCTTCCCGCCAACGGTATACGCGGGCGAAAATCGGCCGGGCGTCCAGCTTGACGATGGTCTTAAGTTCCCGGTAAACGGTCTGCAGCATTTCTTCGTCGGTAAGCCCAAGTACCGCCTCGTCGCGAGCGCCACCGAGGAAGCAACGCAGGATGCCCTTGTCCGCCGGTGCGCGATGGGGAAATTTGTTGTGGACGAAGGTGCAGGCCAGCATGCGTGTGCCCTCGCTGCGGGGTACCAGGAAACCGAAGCCGGGCGGCAATTTCTTTAGCTGATCTTTGTAGTAACCGAGTGTAACCGTGACCGACGAACTGTAGGCTATGTCGAGCAAGTTGCGCGCCAGACTGCGATCGACACCGTCGAGCAGAGTACCTGCCACGTTAGCTGGCGTCGCAAGTATGACCGCATCGTAGCGTTCATCGCCATTCATCTCGATCGAAACCCGCCACCCGCCGTTTTCCGGATACACCCGCCGAATGTGCTGGCGCAAACGGATTGATTCAGGATTCAGGCGGCCGACGACGGCGTCGACCATCTGTTGCATGCCATCCTTCAGCGAGGTGAACAGCGGCCGTGCCGGCTGCTTTCCTGCCACTGCGCTCATCTTCTTGCGCGCTGCCAGCATGGCGCGGCTGAGGCTGCCATACTTCTCTTCCATCTCGACGAAGCGCGGCAGGACTGCGCGGGCGCTGAGTTGGCTGGCATCGCCGCCATACACTCCAGAGAGCAGGGGGTCAGCCAGGCGGTCGACGACTTCAGCGCCAAAGTGGCGCTCCACCAGCTCCGCCACCGTTTCATCGCCTTGCATGGGCCGCGGAGGATGGAGCAACTCGCGGGCCATGCGGACCTTGGTGCTCCAGGAGAACAAGGGCGACAGCGCGGTAGGAATCAACTGCGTGGGCACCATGAACATTAGCCCGTCAGGCATGACCACCAGGCGACCGTTTACCACAATGTAGGTCTTGCGCTGGGAATCGTTGGACCCGATAAGCTGATCGGCGATTCCGAGTTCCTGGCATAACGAAGTCGCCCACGGTTTCTCCGTGAGGAAGGAGTCGGGACCAGCTTCGACCAGACAGCCCTCGATGGAATCGGACGACATGCAGCCGCCCAGCCGCTGGCCGTTTTCGAAGAGCGTGTACTGCAGCTCAACCCCGCCGGCGCGCGCCTTCTCCAGGTAAAAGGCTGCGCTCAGCCCGGAAATGCCTCCGCCGATAATGGCAATCCGCTTCATGCGGGTAGATTCAAGAAATCTTCTCAGCTTCCGCCTTGCTTCCGCAAGACTGGCTTAGGGCCGCGAGTCTGGTTCGCGCCAAATCGGCAACCGCCCGCACGAATAATGGCGAATCGTTCAAGGACTCAGCGCGATACAGTTTCATACCGCGTTCGCCGGCGAACCGCCGGAAAAGGATGTCGACGTCGAACAGGATCTCTACGTGGTCGCAGACAAAGCCGATCGGTTGCACAAACACGCCGGTTTGACCCGCGCCGCGCAATTGGATCATCGTGTCCTCCACTGTGGGACCAAGCCATTCGCCGCCCGACATGCCCTGGCTTTGAAACGCAAAATGCCAGCGGCCGATCTCGGGAACCCGGGCTGCGACCAGAGAGGCAGTCTCGCGGGTTTGGGCCTCATACGGATCACCGTCGGCAATGGTCCGCTGGGGCACGCTGTGCGCGGTGAACAATACCGGCAGGGGGGCGCCATGCTGCTGGCAGGCGATTCTCCAGCCACTGCGTAGCCGGTCGGCGAAGCCTTCGATCAGCAGGGGATGGTCGTGCCACTCTTCGACGAAATCAATGGCGAAGGGCGCTCCGGCTTCCAACAAAACTTGCTTGTAGAGTCCCACGCTGGTACGCGAATTGTGCGGCGCCAGACAGATGGCGGTCGCTTGTCCCACATTGTCAGATTCCATCTGCCGCAGGGTATCGGCCAGAAAGGGATGCCAGTTGCGCATACCGACATACGCTGGCGCGCCAACTTCGCGGGCGACGCCTGCCGCCTGAGAGCGGGTGATTTTGGTCAAGGGTGAGCTGCCGATCAAGGAGTAGCGGTGTTGCACCTCTCGCACCACGGATTCGGGAAGAGGACGGCCGCGGGAGATATTCTGCAGGAACGCGGGAATGTCTTCCACTTGCTCCGGGCTGCCATGCGCGATAAGCAGAACCGCCTGCTTGCTCATTGCGCCCTCTTAGACGTGGTCGCAGCCGCGGTGAACTCGTGCACGAAATGTGCCAGGTTCTTCACATTGTCCACCGGCGTGTTCGGCAGAATACCGTGGCCGAGATTGAAGATGTGTCCGGGCCGGGCGTCGGCCAGGCGGAGAATGTGCTCGGCACGCTGCTTCAACTCCTGCCAGGAGGCAAACAGCAAGACGGGATCGAGATTGCCTTGCACCGCGTGTTGATGTCCCACGGTGCGCCAGCCTTCATCCAGCGGAATACGCCAGTCCAGGCCAATGACTTCCGCCCCGGTCTCCGACATGGACGGCAGCAGGGTCGAGCTGTCGGTGCCGAAGTAGATGATGGGCACGTTGGTCTCTTTCTGCAGCCGTTGGATGAGCTGCGTGGTGGGCACCAGCGCGTAGCGGCGATAGTCTTCCACGCTCAGACATCCCACCCAGCTATCGAAGATCTGCAGCGCGTCGGCGCCCGCGCGTACTTGCTGAGCCGCGTATTCGGCCAGCACATCGACCAGCTTGCTCACCAGTTCGTCCCAAACTTCGGGCGAGTTGTACATCAACTTCTTGACCTCGAGATAATGACGCGACCCGCTGCCTTCCACCATGTAGCTGGCCAGCGTGAACGGAGCGCCGCAGAAGCCGATGACCGGCAACTTGGCGCCGAAGTGCTTCACCACTAATTTCACCGCGTCGGAGACATATCCCAGTTCGGCAGCCCGATCGGTACGCAGCACGCTTACATCCGAAGCAGTGCGAACCGGCTTTTCGATGACGGGCCCTTCGCCTTCGGCAAAATGAAAAGGCAGCCCCATCACTTCCAGCGGCAGCAGCAGGTCGGCGAAGATGATGGCGGCGTCGACGTTGAGGAACTCAGCGGCGGTGATGGTCACCTCGGCCGCCAGTTCCGGCTTCTTGCAGATCTCAACCAGGGAATGGTGCCTGCGCACATCGCGATATTGCTGCATGTAGCGGCCCGCCTGGCGCATGAACCAAACCGGAGTCGTCTCCACCGGCAGACGGCGGCAGGCACGCAGGAAGAGAGAGTCAGGGGCAGACATAAAGAATTATCGTAGCATCCGACCTCACTCGGCCGTGTGATTCGAGTCACAAAAGGAGGGATGCGGCCGGCCTCGACGGACGGCTAGAACAAATCCGAATGGCTGCCGGTGCGAACCAGGTAAAGATCGTCGCCATCAATTTTATAGATCAGCAGCCAGTCTGGTTCGAGGTGGCAATCTCGGTAGTGGCACCAGTTTCCCCCAAGAGAATGCTCTCTGTAGCGTTCCGGTAGCGGAGCACCTTCAGTGAGAAGCAGGATCAGCTCGCGAAGTTTGGCCAGGTCTTGGCCACGCTTCTCTGCGAGTTTCGCGTCGCGCCGAAACTGGCCTCCGCTAATGACGGTCCGCACGCGTCAGATGCCCAAATCTTTGACCAGGGCATCGGCAGACTTATAGCGCTTGCCCTCGCCCCGATCCGCTGCCTGCATCGCTCTCACGGTCGTCTGGTTGGGTATTTTCACGTCGAATGGCAGAGCCTTTTCTGCTGCCACGCGGACCAGCAGCATGCGGACTGCATCGGAAACGGATATTCCCATAGCAGCTAGCGTCTTTGCTGCCCGCCGTTTTACCCTTTCGTCCACTCGAATATGGACCATAGTTGTGGCCATGACTTATCCTCTGAGATACATTGTATCTCACGCGGTCAAAAGGCGGCGCAGCCGTCAGTAGGACCCGGCGTTACCTCAGAAGCTCAGCCTCAATAGACAAAGCCCGCCGTAGCCTGGCAATTCTGTGAGCCACATCACCGACCAAGGTGCCTTCATTTTTCTATGCTCTTTTATGAAGATCCATGCCCGACTCTGCCCAAATTCGTGTCAATCCCTGGATCGTCACCATCGCCGTCATGCTGGCCACGTTCATGGAGGTGCTCGACACCACCGTGGTGAACGTTTCAGTCCCACACATGGCGGGGAATATGGGCGCGACCTACGAAGAGGGCACATGGGTCGTGACCTCGTACCTGGTGTCGAACGCCATCATCTTGCCCATGGCAGGATGGCTGGCCATGCGCTTTGGCCGGCAACGTATGCTGATGCTCTGCGTTACCGGCTTTACGCTCAGCTCTTTGCTCTGCGGCATGGCTACCAGCCTGGAGTCGCTGATTTTCTTTCGCGTGCTGCAAGGGCTCAGCGGCGGCGGCCTGCAACCGCTGTCGCAATCGGTGCTGCTGGAAACCTTTCCGCCCAAGAAGCACGGCACCGCCATGGCCGCATTCGGCCTGGGCATCATCATTGCGCCCATCCTGGGGCCAACGCTGGGCGGCTGGATCACCGACAACTACACTTGGCGCTGGATCTTCTACATCAATTTGCCGGTAGGCATTCTGTCGCTGCTGATGATCAGCCGGTTCGTCATCGATCCGCCTTACCTTAGCAAACGGAAGCTGGGCGGAGTCGATCTTTGGGGCGTCGGATTTCTCGCACTCGGCTTTGGCTTTTTGCAGATGGTGCTCGACACCGGCCAGCGCAAGGACTGGTTCGGCAGCAACCAGATTCGCTTGTGGACTGCACTCTGCGTTATCGGCCTGGTGGGGATGGTGATTCGCGAACTGACCACGAAACATCCCATCGTCGATCTGCGGGTGCTGAAGGATCGCACCTTTGCCGCGGGGATCTTGCTAATGACGATGCTGGGTTTCGTGCTCTACGCCTCGCTGATGCTGCTGCCGATTTATCTGCAGACGCTGCTGGGATATCCGGCGTTGCAATCCGGACTGGCGCTGTCGCCGCGTGGTATCGGCGCGCTGCTGATGACGCCCATCAGCGGCCAGCTTACCAATCGCATGGACCCGCGCAAACTGCTCCTGATCGGAATCCTTACCGGCGGCTACACCATGTTCAGCCTCTCGCACCTGAATCTCAATGCCGGCTACTGGGACATTTTCTGGCCGCAGATTATTCAAGGCGCGGCCATGGCCTTCCTGTTCACGCCCCTGATGGCCACCAGCATGTCGGGCATCAAGAAGGAGGAGATGGGCAACGCCACCAGCATCTACAACCTGATGCGCAACATCGGCGGCAGTTTTGGCATTGCCACCATGACCACGTTCCTGGCGCGCCGCGGGCAGGTACACCAGAACCAGCTCATTAGCCACATCACCCCGATGGACATCCGCACGCAAAATACATTTCGGGGCTTGCAGAACTGGTTCCATTTGCATGCACCGTTAAGCGCCGCCGACGCCGCGCACAAATCATGGGGCGCCATCTACCTCATGGTGCAGCAACAGGCTGCCATGCTGTCGTTTGTCGAGGCGTTCTGGATTATGGGTTTGATCTTCTGGGCCATGGCTCCCCTGTTGCTGCTCCTGCGCAATGCCCGTGATCTGCATCCGCATACGCCCTCCCGCCGAATTCCGGAGAAGGCGAGACCGCAGAGTCCCAAGGCCGCGAAAGCGGCCGAGCCCGAACCGGAATTAGTGGGCGCGGCGCGGTTCGACTGATCAGCAATTAAAGATTCACCACGGAGACACCGAGAGCACGGAGAAGATTTTTTTCAAGAAATGCCTCCGTGTCCTCCGTGCCTCCGTGGTAAACGAATTCTGTTTCACCCGTTGCAGTACCTACAACCGAAAGCGCCGTTCCCTCTAGAATCGCTGCATGGCCTTCCTGTCCCTGACCCAGCCCTATCGCGGACGGCTCGCGCCATCGCCGACGGGGCTGCTACACCTCGGCCATGCCTGCACTTTCTGGACGGCCTATCAGCGTTCTCGGCAGCAAGACGGCACGCTGATCTTCCGCAATGAAGATCTCGACCCGCAACGCTCGAAGCCTGAATTCGCGCGCGCCATGATCGAGGACCTGCGATGGCTGGGCATTTGCTGGCAAGAAGGCCCAGACATTGGCGGGCCGTTCGCGCCGTATGAACAGAGCTGGCGACGGGAAATCTATCTTGAAACTTGGAGCAAGCTCCGCGACGGCGGGTTCCTTTATCCCTGTACGTGCTCGCGCAAGGATCTGGCAACATCGGCTGGCGCTCCCAACGAAGGTGACGACGAACCGCTTTACCCGGGACGCTGCCGGGACAAAATCGGCGACGCCGCGCGATATGTATCGCCTGTAGGCGTGAACTGGCGCTTTCGCGTGCCCGACGGCGAGATCATCGGCTTCGACGATCAGCGACAAGGACCACAACGCTTCATCGCCGGCCACGACTTCGGCGACTTTGTGGTTTGGCGGCGGGACGACGTGCCTGCCTATCAACTGGCAGTCGTGGCGGACGACGCTGCAATGCAAGTCACCGAAGTGGTGCGCGGCGCCGATCTGCTGAAGTCCACGGCGCGGCAACTGCTACTGATACAGGCGCTGGGGCTAATGACTCCCAACTACTATCATTGCGATCTGCTACGCGACGAAGCTGGACTGCGGCTGGCTAAGCGCCATCACGCGCTCAGCCTGCGCACTCTGCGCGAGCACGGCTACTCGCCACAAGACGTATTGAAAATTTGCCCTGTCCCGGAAAGACTTCAGGACCTGGATTTTGGCTCTTAGACCACTTCGCTAGGGCAGGGTCGAAGCTACCGCCTTTCAAAGCTGATTTACGGGATGGCTTGTAATTACAATTGCGTAACTTGATGGAACGAGGTATTGTCACGCCGGTGGCGAAGAGGAGGAACGATGCGATTGAATTGGGCTGCAATCCTGGTGGCGGCAGTTGCTGACTGGCTGTTGGGAGCCGCTTGGTTTACAACCTTTGCCAAGCAGTGGAAAGCGGGATTGCGTATGGCGCCGGAAGAGATGCAAGCCTATACGTCCCATCCCAACTTCTGGCCTTACATCATCGCGTTGGTTTGCAGTATCTTCATAGCGTATGCCATTGCCAGGCTGGTCAGCACTTCCGAAACCCACGGACTTTTCCGCGGAATCAGTATCGGCATTCTAGTTGGCCTGGCCGCTGCGTTGGCCATGATTACCGAGATGGTCTTTGAACTTCGCACCGGTTCGTTCATCCTGATTGCCGCAGCCTATCCCTTTCTGGGCTGTATCCTGATGGGGATCATCATCGGCATATGGAAGCCGAAAGCAAAAACTGATCTGGGCCATATCGTGGCAGCGAAATCATGAAGATCGAAGGCAAAATCGTTAGCGGCTATCTGAAGGTGCTCACCGGCTTGGACCAACTTCCCGGCCCCGGTGGCGAACGATATATTGAGTTGTTTCGCCATGGCACCTTGACCGTGGAGTTGTATGCCCCTCGCGGCAACGATCCGCAGACACCTCATACCCGCGACGAGATTTACGTAATCATCAGTGGAACGGGGCATTTCCGTCACGGGTCGCACGAAACCACGTTCGGTGCGGGCGACGTGCTCTTTGTTCCCGCCGGCGAGGAACACCGCTTCGTCGAATTCACCGACGACTTCGCCACTTGGGTATTCTTCTATGGACCGGAAGGCGGTGAGGCGGAAGTGGTCAAGGGGTAAGGGTGCCACTCCGCCGCAGAACAGCAGGTCCCTCCGCCCGGACTAAAGTCCTCAGTCGGGATGACAATGTGAGCAGTTCTTCTTCGCCACTTTTCACTTCCCCGCATAGCTGACGCGCCAGATGGAATTCGATCCGTCGTCGGTGACCAACAACGATCCATCGGGAGCCACAGTGACGCCTACCGGCCGTCCCCATACGTCGCCGTTGGGAAGAACGAATCCGGTCAGGAAGTCTTCATACTCGCCGCTGGCCTGGCCGGTCTGATGCAGCGGCACGCGAATCACTTCATATCCCGCCCGGGGATTTCTGTTCCACGAGCCATGTTGCGATGCAAAGATATCACCCTGATATTCCGAGGGAAACTGCTGGCCCTGGTAGAACGCCATTTCGAGCGACGCATTGTGCGGTTGCAGCAACACATCGGGGACGATCACTTTGTTCTTAAGCTCGGGATGCGCCCCTTTGAGCCGCGGGTCGGGATTGCCGCCGATATAGTAATACGGCCAGCCGTAGAATCCGCCTTCCTGCACGTGGGTGATGTAGTCGGGCACCAGATTGTCGCCCAGTTGATCGCGCTCGTTCACCGAGCACCACAGCTCACCTGTCTTCGGATTGATGGCCAGGCCGCCTCCGGCATTGCGAATGCCATAGGCGTAAACGTGCATGCCCGAGCCGTCAGGATTCATCACCACAATGTCGGCGCGATTCTTTTCTTCGGGATGGGTATCGGGATCATTCACGTTGGAAGCAGACCCCACTCCGACGAATAGCCGCTTGCCGTCAGGCGAGAACACCAGATCGCGGGTCCAGTGCCCGCCTCCGGACGGCAACGAAGCCAGTTGCTGCGGCTGGCCGGTCGCTTTCAGGTCTCCGTTGTGATAGGGAAAGCGCAGCACGGCGTCGGTGTCGCCAATGTATACGTATTGCGGGTTCGGTCCAGGAGGATAGAAAGCGATCCCGTAAACCTGTTTCAAGCCGGTGGCGAAGACTGCCGTCTGCTGCGGCTTTCCGTCCGCCGTGATGCCGCGAAAGATTTTGATGTCGCCACTGTGGCTCTCGGCCACGAAGAAATCGCCATTGGGTGCGGTGAGAATCTCGCGCGGTTCCTGCACGTTCGTCGTGTACAGCTCGACCTTAAAGCCGGCCGGCGCTTGCGGCCAGACATTCTTCGGACGGTCAACCACGTTAGGTCCGTTGGCCGCCGACTTGGTCGCAAACGGCGCAGGCAGATCCTGAGGCGTAATCTTGCGAATGGTTCCCGGCTTTTCGTAACGGTAGTCGGTGAACGGCGCCTTCGGCGGCGGTGGAGAAGCTGGACCGTCCGCGAATACCGGACAAGTTAAGAGCAAAATAAGTAGAGTAGGCAAGGTTAATTGATTCATCGGACCTCATGAACGGCAGCCTCAACTGGGAAGCAGAGTCCCTACGGCCGTCAGTGTTTGTTTAGATGAAAGGACGAGGTTTTCGGTATGTGAGAAAGTTGCGGAGTTTTGCCGATATCCCTCGCTAGCCACGAGGAACAATTATGCTCTCAGAAGAACAGGACTTAGACAGCGAGTGACTAACCCAGTCGTTTGCCGTGGCCAAGCCCCGATCTTGGCGTGTCGTTCGGCACCACTCGTCATGCCCTGACACACACCAGAAACGACTTATGAGATAGCTGGATAGCTTCTAGTTAGCGTCACCAGCCGCCAGCACCTCATCGGCAACTGCCGCGGCTTCCACCGCAGGCTTGACGTCATGAACTCGCACGATGTGAGCACCCCTCAGAATGCTGGCGACCATAGCGGCAATGGATCCGTAGAGGCGTTCCGACGGCGGTACTTCTTGCCCGGTTCGTTTACTCAGCGTGCGACCCACAAACGACTTGCGCGAGGTTCCCACCAGCAGGGGAAAGCCCAGCCGGTGCAACTGGTCGAGGTGCGCCAGGAGTGGATAGTTCTGCTCGAAGTTCTTACCGAAACTGAAGCCGGGATCAAGCACAATTCGCGAGCGTAGTACCCCCTGCTCGAAGGCAACTTGAAGGCGATTCGCCAGGTCATGCTCAACAACTGAAGTTAGGTTGCCTTCGGGTGGAAGAGTTCGCCACTCTTCCGGATGCCCGCGAGTGTGCATCAACACCACGCCGCACTGAAGTTCTGCGCAGGTGCGGGCCATTTGCGAGTCCCACTGAAAAGCGCTTACGTCATTGACAACCTCCGCGCCCGCCTCTACTGCGGCCCGGGCGACTGCTGACTTATAGGTATCGACGGAGAGCAGCGCCTGCGGACGAACCCGCAAGATGCCTTCCAGCACTGGCATGATCCGCAGAAGCTCTTCCTCTTCCGTGACCATCGGCTTGGTGCCCGCAGTGGTCCCCCCGGAAGCCACACGCGCCCCCGGTCGGGTCGACTCGCCGCCAATGTCGAGCAGGTCGGCGCCTTCGTCGAGCAAGCGTAGCGCGTGCTCCACGGCCTTTTCCGGCGCCAGAAAGCTTCCGCCATCGGAAAAGGAGTCGGGAGTGACGTTAATCACCCCCATAATGAGGGTTCGCTCTCCCAGTTCCAGAGCCCGAGAACGGAGTTGCCAGCGATAACGCGGCCGCATATTGCGATTGTAATGGCGAAGATGTGGATTCAGGCGGCAGGCGTGAAGCTCGGAGCTTTCCCAGCCGATTGAAGATATAGTTGTAAATAAGAGCACTTGCACCGCAATGCTAGAATCGGGGAAAGTAGTCCTATGTTCCGGGCCCGCTATTTCGCCGTCGTCCTAGTCTGGCTTGCGCTGCTTGTCCCGGCTTATGCAGGCAACAATAAGAAGATCGACGGCAAGCCGGAAAATCGCCGCAAGTTAAGTCACGACATCGAACAGATGCTGAGCGATCCCGAGGCCGCGCGCGGTTTCTGGGGAATCTATGCGGTGTCGCTAGACACGGGCAGGCCCATCTTCGCGCATAACCAGGACAGGATGTTTACGCCTGCATCCAACACCAAGCTGTTCACCACCGCCGCCGTGTTCGGACTCATCGGTTCCGACTATCGCTTCAAGACCACGGTCGAGACCATGGGTACGCTGGATAAGTACGGCCGCTTGGACTCCGATCTGGTGGTGGTTGGCCGGGGCGATCCCAATCTTTCTGGCCGTACCCTGCCTTATAACCTGCACACCGAACGCAAAGCGCCGCCCATCCAGGTACTGCAGAATCTGGCGGACCAGTTGGTGCAGCATGGTTTGAAGTACGTTGACGGTGACGTGATCGCTGACGATTCCTATTTTGTCTTCGAGCGTTACGGGGAAGGCTGGTCGCAGGATGATCTGGCGCGCGAGTGGGGCGCACCGGTGTCGGCCCTGACCATCAACGATAATGTGATCTTTGTGAACATCATGCCGGCACAACGCCCGGGGGAACGGGCGTTCCTTAGCATCACCCCGTTTCCCGAGTACTACAAGATTGACAACCGGGTGATGACCACGCCGCAAGGTACCGGGCCGCGAACCGTGTCCATCAACCGCGAGCCGGGCTCCAATCAATTGACCTTCTGGGGCAACATCCCTCAAGACGATCCCGGCTTTGGCGAAGCCCTGGCCATTGAAGACCCCGCCGACTTCACGGCAAGACTGTTTCGCCAATTGCTGGAGGAGCGTGGGGTTACGATCTATGGCCGGGCGCGAACCCACCATACCGAACTAGCTTCGACAGAAACTTTCAGCGTAACTTCCATGGCTTCCGGCGGAGGCGATACCACCAGGCCACCCAATCCCGCGCCGATGGTGCTGGCCAGTTATCAGTCGCAGCCGGTGACCCAGGACTTGCGCATCATTAATAAGGTTAGCCAGAATCTTCATGCCGAGCTGATGTTGCGTCTGCTGGGCAAGGAGAAAGGGACGTCGGGTTCGATTGAAGGTGGCCTGGAAGTACTGCGTGGATTCCTGGTGAACGCCGGCGTCAAAGCCGACCAGTTCGTTTTCTATGATGGCTCGGGATTGTCGCGCGAGGACCTGGTAACCCCGCAAGCTATCGTGGCCATTCTGCGCTACTGCCATCAGCAACCTTGGGGACGAACTTACGAAGACACTCTGCCGGTGGCGGCCGTGGACGGCTCGCTGGCCGACCGCTTCCACAACACCCCGGCCGCAAAGGTGGTCCGGGCCAAAACGGGGTCGCTCTCGCACGTCTATTCGTTGGCCGGATATGCTACTACCCAATCGGGTGAACCTATTGCGTTCTCGGTGATGACCAATAACAACACCATGCCTACTAAGAAAGCGCTCGACACGATCGATCAGATTGTGGTCCGGTTGGTGGACGACAAGAAGTAATTCGGCGGCGACAATATTAGTGCTTCCTAATTCTTTCCGGCGTTGGAATTGCGCCAGCTATAAATGCGCTGGCACACGGCCTGATGCAATGCTCATTGTCCTCTGATGGGCATGGCGTTGGCCGGGGCTGGCGCGTGGAGGAGGCCAACATGTCCGTAGCCGGAATCGCCAGCGCTGGCTTGTCGCAACTCGCCAGCCTGCAACATAATTACCAGCAAGTACGCAGTGAATTTAAGCAATTAGGCCAGGATTTGCAGTCCGGCAGTCTGACCCAGGCCCAAACCGACTTCGTCACCTTGTCGCAATCCGCGGCCAGCCAGTTTTCCGGCAACAGCCCCGTGGCCAAGACGCTCAACTCGCTGGGGCAGGCGCTGCAGTCGGGTAATCTTTCTGCCGCGCAGCAAGCATTCGCGTCCCTTCCGTCGAACCTTGTCGGACCTTGCGCCGTACCTCATTCTGCCCATGCGGGGTCCGTGTCGGCACAACAAAGCGCGTTCTCGCAGGCTCTGAGTCAGATGGGACAGGCTTTGCAGTCCGGCAACCTGACGGCGGCGCAGCAGGCGTTCTCCGCCATGCAGCAGGGCTGGCAACAGATGGAATCGAATGGCGCCGGGGGAGTTAACTGTCCGGCGGTGCCCTCCATCACGTCTGGCTTGAATGTGGCCGCGTAACATGGCTGAAGTATGATTTTGCAATGGCTTTCGTTTCCGGCCGCAACACCTCAATTCACCCGGAGTCACGAAAGATACGCCGGGTGGTTTTCCATTGACTCGTCTCCCTGACCTCTGTGCCTCCGCAGCGAACCCTGAAGTTTCGCATGTCGTCCAGGAGCCGCGCGCACCGCTTTTCCAGCCACGGTCCACTAGCCACTGCTTTCTGATTTCCCTAGCCATCGCCGCCAATCCCGTGCATCATTACTCACGAGTTCAATAATCTCATACCACCCATAATCACGAAGGAGCATGAACTGGCATGATCGAACGACTCAGAGAGAGTTCGGGAGGAGTATTAGGTTTCAAGGTAGTCGGCAGGATGACGGACGAAGACATCAAAGGTTTCGAGCCGCAAATCGAAGTTCTCATCAGGGAACGAAAGCACAAGCCGATCGGCATTCTGGCCGATCTCTCCGAGATGCAAGGGGCAGACTGGAAAGCGCACTGGGAGGAGATGCGCTTTCTGCAGAAGCACACAACCCATATCGCGCGCATGGCCGTGGTGGGCGCAGATAAGTGGGAAGAGATTGTAGCGATTGTCACTGCCGGTGCCGCAATTCTCGAAGCCGAGACCCGTTACTTCAATAAGTCTGAAATGTTGCACGCCTGGGAGTGGGTTCGCACCGCCAAACATGCAGAAGATATGCCCGTCCGCCAAATCTCCGCCGGAACCGGTATCTGGAAAGACTACCATCCGGAATGGATGAACTTATAACGCAGTGCAATATTAGAGTTTAGGAAGCACCAAGGAGAACTTTGGCGAGATAAATATCAGACTCATTCGCCGCAAAGTAGCGGTCAATGGAGCTTGACCTAGTCACCAGGGCAGACGATACGTCAGAGAAAATGGGCCACTGTTCGTCATATGAGCTTGAAGGAGAAGTACAGTATGGATATGGGCCAGGCAAGAGCATGGATCAGCCGTTGGGAAGGTCGCCGGAACAAGACCTACATCGACACACAAGGACATCCCACGGTCGGGGTTGGATTTAATCTGGATGCTGCCGGGGCGAGTGCAGCGATCGCGGCCTTGGGTCTGAACTACAACCAAGTGCGCTCTGGCCAGCAGAGCTTGACTGACGCTCAGATTGACGCGCTTCTGGACGGTAGTTTGACAACCGCTGTACAAGGCGCCCAGGGATCAGTCGTGAACTTCAGTACTCAACTGTCGAACGATAGGCAGATTGTAGTCGTCGACATGGTCTTCAATCTCGGGGCCCCAAAGTTTTCCCAGTTCGTTCTCACTATCCAGGCTATCAATAATCAGGACTGGGCCACGGCTTCCCAGCAGATGCAGCAGTCGGCGTGGTACGGCCAGGTGGGAGACAGAGCAAAAGCCGATGTCGCGGTAATGGGCGGCCAGAGTACGGTGGCGGACTATATCTGAACCGATAATTCGACGCGCGGGCCTGCACCGGAGAATTCGCACTATGCCATGGTCTTATAGTCAATCTACCGGGGCCCTGTTATTGGATGGCGTCCCCATTGGCACCGGGTACAGTGGGAATGGGGCAGGACTTAACAATCCCAATCTTCAAAACGATCCAGACGTAGGACCGATACCACAAGGCACATACACTATTGGTCCCGCCTTCCAGGGTCCGGAAAAAGGCCCAGTCGTGATGGCCTTGGATAACGCTCCCGGCAACCAGATGTTCGGGCGCTGCGGCTTCCTGATCCATGGAGACAACATGGCCATGAATCATACCGCAAGCGAAGGTTGCATTATCCTCGGCAGGCCCATTCGGCAGCAGATCGCAGCCAGTGCGGATCGAGTGTTAGTGGTGACCGCGTGAGAAAACGGCAGATTCCGTTGGACAGGCTCAGGGCAGGGTTGTCGTCCAGCGTTCGGAGCGGCATCACGCGACAAAGGATGTGGACGCCGACCGGTCGGCCGACGCCACTGATCCATTGATGCCTTATGCTTCGGCGCCGGCCTCTTCGACTGGCTCGGCTGGAGCGGCAACTTCGACAGTCGCTTCCTTCTGAATGGTCACCTTTACCGGCACAATGACGTCCTTGTGCAGCTTTACCGGCACGTTGAAGTCGCCGATGGCTTTCAGGGGCTCGTCCAGCTGGATCTTGCGGCGATCGATGTTGAGGCCTTTGTGCTCCAGCTCGCGCGCGATGTCGGCCGAGGTGACGGAACCGAAAAGCTGCTCACGTTCGCCCGACTTGCGGACGAAGAGCAGCTCGACGCCGACCAGTTGTTTCCCAAGAGCTTCGGCATCGCCCTTGTCGCGGGCCAGACGGCGCACCGCGGCGGCCTTCATCTGCTCGATAACGGCGCGGTTGGCCGGCGTGGCTTCGATCGCCAGTTTCTTGGGTAGGAGATAGTTGCGGCCATAACCTTCGGCCACCTTCACCACGTCTCCGCGAGAGCCCAGCTTGGATACATCTTCCTTCAGAATGACTTCCATGAATAGAACTCCGTTCGATCTTAATTACCGTGCCGGGCTTGTATCATCCCGGCGTCGGTGCGGCCACGGCTGAACCCGTGCCTCTTGCTGTGTCGTCCCTACAGGGCTCGACTAGTTTCTTCAGCTACCCAGCGCTGAAGCGCTGGGCTACGCTCTTTCGTCCCACAAAGTGGGACTATGTCGATTACACGCCTGCATCCTACCTGCTGTCGGCAAGCGAATTTGTCGGCTCCTGCCGCTGCCGGTGTCTGACAACCGGCCACTGACAACTGACAACCGGCAACTGTTCTCACCTTCCGCCGAAGGGCAGCAACGCGATGTTGCGAGCCTGCTTGATAGCGTCGGCCAGGCGACGCTGATGCGGCGTGCATACGCCGGTCAAACGCCGGGGGACGATTTTGCCGCTCTCCGCCACAAAGCCGGAGAGCAGGCGCACGTCCTTATAGTTGATGCCATCGATCTTCTCGACGCAAAACTTGCAAACCTTCTTGCGGCGAAAGAATTTCCGGCCGCCTTCGCGAGGACCGCCGGGGCCGCCGCCGGGACGTCCTGCCGGACGTGGTCCGCGAGGACCTCCGCCACCTTCGCGGGGACCGCTGTCGGAACGCGGCGCTGGAGCGTCGCTGCTTGCTGCTTTAATGGGTTCGTCTGCCATGATTCTCCTTCGGGCTATGGTGAGCCCCGATCTTTATCTTGGCCGGAACTGCCAGCCTCTCGAAATCTACAGCCGGGGTTAAAGCCCGGAAAAAGTGTGGCCGTTGCGGCACGGCTGAAGCCGTGCCCTTTCAAAACAGCTATGCACTGATCAAAGCGACCACGCGCTGGCGGATACCGACCAGGCCCAGTTGCTATCGGTTACGCGCTGGCGGGTGTCGGTTCGGCACCCTCGGCGGGCGCCGTCTCCGGCGTCAACGGTTCCGGCAGCGCAGCTGCTGCGGCCTCGGCTGCGGCTGCTGCTTCCGCCGCGGCAGCCGCGCGCGTCCCCTTGCCGCGGACCTTGGTGTCGCGGATCGCCTTGATCTTGGCCAGCCGCTTCTGTTCCTCGTCGATGCGCACGGTGATGAACTTGATGACCGGCTCGGCCACGCGCAACCGGCGCTCCACTTCCTTCACCATGCCACCTTCGCCTTCCAGCACCATCACCATATAAATGCCGTCCTGAAACTTGCGGACGGTATACGCCAGCCGGCGCTTGCCCATGCGTTCCATGCTTTTCACCGTGCCGCCCGCAGTACCGACCTGGCTTTCCAGGTTGGAGATCAGTTTGTCCTGGTCCTCTTCCGCCATGTCGGGACGGACGATGAACATCAATTCGTAAGTACGTTGCATTCTGTTTTTTCTCCTGAGCTGGAGGCCGTCGGCTATCAGCCGTCTGCCGTCAGCTCTCAGCTAAATCTGTGCCGCCCCTGAAGGGACTCTAACTCTAGACCCTGCCCCAACCCAGCCTGAAGCGCTGGGCTAGGATCTTTCGTCCCACACAGTGGGACTGGATTTTTCGCCCGTCAAGCAGCGTGGCCGAACTTCACTTCTGTCCCCCAGCGGTTAGCGGATCTAGAAAGTTTTCCCATCCCTAACACCTGACCCCTACTCCGGCGACGCCTCTTCCGCTTTGCGATTGAAACGGTTCATCGCCGCCTGCACGCCATCGGCAAGGATGACTCGTACCGCTTCTGCCGCTTCCTCGAGCACCTGATCCACGACCGCCAGCTGCGGCTTCTTGAACTGCGACAGCACGTAACGTGCGCCATCGCCCACGGGATAATCGGGCCCAACTCCCATGCGGATACGCGTGATCTGCTGCGTACCCAGCGCGGCAATCACCGACTCCACGCCGTTGTGTCCCGCCGAACGGCCCCGCGGCCGAACTCGCAACGAACCGAAGGGCAAATCCAGTTCGTCGTAGAGCAGCACCAGATCATGTTCTGGTTGCGTCTCATACTCACGTACCAGCTCGGCAACTGAGGCGCCACTCAAGTTCATATAGGTTTCCGGCTTGGCCAGCACGACCTCGTGTCCGGCCAAGCGCGTCCGTGCTGTCTGTGCACGGCAGTGGCGATTGTTGACGCGCACTCCACACTGCTCGGCAATGCGGTCCACCGCCAGAAAACCCATGTTGTGCGGTGTGAACTGGTATTCGATGCCCGGATTGCCGAGCCCGACGATCAGCTTCACCGCGCTTACTTCTTCTTCTCGGACTTCTCTGGCTTGGCTGCCTTGTCGCCAGCTTCGGCAGCTTCGCCTTCGGTTTCCTGCTTGCCCTTCTTGATGACTTCGGGCTCGGCAGGTGTGGCTCCGGCTTCCACTGCAACTTCGGCGGGAGCGGCTTCCACCACTTCCTTCACTGCGGTCACGTGGGCAACGGCCTGGTTCTCGTCCGTAATGAATTTCAGTTTCTCATCGTGAGTCAGGTCCGAAACACGAATCGTCTGACCAAACTCCAGCTTGCTGACGTCGGCAACCAAATGCCCCGGGATGTCGCCCGGCAGACATTCGATTTCAACTTCACGCAACATCTGCTCCAGGATGCCGCCCTGCAGTTTGACGCCGGGCGCCTCGCCCCTGAGTACAATGGGCACGCTCACCTGCAACACCTTGTCCATGGCAATGCGCTTGAGGTCCACGTGGAGCAGTGCGCTCTTGATGGGCTCGAACTGCCAGTCCACAATCATGACCTTGGCGGTCTGGCCGTCCAGAGTGAGATCGAAAATGGAGTTGTGTCCGGACTCTGAGTTCAGAATCCGCCGCATCTGTTTGGGATCGACGGCAACGGGTTTTGAGTCCTGTCCCGCGCCATAGACCACGGCCGGAATCAGGCCACTCCTGCGCAGACGGCGCGCATCATTCTTGCCGCCGCCTTGCCGCGGCTTGGCTTCTACGTTTTTCTCTGCGGTTGCTGTAGCCATAATTTCGTTCCTTTACAAAAACAGTCTGCTGACTGAAGTTTCTTCGTGAATCGATTGGATAGCGCGTCCGATCAGGCCGTGAACCGACTGCACTTTGATCTTCGGCTCCCGGCGCGCAGCTTCGCTCAGGGGAATAGTGTTGGTCACCACCACTTCGGCCAACCCCGATTGCGAAATCCGTTCAATAGCCGGGCCCGAAAGCACGGCGTGAGTAGCGCAGGCATACACTTCGCGAGCACCTGCATCGGTTAACGCCTGACAGGTTTTCACCAGCGTGCCGGCGGTATCGATAATGTCATCGAGGATGAGACACGTCCGGTTGTGTACGTCGCCGATCACGTGCATCACCTCGGTCACATCCATTTCCACCCGGCGTTTGTCGACAATGGCCAGCGCCGAATCCATTTTCTTGGCGAAGAAGCGCGCCCGCTCCACGCCACCAGCGTCCGGCGATACGACGGTTAGATCCGGAAACTGCTTCTTGCGGAAGTAATCCACCAGCACCGGCGAGGCAAACAAGTGGTCCACCGGGATGTTGAAGAACCCCTGAATCTGCGGCGCATGCAGATCGACGACTAACGCTCGATCGGCTCCCGCCGTGGTCAACAAATCCGCCACCAGCTTCGACGAAATCGGCACCCGCGGCTTGTCCTTGCGGTCTTGCCGGGCATAGCCGAAGTACGGAATCACTACCGTGATGCGGCGGGCCGAAGCGCGCTTCAAGGCATCGATCAGCAAGAGCAGCTGCACCAGATGCTCGTTAACCGGATCGCAGGTGGGCTGCACCATGAAGACATCGGCGCCGCGCACGTTCTCCTCGATCTGCACATACGTCTCGCCGTCGGAGAACTTGTCGATGCGCGCCTGCCCCAGCGGCAAACCGAGAAACTCGCAAACATCTTTGGCAAGGGCATCGTTAGCCGTGCCGGAGAAAATCTTCCACTTATCGTCCTGGCGCGCCCGTACCGGCTTGGGTGCGGCTTTCGGATCGACCTTAGGCTGTTGCGCGACAGCACTTGAACCATCGCCCGGCGCCATCACCGGAGGAACTACGCTCGTCTTCGCTGCTGTATCCATTGCGTCAAATACCCCCGCCTAACCTGGTTGAGTTACACGCTGGGTCTTGAAACTACGCTCTTCGCGGTTCGCTTTTTTACTGACAACTGATAACTAGCCACTGACAACTGGTTCTTGGCTGGGCGGCTAGGATTCGAACCTAGACAAAGTGCTCCAAAGGCACTTGACCTACCATTAGTCGACCGCCCAGTAATACAAGCCGTCAGCTCTCGGCCATCAGCCTTCAGCTTGCTTCTTACGATTCGTCGCGTACCTTCTGCCTCAGGTTGTCATCCTGAGCGTAGGCGGCATGTTCTTTCGCCGCCGGAGTCGAAGGACCTCTATCGTCGCAAGATCGTGTCGTCCCTACGGGACTCAGGCTTCAATGACCGCATACCCAGCGCTGAAGCGCTGGGCTAAGCTCTTCCATCCCGCAAGCGAGACTGGTCTGATTCGAACCGGCGATCCGAAACCCGGCCCCGTCTGGTAACAAGCTAGTTGCCAGTTACTAGCCCCTAGTCACTGCCTTCCAATACTCTTCCCGCGTTAAGGTCGTGGTCGCGACCGCCCCATATCCGGCAGCGATCATGCGCTCGGCTGCGGCTTGCGCTTCTCGGGCGGAAGCGAACAGCCCATACAACGTCGAGCCCGAACCAGACAACGACGCATAGAGCGCGCCTTCGCGCTGCAATACTCGTTTTACCTCACGCAACTCGGGATACTCAGGAAAGACGACGCGTTCGAAGTCGTTCTCGATCCCGGCTCGGACGAGGTCGAGAAGCGGCGTCTCGGCCCGGTCCCCGCCTATCGCGGGAACACCGGATGCAGGTTTAACCTCTACACCGCCAAGTCCAAGACTTGCCGGGGGCCCAGCCTGCGGGTCATAACTTGCGTTCAGCCAAGCAAACACACTTTCGCTGAACTTGTTTATTGTACCTGCGGCATCCGGAGCGGTCAATGCGGCGTTGCGCGCGGCCAGTTCATCCCATTGCGCGAAGGCCTTGGGTGTCGACACCCCGATCGGCGGTGTGACCACGACCACATGCTGGGTCGGCAAATCGGGCAGGGGATACACTTCCTCGCCGCGACCGACGCCCAGCACAGTTCCGCCAATCAGGAACAGCGGCACATCGCTGCCCACTTCTGCCGCGATGCGCAACTTGTCTTCTGCGGCCAACTCCACGCCTAAAGCACGCTCCAATCCCAGCATCGCGGCCACGGCATTCGACGAAGCCGCTCCCATGCCGCCCTGCACCGGCAGGCGCTTGTCGATGTCGATGACAATTCTGCCGCCGGCTAAAGCCGGCTCGGGAAAAGAGATGTCCGGCTGGGACGCGGCGCTGAAGCGCCGCTCTACCCGGGCATTCGCCTTGGCGGCCTCAGTCTGGCTTTGTAAGGGCGCGGCCTCAGTTCGGTTTTGAGGGGGCGCGGCCTCAGTTTGGTTTTGAAGTGGCGCCCCCCCAGGTGCGCCGTTACGCGCCCCCCTATTATTTTTGTCATCCCGAGCGGAGCGAAGCGGAGCCGAGGGACCTGTGGTCTCCCGCGATGCAGCAGTCCCAGCGCCGGCCAAAATCGCCAACACTCGCTCCGCCATCTTGTAGCAGGTATTCGTCGCATCCAGCGGCACCCGGGGATCGTTGCAGCGAATCTCAATCCCCGAACCAGGCTGTACCTCCACGCGCACCACGTCATGCAGCGCCAGCGTCTGGTAGATGGTGCGGAGCTCATGAAAGCCGTCGGGCCGAGCCGGGCCAATCTTCAATCCGAGATTGATCTTGGCAAACGAGCGAATCGCGATGGACATGGCAGCCAGCATTCAGTGTAGCAATAGGGATTCGCGCTCCAGCTTGAGCTCGAACGGTAATGGATTTGCGGCGTTATTCACCGTGGCTCCGGCGCGAGTCTTGCTTTGACGGGTCCCCGGCGAAAGCCTAGAATCTGACTGGAAGCCCGCTCCCCGTCGGCCGCAGCCAAGCCGGGCTTCGTGGAGGCGCTAGTATGGAAGGTCTATTCCAGCCGATGCACCTGCTGGTGATACTAGTGATTGTCCTGCTGATCTTCGGACCGAAGAAGCTCGGCGATCTGGGGAAGGGCCTGGGCGAAGGAATTCGCAATTTCAAGTCGTCGCTCAACGATCAGAACGGGGCGAACAATCCCAAGCCAACGAATCCCCCGACTGAAGAGAAAAAGTAGTCGCTGACTTCAGCACGTCACAGGGATACTCTTCCCGTCGCCGCTTCGGCAGCCCGCAACATCCGATAAACCCGCGGTACCGGCAATCCCACCACATTGAAGTAGCAGCCTTCGATGCGGTCGACCCAGCGCGAGGCGATGCCCTGAATAGCGTAGGCTCCGGCCTTGTCCATGGGCTCGCCGGTGCGGACGTAGTCGGCGATCTCAACTTCCGATAGCAGGCTGAAATGCACCTGCGTGATCTCAGCCGAGGTCTGGGCGAATCCCGCCGCGAGCAGGCAAACCCCGGTAATCACCTGATGAGTGCGGCCGGAGAGCAACCGCAACATACGCGCCGCATCGAGCTCATCCACAGGCTTCTCCAGCAGATGCTGGTCCACCACTACGACTGTGTCGGCGCCTAGTACGGCGTCGTCCGGATGCCGCGGAAACACCGCGTAAGCCTTTTCACGGGCAAGACGCTGGGCGTAGTCGAGCGGCTTCTCCTCCGGCAGCGGCTCCTCGCGCAGGTGCGCCGGGTCGACGGTAAAAGAGATATTGGCACTGCGCAGAAGTTCGGAACGCCGCGGCGAGGCCGAAGCCAGGATCAGAGACATGCATCGACAATTCTAAAGCCGCTGCGAAGTTTCGCGCTTGGGCGGTGGGACTCTTGCCCTATTTGAATTGTTATCCCGAGCGGGCAGCGGAACCATCCCTATATTTGCATCCGGAGCGGAGCGAAGCGCAGCCGAGGGAACTGCGGTCCCCTCCCGATGCGGCTTTAGATCAGGCGACCACATCAGATCCGGTCGGCCACTACATGAAACGACAGCGTCGATGCGGTCACCCGGCTTCGGCCGTAGTACAGGAACAGCGCAACCCAGAACAGCTGCAGCGCCAAGATCACCGGCACGGAGAACACCTGCGCGAAGGCCGTGGCCAGGTCGGGCGCGACCGGCGAGGCTGCGGGCATCAGCAGAACTACCACAGTGAGGTAGATCACGGAGACGATGGCCATCACCTGGTAGGCGGAAATTCGTGATGCGCCCCGATAGTCGGCACGCAACCACTCCGAGCCGGCGCGCCATCCCCAACTGGCGATGAGGGGAATCAGCGCGGCCAAACGAAATTGCTGCCCCAGGAACAGTGCGACTCCGGCCAGTCCTGATACGGCGAATACCGCTGACGTGACCGCCTGTACCGGAATCAGCGGCTCGCCGTCGAGCCCGGAAGCATACGATGCTTTCTTGGTAGCGCCGTGGATCACCAAGTTGTGCTTGTGAAACAGCCGGGCGATCGTGGGATTAGCGTCGCGCAACGGCATGCCGTAGCAGCATCCAAAACTCAGACAAGCCAGCCGTCCCACCGACTCGGCCAACACGTAGGCGATGGCTGCCGCCGCGAAAGTGGGCAGCACCGGAATGCCACAATGTAGTACCCGGACCGCCAGCGGCCTCAGAGCCAGCACCAGCAGCGGGAAGACGAGGGTAGCGACAAAGGCAGCGCCGGCCACGGTAAACGTGTTGCGCTTACGCTCGACCAGGCCAGCGATCAACCGCGAGGAGGGCACGCACACCAATAACACGAGTAATACCAGCGCAATGCTGACGGTCACCGAAATCCCCACCGACGCCAGCAATAACAGCGCGATCGCCAAGCCGAATGCGGTTCCCGTGGCGCTGAAGAAGCCGTAGAACGTGAGGTTCAAGCCGCGCCACGAGCCATCGGCCGATTTCGCGATGGGCACGGCCGCTAGCATCTGCCAGCGCTCGGCCGGCAAGGTGCGGACGCCCCACACCACCAGGGCGAACAGGCCCAGCGCAAGAGCGGCAACGAAGCCAAGGTTCAGCATGATTCCTCCTTCACGGCACGGGCCGCCAAGCAATCCACGCCGGCAGCGCCTTGAAGGGGCGCAGCTTCAGCTGCGCCGTCGAGGCTCTATTTCTGACACCGAGCCGACTTTAGTCGGCGACAGACCTGTCTTCCGAGCTTTCTCCAACCCCGCTCGGCATCGCCAGCAGCGAGCGCACGGCGACATCGGTTTCCGTGACCGGCTCCCCCAATGTCAGAGAGAAGCGATTGTGAACCCCGCAGCGCTGCTGGTTCTCGACTAGGTCACGGGCAAAGCGAACCCGATCGCGCTGGAAGAGCAGGACCACGGTGCTGCTCCCTGGACGAAACAGCGCCTTAGGTGCGCCCGCGCGCAGAAACATCCCCTTCTCGATGTCGCGCGGATTCTCGTAGCGATGCTCGCTAGAACGCTGCTCGATCTGTCCGATCATGAGCGCTACCACCTCGATCATGGCCACCCGGCCCGCGACCGAGCCATTGGGGCAATCAGTATCCAGAATCGTCACCACCCGGCGGTTCTTCGAGACCGGCGTCATCAACTGCACCGCCGCGTTGGGATTGCAGGGATAGTAGCGTCCCTCAACCGAGTAGATATCGAGCACCCTTCCCGACACCGGACTATGCGTGTAGTGATATTTTTCCGGGGTCAGGCGAAATACTGCGTAGTCGCCGTTTGCGAACGACCGCTGCCACGGCGAGCCATCGCCCAGCAGTTCGGGGAAGGAAAAGAACTTCTGCTTGAGATACAGACCCGACGACTCCTCCATCGAGCCGATCAGTCCGCGCGAATCGGCCGGACAGACCACGGCCCGCGGATCCAGCGGCATAGGGCGGCAATTCCAGTAGCGAATCTGGCGCTCGAAGATCTTGCGGGCGGTGTCGTACTCCGACAAGTTGCCGACGAACTCTGAGAGCTGAATGCCAGACTGGCGTAGAAACCTCAACATGCCGGTGGCCCGCGAGGACAACACGTTGTCGTAGTTGAGGTAGCCCAGCACGCGCGACAAATAGCGACTAGAAGCCACGCGGGTCAGCAGTGGCGCTTTCTCCAGCGCGGGCGAGTACAACGCGCTGACCACCGAGTTTGCCATTAGATGCTCGCGCACCACGTTGCCAGTCGCGCGATCGATATACTGATGTTCCATATGGCTCATGCCAATGCTTGCACGGTGCGGCGGCGGCCCTGGTCCGTCAACAGCACCAGCAGATTCACCAGGGCTGCGATTTCCTGCGGCGAAAGCTCGTCCCGCAAAACCCGCTCCTCAACGTCATGCAGGAATCGTGCCCCATCCTGGATGCGAACGCCATGCCGCAGGCAACGCCTGACATCGTCAGACCCCGAGCGCTCCAGCTCGGGGATATCTTCCCGCAGATGGGTCAGCGCCTCGCGTAAATGTTCGCGACGCAGCTCCTCGCGATAAAAATCTTCTGCCAGACGATTGAATTCTCGAGCTTCGATGCGCATTGCATCCCTGGCTGAATCGCCCAGCACGCCGTGCAACAGGCGATGGCTGGCTTCTTGCTGCCGGTCGTTGCAGCGCGCAGCCAAGTCTGACAATGTGGCATGCATGTTCATGGCTTCGACCAGATCGCCCGCCGTCTGCTGGATGTAAGCCAGCAACGCCCGCCGATAGTCGCGGATCGAGATCCGGAAATATCCGGGATGGCGGCGACTGGGGCGAGTTTTCTTGCAGTTCAACAGCAGGGCCCGCAGAAACTGGTTGCGCGACTCGCGATGCACGTAGAAAGCCGGAACGCCCGCCGCGGAGAAAAAGAACGGCTGGCGGCGCTCGCTCTCCGAGGTGGGATCGTCGGGGATTTCCTGGTGCGTCACCTCGCCCTGCAACGCCAATCGGTAGGCCAGCGCCAGCAGGAATTGTTGTAGATTGGCGGCGAGCGCCATGTCGCGATCGTAGCTGGGAAACAGGCTGTAATAACGCGCTTCGAAGCCGGAGTAGCCGTCACGCTGCTGTTCCCGCAGCCGCAGCGGCATGTAGAACGACATGCGCTGATCGACGATGCCGAGTTCGTCCAGCTCTGACGACAACCGCTGAATGTTGCCGCTAGTTCCATCCAGCGCCGACGCCTGCTCGCTGGCCAGCCAGGCCACCGGATAGGTGAGCAGACGCGCATCGGGTACGCAGTCGCCGCGAAGGTTAAACAGTTTCGCAACCATGTGATCGAAGCCGCGCGGACCGTAAGGGGTCAGCGCGTGTCCGCACAGGCTGAGGTGCGCCTTCTCTTTCCACTCGCGCCACAGCAGGCGCAGATGGGTGAAGTCCAGCTCATGCGGCAGGAACGACAGCAGTCGTTCGGGATGAAACTGGGTGAAACCGACGCGGTAGGGAGCCGCGGTGTAGGTTCCGACGAAAAGTGCGAGGAAGTGCTCGTAGATTTTGATGGCGAGATCGCCCAGGCGTTTCTCGTCCGCCGGCTGGAATCCGTTGTGACATCGCAGTTGGCGACTGAGCGCACGGCTACCGATGCTGATATGAACCCCGTTGTTAGCCAAGCTCACGTTCGACAGGCTGGGCAGCACGATCAGATCGTTGGCAATGATGCCCGCCTCGCGCAGCTTGGCCACCGCGTTCAGCTGGCTGCGGCTCAGCACCTGATGACACAGGTGCATGTATTGATACTTCTCTTCGCCGTCGGTCCATCCCGAGAGGCATGGACTCATGAAAAGCTCGCGATAGAACGAGTCGGAGGTGCACGACGAAAGCTCTTCCTGATGCACCGAGGGCACCGGCGCGTGATAGACCAGCGCGCGTTGTCCGGTTTCCAGCAGGCCGAATCGCCGGTTGGCCCAGGAGATCAGCAGCGAGGTGAACAGGAATCGCCGCGCCGCCTCGCGCGCCAACTGCTCGCCCAGCGAATGCTTCCACTCTGCCGCCACGATGTGGAACGAGGTAGTCTCGGGCGAAGTGTTGTCGTTGAGGAAGTGCCGCATCAGCCGCGAAGCTTCCTGGCGCATGGCCTCGGGCAGGTGCGGTTGCGCGCCGATCAGGTCGGCCAGCGACAACTTCAGCGCATAGCTGATGGGGATGCGCAGCCAGGGCTCGCCGTTCTGGGTGAAGCGAAAGCGCAAGGCGTCGGAGCGCTCGCCGCTGGAACCATCGCGGGTGACCTGCAAGTCGGCATGGAAGACGTGCAGCGCGTGCTTGCCGAGCCTCGCCTCGGGAAAGCGAATCCAACTGTTCTCCCACACGCCGCGAGTGTCGTTGAGGAAGGCTTCCAGCTCGAGCAGGGTGCGGCGGGGCGCTTCGCCACTGGCACTACGGCGGGCGATGTTGCGGAAAAAGCGCGATTCGCGAATACTCAAGGGTAAGTCGCAATCGCTGGACCGGCCTACCACTACGGCTTGCAGTTCGTCTTCGCTGCCGGCCGTGGCGTCAAGGGCGCCGAAGGGAAGTTCATCGAACGGAACAGTTTTGCAGTCGGACAGGCCCAGCGATTCCGGCAAGACTTCATTGCGAACAGTAACCATCGCGACCTTGTGCGCCCGTGATCCGCATTCCGAGATTCCTACCACTCAAGTTTGCTCTCCTCTATTGACGAAGAAGTCAATGCAACATGAATAGTGCATAAATCCACCGGGGAGAATCAGCGAGGGAACGGGCGTTATTGCAGATGTAACAAAGAGTTGGCATCAGCGGAGGCATTTGCTGATTGAACTTGCCTGGTTTGGCAGTTAATCGCATTGAGTTACCTCGAGAACGGTGCGCCTGGAGGGAACTTTTGATATTCAGACGACTATCGGAATCGGATTACCGGTTGGGGATCGCCAGCTGTTTGGCCAGCCTGTAGCCCGGAATCTTGCCGGGCAGTACCGCCGGATGCGCAAGATTTGGCGTGCCTCAGTGATCACTTGAAAAGCGGCCAACGATTATCACTTCAAAACCGGCCAACGGGATTGGCCGTCCAGGACTGAGAATGTTCTACCCTGCCGCCTCCTGTAGTGGCAAGTCGGTTTTGGTGCG
>JBAVSY010000128.1:0-81684 GCA_049695855.1 Candidatus Korobacteraceae bacterium | reverse complement strand
CGCACCAAAACCGACTTGCCACTACAGGAGGCGGCAGGGTAGAACATTCTCAGTCCTGGACGGCCAATCCCGTTGGCCGGTTTTGAAGTGATAATCGTTGGCCGCTTTTCAAGTGATCACTGAGGGTGGTGAAGTCGTAAAGCGAACTGAACGTCCAGTTACCGCCCATTGCCATCAACTCAAAGACCACGCCGCAACCGAACCCGCTATTGCAGGAGAGGTCGCCGTAGATGGAAGTCGTACCATAAATATTGCCGGCCGGGTCGAGGATGACGCCACTTTCCGGAAACCCTCCGTCACTGCCTCCTTGAAACCTGTAGAGGATGTTCTCGGTCCAGCCGGAGTTTGACTGTACCAACTGGAAAACCGTTCCACAGCCTACACTACTTAGGCAGCCGGTCCCGCCGCCTTGCCGCGTCGTACCATCGAGGTTACCGGCTTGATCGAAGGTCACTCCGCTGTAGGGAAATTCTCCGTCCTGGCCTCCCCCGAAGCTGTAGAGAACGTTTGCCGTCCAGTTCCCTCCCGAGGGCGTCAACTCGTAGACATTTCCGTGGGCGGTGGTGCCCCCGAACTCTGTCACGCCGTAGATGTTTCCTGTTTGGTCGAAAGCCAGATCACCCGCTGTAGGACCATATCCATCGGTGCCGCCCGTGAACTGGTAAAGGGGAGTTTCTGTCCAAGCGCAGGGCGTGGTCCCGCAGATCGCGTTGGTTGGCGGTTTCAAATTAAAAACCACACCAGCGTCGGCCGCACCTCCCTCGATCGTGCTGCCATAGAAAGTGCCGTTCGGCCCGGCGATTACTCTCGCCGTCGGATAGGCTCCGTCATTGCCTCCCTGGAAGCTGTACAACAGGTTGAACACCCAGCCGGTGCTTTGGTGCGCTAACTGGTAGACCGTGCCGTAGCTAGCCCCGCCATTGGCAGTCGTTCCGTACAGATTTGTTCCTCTTATGGTCAAGCCATTATAGGGGTGTGACCCATCCTGTGCGCCGCCGGCGAAGTTGTGAATGACAGTGTAGGTCTGCGCCCGCGCCTCTTGCGTGACCACGACCGTCAGGGCCAGCATAATAGCGGCTGTCAGTGCGAAGGTTCCCAAGGTTGCCGAGAATACGTTATTGCTACCGGTACGATTAATCACTGCGTTGTCCATAGCGGAGTTCTCCTAATTACGCTCGTTTTAGTTCTCACTGATGTGGTCGGTGAAGGAAAATTTTGATCTTGGGTTTTCTTGTTGACTTCAAAAATAAACAGGTGGGTGTATCCCATCTGGCTGCTCGCTAAGTTGTGTAATGATTTTGTCTGGAAGCTTCCCGAAGCGATATGCGTTCTCTGCGAAAGAGAGTCATTTCAATCAAAGCCCCATAGGATTGAGTCGCCCTTCGAGCAGTCTCCTACACCATCGGACTGCCTTAGAAAGCGCACGAAGCATAACACGACAAGGCAGATCAACCGGGATGATCTTTATGTAATGTCGCTATAATTTACAGACATAAAGCAGCTTTTAGCCGAAATGGGATGCTCTATCCAAAACCAACCCTCTGGCGTCGGCGCTGCTTGCCGAAAACGCGGCATTTAGTTTTTGCAACAGAGCCTTCGCGGTCGGACGACGATGCTTATTCGATCTGGACGGTAGGCGCCAATGGCGCACTGTCGTATGTCACCAGCACCAGCGTCAGCGCCTACTGCAGCAGCCCCTGGCGTTTTCGCAGAGTGACCAATACGCCTACGGTTTCGGATGCTATTTCGCCAGCTGGGACATCTTCGGGTTTATGCCACAGCGAGCGGCCTTTTTTGTTGATATCAGTGCCCTTCTCCAGATTGTCATCCTGAGCCCAGGCGGCGCTTCGCCGCCGGAGTCGAAGGACCCCTATGGCAGCGACCGCACGCGCCGACGAAGCCGGTGATCTTACCGCGGGGGAAACACCGGTTCTCATCCCGAACACGGGAAGAGATCCCTCGCCGTGCTTCGGGATTTCGGCTGCGGGCTCCCGCTACGCTCACGCTCGCAAGACGCCTCAAGTTAAGCCCCGCAGGGCCGATTGTACTGCACGCGAAAGTGTGTGGGAGGGTAGGTCGTCGCCGACATAAATAACGGCCATCAAGAGAAATTTTAGTGGCCTTTTCCGTTCCTGCACAGTTCATTTAATCCGGTAACCCTGCAGAACATGACTGAGCACGGTCTCATTTTTGCGAATTCTGATTTCGGTATGACTGGAAATCACTAAACACGGTAGAAACCGTTTTTCCTTCCAGGTCTTTTACCTTGGGTTTGTCAGGTTCTTTTTCGGAGAAAAGCTCCAAGCTTACCTTGCCGCAATCGGGCCTGATCGAGTCTGCGGGATATTCATAAAAACCGTCAAACGTCACATCTGTGATGCGAATGGCTGAGTTGCTAACATCGAGTACTCGTTCAGCTTTACCCGGCATCAATGGCTGTACCTCCTTTGAGCCACAAAATAGTTTCATTTTGTAGAAGTCGGTCTTGAAGTGCATGCTCGCCGGACCCGTGACATATCCGTGTGAGGCAGCCATCCCCCGAGAAAACGCCGACCAGAACGTTTCTTTCAACTTTGGACTAGCCTGGATGATGATAACTGGGGCATATTCGCCGATGTACTGTTCCCAGCCCTTTAAGTCATCAAGCGGCTGAAAAGTGCCTGCTATCGCGGCCTGGCTTTTCCTGTTTCTTTTTTCTTTCTGGCGTTCAGCTCGGACCTCGCTCGAGTAATGGCGATACCTCAGGACTGGGGTGATGATCGCAACATCGTAGTCCCCCATTCCAAAGATGTAAGGTCGGAGATCAAACTTCTCTACCTGGGCATTTTTCTTGATTGAATCCAGCGGATACTTATCATCCGGCTCATTTGGCAAGAACTCCGCAGACGGCAGTGCGGCACTCCCCATCTTTGCCTTAGCCTGCGCAATGACGTCCTTTGCCTCTTCAATGCGGAGGATGCCAGAAATTCCAGGCCCACCCTGCAGGGAAACATCCCCAAATGCGGTAATGCCAATGACAACCCCTTGCGAGTTGAACAGAGGGCCACCCGAATTTCCATGGTTGATGTTTACGTCCGATATGATCGCTCGCTTTTCAACCTTGCTGACAATGCCCGTCGTCATGACCTTGCTTTGGTGGAGCGGACTACCTATCGTGAACACTCTTTCCCCTTCTACTGCTGGTTCGCCCCCAGGGGGAAGCAGCGAGACGGAAGAGAGTTCCGGTAATCTGGCCGGATTAATCCGCAAAACAGCGATGTCCTTTTCGGAGTCGGCAGCCAAGAGGGTAGCGGAAAGGCGATGGGTCTCGTCAACCTGCACCGCAATCCATTGGGAGGAATGCACAACATGCTGGTTTGTTAGAATCAGCCCAGTTGAATCGATGATGAATCCGGTGCCCTTTGCCGGGCCGTATTCAGCTAGCACCGTAACTATGCTGTCTCGGTATTTCTTATAAACCGTCGTAAGATTGTCAACGACTGGTGTGGGAGCAAGCTCGGCTATGCTGGCATTGTCGTTACTGAGCTCGACTAAGTTTTGCCCACCTGTGACGCTTACCTCCACATCCCAGTTGTAGCTCTTTCCTTGAAAGTCAGTGGGATGGCCGGAGATAATCCTGTACTTCCCCGCTGGCACGCTTAGCTGGGCGGTTCCTTCAAAATCAGTCGTCACCTCGAAGCGAGACGGAGTAAGCAAATCCGTCTGCTTGACGATAATGCGAGCTTTGGGGACTGGCTTCGTATTGAGGTCTCGGTCCACAATTACAACCTTGATTTTCAGAGGAACCTGTATCGCTGTGGTCTGAGCAGCGGCCAAAACAGCCAGGCAAAGAATAGTTACTTGGGACAATATCGCGCGTCGACTTGTCATCCGATTGCTCCGAAGTGGCGTAGGAAAGGGCGCGAGGCGAATATTACCCTCGCGGAGCATACAATTCAATGATATAGCTCACGCAGATAGGTGACGAAGTGGGTTGAAAGTGCCGTCCCTGAAGGGACTTGGGTATATCTAACTATCCTACCCAGTGCTGAAGCACTGGGCTACGATCTTTCGTCCCGCGGGGCGGGACTGGATCCTCGCTGCTGAAGCGCGCGGCTGGCTGGAAACTACTTTTGTTGGCAGTAAGCCTGGTGCCCCAGGTTCGCCGTCCTTTGGCTAACCTGGGTGGTCAATTGTTGCGGATACGGAGTGTGCCGTCCCCGAAGGGACTCGGGTGTCACTACTATACCCACCCAGCGCTGAATCGCTGGGCTAAGCTCTTCCGTCCCGCTAGGCGGGACTGGAATGTCGACGCGCCTGCGGCTTGGCTCTCAACTCAACCGTCTCGGCTGTCGGCCAACCGTCCGCCTCAACTCCCGCCCGCTACCCGCTGCCGCGAACACGCCTCGGGGACGAGGATGCCTTCCGCTCCGGCCTAAACCTGCCGCCTTGCAGACGCAGGCCTCCTCTTCAGACGCCTTCCTCCCGACAATCCCCGATCTTCTACATACTGTACCGGTCTACTTTTGCTCCGCCCCAAGTGGTCTAGTTTTACTCCGCCCTTGACAGGGCATACCGAGGTGACCGAGCAACCACCTCACATCGTACTGTAATGTGGGTCACTGACGAGGTTTGTCTCGCAGTGATAATAGAGGCAAGCAATCGGCGATAACCCCGCGCTCTGTAGCCGGCCCGCACATCACTGGCGTAGGGGCAGGAAACATCCCAGACTACGCTGAAGGCCCGTCAGTAAGGAGGGCTTATGCTTAGGCGACGAGACACGCTGCTCCTGATCGGAGTAGTCATGATAGCAATGGGCGGCGCGTTGTTTTTCAATCCCTTTCACAACGAACAATTCTGGACTGAGTGGCTGCTTGGTCCCATTCTCTGTTATTTCGGAGGTCCATTGACAATTGTGGGAGCCGCAATCCATTTCTTCGGCGAAACCGCAAATACTGCGGCTTCTAAGAATACGCCGATTGCGGCGAAGCTGCACCGTTAACAGGGTTACGGGCGTGACAACAAGATGTGCTGACGTTCCAGAGGCGCTTGGTGCCCCAGGTTCGCCGTCCTTTGGCTAACCTGGGGCTTTGATTGTGGATGCGGTGTGTGCCGTCCCTGAAGGGACTCTGGATTCTTGTATTGCACCCACCCAGCGCTGAAGCGCTGTGCTAAGCTCTTCCGTCCGCTGCGCGGGACTGGAATGTCGACGCGCCTGCGGCTTGGCTCTTGACTCAATCTGGGTCGGCTGCCGGCGAACCGCAGATCCCTCGGCTCCGCTCGGGATGACAATTCGAAAGGGAACCTCATTACCCTCGGGCAAGCTCTCGGGTGCGCTCCACTCGGGATGACAAACGCAACCCACACTTCATTCCTCACCTTCGGAAAGGCTGTTCACGACGGAAAGGTTGGTTACGAAGGTACAAGCGGGGTACTAGTCCTTTCGTAATCTTGACGAATTTGGTCGATGGCCTATCCTGTTAGGTTGGACTTCGTGTGTCCGACGCCGGCGGGGAACCCGCAAGCGCGGTCCGCGTGGAACTGCCTCGACCTGGAAATTGGACATCCTGACCCATTCTTCCCGCAACCCTTGGCGACCGGGATACAATCTCCGCCGCAGCACCTTTACGAACGAGAATCTGATGCTTTCACCAGTAAATTTCTGGATGAGTTTTGCCGGGCTTATCTATCTTGCCGCCGGAGTTTTTATACTTCGCAAAGAGATCAGCGCGGCGCGCGGCTGGGATAAGCTCATCACCTTCGGTTGTGTCTTCATCGCCGTTTCACTCGCTGTCTTCGCGCCCGAGCATTTCCACGGTCCTGAGTTTGTGCAGAGTATGGTCCCGTCGTGGATGCCGGCGCACTGGTTCTGGCCGAAGTTTGTCGGATGCGCGCTGCTGGCAGCAGCTACCAGTCTTACGGTAAGGAAGTTCGTACGCCTGTCGTCCAGCCTGCTCGGACTGATGTTCTTTCTATTTGTCTGCATGATTTATTTACCGGGTGCGTTCGCGCAGCCCAAAGATCGGTTCGCGTGGACCTACGCGCTAAGAGATCTCTCTTTTGCCGCAGGCGCATGGGCTCTCGCCGGACTACATAGTCGCGCCGCGTCGCCGCAACTATCGAAGTGGATGATTTTATTTGGGCGCGTCGCCCTGGCGATTGCTGCGATATTTTTTGGCGTAGAACATTTTCTTCATCCTGAATTTGCGCCCGGCGTTCCTTTGGAAAAGATGACACCATCATGGGTTCCTCTCCCCAGCGTCTGGGGATACCTCGCAGGAGCGATCTTACCGGCGGCTGGAATCGGCTTGGCCCTGAACAAAAAATCCCGGCTAGCCGCAGCCTCGATTGGCGCATTCATGACCGCCCTCACTCTATTTCTATATCTGCCTATTTTGATCATCGCCCACGGCGGAGCGGCGCCGGAGTTCAATGAAGCGTTGAATTACGTCGCGGACACATTGCTCTACGCCGGGGCAGCGCTGGCCCTGGCATCGGCATTGCCGCGCGACCCTGATCGCATGGAGCAAACGTAGCGTCCACGTCTCCCAGATCGCTCAAGATGAGACTTCAAAGATGGTAGGATTCCAAAATTGGTTTTGAGGGCGCGCTGCGGGAAAAGGCCTTTCTCGCGCAATAGTATGATAGCTTTTGTGCGCGAGCGCGCCGAGTTGGAAAATGTTTTGGTGACTTCGGAGGGACATTTCATGGGATTGGGAAATCTTAGTAAGCACAGCCTTCGCAGATACCTGGTCGCAGGCTTGTCGGCGGCTGCGTTTGCACTTCTTATACCTTGCGGTTCTCGCGTGAGCACGGCTCAGGAGCCGAAGAAAGCCGCGCTCGCGCAAGTGGCGGGCGGGGGAGAGTTGGTGGCTCGCGGCAAGTATATTGTGGAGGACGTCGCCATGTGTGGAACCTGTCACACACCGCGGCTTTCGAACGGCGAACTGGATCGAAGCCGTTGGCTGGCGGGCGCGCCCGTGCCCTATCTGCCGGCGCAGCCCACGCCGGATTGGCCTATCCTGGCGCCTCGGCTGGCGGGCGCACCTCCGGCCACCGATGCCGGAATGATTACGTTGTTGACCACCGCAATCTGGACCAGCGGCCGGCCACTCAAGGATCCTATGCCGAAGTTCCACATGACGCGCGCGGACGCGGAGGCGGTTTTGGCGTATCTGAAAGCGCTCAGATAGCTGAAGAGTGGGCGCGCGCCTGACTTGCCAGGGAGAGTAACACGCCGTCTTTCTAACGCTGCCCCCATGCCCAACCCGTAATGCGCCAACCGGCGTTGGTTTTTTGCAGGGCAAAGATAAACGTCGAGCCGGTCTCCTTCATTGGCTTGCCATTTATCTTGAAACTGTAGTTCGCGGGAACGACGACATAGGCGCGGTCTGCTGTGACATCGATATGCCAAGGCTTGCCGAGGGTAACGATCCCATCGCTGATGCCATTCTTCTTGGCGTTGGCAATGTAGTCGTTCATCCACGACGTGCAAGCGCCCGCGCCGTGCCACTCGTGGGGCGGAAATTCGTCGATGATCGAGGTTTGGTCGGCGCAAGCCGCCAGAGCTGAAGTAGTGTCGCCGTGGTTGAAGCCGTCGACGAATTGATGGACGGGCGCCATTACTTCGGTGTTTTCCGATGCGGCCGCCATTCCTGTTGCCAAGACGGCCACGGCAAGCGCGATCAAAAGCTTGTGCCTAAGTTCTTGCATATGTCTTGCTCCCTTGTGTGTGTTGGATCGCAGAGGGCGGCAACTCCTTCAGCAGCGAACAAAAATCCCGTCCTTCAAGGTATTCCGCTTGGGGAAAGAATTGTACAGCTGTGTCGCTGGTTTCCGACATGAAGAAATTTGGAACAAAAGGGAGCACTGCGCGCGCTAGGTAGGTTCGTCAGGCAGGCGCGCCCAGGGTGACCATGATCTTAGGCCTGTTGACTGGCGAACTAGGCAGGAGAACAATCAAGCCAGTAAAGTTTGAGAGTTATTAATAAGGAGAGATCATGGGCAGATTCATGTTGGGCGTTGCCTGCCTTCTGCTGGCACTTTCATTCTGCGCTCTGCAGAGAGCCAACGCTGCACCTCAAGCGGATTCTACTCCGGCAGCGTCGTCGCTTTCGCAAAGTGACCAGGGGAATAGTCAGGACGCGGCGATTCGCGGAGCGTTTCCCGCGGTGCTGATTAAGTCGCTGGACTCCAAAAAGCTGAAGGCGGGCGACACGGTTGTTTGCCAAACCACCGCGGTGCTGCACGGGGGCAACGGCATGACCATTCCGAACGGATCCAAGGTCATTGGCCATGTTACTCAGGCGACGGCACGCTCCAAAGGCGATCCGGAATCGTCGCTGGCAATCGTTTTCGACAAAATCCAAACGCCGAACGGAGACATTCCGTTGAAGGGTGTGCTGCAGGCGGTGGCGCCCAGCCTGGGAGGCAATTCGGGGCCCGATACTGGAGCAGCGGCTCCAGGGACAATCCCAAATGGTCGTGGCGCTGATATGTCAACGATGCCGCCTCCTACGCCGGGAGCCGTCGCCGGTCCGAATTCGGGAGTTCATCCGCTGAATGGCGGTGGCTCGCATCCGATCCTGACGGCGCAGTCCACTGGCGTGTTGGGAATTCACAATCTGCAAATGGACAAGGATTCGGTGCTCACCACCAGCGGAAAAGAAGTAAAGCTGGACAGTGGAATGCAGATGATGATCCGGGCTGAGATACAGCCGCCGGTTGAGTGATTTGTTTGGTCCGGAGATCCACTTAAGGGGTTTCAGCAGACTGTTTAGTTCCGCTGGGATCCTTTGCTAAAGCTGTGCCACATCGATTTCATGCATGATTTGCGGTACTTACGGACGGCCTGAAAGGGCCGTCCCCCTCAAATATTAGACTTAATCAGGGTTTCCCTAGTAGTAGCCGATTCAGATGTGCGACCCAGGTCTATCCGTTTAGATAGTCGGCCTGCCGTTGAGATAGTAGAAGGCCTACCAACGGCTCTTCCAGGCTGAATGCGGCTGCTCTCGCGGTTCTTTGAGGCGCCTGCCAAGCTGCCCTCCAGCAGGCACTTGCGGCACTACACTAAACGCAAAACAACTGCCTGTCCTTCTGCCGCTAGCCTTGGCACCGTATTTGCTACTTACCACCCTACAGAACAAACTTTTTGGAGGCAGTTATGAAGTCAATCCGATTCCTGGTTCTAATGATGGCCGTCAGCACTTTTCCCGCGTTCGTGGTACAGGCCTACGCGCAGCAGGAAGTTGCTCCGGACCATTTCGATGAAGTGCCGGCGACGGTTGCGGCCAGCCCGAAAGCACACGCTGACCATAAGGCTGGATCCTCACACCATCAGGCCAGCCACGTTAGACTGGCGAGCAAACACTCGGGCAAATCGCATCATCACCAGGCGCGCACTTCCGCGTAAGTATCTGCGCGGTACAAGGCAGGACGGACATCAACTGATTTCAACTGCGATGGCCGTCTGCTTGCGCCCCCGCATCCGGCTGAAGAAGTCGCCAATGATTTTCAGCCAGCCATACTTGTCGCGCAGAAGTTGCTGACAGTGTGCCGCCTCATCGCCAGAGCAAATGTGGGCGAGTCCATCCACCCAGGCTCCGCGCAGTTGGCCGCGCACCGTGCAGGGAGCGATGCGTACTTTGGAATTGTTGCGAATGCGCCTCACCTTGCCCACGTCGGGCGCCGAGTAGAGATAGAACACCGGCGCTCCCGGCTCCTGAGCAAACCACACCGGAGTGCGGACGCCCACTCCGCTTTTGCGGAAGGTTTCCAGGTTCAGATACTTCGCATTGGCGAACTGCGCAACGGCATCGGCCACGGGCGGCACCTCTCGACTGAGCTTATCGTATCGCGCTTCTGTGGTTCGACGAAGCGCACTCACTTCGCGATATAATTTCGCGATCTTGAGCTCCGCGACCAGCGGGATGGTCAATGATCGACGGTGCAAGGGGAATAATATGCGTTTGTTGCTGAACTGGCTGTTGAGTGCAATCAGTCTGCTGATAGTCTCGCGGCTGGTCCCAGGATTTTACCTGCGCGGCTTCACGGCGGCCCTGATCGCGGCCCTGGTCATCGGCCTGGTGAATGCCACGCTCGGGCTGTTGCTTAAGATCATTACCCTGCCGCTTACGTTTCTGACGCTAGGCATTTTCTGGTGGGTGATCAACGCGCTCATGCTGATGTTCGCCTCCATGCTTTTGTCGCCGGATTTCATCGTGCGCGGTTTCTGGCCGGCATTTTGGGGAGCCATCGTGCTTTCGCTGATCAACATGGTGCTCAGGGCGCTGGCGCGAGATGTGGAGAAGGCGTAAATCGCGCCAGCCGGAAAGCAGCAACGCAGAGCGGCGATACGAGAAGGATATCGACAGAGCGGGGTGAATTTCAGGTTCTACCGCAGGGAATCGCCGAGTTCGCGCAAGCGTAGAACCGTATCCCCCGTGTCCCCGTTTTGAAAGATGCGAATACCCGCGACTCCTGCCGCCCCCGCTTGCAAGCATGCCCGCGCGTTGTTGAGAGTGACTCCTCCCAGGGCTAATATCGCAAAATTACCCTGATGCGGCACCGCGACGTTCATTGCAGCTTGCGATCTCTCCGCAGCGAATCGCAATGCTTCGAGCCCGATTCCCTTCCCAGCGGTCTGCACCTTCTCGAAGATCGGGGCCAGCACAGTGAAATCCGCGCCGTCAGTCTCGGCCTCGCGCACCTCGGCAGTGGAATGAGCTGAAACTCCGATCAGCGGCTCGCGATCGCTGCATTTTCTCCAGAGCGCGCGAACCTCTGTAGCATGAAGCTCACCGGCCGGCATATGTACGCCGTCAGCTCCGCAAGCGATGGCGATATCGACTCGGCCATTTACCAGTAGTTTCGTGATGCTGGAATTTTCTTGCACCGCCCGCACTGCATCACGAGCCAGAAGTTCCAGATTGCGGGATAACAGGTCCTTTTCGCGAAGCTGAATGTAGTCCACGGCGGCACGGGCGGCCTCGGCGATCTTTTGCAACAGCGCGCGCCGCTGCTGCAAATCAGTTCCCGCGAAGCCTTTACGATCCGTGATGTAGTAAAGAAGCATCGCCGGATTCGATTGTATCCGGCACGATACGACAGCCCGAATCTGCTCTAGAATGAGGCAATGCCCGCAACGCCCCGCCGTAATGTAAAGCCAAAGTCTTCCATGTTGTCCCGTCGCTCGCCCACGGCAGCCAGTAAGCCGCTTGAGATTTTGCGAGCGCCGAGCTTCGACGGATTGCCATGGCTGGTGCACGGATTCAGCACGCGACAAGGAGGCGTTTCCACCTGTTACGGCGGACGTACGCTGAATCTCGGGCTGACCCCACACGATACCAAAACCAATGTCGAACGCAATCGCGCGGCTTTGCTCAGCGCGGTCGCAGTCACGCCAGGCTATGGGAGCAACTGGCCGCTGGTTCAGGTGAAGCAGATCCACTCTGCCATCGTGCATCGCGCGAACCAGGCACAGCGCGAACCGCTAACCGGCGATGGACTCATCACCAATGTCCCGGAGCTGCTGCTGGCGATCAAGACGGCCGATTGCGTTCCCGTGCTGGTGGTTGACGTCAAACGCCGCCTGGTCGGGGCGTTTCATGCTGGCTGGCGCGGAACGGTCGCACGGATCGTCGAGAAGGGCGTTGGCGAAATGCGCCGGCAGTTTGGCAGCGTACCCAGCAATCTACGCGCAGCCATCGGTCCAAGCATTCGACGCTGCTGTTACTCGGTTGGCGCGGAGGTGGGCGCCGAATTCGAATCCCAATTTTCCTACGCGGACGATCTTTTTGAAGAAGTGTTCGACTCCAATGCAATTCACGTTCGCTATCCGCTGTTGTTCCTGAATAAGCGTGCTCCCGGACACGGCGATCTGGGGCCGGAAATCCATCTCGATCTGGTCGAGGCTAATAGGCGGCAGCTCGAAGACGCGGGACTGCGCGCCGAGCACATCAGCGTGATCGAGGGCTGCACCGCCTGCGACACCACTCGCTTCTTCTCGCATCGGGCAGAGGTTGGCAAAACGGGGAGAATGATGGCGGTGATCGGAATTCGTCCGGAGTGAAAGGCGATTTACCACAGAGACACAGAGGCACCGAGACACCCAAGGATGGTCTGATTAAGCCTAGTCGAAGTCCCTCAGCGGCTAAAGCCGATATGATTTTGCGCCACTTACGGACGGCCTCAAAGGCCGTCCCCTTCAAAACAAGACCGAATCAGAGTTTCCCTAGAGGTTAGGCGAAAGTAGGAAAAGTGTTTTCCCAAAGGTCAGGGCAACGCGGGTCAGTTCTTAAGTAAAGTGGGTGCAGTTTGCGTTCGTTTTTCTCCCTGTCTCCGTGTCTCTATGGTGAATCACGTCCAAAAACAAAACCCAGCCGCGGGGCTGGGCTCTTCTACAAACTCCTGAAACTTAGCCGTTCCCCACTCCATTTCCATCGGAGGCCGGAGCGGCCGCCTGTGCCTGCGGATGCTGTTCGGCGTAGGAATTGACCATGTCTTTCAATTCCTTGCTGGGCTTGAAGAAGGGAATTTTCTTGGCTGGGACTTCGACCTTCTCGCCGGTCTTGGGGTTGCGTCCCAGGCGCGGTTTGCGTTGGCGCGTGCGGAAGCTGCCAAAGCCGCGGATCTCGATTTTATCGCCGGCACGCAGCGAGCGCACTACGCTCTCGAAGATGGTCTCGACAATGACCTCGCTGTCTTTCCGCGTAAGTTCGGTGAGCCGGGAAACTTCATCGATCAAGTCTGCCTTGGTCATCTCGCACGCCCCTTGTCGCGATACCCATCACAGCTTACCAGCACAACGGATACTCTCAAATTGCCACAATGTTGGCAAGTATAAGTTTTGGTTGGGGTTCTGGAGCCTCCACGGTTCCCGTGGCCTATTTCCACAGGTAATAGAACCCGACATTGCTCTCCATCAGCTTGGCCCGGCTGGGGAGGTAATCGGAGATGTCGCCAAACAGCAGATCGAGCATGCTTTTGCGTTCCTTCTCGGGACGCACCAGCGTGGGCTCGCCCTTAATTCCCACGGCCTTGGCGGTGTCGTCAATCGCTGCCTGAAAATCGCCAATCTGGTCGACCAGCTTCAGCGGTACGGCTTGTTGGCCGGTCCATACTTTGCCGTTGGCCAGCGCGCGCACGTCGTCATCTTTCATCTTGCGGCCCACGGCGACGCTGTGGATGAACTGCGAGTGCATGTTATCGATCAGGCCCTGCATGTAGGCGCGTTCCTCGGGCGTCATGGGGCGCGTGGGTGAACCGGTATCTTTAAACTCGCCTGCCTTAATCGTGATTTGCTGCAGTTTGGCCCACTTCATCAACTCTTCGTAGTTGTACCATTCGGCAATGACGCCAATGGAGCCCACGATACTGGCATTATCGGCGAAGATCTTGCTGGTCGCCGAAGAAACAAAGTATGCCCCGCTGGCGCCGACGGTCTCGATTGAGGCCACGATGCGCTTCTTCTTCTCATCGCGAATGCGCAGCACCTCGCGATAGATTTCCTCCGATGCCGCCGCTCCGCCGCCGGGCGAATCCACGTGAATAATGATGGCCTTGATGGAGCTATCGTCGGCATACTTCCGCAGCTGCTCGACCACGTCTTTGGGAGTGAGGATCACCCCTTCCAGGTCGACGATGCCGATCTTGTCGCCGAAGCCGCCGAAGCCGTCTTTCTGCTGCGAGCGGACACTGAAGTAAACCAGCGCGAAGATGGCGACCAGGAAGAGGAAGAAAGCTCCTCCGCCGAGCAATACCCAGAGAAACAAGCGGGAACGCGGCTGATCGCTCATAAGGGAAGGCCTAAGTTTAGCAGAAGGGGAAATGCGGCTGTCAGCTATCAGCCGTCAGCTCTCAGCTTCAGGCTGAGGAGCGCGGCTCAAGCCATTGCGCCTAGCACCCGCAACGCTCCGCGCTTTGCTTTGGCTGATGGCTGAAAGCCGACGGCTGAAAGCTTCCCTAGTGAAATATCCCTGCGAAAAACGCTCCGATCTTGCTGAAGAAGCCATGCGACTGCTGCTTCTGGGCAGTCTGCGGGCTGCTGTTCTGCCCTTTCTTCGGAGGCGGAAGCACCGTCGGATCCAGCTGCACAACCTTGTTATTCTCCAGCCGCAGGATGGCGACGTTCTCCGTCAGATCAGGCACGGGATCGTTGGCGCGAAAAACAAACGGCGCAGCTACCGCCAGGTGCTGTTCCGGAGGCGTCGGAGGCGGCGCGCTAGCCATGGGCGCGGCTGGTTTGGCTTGCACCGGGGGCGGCGGAGGTGGAGCAGTCTTCGCGACCAGAGTCGGCGGAGATGTGGGACATCCGCAATTCTGTTTGGAGCGGCTGGCCTGGCTGAGATGCCCACCTTTAAAGAGCACAGCCTCGTCGGACTTCACCTGGTAGGTGGCGTCGCCCATGGTCTCGGATACCACAATGGCCGAAGCATTCCAGGGCAACGACTGCACACAAGTATCACCCTGAGGCGTGACTCGCACCGCGACATGCACGGTTCCCGGCCCGGGCAGCAGCAGCCGTAGATCGGGCGTCAGCAGGGTGTCAGCTTCCGCGCCCAAGGGATAGTTCAATTCCACGTTGCCGCTGTTCAAGCTGAACAGCAGCTCCCGCCCAGTCTGCGACGCAGTCAGCGAAAGCTTTGTCCCTTCGCAGACCAGCAGACTGCCTCCGCGATCGAGCTTGAGCGTCGCCGCCTGGGCCCCAGCCTGGATCGACGAGCCGCTCAACACGCTGGTACCCGAGCCGGCCAGGATCACCGATCCCTTCACGCTGGCGTCGGTAGCGTAAAGTTCGCCCAACGTTTGTTGCGCTGCGACCGATCCGGAGACGCCGAGGATGAGCAGGGCGGTTGGGACGAAAAAGCGAAGGCGATGGAGAGGCGACAACATGAGTTACAAATGCCCGCACCAGACGGGTACCATCCGACGATACCACCGATGCGCGCCCGGTAACAACGACAGGTCAATGCAGCCGGGCGTATTCAGTCTTGGCCTGTTGGTAGATGGGAATGTCGGGATCGGCGTCCTTCCAGAGAGTGAGGAAATCCTGATAGGCGGTGCGGGCTTTATCGCGTGCAGCGGGATCGTTCGTAGCGTCCAGTGCGTAAGCGCGGGCCAGGCCTAGGCGGGCCAGCGCTCCCCATGGAAAGTTCCCCACGAGGCCGTAGTGCTCGATGAGCTTCTGAAATTCCGCCGCTGCTGCTTTGCCGTCATGCAGCATGAGATAGGCCTCTCCCCGCAAGTAAGCTGGGCACAGGAATACGGTGACTATCGTCGGCTGGGCGAGCTCTATCGCGCGGGTCACTTCCAATAGCTCCACTGCCCGGTTGGGGTCTTTGCGTTCCAATGCGTCCCCTGCTCGAATAGTTGGCAGCCAATACCGCTGGACCAATGTGTCCAGCGGGAATTGCTTGTCGAGTTCGGCCGCCAGCCTTTCTGCCCCTGCCGTATCCCCAGCCCTGGCCATGGCCAGCGCCGCCATCGCCCGCACATCGCGGTTCGGGGCCAACTTCAGCGCTGCATCGGCATGGGCACGAGCCTGCTGCCGGTGACCCGACTCCACCTCGCGCAGCGCCGCTGCGGCCTGATAAACTGCGGCGGCCTCTTTCGCATCGTTGTGCTGGGCAGAATCCATGGCCCGCTGCGTCATCTCTCTCGCGTTCTTCAACTTGCCATACCAGGCCTCAGTATCTGCTTGCGAGGCCCGCAGCAAGTCTTCCGTGCCCGGCTTACCCATAGCGGCCGCCGCCAGTTGCGCCATCTGCGCCGTGTCGCCTTTCAGAAAAGCCAAAAGGTAATGGCCAGCGAGGAAGCTCTCGCTCTCTAGTTCGCCCTTCTTCGCCTCCCCCTGCCTGTACGCTTTCTCCGCCTCATCCAGCCGGTTGAGGTACTGGTATGCGCTCGCGAGATTGCCATAGCTCTGCCAGCGGTCCGGTTTAATGCGCGTTGCCTCTTGCATTACCTGCAAGAACTCCTTCAGCCTTCCCAGGCTGGCGTAAATGAATCCTAGTTTTCCATAAGACACGACGTCTCTCGGGTAAGTTTGCTGCCACAACTCACACGCTTGCACTGCCTTCTCCAGTTCTCCCGTCGTGTGCACGTAGTAGCTGGCCTCGATGGAAACCCGTTCTCGTTCACTTACCTTCTCCCGTAGCTCGTATGCCCTGCGTGCATTCTCGGCCGACCGCTCGACTTCGTTGAGGTTGCCGTAGACCACCGATATGCTTTGGTAGGCCACAGCAAAATTCGGGTCGAGTTCTGCTGCCCGCTTGTAGAAGGGCAGACTGGCCGTGTCCCCTTTTGCATTGCGTCCCAGGCTGAAGGCCTTCAGCGCCTCCAGCGAGGGCGTGGTCGCTTCGGCAAGTGGCGTGGCGTACTCCTCTACCGAGCTCAGCGATTCGCCCAGCTGGCTGCGCACGCTGACTGCTGCTTTGTCCAGGGCCTTGAGCACTGCCTCCTTACCCGCTGCCCGCTCCTGCACGTCAGCCAGCACGTCCGCGGTGTTGCAGCTCACCGCCTTCAGACCAATCACGTACTGGCCGCCCAGCCCGGCAATCGAGCCGGCCACCACGGCCTTGCTGCCCATCCGCTGGCAAATTTCGCGTGAGACCTCCGGCGTTAAACGGTCGCCGGCATGCCTGCCCATCTCCTTCAGCGTCTGATTCACCTTGCGATCCGAAACCAGGTCGAGAAAGGGCGATTGGTCGAGCTCTACCGAGAGCCCTTGTTTGAGCGTGCCGTCGAAGACGGCGTCCCCGGTTTGGTTGTCAAAGTCAGCGAGCACGATGGTGTCCCCTTCGACAAATCTGACGGGCTTGTGCCAATGCCAATACGATCCCCCGGCAATCAGCGCAATACAAACGGTCGCCCCGGCCGCCAGCCACTTCCATCGAGAAGGTTTCCAGGACTTGCCGATGTCAGACTCTCTGGATCGATCACCTACGGATTCCAGATCGGCACGCATCTCCGCAGCAGTCTGGTAGCGCAGCTCACGGTCCTTTTCGATTGCCCGGTTGATGATCTGTTCCAGTTTCGGCGGTATTGCGGAGTTCACCTCACGCACCGGAGTTGGAGTCTGAGCCAGAATGGCGTCGTGGACAATAGCTGCGGTTTTACCGTCGAACGCCCGCTGTCCAGTGGCCATTTCGTAGACAACAAGCCCGAAGGAGAAAAGGTCAGTGCGGGCGTCAACCTTCTCGCCTCGCACCTGCTCAGGCGACATGTAGCCGGCGGTGCCCATGGCAGCACCAGTACGAGTGAGATGAGAGTCTGTCGCGGGCAGGTGGAAGCACCGGGCTTCAGCCCGGTGAGTTGTGTCCTGCTCTGAACGGGGCTTTAGCCCCGGTCGGGGCTGAAGCCCCATTCCTTCATCGTCCGAAGTCGCCGAGCTAAAGCCCGGCGCTTCCACCGTAACCCCACCCGGCGCTTCCACCAGCAGCTTCGCCACGCCGAAGTCGAGAATCTTGACCAAGCCACGTGTGGTGAGGAAGATGTTGGCGGGCTTGATGTCGCGGTGGATGATGCCGCGCTCATGCGCGGCTTGAAGGCCGTTAGCAATCTGCGTTGAGACATCGAGCAACTGATCGAGCGGGAAGGCCGGCGGGCAGGAGCCGTCGGAGCCGGGTCGCGCAAGAGCGAGCGACGCCAGATGGTCCCTGAGGGTTTGCCCTTCCAGCAACTGCATTACGATGAAGGGCTGTCCCTCATGCTCGCCGAATTCGTGGATGGAGCAAATGTTGGGATGATCCAGCGCTGAGGCAGCGCGCGCCTCGCGCTCAAAACGCTCCAGAGCCTTGGGATCGTCGCCTAGCTCTTCCGGCAGGAACTTCAGCGCGACCGCCCGGCCTAGCTTCAAGTCTTCCGCGCGGTACACGACTCCCATGCCGCCGCCGCCGAGGATGTCCAGAACGCGATAGTGTGAGACTGTCTTCCCGGTCAGGCTCGCGGAATGCAACGCGGACGTTAATGTCGGGTGCCCCGTCCAAGCCTCTTTTGCTTGGGCGGGGAGTTTGGCCGAACCCGAAAAACTGTCGGCAGCTATTGCTATCCGCTCCACCGGTACCATCAGCCGATAGCCATGCTTTGCCACCGTCCTGATGTACCTGGGCTCTTCCGCTGAGTCCCCGAGCGCTTTGCGCAGCTTCTTGATGGCCGCGTTGATGCTCTGGTCGAACTCCACCACCGTGTCATTGGGCCACAGCTTCTTCTGAATTTCCTCGCGGGTCGCAATCTGGCCGTCGCGCTCTACCAGCATCGCCAACACTTGGAAGGGCTGCTCTTGCAACAGGATGGTTCGTTCCCCCTGGCGCAGTTCTCCCCGGCGCACGTCGAGTTCGAAGTCTCCGAAGCGCACGCAAAGGGGCAGCGTGTTGGTCATAAACGGGAGAAATGTCCTGGGAGCGTTGGCTGAGTTTACTACGCGACGTAACGAATTCCCAGCACCGTTTGTCGATATTCCTTCCGCTCGGTTAGACCTCGGAAAGTGAGGCGTTTGGGCGAGGTCATATCAAGTCACGCAGAAGTCACAACCAGACCATTGATCGAAGTACACGATTCGCCCACACTGCCGCCATTGCAGCAGCAGGCGGGGTGAATCGTGAACATTCAGGCAAGTAAGAGGCTCAAGTTAGCTAGCTCACTGCTGCCTCCGCGCTGCTGACGCCCACGCGGGCGGGAGCACAGCTCCCGCCAAGAAATCGGTATCAGCTCAACAAAACCATAAGGAGGCAACATGAAAACCGCAACGAAATCGACGGATGACCGCGTGAAATCCCGCACAGGGATGCGGATCACCGTAATGAGTCTATGTGCCACGCTAGCATTGGCGGTTGCGATCCAATCGGCGCAGGCCCAAACCTACCAGGTGATTCACAACTTCACCGGCGCGGATGGAGAGCTGCCTGATTCCTTGACGATAGGTCGAGGCGGAAGCCTCTATGGCACGACTTATCTGGGCGGGCAAGCCAATGCCGGCACCGTCTACAAACTGACCCCCAAGAACTCGGCCTGGGTTTTCAGTTCACTTTACAGCTTTAGTGGAGTCGCCGACGGAGCCAATCCTAATGCAACTGTAACGATCGGCCCTGACGGGGACCTGTATGGCACCACGGTCGGAGGAGGAGACAGCAACGGTGACGGCACAGTTTTCAAGCTCACACCCCCGGCCACAGCCTGCAAGACCGCGCTCTGCCCTTGGACGGAGACCGTGCTTCACCGCTTCAGCGGAAACCCCGACGGACGCTGGCCCTATGCTGCTGTCGCCTTCGACAACGCCGGAAACCTCTATAGCACCACCTTCTCTGGTGGATCTGGTGGCTCCGGCAATAATAACGGGATAGTTTTCAAGCTGACACCCTCAGGCGGCGGTTGGACGGAGAGCATTCTTTACTCCTTCCAGGCCGCAGGCGATGGGGCAAATCCCGCTGCCGAAGTGATCTTCGACAACGCTGGAAACCTCTACAGCACCGCCGAGCTCTGGGGCCCCGGCAGTAACGGGACAGTTTTCAGGCTGACGCCCTCGGGCGGCGGCTGGACAGAGGATACTCTCTACCCTTTTCAAGGTGGCAACGACGGAGGTTACCCATATGCCGGCCTGATCTCTGACCAGTCGGGTAATTTATATGGCGCGACAACCTGCGACGGCTCAGGTGCCGGCGGCACGGCTTTCCAGTTGACTCCCTCCGGTGGGAGTTGGACGTTCAGCTTGCTGCACAGCTTCACTTGGAACGGCACCTGCACATATGGACCCGGGCCCTGGTACAGCCTCACTATGGATCAAGCTGGCAATCTGTATGGCACGACTTATGAGGGCGGCGCTAACGGAGTCGGCACTGTTTTCAAACTGGCGCCCTCGGGCGGCGGCTGGACATATACCGACCTTTACGACTTTACACCTGTCAGCGGCGGCAATAGTCCGTACAGCAACGTTGTCATTGACAGCCAAGGCAATCTTTACGGTACCGCGGCAGTTGGAGGTACGGGGAGCTGCGGCTCCAACGGCTGGTGCGGCGTGGTCTGGGAGATCACGCCCTAACTGAAATTCTGCGGGTACGCAGCGGCCCGACCCCGCAATCGACCAGAGGAATTAGCCTCTCTCCAACACGGGGTGCGTCCGCGGATGCACCCCGTCGCGATTCCAGGGCCTCGATTGAACTGTTAGCCCCCTCCATTGAAGCCTCCCGCGCGAACGACTACTCTAATGCCTAGGCATGGCTGTGAACGGCAACAAATCGCGCCGCTATCCCAAATTTGCTTTTGGCGAGACTCTGAGCGTCGCGCTGCAGACCTTCCGCATTGGCAAGGTCCGATTCATCCTCACTTCATTGGGCATGGTGATTGGCACGGCGTCGCTCATCCTGGTGGTCACCATTGGCCTGACGGGCAAGCAATATCTGCTGCAGCAAATTCAGAATATCGGCTCCAACATGATGATTGCCGAGTATTCCGGCGGCGGCATTTATGGCCGCGACGTGAACAGCGATTTCCTCACCCTCGACGATCTGAATGCGGTGCGCGAACAGGTACCGGGTATCAGTAACGCGTCACCGCTGATCGAGTATCACGACCGCATTACGGTACCCGGTGGCAGCGAGCGCGACATCATGGCGCTGGGCGTTTCCTGGCAATATCTTTATGTTCGCAACCTGGAAGTGCTGTCGGGACGCTTCTTCGACGAGGCCGATACCCAGGCGCGCAACAAAGTCGCGGTCATCACCCAGAAGCTGGCTGCCACATTGTATGGCTCGCCGGACTTAGCCATCGGTCAGGAGATTAAACTTGCTGGACTTCCCTTCACCGTCATCGGAACCTTTCGCGAGCGCGTCGACACTTTCGGACAAACGGAAATTTCCGACGATACCATCCTCATTCCCTACACAGTCGCGCGCTACTTCACCAACAGCGACCAGGTGAAGCAGCTTTTCTTCTCCGTATCGGATTCGGCCGAGGTTCCCCGAGCCACGCAGCAGATCCACGATGTCATACAGTCGCGCCATCGTCCCGAATCGATTTACCGCGTCGATAATCTGACTCAGCTTCTACAGGTTGCATCCCAAACCGCCAACACGTTGACCACTGTGTTGCTGCTGATCTCGGTGCTTACGTTGATTGTGAGCGGTGTGGGCATCATGAACATCATGCTGGCTACGGTGAATTCCCGCGTGCGCGAGATTGGGGTGCGCAAAGCGGTGGGCGCCACCAATGCCGAGATTCGCGCCCAATTCCTGACCGAAGCCGTGCTCATTTCCCTCGCCGGAGGAAGCGTCGGCATCCTGATTGGATTGGCTCTGCCATTTTCGGTGCGCTTCATCACCAACTACCGTGTCCCGATTTCAGGATGGTCGGTGATCATCGCGGTGCTGGTCTCCAGCCTGGTGGGCGTGCTGTTTGGTACTGCGCCCGCGGCGCGTGCGGCGCATTTCGAGCCGGTCGAAAGCCTGCGCTGGGAGTGAAGCAGCGAACGTCTTACTAGTAAGACGACCGCACTTCATCTTACTAGTAAGACGTTGCGGCATCTTCTTGTGCCAGGGATCATCCAACAACTGGAAGGACTTCAGATCGCGGCTGATTCCGCCGCTTCCCGGTAAAACAGAGGAGATTCCGTCATCGTGCAATTAAACGAATACACAACCCTGGGACGCTCCGGGCTGAGGGTCAGTCCGTTGGCGCTGGGCACCATGACCTTTGGTAACGATCGTTGGGGCTCCGACGACGCCGAATCAAAGCGCATATTCGATCGCTATGTGGAGCAGGGTGGCAACTTCGTCGACGTGGCTGATGTTTATGCCGAAGGCAAGAGTGAAGAAGTGCTGGGCCGCTTTATCGCCGAGGGCAAGCTGCACGACCGTCTGGTCGTCGCGACCAAGTTCACCTTCAATCCGCAGGAAGGCAATCCCAACTCCGGCGGCAATGGACGCAAGAATATTTACCGGGCTCTGAAAGGCTCGTTGCGCCGGCTGCAGGTCGACTACGTTGACATGTACTGGATGCATGTCTGGGATACGATCACGCCGGTGGAGGAAGTGGTAAGCACCTTGTCCGACCTCGTACGCGAAGGAGTCATCCGCTATTACGGCTTCTCCGACGTTCCTGCCTGGTACGCGTCACGCGCTCATACGCTGGCGGAACAGCAAGGGATTGCGGCTCCCATCGGCCTGCAACTGGAGTATTCGCTGGTCGAACGCAATATCGAACGCGAGCACATTCCTGCGGCGCGCGAGTTGGGTATGGGTGTCTGTCCCTGGAGTCCGCTGGCCAGCGGCTTCCTCGCCGGTAAGTACACGAAGGAAGGTCCGTCAAGCAGCAAAGGCAGCCGTCTTGACGTGCTCAAGGAGTCGAACAATCCGGTGTTCGACAAGTTCACCGAGCGCAACTGGAAGATTATCGACACGGTGCAGCAGGTGGCAAAGGAGTTAGGCCGCTCCGTGGCGGAGGTTTCGCTGAATTGGGTAGCCACGCAACTGGGAGTCACCTCAACCATCATTGGTGCAACGAGCCTGAAGCAACTGGAAAGCAACCTGCAGTCCATAAACTTTGAAATTCCGGTGGAGCTGCGCCAGAAGCTGGACGAAGTCAGCCGCCTGGGCCCGGCCCATCCTTATATGTTCTTCGACGAAGTACTTCAGGACCGCATCCGCGGTGGGGTGAAAGTGCGCAAGTGGAGCTGAACCATAAATTCCTAGCTTAGCTCGCGATCAAGATTTTGCGTTCTGACACAGGAAAGCCCGGACCGTTTTGCCCGGGCTCTTCACTTTTCGCTTCGGTCTGCGTGCTCGTCCAGGTTCTGGCGAGTGCTCGCGTTCCGTTCCGTTTTTCAGGTCAAGCGAATCTTGTTATCGTCACCGCCTACATCACCAGAGCAATGGTTTCCAGTTCGCGCTGGAAAGCTTCGAGCGTGCCACCCAGAATCCCCACTTTGCTCACCGCATTGCGGGCTTCCTCAGCCGAGACACCGTACCCGTGTCCCGCCAGGAACATCTGCAGCAGCTCCGCCGCATCCTTGGAATCGAACCCGTGAAGCAGCTCGCTCCTCAGCGCCGTAATTTCCGGGACGGAAAACTTTTCTGCCATCATCACCTCTCACCTCCGACCCTTCCGGGCTTTGCTTGTTAGACTCTTGGGACCGCTATTTAGTTGCAGGCAATTCTGTTGCCGAACTGACCTGACGCTGGTCCCAGCCACCGTCTTTTGAGCCTTTCCAACCCGTTTATCACGAAATAGTTGCAGACAGTCGTGACGAGCCGGGCAAATTTATCTGCTGTCTACCACCGGTGTGGGATCAACGTTGGGCGGCAGCCGCAACGCTTTGCGATTGCGAGCGGGGCAAATGCTCCGTCGGCGCCTTGGATTGAGCCCACGGCAGGAACAAATGCGGGATTTTCAGCGGTTTGGGAACGCGTACTGAGCGATCGCACGCAGCGGCCGCCCGGCTGAATGGCTATTCAGTTACAGCTGCTCGATGGTGGCTTCCGGCTCCAGCAGAATCGGGATGCCGTTGCGGATGGGGTATACCCGATTGCACTCATTGCACTTCAGGCTGTCTTCTCCGCGTAAAACCAAAGGCTTGCGGCACACCGGGCAGGCGAGGATTTCCAGCAAGTCAGGTGAAATCATAATGGGCACAATTCTAGCAGCTCAGGTCAATGGCCGCCGCCGGAAAGACGATGAGTCGAGTCACCCGCAACCAGTCTTCGTGCATAGGTGGAGCAGGCCGGCACCCGATCCGAGGATGGCGGCCATTCTGTCCGCGCTGAGTTTCAGCTATGACCGAGTTGCCTGGTGTGCGTCAGTGGTCTTTCGCGCAAGTAGAAAACTCTGCCGAGCCAATCTGCGAATCTTGTGCGCCGGTGATCTCGAACACCACTCCAAAGCCATACGCGCCACCCTCCGACGTGGTGCCAAAGATATTGCCATTGGCGTCGAATACTACATTGCTGACCGGGTAGGCTCCGTCCAGGCCGCCGGTAAAATCGTGAAGAGTGACAGCGCCCCACCCCGCACATCCGTACATATAGAAGACCGAACCGTATTGGTGCGCGCCATCGGCGAAGGTTGTCCCAGTGGGGCCAATAGCTCCATAGGCAAAGTTGGACCACGGCCCCGGCCACGGGAGGTTATAGTTGTTCCCCGGGAAGCTATAAAGAAACATCGGATTATTCAGGATGAAAACAGTGCCGCCTCCATTCGTACCTCCGACGCTGGTTGTGCCGACCATGCCATAGCTACCGGGAGCGACGCCGGCAATCGGATTGCTGCCGTCGCTTCCGCCCTGGAAGTCGTGGAGCACCGTTTCGATATAGCTGGATCCTGACGCTGTCAACTGAAACACCGTGCCGTAATCTCCTTCACCGCCCTGGAAAGTAGTGCCATAGAAATTGCCGGGAGAGTCGAGAACCACGCCTCCTAAAGGTCCATTCCCGTCAGTTCCGCCGGTGAAGCTGTAAAGCAAGTTTTCCGTCCAACTGCCTCCGGAAGGTGTGAGCTGGAAAACAGTTCCCGCGTTGGCGTTCCCGCCGTTCCCCGTCGTGCCATAGATGTTTCCCGACGGGTCAAACACGAGATCACCGAATCCGGGATACGCTCCATCGCTTCCTCCCTGGAACGAATAGAGCATGGTTTCGGTCCAGCCGCCGAAAACGTTAGGTGAAATTGTCGCCGGAGGTCTGAGATTGAAAACTGTGCCGCATCCGGAACCGCCGCAGCCGCTGCCTCCTCCATACATGGTTGTCCCATAGAGACTGCCATTCGGTCCGATAATGACTCGGGCCGCCGGGCTGGCGCCGTCATTGCCTCCGCGAAATGCATACAGTGGGGTGAAAAGCCAGTTGGCGCCTTTCTTGGACAGGCGAAAAACCGTGCCCCCGCTGCTCGGGCCGACGGCGCAGACCGCCCCGCACGTCGTGCCGTAGAGATTTCCGGCAGCATCCATGGTCAGGCCTGCATAAGGATTTCTTCCATCCAGTCCGCCGGTGAAATTGTGAATGACGCTGAACGTTTGGGCCTGTGCCGGCGGCACGATCAGAATCATGAATAAGATCAGAAATATCAGCAGCAGAAGCATGAACAGGATGGCGAACCCGGCACTCTCGGGTCGCAGGGTCGCGCCAAAAAGCATATTGGGAGATCGCACTTTGCCGCGCATTGGACTGTCCTCCTGACTGGCTAATCGGAGTTCGTAGAAAAACCTGAGGAATGTGGTTATGCGGACGCTTAGGAGAAGCCAGCGCACAGGTCTTGTCTCTCGCCCCTGCGGGAGCGATGGCTGTGGGTGGGAAAAAGACCGGCAGTCTTCTCACAAGACACCCACCAGAATTTCACGCCTGCGGTTCCCGCTTTGTCAGTGACCGTTAGCGCACGACAACGTGACAACGGGTAAGAGTAGAAAAGACAGCAGCCCCAGACGCAAGGCATTAGTGGCGAGGCATAGCAAGAAGCGAACAACCGCTTTCCCGCGATAAACTAGAAGTTCATCAGCCATCTCACAAACGGGTTTGAAGTACACAGATTTGAATGGCCAGCTTTGAAAGCCCCAGGTTTGAAAGCCCCGGGTTTGAAAGTACCGGGTTTGAAAACGCCAGCTTTGAAAGCGCCGGGTTTGAAAGGGCACGGCTTCAGCCGTGCCGCCAGGGCCTTGTTAATGTTGGGCTTTAGCCCCGGAGTTGCTCGGTTACGGGCTTATGAGATGGCCTGATGGCTTCTAGAATCATCCAGAACGCAAGGGGAACCGATGTCTGCCATCATTCTTGACGGTACGAAAATCGCGACACAGATCAAAGCCGAAGTCGGCGAAGCCGTGAAGGAACTCACTGCGGCCGGGCTGCGTCCCGGCCTGGCGGTGGTGCTCGCCGGACACAATCCGGCCTCAGAGATCTACGTACGCAACAAGGTGAAAACTTGCGAGCAGCTGGGCATCTACAGTGAGAAGCACACTCCACCCGACAGCGTGACGACCGAGGAACTCTTAGCCCTGGTCAACGACCTCAACCGTCGCGACGAAATTGATGGCATCCTGGTGCAACTGCCTCTGCCCTCGCAAGTCGACGCTAAGAAGGTGCTGCTGGCGGTCTCACCGGAGAAAGACGTGGACGGCTTCCATCCCATGAACGTGGGCTATCTCTCGACCCAGCGTCCCGGCCTGGTGCCCTGCACGCCTGCGGGCATCCTCGAGATTCTGCAGCGTAGCAACATCCCCATTGCCGGTGCCGAAGCCGTCGTCGTCGGACGCAGCGACATCGTCGGCAAGCCGGTCGCGATGTTGCTGCTTAACGGCAACGCCACGGTCACGGTCTGTCACTCTAAGACGCGCGATCTGCCGACAGTCTGCCGGCGCGCTGACATCCTGGTTGCGGCGATTGGAAAAGCAGGAATGATCACGCCCGACTTTGTGAAGCCGGGGGCGACCGTGATCGATGTGGGCATGAACACCGTCACCGATCCCGCTGAGTTTCGGGAGTTCTTCGCGGGAAACGAAAAGCGGGAGCGCGACTTCGCCGCCAAAGGTTCGACGTTGATGGGCGACGTTCACCCCAAAGTCGCCGAAGTCGCCGGAGCCATGACGCCCGTCCCCGGTGGAGTCGGTCCACTCACCATCGCCATGCTGATGAGCAACACGGTGAAAGCTGCTAAGCTGCGACGCGGGCATAAGATCAGAAGTTTGGCCGCGCGATAGCTGACGACATCTTTCCCTGCTCCCACTCATTCGAAAATCGCGAATGAGTGGGGCACCCATTCTTCCGCCTGCTCTACGGCGCGATCATCTCGTACGAAATAATCTTCCACTGCCCGGATTCCTTACTCCAATGATTTTCAGGTTACGAAGTCAGCAATCACTCGGCTTGATGCAGTCCCAACTTTCTGCTTTAGATCAGTCAAAAAGGGAAGCTGGCTCTCACAAGCCTGCGCTCACGTTTTTATGCTCTCTAATCTCACGAGGGTGTAGCATTCTTCTGCCGTAGAGATCAGTAGCATGCAGCACTGTGTTCGCTCGCGAAGACTCGGAGGATTTCGGCGTGAAATTTTGCAGAATTGCCGTCGGCGGTATTCTGGTGCTTTGCATGTGCGGTGCATGCGCAATCGCCCAAGCTACCGCACCACAGATGGATTCCGCGAATAGTCTCTTCAAGGCAGGAAAATTCGCTGAAGCGGGAAAGATCTACGCGCAGATCGCAGCCAAGAATCCCAAGGATAACTACGCAACGCAACAATTGGGATACATCGCGCTACTCTCCAATCAACTCGACGATGCGCAGAAGTGGCTGCAGAAAGCCATCGCGCTCAAACCCGATAACGCGAGCGCAAAGATCATGCTGGCCGAGGTGTTCTATCGGCGCGACGATTTCGAGAACGCCGCCGCAATTCTCAACCAGATTGGCCCGTCGTATGCATCCATGATCAAGAATTACCCGACCCTCATCGCGCCGAAGCTGGAGAGCTTTAAGGGCCTGACACCCTATCAGCTGCACGGCCATGGCGACGCCACTACGTTGCCATTTATCAAGAGCGAGCCGCTGCCGGTGGTAAATGTCCGGGTCAATGGCAGCACTGAGGTCACCTTCTTTATCGATACCGGCGGGTCGGAGTTGCTGCTCGATACCGACTTCGGGCATGAGCTGGGAGTGATGCCCATGGGCTCATCCCAAGGCACCTTTTCCGGAGGTCAAAAGGCTGAGGTACTGAGTGGCAAAGTCGATTCCGTCACCCTGGGCGATTGGACTTTATATAACGTGCCGGTCGCCATGCTTCCGCTACGTCAGCTCTCGGCCGGCTTCGGAGTGAAGCATCTGGATGGCTGCATCGGAACCAACGTGCTTTATCACTTTCTTGCGACGCTGGATTATCCTCACGGAAAACTGGTCTTGCGCAAGAAGACGGCGAAAAATCTCAAGGATTTTGAGAAGATCAATGCCGGCAAGACGGTCGCCGTCCCTATCTGGATAGCGAGCGATCACTTTATGGTGGCCTGGGGGCAGATCAACAGCACGCCACCAGCCCTTCTCTTCATCGACACGGGGTTGGCGGGCGCCGGCGTGAAGCTGGGGGAGTCGATGCTCAAGGCGGCGGACATTAAGTTGGAGGAAGACAAAGCCAGCGAGGGCGCGGGAGGCGGCGGGAAGCTAAGGACCGTGCCCTACGTGGTGCAGAAAGTTTCGCTGGGCGCCATCCAGGAAGAGAATGTTGCGGGACTCTATGACGGACCGTTTCCCTGGGAAAACTCGTTCGGTTTCTACCTGGCGGGCATGGTGGGCCACGACTTTTTCAAGCCCTACGCCGTCACCTTCGATTTCCAAAACATGCGAGTGCTGTTACAGAAGTAAAAAATGATGAATCTGCACAGAAGGAGATTGGAATGCGCGCCACCAGAACCTGCTTCCTGATTCTGCTCGCCGGCATGGCAATCAACTCCGCTCTAGCTGCTCAAGCGCAGGCTGCGGCGTCCCCGGTGAATCCCGACAAGCCCTTCGTGGCGGAGTATTACTACAAGGCCAAGTGGGGATACGCCGATGAATTCATTACCCTGTTCAAGAAAAACCATTATCCGCTATTGAAGAAAGAGATCGAACTCGGACGTATTCTGAAAGTGACGGCCACTCAGCCTCGCTATCACGCTACCGAGGATGGGCGTTGGGACTATCGGGTGACGATCGTGTTCAAGAATGCCGCTATCGCCAATGACGATTTCGATCCTGCGCCCATTCTCAAACAGCTTTTTCCCGACCAGGACACCTATAAGCGTGAGGAGAAGAGACGCTTCGAAATACTCGATGCCCACTGGGACGTGCCTATCAAAGATGTCGATCTAGACGCGCATTAACTCGTTCCCAGTCTGTTACCTTACGCGAAGCAACTCGCCCTCGCTGGCAGCCATCTATCCCGACGGCAGCTACTTCTTGCCTTGAGGCGTCAATGTCGCGGCACTTTTCCCTGGCAGTTCCTGTGGCAATTACTGTCTCACTACTACTTTCGACGGTCGCATGTGGAGGCGGGAGCAATAACAGCAACAACGGCGATGGCGGCAATGGTGGGAGCAGCAATCCCCCAACCGTCGCGATAACCATCTCGCCTACCTCGGCCACTGTTGCCGCAGGAGCAACGCAACAGTTCCAGGGAACCGTTACCGGAACCAGCAATACTGCAGTGCAATGGGAAGTGAACAACGTAGCCGGAGGAAATGCTCAGTTCGGCACGATTTCGAGCACCGGACTCTACACCGCTCCTACCCCCGTGGTCACTCTGCAGGTAAGTGTGACAGCGGTCGCTAATGCCGACCCGACGAAAACCGCGAGCGCTAACGTAATCGTCGACGCGGTCACCACACCCCCGCCGCCGCCCGTTATCACCGTTACCGTCGCTCCAGCCACGGCAACCGTGGGCGTCACTCAGACCCAGCAGTTCACCGCGACCGTGACCGGCACGACCAACACAGCAGTGACCTGGTCGGTGGATGGCGTGACCGGCGGCAATGCAACCGTTGGCACCATCAGCAATGCCGGCCTGTACACAGCGCCTGCGACCTATGGCGCACACACGGTGACAGCGACCAGCGTGGCCGATAGCACCAAGAGCGCCAGCTCGGCGGTTGCCGTCATCAGTCTTACGATATCTCCGACCACCGTTATGCTGGCCCCGCTCGGAACCAAACAATTCACTGCGACGGTTCAGGGAACTAATAACACAGCAGTCACTTGGTCGGTCAACGGCGTGGTGGGCGGCAATAGCAGCGTGGGAACAATCACCACCGCAGGACTTTACACGGCGCCGCTCGCGCCCGGCTCCTACACCGTCACTGCAACCAGCGTGGCGCTGCCAACCTACAGCGCTAACGCATCCGTTACCGTCAGCACCACGGTTGGCACGGTGCCCATGCTCACTTATCATAATGATGATGTGCGCGATGGGGCCAACCTCAACGAAACCACGCTGAACACTACCAATGTCAATTCCCAACAATTCGGCAAATTAGATACGTATCCGGTGGATGGACAAATCTATGCCCAGCCGCTCTATGTTCCGAACCTCATAATCGCCGGAGCCAGCCACAATGTGGTGTTCGTCGCCACCGAAAACGACACCGTCTATGCCTTCGATGGCGATGGTCTTTCGCAATCGCCCCTCTGGCAAAAGCATCTGGCAACTCCACTTCAAATCAATGATGAGGACGGCATCAAACCGCTGCTCGGAATCACTGCAACCCCGGTAATCGATACCTCGACCGGAACCATGTACGTGTTGACTGACGGCCTGGAAAATGGAAACAAAGTCTACCGCCTGCACGCGCTCGATGTCGCCGGCGGCAGTGAAAAGTTTGGCGGGCCGGTGGTGGTGACCGGCACGGTTCCCGGTAACGGCTATGACAGCGTTAACGGCGAAATTACCTTGGAGGACAGCTGCTACCAGCGCAACGGCCTGGCGCTTGATCCCGCCAGCAACGCGATCTACATCAGCTTTGGACATTGCAGTCACGGATGGGTATTGGCCTACGACAAGGCGGCTCTTACCCAGACCGCGATTCTGAATGTAACTCCCGATGGCGGAGGTGGTGGCTTGTGGGGAGGAACTCCGGCTATCGACGATAGCACGGGTGACCTCTACCTGATCACCGGCGTCGATCTGGGCGATCCAGCGCCGGACTATAACGATTCAGCGATGCGCCTGCAAGCCAGTGACCTGTCGCTTCTGGATTACTTCAAGCCTTCGAACGAGGCTTACTTACGTCAGAATGATGCCGACTTCGGCGCGGGGTCTCCCATCATCATGCCCGACAATCCATCGCAGTATCCGCATGAGTTGATTGGCGGCGGCAAAGACGGTCGCATCTTCGTCATCAATCGCGACGACATGGGTGGCTACCAGATCACCGACCACGTGATTCAGGAAGTGCAGACGGGCACGCAGCAGTTGGACAACATTTTCTCTACTCCTACGCTATGGAATAACACCATCTACTACCACACCGCGCAGGATGTCGTGAAGGCCTATAGCTGGGATCCCAACACTGGCCTGATCTCGACTACCTACATTTCCAAAGGAACGGTTGTTTTCGGCGGCCATGGAGCGAACACTTCGCTGTCTGCTAACGGCACGTCCGATGCGATCCTGTGGGAAATTGATACTACCAATGCAGGCTCGGGCGGAGCTGCCGTCCTCTACGCCTACGACGCGACCAACCTGGCGAATGAACTCTATAACAGTTCACAAGCCGGAACTCGCGATCAAGCCGGTCCGGCAGTGAAATTCACGGTGCCCACCGTGGTCGATGGGCACGTTTATATCGGGACCGCCAGCGAGTTGGATATCTATGGCTTGCTGCCACAGTAAGCGGTTAATCTTGATTGGGTAGGGCGGCCCTTCGGGCCTGCGTTGGGCCGCTAGTAATAAACCGGGGCTTCAGCCTCGAGGTACACCGAAAGCTCGTTACGTCCAGTGACCCTGCCCCTTTCCAGAAAGTACCAGCCGATGGAAGCCTTGCCGGCCAGCAGCCTTCCGGTTGGACCGCAATGGCAGTACGAGCCTAAATGGGATGGCTTCCGCTGTCTGGCATTCCGCGATCAAAAGAAACTTGACTTGCAATCGAAGTCTGGCAAGCCTCTCACCCGATACTTTCCTGAACTAGTCGCCACCTTGGGAAAACTCAAGGCGACAAAGTTCGTTCTGGATGGAGAAATCGCTATCCCCTTCGCGGGAGAGCTGTCGTTCGACCGTTTGCTGATGAGGATCCATCCCGCTGCCAGCCGAGTCAAGATGTTGAGCGAGCTGACTCCCTGCGTCTTCATCGTCTTCGACTTGCTGGTGGACGATCAGGGCAAGTCATTGGTTGGCCTGCCACTCGGGGAACGGCGGGAAAGGCTGGAGAAATTCGCCAGCAAATACTTGAAGAGCAATGCAATGATTCGCCTATCGCCGGCAACCGGGAATCTGGCCGTGGCGCGCAAGTGGTTTCATATGGGGGTCGCGCTTGACGGCGTGGTGGCGAAGCGGCGCGATCTTCCTTACCAGAGCGGAGAACGCACGGGCATGCAGAAGATCAAGAAACTTCGCACCGCGGACTGCGTGGTGGGAGGCTTTCGCTACCTCGACAAAAAGCCGCTGGTGGGTTCACTTCTGCTTGGGCTTTACGACCAGGAAGGAAAACTGGATCATGTCGGCTTTACCTCTTCGATCCATGCCCAGGAGCGGCCCGCTCTCACCGAAAGACTAAAGAAGATGATTAAGCCTCCCGGCTTCACCGGCCGGAGCCCCGGCGGTCCCAGTCGTTGGAGCACGAAGCGTTCCGCCGAGTGGCAGCCGCTGAAGGCAAAGCTGGTTGCCGAGGTGCAGTTTGATCATTTCACCGGCGGACGCTTTCGCCATGGCACAAAATTCTTACGCTGGCGTCCCGACAAAGATCCCGCCGACTGCACTTTGAAGCAGGTTGAACGGGAGAACCGGTCGGCCCTGCAATTACTCTAAGCGGCGGGCAGGAACATGGCGAAAATGCTGCCGCTCCGGCCCTGTTTCGTGCTGCTGCGCACGCGCAGAACGCCATCGTGTTTGGTGACCGTGTCCTTCACCAGCGACAGCCCCAGGCCGCTTCCGCCGGCTCCTTTCGTCGTAAAGAAGAGGTCGAATATTCTGTGCAGGTTGTCGGAGGCGATGCCACCGCCGTGATCGGCAAAGGTTACTCGCAGCCCGCGCCGCTCCTGCCCGCTCCACTCGTGGGCCAACGATATGCGAGCATGCATGGTGCCGCCTGCCGGCATGGAGTCCGCGGCATTCAATAACAGGTTGGAGAATGCCTGCCGCAAGAGACCGGGGTAGACGGCGATATCTCCGTCGGAACAGTAACGAGCCTGAATGGAAATGCCCCGTTCCCCAAACCGCGGTTGGTAAAAATCGACGACCGAGCGCAGCAAACCCGGTACGTCAGTGTCTTGTGGACTGGCAGAGTTTTTGAACTCGGCCATCGCCCCATGCGCAATTTGCGCAACCCGCAGGACTTCTGCTTTGGCCAGCGTCAGGTAATGACGACCTTTCTCGGTGAGAGTGGCTTCCGATTCAACCAGATAGAGGAGGTTCAGAAGCGATTCGAGGGGATTGTTGACTTCGTGGGCCAAAGAAGCGACCAGCGCCCCTCCGTCCCGGGGCGTTCTGGTGTTCCGTTCTGCTTTTTCGATTCTCACCCGGACCCCTTTAGGGAGTGGACCGGTTCACGACCCGGGACAATACACCACACCTTAAGTCTGATACCGGACACAAGCCCGGCGTTGTCCCAAGCGTATAATTAACTTACATCTCCATACGCACGTCCCCCCGCCATGGGGTCGGGTCATTTGCGCATCCGGATGCGGCGTTTACGCCCATGAAGGAGCAATATGAATCCACCCAGGCAGCAGGGGTATCGGAATCGTGTGTTGGCAGGCCTGCCGAAAGCCGAAATCAATCGCCTCAAACCTCATCTTTCTCACGTAACTCTGACGCAAGAAGAAACCCTGCTCGACGGAAAAGCACCTTACGCCTATTTCCTGGAGGATGGCATTGCTTCGGTTGTGGTGACTCTGAAGAACGGAGACACTGTCGAGGTCGGCATCATCGGTATCGATGGCGTGGTGGGACTGCCAATTCTATTGGGTACGGAAAACGGCCCGGGACGGACCTTCATTCAGATCGCGGGCTCCGGCTATCGTGTCAAAGCCGATGTTCTCAAGGAAGAGTTTGAGAGGCCCGGCCACTTGCGCCGCCATGTCCAAAAATACATGCAAGGGTTCCTGGTGCAATCCGCCCAAACCGCGGCCTGCAATCGCTTACACAACATTGAAGAACGGCTGGCCCGCTGGCTCCTGACCTGCCGTGATCGGATGGAATCGGACAAGCTCCACTTGACGCACGATTTCCTGGGCCAGATGCTGGGTGCGCCACGCACCACCGTGACCTTGGCCGCTGGCCTGCTCCATCGCGCCGGACTCATTGATTATTCGCGAGGGATCGTGACCATCACGAACCGGCCGGAGCTGGAACAGGCTGCCTGCGAGTGTTATGGCATCGTGCGCAACGAGTTTCAACGTCTTGCGCTGCTATAAGTCTGGTATTAAGACCGACAATCGCCCCTGACGTCCTGGTCTTTAACCAATCGCAGGTGGGGATCTCCGAATTTCCCTGCGAAGCATACCCGGATCCCATCAGCGGATCCTCTTCTCGTCGGGAAGTCAGCACAACGCGCTGCGAATTTGCCTCGAGAAGTTTTTCGGAAGGTGAGAACCGATGACCGCTCATTGTGCGAACCCGAATTGCAACCGCCAGTTTTGGCAGCTAAATAAAGGAAAGCTATTTCTGCTTCCGCCGTCCGGTGATTCCGCAGACTCGATGTGGAGAGTCCAGAATCTTACGGATCACTGTTACTGGCTCTGTCCCGAATGTTCCTTGACCTGCGTGATCGAGCGACAGGGAACAGAGGTGATGGTGAGCCGGCGAGATTCCACCACCCGCATTATGTTGCGTCGGACCCAGGCGGCCTAGTATCCCCAACCCTTGGTCGCTCCCTCCTAAGAACTCTTTTTCTTAGGGACCTTCGCTCCCTTTTTGCGCGCCTCGGAAAGACCTATCGCAATTGCCTGTTTGCGGCTCTTGACGGTTCCACCTTTTCCGCCTTTGCCCGACTTGAGAGTACCTTTTTTCTTGCGCCGCATGGCGCTGGCGACGGTCTTGCCGGCGCTCTTGCCATACTTACGACCACCGGATTTCTTGCGGGAACTTTTCTTCTTAGCTGGCATTCGATGTCTCCCATGGTTTAGAAGGCGATACTGCACCCCAAGTTGTGCGGATGCTTCCAGCCACATTTTTCGCGGAATCACTTGTCAGCCGTGGTGACCTGAGCTGCCAAACATCCTTGACTGCTGCCCCCGCAACTAAAGTTAGTTAAAGAAGTAAGAACTCGACTAGCTCTGATTTTTCGAAAGCCGAATATTCTGCCGCATCGAGCGTGGAGTCGGGCTCTTCATCGCATCACATTCAGCTGACAAATAAGCATGGGGGTACTAAAGATGACCAAAGACTCGTTAAGAGAACTTTATGTAGACGAACTGAAAGACTTATACAGCGCCGAAAAACAGTTGACCAAAGCGCTGCCGAAAATGGCGAAGGCAGCCTCTTCCGAGGAGTTACGGAGCGGCTTCGAGGAACATCTGGAACAAACCAAAGGCCACGTTCAACGGCTGGAAGAGATCTTCAGCCAGCTCAATGCAAAAGCCGGCGGCAAGAAATGCGTGGGCATGGAAGGCCTGGTCAAAGAAGGCGCCGAAATCATGGGTGAAGATTTCAGCGACGAAGTAATGGACGCGGCCTTGATTTCCGCGGCCCAGCGCGTGGAGCACTATGAGATCGCGGGCTACGGAACCGTAATCGCCTACGCCAACCTGCTGGCAGAATCCGCGCAAGCCGAGCTGCTGCAGGCGACGCTTGAAGAAGAAAAGGAAACCGACCAGAAGCTGACTCAGCTTTCTGAGCAGATTAATGTGCAGGCCAACCAAAACGCAGGTCAAGCTGGGGAAGCGAAGGCGACGCAAAAACCAAAGCCACGTCGTGCAGCCTAGGTGATTCGACAAGGGCCGGGGAGAGGCTTGGCTATTCGACAGCCTCCCCTCGCCCCGGCCAGCGTATCCGGCATCCTTATATATGTGGGGCAATCACGAAGCAGGGGCCGGAAGCGAATGGGATTCAGCTGAGGGCTCAAGGTTCTGCGAGTCAAGCCCGATCGTTCAAACCCTACCTGGTGCGGCCATCAAGGCAAACCTACCTTCATGATTACTGGAGTAGCTGCAGCTTGCGGGGGAAGGAATTAGCCAGGCTCAGGTGCTCTACCTACTGAGCGTGTTCTTCCATCGGTTCTTCGCACGATACGAGAGGGTCGGTCAAGCGAGTTCGCATCCTACTTTGAAGAACTGAGATCGAAAAGGCATGAAGGGCCTGGACTGCTTTGGCCGTCAAGGTAACGCGCACGCCATGGAGTTTGAGCAGCAACCTGTCCTGCGGCTTCAGCGGCAGAGAGACATCAGAAGGAAGTTCCAGCTCCATCAATGGAATGCGACCCAAATGTATGTTACTGACAACCACCTCACAGGTTAAGACCGGCGCCCCACCCGTGACTTCCACCAGGAAGTCTCGCAGCCGGATCTCACTGCCGTTACAATTGTCGGCACGCGCGGCTGCGGGCCTGCTCGACTCAACTTCATGAAGCCGGCTCTTCTGCTCCGGGACCTCGGACGAAGAGTTTGCCGCAGCTTATCCTCTTTACCCCTGTTGCTCGGCTCGTGGCAGCGTCGTAGCTCTGAATGCCGCGACCGGTGCGAAGCTGTGGCAGACCTTCACCGTTCCCGCTTCCGGATATAGCGGCGCTGCGGTTTGGGGCAGCAATCCGGTAGTCGACGTATCGCGTGGCACGGTTTATGTCGGTACCGGCGACAACTACAGCCACCCGACAGACCCGACCTATCTCGCCTGCCTCGCCGCTGGCGGCCACGAAGCAAGCTGCCTGCCGGCTAACGATTACGTTGACTCCCTGCTGGCGCTTTCAACGGCCGACGGGCATGTCAAGTGGTCGCAGCGGATGGTGAATTGGAACGCATACGGCTACACCAATGGTAGCGATGACTGGAACGTTGCCTGCGCTTTCGGCGGACCCAACTGCCCAGCCAATCTCGCCAATGAGCCGACTGGTCCGGACTACGACTTCGGCTCGGCGCCCAACGAGATCACTTACACCGGCGGCAAGGGCGGCCACCACACCATCATCGGCGCAGGCCAGAAGAGCGGCATCTACTACGCCTTCGATCCTGACACCGGCGCCGTGCTGTGGCAGACGCAGGTCGGCCCCGGCTCTTCGCTCGGCGGTATGGAGTGGGGTTCAGCTTCCGACGGCACCAGCATCTACGTAGCGATCGGCAATCTGTATGGCATCCCCTATGCGGGCGGCAATGCAGGTTCGTTCGCCGCTCTGGATCCGGCAACCGGTGCCATCCAGTGGCAGGTGGCCGATCCTAACGGCGCAGTCGACCTCGGACCTCTGGCGGTAGCCAAGGGCGTAGTATACGTCGAGTCCATGGCAGGCGCTGCCAGCGCGCCGACGATGTTCGCGCTCGACGCTTCCAGTGGCCGTACGCTGTGGAGCTACGCGGCCGGTTCGTCGGTGATTGCTGGCGCGACCGTCTCCGGCGACAGCGTGTACGGGGGTTCCGGCTACACGCACTTGGGCATTCCTGGTTACACGGGAAACAACAAGTTCTACGGCTTCTCGAGGAACGGGAACTAACAGCAGACGAATTACCTTCGGTTCGCTCCGTGGCTGGACGAAAGTCACGGAGCGAATTCTCAAGCAAGTTAGACTCTCAATACCGCCGTGGAGGCATCATTCTCATGAGAACACAGCCGGCTCACAGAACATGCCTGATGGTTCTGCTGCTGATAGCCGGAGCGGTCGCCGGTGCAGCACAAAACATCGAGCGACTCCCAGACAGCGCTCGTAACGACGGGATGAGCTCGGAGCTGATCAAGACCGGCCTTTATATGATCTCCGGTCGGGGAAGCAATTCTGTTCTGCGCCTGAGCGCCAACGGCCTGATCCTTGTCGATGGAAAGCTTCCCGACAGCTACGATGCGTTGATGTTGCGCGTGAGAGCAATCTCGAAACAACCCATACGGGCACTCATCCTTACCGATTATGATGAGTCCAACATCGGCAACAACGCCAGGTTCCTCGAAGCTGGGACGCCGATCGTGGCGCAAGAGAATGCGAGAGCAGCTCTGGCTTCATACAATTCCGCATCCGATAAGACGGCTTCAGCCATCATTACCTATGCAAACGAGTACAAGATTCACTTGGGCGGCATCGACGCGCAGTTAATGCATTTCGGCAACGCATATTCCAACCACGATACGGTGGTCTATTTCCCCAACTTGAAAGTTGTCGTCATCGGAGATTTGTTTGCCGCCAAGCCCGCTCCCGATTTCGCAGCTGGCGGCAGCCTGGTGGGATGGGGACCGGTGCTGGCCCAGATTTTGAAGCTGGACTTCGACATTGCGGTGCCCAGCCAGGGACCGGTAATCACCCGGGCCGATCTGGAAGCGTTTAAGGCCAAGATCGACACTATGGTGGCGCGCGCCACCGGGCTGGTAAGACAAGGTGTCCCCAAGGATCAGTTGATGGCCCAGCTCAAGTCCGAAGATCCGGGCTGGCAGCTTAACTTCACCGGAGAACAGCTGGATTCCTTCTACGCCGAACTGGCGAAAGCGAAGTAATCCGGCGGTTGCTGGATCGTGCTCCAGTTTTGAGTTTTAGCAGCGAAGCGAGTAAAAACGGCGTGCATAAATGGCGGCCATGGCTTTATAATAAGCCGCTACAAACCCTCAACCGAAGTTCGTCATCGAAAGGCTAAGGAGAAAACCATGGAATGGACCAGTCCTAAATTTGAAGAGATTTGTCTGAACTGCGAAATCAATTGCTACGCTAACGCAGAACTGTAAGCTGAGGGATGCGCATTGAGATTCTGGGCTCCGCCGCCGGAGGTGGATTTCCGCAGTGGAATTGCAACTGCCGGAATTGCCACTCCCTGCGAGCCGGAAATTTCTCCGGCAAGAGCCGCACCCAAACCCAGGTGGCCGTCAGCAATGACGGCCGCACATGGTTCCTGTTAAACGCTTCCCCCGATTTACGAATCCAAATTGAGCGAACGCCGGCGCTGCAACCTCGCAGCGGTGTTCGCGATTCTCCAATTGCCGGAGTGCTGCTCACCAGCGCCGATCTGGATCAGATTGCGGGGTTACTTTCACTCCGCGAGTTGCAGCCCTTTCAAATTTACTGCACGCCTTCGCTGCGTCAAATTCTGCGCGAGGATAACAGTGCATTTGGCATGTTGAATCGGCTGCCGCAGCAAGCCGGCTGGACGGACATATCCCTGGGGGAAAGTTTTCCGCTGCTTAACATGGCGGGAGATGATTCGGGAATCTGCTGCGAGGTATTTTCGTTAGAGAAGAAGTATCCTGTTTATGTTGCGCCCGAACGGGCCGCAGCGCTCAAGCCCGAGGAAGCCTCGCTGGGCGTGATGCTGACGGCTGCTTCCGGAGGACGGCTAGCCTACATGCCGGCTGTCCCAGCTATCAACCAGTGCGTGTTGCAACTTCTAGAAACTGCCGACCTGATTTTGTTCGACGGCACATTCTGGAGTGACGACGAGTTGATTCAGGTTCAGGGAAGCGGAGCTACCGCGCGTGAAATGGGGCATGTTCCCCTGTCCGGGAGCGATGGCAGCTTGCGCGCTCTGGCGGGATTAAAGCGGCCGCGCAAAGTTTTTGTGCATGTGAATAACACCAATCCCATGCTGGATGAATCCGGTGACGAATATCGCCAGCTAGGGACAGCAGGCTGGGAAGTGGCGGAGGACGGGTGGCGATTCAATCTTTAGCAACGATTTCAGACGCGCAGGTGCTTTCCGCGGAAGAGTTGGCCGCCCGCTTACGGCGGGTTGGCGAAGAGCGTTATCACCATCAGCATCCCTTTCACCTCATGATGCATGAAGGTAAGTTGAGCCGCGGGCAAATGCAGGCCTGGGCTTTGAATCGCTATTACTACCAGAGCCGCATCCCCATCAAGGACGCGATCATTCTTTCCCGCAGCGAGGACCCGGATTTTCGCCGGGCCTGGCGCAAGCGAGTCGTCGATCACGATGGCGATTCTGCTCAGGAAGGCGGCATTGAGCGCTGGATCCGGCTGGCGGAGGCAACTGGCCTTGATCGGCAGCGCGTTATGGGTTGCGATGAAGTTCTGCCCGCAGTGCGTTATGCGGTCGACGCATATTTGGATCTGGTGAAGAACCGTACTTTTCTGGAAGCCGTGGCCTCGTCGCTGACCGAGTTGTTTTCCCGCGACTTGATTGCTCTGCGCATGGATCGTTTGCGGCAGCATTATCCGTGGCTGTCGAGTGGGCTCGACTATTTCACCGCCCGCCTGCATCAGGCGCCGGAAGACGCGCGTTTTGCCTTGCAATGGGTCACCGAGCACGCGCATACCCGAGCCGAACAGGATCTGGCCATTGCGGCGTTACGGGCCAAGTGCGATATTCTCTGGGCGCAACTGGACGCGATTCATTTTGCCTACGTCCAGCCGGGATGGCCGCCCCCGGGCGCATTCCGCATGGAGTCCTGAGCGTGCCTCGCCCTGAGTTGACCAGCCAGCCCCGCCTTGCACCCGGTTGCCGATGGAGCACCCAGGGCGAACAACAAGTGGTGCTTTTCCCGGAAGGCATGATCAAGGTGCAGGGGACGGGCCAGAGCATTCTGGAACTTTGCGATGGTCAGCGCACGGTGCAGGAAATCGTGACAACGCTGGCGGAAAAGTACGGTGCGGCTGATCCGGTGAAGATCACCGACGACGTGTCCAGTTTTCTGGAAGCGCTGCAGCAGAAACGAATCGTGGATTACTGAATGATTCCCAATCCATTGGCGCTGATTGCCGAGCTGACGCATCGTTGTCCGCTGCACTGCGTCTATTGCTCCAATCCGCTGCAGCTGGTGGCGACCAAGGCGGAGCTTTCCACCGAGGAATGGATTCGGGTGTTTCAGGAGGCCAGCCGTCTTGGCGTTCTGCACTTGCATCTGACCGGCGGCGAACCAGCGGCACGGGCTGACCTGAAGGAACTCATCGCCGGGGCGCGCCAGGCTGGTCTCTATACCAACCTGATCACTTCCGGGCTGGGTGTCTCTGAATCGCGACTGGCTGAACTGGTGGAAGCCGGACTCGACCATATCCAGCTCAGCTTTCAGGATTCACGAGACGAGCCGGCGCGCTGGATTGCTGGCGCCAAGGGCCATGCCTACAAGATCGTCCTGGCCGAGAAGATTCGCCAGCTCCCGGTGGCGTTCACGGTGAACCTGGTGGTGCATCGCCAAAACCTCGACCACATCGAGGAGATGATCGCATTCATCGAGCAGCTCAAACCGGAGCGCATTGAGATTGCCCATGCGCAATATTACGGCTGGGCGCTGAAAAATCGCGACACGCTGCTGCCGACTCGCGAGCAATTGGAAAACTGCCTGCGTGCGGTGGAACAAGCGCAATCGCGGCTGGCCGGAAAAGTACGCATTGACAGCGTAGTTCCGGACTACTACGCGCGCTATCCCAAGGCCTGCATGGGCGGATGGGGAAGGCGGCTGATGCTGATTGATCCTGCGGGCCAGGCGCTGCCCTGTCATGCCGCCGGAGTTATCCCCGGCCTGCAGTTCGACAACGTTCGCGAGCATTCGCTGGAGTGGATATGGCAGGAGTCGGCGGCGTTCCAAAGGTTTCGCGGAGAAGCGTGGATGCCCGAGCCGTGCAAGAGTTGTGAGCGTCGCACAGAAGATTTTGGTGGCTGTCGCTGCCAGGCCCTTCTGCTTACAGGGGACGCAAATGCCACCGATCCCGTCTGCTCGCTATCGCCCGATCATCACCTGATTGAGGTGGCGCGGGCTGCTGCGAAATCCGATGCCGCGCAGGTCTCCTGGTCGTACCGAACCACCATGGGATGACGGCCGCAATCCCAAGCTCGGCCGCCCCGTCCAATCCAAGTTCCGGTCTATTCCAGACATTTCGCGCGCTGCGCCATCGCGACTTCCGCCTGCTATGGGTCGGACTGGCCGTTTCGGCGGTTGGCACCTGGATGCAGATCGTCGCTCAGAGCCTGCTGGTGCTGAAGATCACCCACGGATCGGCCTTCGCCCTGGGCACGGTCTCGCTGGCGCAAGCTTTGGCATTTTTTCTGTTTGCGCTGATCGGCGGCAGCGTTGCCGATCGTCTGGATAAGCGCCGGCTTCTGCTCTTCACGCAGTCGGGCTCTGCGGCACTGGCTATTCTGCTGGGCTTTCTCACTCTCTTTGGTGTCATCCGGCTCTGGATGATTCTGGTACTGGCATTTCTGAATGGAACGCTGCTGAGTTTTGATCAGCCCACGCGAGGCGCGCTGGTTCCCGTTCTCGTCCCCAAGGAAGACTTAGGAAATGCCATCAGCCTGCAAGCCACGATCTTCAATGGAGCGTCGACGCTGGGACCGGCCTTGGCTGGATTTGGCGTGGCCACGTTGGGCTACGCCGGCAACTTTTTTCTGAACGGCGCCAGCTTCCTGGGAGTCTTGATTGCGCTGTACGCGATGCGCGTGCCCAGGGGGCCGAGCCATCAACGCTCGACCTTGCAGGCAATTCGCGATGCGCTCGGCACCGTGCGGCGGGATGCAGTTTTGCCCTGGGTATTATCCGGCTATGCTGCCATGCTTTTTCTGGGACCGTCGCCGGCTCTGATCCTGCCGGTTTTTGCGGTGAAGATCCTGCACATCGGCCCGGAACGCCTTGGCTTATTATTCTCCGCTGCTGGCGTGGGGACCATCCTGGGAGCGTTGTTCCTGGCTTCTCAAGGTAGCAATCCTCGCAGAGGCCCGACTTTCTTGGCGGGCATTTTGGTCTGGGTTGCGGCATTAACCGGATTCGCCCTCAGCGGCCACTTCTGGATTTCGATGGCCGCGCTGCTGGCCTTTGGAATTGGTCAGACGCTTGCCGGAACGACAACCATCACGCTGCTGCAAACCCGCGTGCCGGAACAGATGCGAGGCCGGGTGATGAGTCTGAACACTCTGATCATCATGGGCGTCCGGCCGTTGGGAGATTTCCCCGCAGGCGCTTTGATTGCGGGAATCGGCGCTCCGGGAACGGTTTTACTCAGCGCCAGCCTGGTGGGAATTTACGGTATGGTGCTGGCGATGCGGCCCGCCATACGGTCAACCTAGGCGCTGGCGAATGGTGCGGGAGAATTAAGCTGGGTTACGGGTCGCGTCGGGGTCAAGCCTCTCGCAGTCTGGTTTGCGGATGATGCATGGCGGCGTGGTGCAGGTTCGCGAAGGTCGAGTGAATGTCGAGATAAAGCGGGGCAACAATGGATACGAGGTTTTGCGTGATGGTGATCATGTCAACCAGCGACGGAGGAGCTGGCTGGCCTAATGCAGCATAATGCTTCTCAATCTCTTCCCGCAGCCTGATTGCCGCCTCCTGCACGTCAGGCGTGGGGCCGGCAATTTTTCCGCTGACCTGGTCAGCCATGGCGCGCGCCGTCGTGGCCATATCCTCTTCAAAGGTCTCTAGCGCCTTTGCGATTCCTGGGGCGAGCTCCGGATATCGCTGCTCGAAGAGATACTGCAAACCGGTGACCTGCACCTGCATCAACGTGCCCAGGGCGGGCTGCCAGCGCCGGAAATCGTCACGTATCCTGAGCTTCCGCCGGCGTGAGGGGCCGAACTCAAAGACCACTGCATCGGCCTGCGCCTTCACCGTGTTGAACCCCTCGTTGATCTGGTCGCGCAGCTGAAGAGCTCGTTTGGCAACCGCGATACGCTGGTCCTTAAGTGCCTGTCTGGTCGCGAATTCAATCAGTTCAGCCAGCAATTGCAAATTGCGCGAAAATGCGTCTTGCATCTCCTGCAACGCGTCTCTCACCCACAGGTGATCGAAGACCAGCCACATGCACATCACACCCAGGGTTACTCCAACCAGGCGATCCCGCGCGACGGCCAGGGAAGACTGGATGGTGAATTCCTGCAGGTTGATCAGGTAGAAGGCCAGTGCCGCCTGCACCCCGAGGTAGGAAAGCCTCGCCGACGCGATCCCAATCCACGCACAAACCGCCGTCACCGCGGCAAACAGGATGGTGAATCCGGTGATCGAATCAAATTTGGTAAGGAGAAAACACTGCGCGCCGATGCCGAAGATGACGCCGCCCAGCAGTACTCCGCCCAGGCGAAGATATTGCTTTTGCCGCGAGGATCCGATGGTGGTGAGCGCCGTAATGATGCAGGTCGCGACCGACGTGCTCAGCCCGGGCCAGTTAATGGACTGGTAGATAACATAGGCGAGCATCGTGGCCAGCGTTCCCCGGATGGCGAACTTGAGATAGTCAGGATTGGTGAAGGCGTCGGGAACGAACAGCCGCTGGCGCACCTCGGGAGCCAACGGCGGCGGAAGGAACAACTGTTCCACACTCTCCGTTCCGGAAAACGCATGTGACATCAGCGCCACTGCTCTCTCCATCTCGGGAAGAAAAGGCAGGCCCGACGCCTGAGTTTCGGTAACGATGGGAATGGGTTGCGGCAGCCCGCGCTGCTTGAGATCGCGTTGCAGTTCGGCGATCTGGTCGGCCAGCACCCGGCAGCGTTCGCGATCCTCCGGCGCGGCTACGGAAAACTGGTGCGACCGCACAATGTGCAAGCTGGCGGCCATGTCGATCAACTGCCCGAGCAGCGCGATGGCAGTATTCATCGGCCCGACCAACTGAGTGGGCAAGCCCGACCGCAACAGGGTTCGGCGCAGCCGTGAGGTCCCCACGGTGGAGTACTGGGCGAGCTTCTCCTGAGACTGAAACGGCTGACCGGCGGCGATCCGCCGCAGCAAATCCGCCACCGCCTGCAGCCTGTCCTCGATGCCCTGGGCGATGTCGGTGACAGGATGCACGCGGCGAAAAACGTATTCCACAATGACCGTGATAACCGAGCCAATCAACACGGCGCCGCCCAGCCACAGCGTATTCTCGGTGCGCTTCTCAACCGTGAGATAGGTTTGATCCCACAGCGGTATGGCTCCGGCCAGCGTGAAACCGAAGCCGACCGCGGTGAAGTAATCAGGAAAAATGCGAATCAGATAGAACGCCAGAAAGAGCGATATCGTGATCCACAGAAAATGAGTTATGGGGCTGCCCACCATGGTCATGACGCCAACGATGGTGTACGCCGTGGCCACCACGTACATGGCAGCCGTGCGGATACCTGACTTCAGAGTTATGCTCGGACTTTCGCGGCTCAGGAAGAAGGTGTAAACGGCTGCCAGAAACCCGAACGGGATTTGAAACGTCATGACTACAATCATGACGAGCGTAGCGGCGATGGTAATGCGGGCAACGACCCAGGCACGCCCCGGATAGGGCGCGAGTTCGGACTTGAGGAATTGCCAGAACCATGCACTGGCGCTATCCAGCGTTCGCGACTGCATGGCCGCCGCCGGTAGCGTGTGGTCCTGGGAAGACATGGCGGCTACTTGCCTCCGGAACGGTCCGGCCGCATGACCACGACCGCCGACTCACTCAGGCGGAATGGTTCCGTCTCCGCGGCCAGGATGCGCACGCGAACCGGAAAGCGCGTGGCCAGATGTACCCAGTTCAGAGAGCGCTGCACATCAGGCAAACCGGTCCCGCCGAATGTTCCGACCAGCGTTGTATCCGGCTGCACTCCAAAGCCGACACTGTCGACGATGCCCTCGTATCGGACATTGGGTCGGGAGAGCACGTAGACGTCGGCATGCATTCCCGGGTGGATGTGCCGCAGCTGAGTTTCACGGAAGTTAGCTACGGCCCACCACACGCGCGTGTCGATGAGCGTGAACATCTGCTGGCCTATGTGCGCATAAGCGCCTTGCGAGATTGTGAGGTTGGTTACCCGCGCGTCAAAGGGCGCATAGACACGGCAATTGTTCAGGTTGTATTCGGCGTCGCGGATGACAGCAGCCTTGCCGGGGCGCTGCGCGGTAAGCGGCTCGAGGGTGAGAACGCTGTGCTGCGATTGCGAAAGCTGCGAATGGCTTTGCAACATCGTGGCTTTCGCCTGGTCATAGGCTGCTTTGGCGGTCAGAACCTGGGCTTGCGCCAAGGCCAGCTGAGAGCGGGTCTGATCTACCACCTGTTGCCGCGCTACGACATCAGTTCGTGCCTGATCGACTTGGTCGACTGTAACGAATTGCTTCGCCAGCAGCGGCTCGATCCGATTGAAATTTCGGCTGGTGTAGTCCAGTTCCGCCAAGGCGCGATCCAATGCCGCCTTCGAAGCGTTAACGTTCGCTTTCGCTTCCTCTACCGCCGACGCGGCGCGTTCGACCGCGGCCGAGGCATTGGTCGTGTAGGCCTGGGCCGCGCCTACGGCGCTCTGTTGCGAGGCGATGGTACGGCTGTCGTCGACGATCTGACCCTCCAGCGTGCTCAGATCCGATTTGGCTTTCTCCAGCGCATATTCGTAGGGCCGGGGATCGATCTCAAACAGCATGCCGCCCTGCTTGACGAACTCGTTGTCCTGCACCGGCAAGGAGACCAGCGGGCCTTCCACCTGGGGAGCGATGCCGATGAAATTGGCGAAAACCTCGGCATCATCGGTACGCGGGTACTTGTCGGTTATGTGGATCACCAGCAGGCCGGTGATCACCGCTGCGGCGACGATGCTCCAGCTGACGATCGTTCCCCGACGGGTGCGCTGAACAGGTGCGGCGGTTTGAGGCAACATAGGATCTCTTCCCAATTCAGCTGAAGAACAGCAGCCAGGTCGTAAACGTATAAAACAAAGCCAGGCACGGATACACCAGGATCAAGGGGGACAATTCCTGCTCGAAGTTCGTGCGCACAAAGATCAATCGCGTGATGACTGCCAGAACGATCCCCACAATTCCGCACAGGAGCCATGCCGGGAAAAACGATCCGAGGATGTTGAACGACGGTGCGCGCGAGCAACCCGTCGCCGACAGCATCGCTGCGCAGCCGGCGACTGCCGCAATTCGCCACCAGCCATTTCTCGTCGCCGATCGTGCGCTTCTTTTATGGAGTCTTTGCATAAAGTAAGTCGCCAGTTTGGAAGGCCAGAGCGGCCAACCCGGTTAACAATTGAGTACGCGCGGTAACGTCTTCGCTGCGCGCGTCGGCCAGGACACGCTGCGCCGACACCACATCGATCTGACTGCGCAGTCCGTAATTGTAGGACTCCAGCGCGGCGTTGTACGACTCGGTTGCCGATTCCAGCAGCGCGGCCGCCGCCTTCTGCTGACGCAGCGCGGTCTGCGCGGTGGAATAGGCCGACCAGACCTGGTTTTCGACTTGATCGCGAACCGCATCGACCGCCGCCGCAGCCTGCTTCTGATCAGCATGGGCCTGCGCCAGCCGCTTTTCACGCGCCAATCCATCGAACAGTGTCCAACTCAAAGTGAGCTGCGCGTCCCAGATGCCCAGGGTCGGCGAGTACACTCCGGGTAATTGCTCCTGCGGTTGATTCTGCTGTCCATATCCACGAATCTCACCTGCGCTGCCCTGGAGGGTCAGCGTAGGGGCATAAGCTCTCTGGGCCAGCTTTACCCCGGCGCCGGCAGCGCGCAGGGTCGCGACTTGTTGCATGAGGTCGGGACGCTGGGCCAGCGCTTTGTCGATGGATTTTTCCACCGTGTCGACGATGCTGTCCGGCAGCTTGATGGTGTGGATGCTCTCGACTTGAAATTGCGTTGTGGGCGAGATACCCAGCGCGGTGGCTAAATCGCCGTGGGCAATTTCCGTAGCGCCGATGGCCGCCTGCAAATTGTACTCGGCTTGTGCAGCGGCGCTGCGAGTTTCCAGCACGTCGGGCAATGTGGCCAAGCCCAGCTTGAGACGAGCTTCGGCTGCGTCTCGCACCGTGTCAGCGTTCTTCAGGTTGGCTTCGGCAGCTTCTTCCTGTCCCTGGCTGTCGAGTAATCGGTAGTAGGCCTCCATCACCTGAAAAATCACTTTGCGGTGCGTGTCGTTGAACTGAAAATTCGCAGCCAGCAGATTGCTCTTGCTGATCGAGATCTCCTGCGACCGCTGTAAATCAAAGATGGCGTAATCCAACATAAACGTGGGGGAGTACAAGTCCACGGTCTGGCGCACAAAGTAAGGACCAAAAAATATTCCCTGACGCGAGGTCTGGGCAAGCACTGCAGCCGCCATGGTTGGGTACAAAGTGGATTCCGCGATGCCCACCGCGGCAGCCCGCGACTTGGCGTTTTCCCAGGCCACGCGCGTGTCCGGATTATTGTGTTCGGCAATGTTTACCAGCTCCGACAAGGTATAAATCTTTGCCGGGTCAAGGATGGGGGCGGGGGCAAGCCGGGGGGGAACCTGGAGTGCTTGCTTCGCCGAGGACGCGTCCCAAGGGTGGTCCGGCGCACCCGGCGCCTTTTGAGCACACACGATGCCTTCCGCAACCAGCATGCAGAGCATGATGACGGTTGGTCCGCGAAAATGAAACATTCGGTAGCCAGGATGCCTTTACGACGGCGGCTCTTCTTGAAAATAAGTGGATCATAACACGCCACAATCCAAGTACGACCCGGCTCCGCGGCGTATGGCAAGATGGAGATCCGGTCCGGGAGGGTACGCCCAGGATTCATCGCGGCGAATGGAAGTCATTCCGCCGCCGGTAGGTGAGTACCGTGATTCCGACCGACAGCACCGTGGGAGGGATCACCAGAATCAGAATTCCGCTGCGCAAGGCCTGAATGAAGCGAGCTGTCGAGGCGGCGGCCTGGGTGTAGCAGAGAGCGCAGCTTTGGCCGAACAGCGACGGCGCAGCCAATAGCAGCATCAGACCGGTCGCGCCCAGCAGGCAGCGCCGCAGCAGCGGAGAAATGCGGAAAGTACTTTTCATTGCGGAGGTCCGTTCGTAAAGCTCTTGGGAGCGTCTCTCTCCATGCGATAGCTGTCGGTCCAGCTGTATTGCAGGGCCGCGAACACGAATAGTACAACGATTGCGACCCAAGTGACGAAGAGGCGGTTTTCCGACCCCAGATGCATGAAGAATACCACCGCCAGGCCGGCTTCCAACAGGGCAATTGCAAACATGCGGAAGATCATCGAGCCCACATCGATGTGCTGGTAGGCGATGACAAACTGCAAGCCGGCGAGAATGAGGATGCAGACGTAGACGATCAGATATTTCGATAGCTTGTCGGCATATCCGGCTGCGCCGCCGCCTTGGGTTTTCGTGAGTTCTGCCATGAATCCTCCGCCTACTTCGACACGTTGAGGAGATAGATCAGCGGCACCACAAACATCCAGACCAGATCGACAAAGTGCCAGTACAGTCCAGTGATCTCGATGTCGTCGGCATTGAAGCGTCCGCCTTTGTAGCGCATTCCCACGACCAACAAAACGATCACTCCGACGGTGACGTGGGTCAGGTGCAATCCGGTGATGGTGAAGAACGAGGCGCCAAACAAGCCATTGCCCCAGGGATTGTGAAACAAAGTCACGCCTTCGTGGATCAGCCCAATCCATTCCCGCAGGTGCAGCAGGGCGAAGATCACGCCTCCTGCCGCGGTAAGCATGGTCCAGCGGAAGGCTGCGTCCCGGTCGCCGGTCTTGGCGGCCCGGACCCCGAGAAACATGGTCAGGCTGCTGGTGATGAGGATGAACGTCATCACCATGGCATTGACTACGGTGGGGAAAAACTTGAACGGGGTGGGCCAGTTGAGGGAGCCGTTGCGCAGAAAGCCGTAGGCCAGAAGACAGGCGGCGAAGGTAGCCGCATCGGCAATGATGAACAGCCACATGGCCAGCTTCTTGGTGGGTATGGCAAACGGCGATGACCTCTCTTCTATCGCCGGATGGGCGCCCATGGTCAGGTCCGAATGGCTCACAGCGTAACCTCCCGGTGCGGCATTAGATTCGTGTCCACAGCAACAGCAAGAGATAGATCCACAACACGTCCATGAAATGCCAGTAATAAGAGACCGTGCTGAGGGTGCTCAGGCGCAAGGTTGGAACCCGTTTGTGGAACCGCGCGATCACCAATATCAGGCCTGCCAGTCCTCCCAGGACGTGCAGCGCGTGCGCGGCGGTGAACAAGTAGAAAAATGAGCTGCTGGGATTGCTGGCCAGATACAGGCCTTCCGCCCGCAATTGCAGCCAGGCCATATATTGGCCGCCGACGAACAGCAGACCGAGCCCCAGCGTCAACCACAGCCAGAGCGATGCCGCGCCCCGTTGTCTGGCCGCGCCATGCACGAAAGCTGCGACTCGTTTGCGCGCGAATTCCAGAGTAGCGCTGCTGGCCAGCAGGATGGCAGTGTCCAGATAAAGCACCGAGGGCAACGTGAAGTGCTGCCAATCCAGCGACGAGCCCTGACGCACGATCATCGCGCTGGTTAAGGCGACGAAAGTCATGGTGATCGCCGCCATCCCTACCCACACGCCGGTGCGGGAGGCGGGCGAGCTGTCGTCTACGGAGCGCAAGCTCCCCGGCGAGGGCGGCATGTCGCGCCATCCGCCATCGTGGGAGGGAGGGTGAGAGTCGATTTTCGGTGGTTCGTGAATCGTGGTCGCCATAACTACAAATCCTGACCTATCAAGAATTCATTGAGTGAATCGTTTTGTGTCAGAGCCCGTCTTTAGACGGGCCGCAACGGTTGTTCGGGTAGTGCGGCGCTTCAGCGCCGCGTTCAAGCCCTTTATTTTGTCATCCCGAAGCGGCTTCAGCCGGTGAGGGATCTGTTTTTTGCACTTTTCAGCAAACTGTTTCTAGCCCCTGAGGGTTTTTTCAGGGGCTAAAGAGACTGTGTCGCAACCCGTGTCGCCGCTCCGCGGCTCACAATTATTTCCCAGTTGACCGGGGGCTTAACCACCCCAATCCGCGCAAGACCGGCGCGCCTTGGGGGGCCCCGGTAGGCCGCCCGGCTAACTTCATCCCGCCGCGTTGCGGCTAGTTTCTGATACACAACGAAACTTCACTTTTCATCGCGCACCGAGTTGATCTGCTCGGGCGAATCCTGCATGACGTAGTCGTTGGTCGCGCCCTCGATGCCGTACTGATACGGATCGTGATAAACCACCGGCAGCTTGCCGCCGAAGTTGTCAAACGGCGGAGGCGACGGGACTGACCACTCCAGCGAGGTGCCTTCCCACGGATTCTGCGGCGCCTTGGGGCCCCAGAAGCGGCTGTAGATCAGGTTATACAGAAACAGCAGTTGGGCCGCGCCGGTGATCAGAGCGGCGATGGTGATGAATTTGTGGACCGGCATCAGGGGCGCCATGAAATCGTCGACGAAAGCCTGATAGCGACGTATGTTGCCTACCATGCCCAGATAATGGAACGGCATGAAGATGCAGTAGGCGCCGGCGAAGGTAAACCAGAAGTGGATCCTGCCCATGGTCTCATTCATCATCCGGCCCGTCACCTTGGAGAACCAGAAATAGGTTCCGGCAAAAATTCCGAACAGCGCAGCGACCGCCATCACCAGATGGAAGTGACCCACCACGAAATAGGTTGCATGCAGCATGATGTCAATCGAGGGCTGCGCCAGGAAGAATCCGCTGATGCCGCCGCTGACGAACATCGAGATAAACCCTAAAGCAAACAGCGAAGCCGTATTGATGCGCAGCTTCGAGCCGTAGAGACTGCCAATCCAGATCAACACGATGATCGTAGCTGGGATGGTGATCGCCAGCGTGGGGAAGGAAAACACGATCGACGAGAACGGATTCATGCCGCTTACGAACATGTGATGTCCGTAAACCATGTAGCTGAGGAAGGCGATCGAAATCATGCAATAGATGATCACCCGGTGGCTCAGCAGCGGCCGTCGCATATTGGTGACCAGTACATGAGAGACCACGCCTATAGCAGGCACGATGGCGATATAGACTTCGGGATGACCGAAGAACCAGAACAGGTGCTGCCACAGCAGCGTGGAGCCGCCGGCATGGGGCTGCAACTGATCGTTGACGACGAGGTTCGAGGGCACAAAGAAACTGGTACCGGCAACGTGGTCCAGAATGAGCAGAATGCAGGCCGGCATCAACACCGCAAACGCCGTCAAACCAATGCAGGAGGTAACGAACCAGGCCCAGACGGAGAGCGGCAGGCGCATCAGGCTCATGCCTTTGCAGCGCATGTCGAGCGTGGTGGAGATGAAGTTCAGCGAACCCAGCAACTGGCCTACGCAGAAGATGGCGATGGACACCGCCCACAGGACCTGGCCGGTTCCCTGGCCGGGACCTGCGACCGAACCCAGCGCGCTCAGCGGAGCGTAAGCCGTCCAACCGGAGAGCGGCGGCCCCTGGGGCACGAAGAACGCCGACACGGCCACGATGAAGGCGACAAACGTCACCCAGAACGATGTCATGTTGATGTGCGGAAACGGCATGTCTTCGGCGCCTACCTGGATGGGCAGAAAGTAATTGCCGAAGCCCGCAAAGGGAGCGGTGGTGAGCACGAAGAAGACCATGATGGTGCCGTGCATGGTCATCAATTGCAGGTAATACTCCGGTGTCAGCACACCGCCGGCAGCGCCCGTGGCGGAAAGGAAGCGAATTCCGGGAATGGCATAGGCTGGCCAGGCCAGGTGGATCCGCATGATCCACGACAGCACCATGCCGATGTAAACCGCCACCAGGGCGAGGGCGTAGTATTGCTCGCCGATGACCTTGTGATCCAGACTGAAGACGTATTTCCGGATGAATCCGGTGGGAGCGGTATGGTGATGGACTACCGGCCCGGACATATCGTGCATGGGGTGACCCTCTCCTCAGTAACGCCGCCTGCGCGCAGCGGATCGATGACTTACTGCAACGCCGCTTGTTTCTTCAGCCACGCGTCGAAGTCCTCCTGCGACATGACTTCGAGGTAAGCCTTCATGTTGTAGTGACCCAATCCACAAAGCTGGGTGCAGACGATTTCGTAGCGCCCGATCTTGGTGGGAGTAAAGTGCACCGAGAGATCGAGACCAGGCACGAAGTCTTGCTGGATACGCAACTCGCGCACGAAGAAGGAATGTCCCACGTCCTTGGAGTGCATCAGGAGATGGATCTCGCGATTCACCGGTATGGCCATTTCGGCGGTCACGATGTCGTCCTTGGAGTCCTGATCGTGCGTGGTATCGAGGCCAAAGAAATTTTCTGTAGACTCGCTGATCTGTTCCGGGTGGATGGGACCGAACGTACCATCGGGTCCGGGATACCGGAAATAGAAGGCGAATTGCCCGGCCTGAACCTGCACCGGCATGGCATGGGGAGACGGCGGAGTGAAGTAGATGCTGGCCCAGGCCTTGGTGCCGAAAGCTCCCAAGGCCATCACCTCCAGGCCAACTACGATAACCGCAGCTGTCACCAGTCCACGCGCGCCGCCCGGGAAGCTCTTGATCTTCTCCTGCTTGGGACGGTTGGAGAATCGCCAGATGAAGAAGCCGAGAACCAGCTGGGCTGCCAGAAAGCAAACCCCGGCTTCGACCATGGTTTCCGACATCTGTTCATCGATTAGATGGCCATGGGTCGAGATGTCAACCGGCGGTTCCCAAATATGCAAAACGATGGGGACGGCAGAAGCAATCGCAATTACTATGATCGTCACCGCAAATAATTTCGCCATACGGGTCTCACTTGATGGACGAAGACTTGTTTCCGGCGCAGTTCCAGCCGCCGTCAGTCCAGTTGCTCGGTGCGGGGCTGACCGCTATTTTGCCTTGAAGGTAAAATTCGCGGTGCCCGACCCACCAGCCGCTACCGTCACTTTTTGTGTCTGCGTTCCATATGTCTCCTGCCAGGCGCTGACGGTGTAGCTTCCAGGAGGAACGTTCTCGATGGTGTACGAACCGCTGTCGTCAGTGACCGCGTAGGGCCCCTTTACCACGACGTGGTAGCCGTGCATCCAGGGATGAATATTGCACTTCACCGGAATCGCCACTTCCGGGGCCTTCCAACTCTGGATGATGGGCGGCGCACCCGGCGGCTGCGAGCGGTTCCACGGGATGTTCCCGGTGGTTGGATCCGGCTCGGGATGGATGTTGTGCGCGGTCTGGTCGCTGGTAATGACCTTAAAGTCCTCGCCCGGATTCATGGCAATCACGTGCGGGGTATACATGCAGCCTTTCTGGTCAAATACCGGAACCGTGGAAGACTTCTGGCTGGCTGCTTCCGCCGGTAAGCCCTGCGAAAGATAAAGCACGACATTTTCCAATCCGTTATTTTTGCCGACGACAACCAGTTCCAATTGGGCCGGACTACTCGCGTGATACTTCGCGCAGTACGGATCCTTCGACATGTCGATCCCCTTCATGTGGGGTGCCGTCCCGTCCAGTTTCACCGTGCCGGTAATTTTGCCGTTGCCGGCGGCGCTGACCTTGGGTCCGTGGGTCAGCGCGACGGTGGCGATCAGAATCAAGACAGCCAGGATTCCCGCAACTTTGAACTGAGCTTTCATTCAGCGATCTCCTTATGACACCGGATCATTGGTTTCCAGAATTGTTGGCTTGCGGCGTACTCGGCGGATTGGAGGACGGCGCAGGCGTTGGGTTGTTGGACGGGGGTTGCGCAGGTGGATTGGCCGGCGTGCTCGGCGCTGGTTGCCCTGAATCGCTGTCGGGCAACGGCTCATTGGGATTGATTGGCGTCAACCCCAGTTGCCTGGCAATTTGTTTTTCCTTGGTATTGTCGGGCTGCAAGGTACGCAAATACATCACCAGGTCCCAGGCCTCGTCCGGCTTCACCACATCGGAAAACGAGGGCATGGGCGAGCCATCCAGACCGGTCATGAAGTCCTTGTACATTGCCGCATCGCTGGCGCCGCACTTGAAGCGCTGCGAATCGTGGAAATTAAAGGGCAGGATAGGGCGGTTCTCGTCATCGGTCAGAGTGGGGGCGGAAGGTCCATTGCCCCGACCCGTGACTCCGTGGCATTTCCAGCATTCCAGCTTCTGGAAAAGCACTCGGCCCGCTCTGATTCGATCCGCCGTAACCGCTGGCTCCGGCGGGATCACGATGGGTGTGCCGGGTTTTTCCGTCTCCCATCGCGGCGAGAAGTGCTTGACATAGGCCACCAGGTTTACCCGGTCCTCATCGGTCAGAGGCAACCAGTGGGGCATGTTGGAGTTCAGCATGCCGCGCCCAATCGTGTCGTACAGATCGCTATCCAGGGGCAGTGTGCCCGTGGGTGTGGAGCGGCAGCGAAAGATGGCGATGGTGAAATTCCGCGGCTTGGGGTCGATCCATTGCGCATTCTCGCCTTGGCCGTCTCCCAACTCGCCGTGGCAACCGATGCAGAAGCGCTTATAGATGGGCTGTCCCACGGTGGCGTGCCCCGTCATATTGCCGACGTGGCTCTCCATGTTGAGACGCTTAGCCTCGCTGTACTCCGTTTGTTGTGCCCAGCAGGCGATTCCCAGAACCAGAACCGCCACGACACTCAAGATCAACCGGGATCGAAGAATTCTTGTGCGCATAGGTTCCTCAGAAATCAAAGTCAAAGCCCAGGAAAACGCTGCTATTGTCGAGTTGGGTGAAGGTGATCGGCGCCGCGCCCTGCTGTTGCACGATCGAATACTCGGCGTGGTAAGCAAAACCTGCGCGGCTAAACATGAACGGGTAATAACGGAACGCAAAAGTGTAGGCGTTAAGGTTGCCGGAGTTACCGGGTATGCCGGGGAGCGTTTGTTGCGACATGCGTACGAACTCGTCGCGCTGGATGAAGATCAACTGCGGATTGACCACGTAGTGGGCTTCCACGAATCCGCCGTTCCACGACGGGCCTTGTGCTCCCGCCGGCAGAGGAACATTCGACGGGGTGCTGGTTCCAAAGTACGCGCTATCCCAGCCATGCTGATAGAACAGTGAGAAGTCGAGCTTCTTGACGTATACCAAGGCGAAGAGGCCTTCACGATTGAAGGGCTTGTTGCCGATGGCCGTCACCGGCACTCCGCCCGAAGTGAGTGCGTAGGTTGGGCCATTTCCGATGAACGCATACGCGCCGACGCGATCGACTCCGCCCTGGTAACCTGCGTCGAAGGCTTGGCTTACGTTGACGACGGTGGCGTAAGAGTTCTTGTTGGGTAGGTTGACGTTGCCATCGTTGGAACTGACCAGAGCAACGGAGTAGCGAGTGCGATCGTTAAGCGAATGCCCCATTAGCTCGATACCCAACTGGTTGTCGCCCATCTGGCCAAACACGTTGTCATCGCCTAGCGGAATGAAGTGATAGAGCTGGTAAAATCCGCCGTTATTGGAGATCGTAAGGATTCGCTTTTCCGAAATGATGTTGTCCAGTTCGAACTTGCCCAGCTTGAAGTTGAACCACGGGCTGTTGCCAATGTTGTCGATCCTGGCCATCACAGTTTCGAAGTGAAAAGCGCCGGTGGGATCGGACGACGGCAGCAGGTAAAACGAATAATTCTTGTAGAGCGTGCCGCCGGTATGGAAGTCGAGGCCGCTCAGATCGAAGCCGTTGTTGGTGACTTCCTCGGGAATCTGACCGCCGTTGGGAGTGTCGATCGCGACCTGGCTGGTACTTTCACGATGCCAGTTCGGGGTCATGCGGAACGTGACCGGCCAATACGATGGATTCTGCCAGATCGGCGAATCGCGATCGTTCATCAGCTGGTAGCCGTTGTCTTTGAACGTTTGCCCAAACGTGTTCAGCATCGGCCAGGCTTCATGGCAGGCCGAGCAAGGCAATCCATACTTCCGGGCAAAAGCTGGAATCGCTCGCCCGGGAGTGGGATTGGCGAAAAAAATCAGGAGGAAGAACAGCAGAGCGAACGCGCTTGCGAGACTAGCAAGAAGAGACTGCAGGAAAGACCGCTTGCGGTTCGAAAAAGTCGTAATGCCAATCTGCATCGCGATTACCTCGCAGTAACAAGATGGCTGACGCCGGTCGACTTGGCCGTGGAGCTACGTCTACAACCGGTGGTCCGAACAGTGAACCACCGAATGGGCCGGAATAGTACATCGATATGCGACAGGTTTGCAACTGTTATTTTTTGCGAAACGTTTGCATTTTGGAGACAAATTTTTGACAACTCCGGAAATGCCAGGTACACCTAACTGCGGTTTGACTTGACAATGCGGCTTCGACCGGAGTATCAATGCTCTCCACGTTCGGTTGCTCCAGCCCGCAAACCCATGCGCACAGATCCTAGTGGCGCGAAGCGTAAGTGCCTGGGAACGATTTTCCAGGCTATTTTGCAATGGGGTTTCATCTTACTAGGGGTGATTCCTGCCCTTGCGGCGCCCCTTCCCAAATCCCACTCCGACGAAATCCAGACCCTGCTGGTGCGGGTGGAAGCTCCCCCGGACGACGTTCTGAAGGCGGTCCAGGAAGTGACCCAGGATCAGATCATTCATGGGACGTACTCCTACGAAAAGGAAAGAATTCTGTATGGCGCCCACAGCGCCAACGCAGCCCAGGTTTTCGGAGTGTGGAAAGGGCAGGGAAAAGCCTTCTATAAAGTCGCCAACAAAGTCTTGTCGCCACGATTTTTCAAGGACAGTGAGGACATCGGAACCATCAGCGTCCGCTATGTGGTTCAGGAGGCCGGTCCCAACGCCGCCGCCCTGCAAATTGACGCCATGTTCGTAGATGCCCGCAATGTCAGGCATCCATCTTTGGGAAACGTGGAATCGAGCGAATACGCTGCGATTCAACAACATTTGAGGACGCTTCAGGAAAGCCGCAGACAAGCTGAAGAAGCCAAAGCTGCCGGTGCCATGACTCCGTCGCCGTCGCCGCTGCTGCCGGCGGCGGGATTGCCGTCTGCCGAGCCGGGCAACGATTCCTCTCTAGCGGGCTTGACCGTGCCCGAGTTGCAGAAGCAGATCACCAGCCTGCGGCGGCAGGTGGAATTGCGGGTTAAAGATCCCGGCGCGCCGCTGAAGTCGGCCCCTTTCCAAAGTTCGACAACCCTGGAAACAGTACCGGGATCGGCCGAAGTTTTGGTTGAAATTCTTACTCCCTACTGGTACGGAGTAGAGACCGAAGATGGGCATCACGGCTGGATTCACCACAGCCAATTGGAGCCGCTCCCGTGAGGGTCGATCGGAAACCGTGTAGCTGCGCGTGCTTAGGTTTCGCCGCCAGTCTGTGTTGCTGGTGGCTGCTGGCGGCCTGCGGCAGTTTTGCGCAAACCCCGCCGGCCGAGCGGACCTTCCACGTCTCCAAGGCGGAGGTGCAGAAGACGCTTCTCCAAATTCCTGCCTATGCCGGCGGCAAGCTGCCGGTGCTGGAAGGATTCGCCGAGGGCGACGGACACGTCCTCGACAACTATAAGCGCGGCTTCTATCAGTTCGACATACAACTAAAAACCGTCAGTCCCAGCGAAACCACGGTGCACGTGACCGCCAAGATTACCGCCTGGTATGCGGGCGCGACTACGGCGAATTCGGGCTATCGGCTGTTGAAGTCGAGTGGGCGGCTGGAATCCGATCTGCTTGACGCTCTGGACGACAAATTGAATCCGAACGCGGCCGCCCGCTCGTCGGCGCCTTCCCCAAAAGCCGCGACTGCCGCTCCGCTTCCGGACAGTCCCTCCGCGAGCGCATCGTTTTTCAACACCCAGCGTCTGACCACCGCACCCTCGAGTGCGAAGCCGGCGTCCAGTAAAGTCGCAGCTTCGCCTCCCAGCAAGCAAGCCAAGGCGCTGACGCAGGAAGCGGAAAATCTTCAGCTCATCCTTCACAACCAAACTCGTCCGGCGGATCTGGCGGTGGTAAAACGTGCCAACACGCCGGTCGTGGCTCAACCGCTGGACGGGGCAGAGGTGCTGTTCCAGGCCGACGCGGAAGACGAATTTCAGATTCTCGACGTAACCGATACCTGGGTCCATGTCCAGATTTCCGGTCTTTCGCGCGGGTGGATACGACGGGAACATGTGGATGTGCCGGGCGCGGCCCGTATCAGCGTTGCCGCCATCGGCGATCAGCATGAAAAGGACGCGGTCCGCCAGACCAAGGAAGAAGTTGCGCCGTTTCCCGGCAAGTGGGAACCCCTGGATGGCAGGCAAGTGAAGATTATTTGGGTACAACCGTTGACCAGCGACAAGTTTGGCTCCGAACCCCGGTGGAATCTGGTGAAATCCGTATTTCGCAAGGCCGATGCCGGCGCTCCCAACAGCACGGTTGAGATCGCCGGAGTGGTAGTGATTTTCGATGCGGAGGATGGTGGCATGGCAGCCACTACCCTGGCTTCTTTACAGCAGTGGCGAGCCGGACATCTGTCCGACGACGTATTTTGGAGGCGCTGCTGGCGCGATCCGGCAGATGCCTTCAAGGGCCAGAATTAAGTTGGACCAAAGAACACAGCCGTACGGGAGCAACGTACCCATGGCTACTCTTGCAGAAGGCTTAACCTGTGGCAGGTCGTATTTTTTGCCACGCTTGAGCGACTACGCCCAACTCACCAAGGCGCGCGTCACCTCACTGATTGTGGTCACCGCCTGGTGCGGCTTCTTCTTCGGCGCCGAAAAGGCTGGAACGTCCTCCCTGAGCTGGAGCTTGTTCCACGCCTTGCTGGGAATTGGCATGGTCTCCAGCGGTACAGCAGCGTTGAACGAAGTGATGGAACATGAGGTCGACGGCAAGATGCGGCGCACTGCCTCCCGCCCCATCCCCACCGGCCGTATGACTCTGCTGCACGCCAGCCTGGTTGGAGGTGCGCTGACGGTTGGCGGGTCGATTTACCTGGTGCTCTTTACCAATTGGCTGACTGGACTGCTAACCTTTCTTACTTCGGCTGTGTATCTTCTTGCCTATACGCCCTTAAAACGCAAGTCGCCGATCTGTACCTTTGTGGGTGCATTTCCGGGTGCGATGCCGGGAGTGCTGGGCTGGACCGCGGCTCGAGGCCGGCTGGACTGGGGTACTCTCGTTCTTTTTTCTATTCTATTTTTATGGCAATTCCCGCATTTTTTTGCTATCGCCTGGTTATATCGGGAAGACTACGCGAAAGGCGCGATTCGTATGCTTCCGGTAGTAGAGCCAGACGGAAAATCGACGTCGTTCCGTATTTTTCTCTATACCTTGGTGCTGATTCCGGTAAGCCTGCTTCCGGCAATTCTCGGCATGACTGGAAGAATTTATTTTGCTGGAGCACTTATTATCGGCATCGTCTTTTTATATTTCGGAACCAGGCTGAGAAATCTTAGTCTGCCGGTCAGCCACAGCCGATCGAAGATTTATGCCCGCCAGCTGTTTCAATGCTCAATTGTCTATCTGCCGCTTCTATTTGCCTTGATGATGAGTGATTCGATTCATCCTTAGGGAAGCTCTGAATAACCTGCCGAACTTGCCGCGGGGGCTAAAGCCCCCATTGATTGTGCGATGCTTACGGCACGGCTGAAGCCGTGCCCTTTCAAAATGCGATGCTTACGGCACGGCTGAAGCCGTGCCCTTTCAAAATGCGATGCTTACGCTACGGCTGGGGCCGTGCCCTTGCAAAACCGGAACTTAATCAGGGCTTCCTTAAGAATTCAAAGTTGCCAGTCGGCCCTTTTCGGCCTGACCTTCGTCCTGGTGCGGGAAGTTTTCAGGACCAGGAGGTCCGGTTCGCCGGGCGAATTGCCCGCTTCCAGCCGGGCCGGTTCCGCCAGAAGCCGGCCAAACAGGCGTCTTGACAGTTATCGTTACAACAACTATCGTGGGATCGATGCGGCATACGAGTCAGGCGAAGAAGCAGCGACGGCCGGCGGCCTGTCCGGAGGAAGCGGCATTTCTGGAGCTGCTGCGTACTACCGACCTGCTGTCCCGCGGCCTGATCGGGGTACTGAAGACCGAGGACCTGTCGGCCACTCAGTACAACGTGCTGCGCATCCTGCGCGGCGCTCCCGAAGGACTCCCTTGTGGGGAGATCGCCAACCGCATGATTACGCGGGACCCCGATGTTACCCGGCTGCTGGACCGTCTGGAAAAGCGCGGCCTGATTTCGCGCTGCCGCCAGACCCGGGACCGGCGCACCGTCATGGCCCGCATCACCCCCTTGGGTTTGAAGCTGCTGGCCCGGCTCGATGAGCCGGTGCTGGCCGCCCATCGCAAGCTATTAGGCCACATGGGGCGGGAGCGCCTGCATGTACTGAGTGAATTATTGAGCCTGGCCCGCAGCCAGGTAACGTGATTTTTTTGCGGCAAATATTTGTTGCAACGATTATCGGTATAACGAATCAAAAGCTGTAGAAAGGATCTTTAGCCATGAGCACTCTCGCCACCCCGCAAATCGCGACTACCACCTGGAACATCGACCCGGTCCACTCCGTTGCCGAGTTCAAGGTGAAACATATGATGATTTCCAACGTAAAAGGCCAATTCACCGGACTCAAGGGCGTCCTGGCATTGGATGAAGCCGATTTGGCAAACTCCCATGTCGAGGCCTCGATCGAAGCCGCCTCCATCAACACCCGCGATGAGCAGCGTGACGCTCATCTTAAGAGCGCCGACTTCTTCGATGTGGCGACGTTCCCGACGCTGACGTTCCAATCCACAGGCATCAGCCGCCGGGGCGACGGAGAACTGGCGGTAGCCGGCGACCTGACGATTCACGGCGTAACCCGCAACGTGGTATTTACGGTGGAGGGACCGACCGCACCGGCCAAGGATCCCTGGGGAAATACCCGGCTGGGTTTGTCGGCGACCACCAGGATCAATCGTAAAGATTTCGGCTTAACCTGGAACGCCGCGCTGGAAACCGGTGGCATTCTAGTGGGCGACGAGGTGACCATCACCCTCGACGTGGAGTTCGTGAAAGCTTAAGCCAGAGGTAGAAAGGTAATTTATGTCACTCCGACGAATTAAGGAGATGATTCAAACGAAGCCGACCATCGAAGGCGCGGGTGTGAAGCTGCAACGCGCCTTCGGCTTCGGCAAAACCAAGGATTTCGATCCATTCCTTCTGCTGGACGATTTCCGCAACGACAATCCAAAGGACTATCTGGCGGGATTTCCCTGGCATCCGCACCGCGGGATCGAGACCATTACCTACGTGCTGGCCGGTTCGGTGGAGCACGGCGACAGTCTGGGCAACAAGGGCAAGATGACCGCCGGCGACGTGCAATGGATGACCGCCGGCAGCGGCATTCTCCATCAGGAGATGCCCAAGGGAGACGAGCAGGGGCGCATGCACGGGTTCCAACTCTGGGCCAACCTGCCTGCGGCGCTGAAGATGACCGACCCACGCTACCAGGACATTGCAGCCAGCGCGATTCCCGAGGTCACCGACGATGATGGCACGCGGGTGCGCATCATCTGCGGCGAGTTCTGGGGTAAGCGGGGACCGGTGGAAGGCGTGGCCGCCGATCCGAATTATCTCGACGTCTCGGTCGCTCCAGGTCAACGGAAGCGGCTCAAAATCGAGACTAACCGTAACGCCTTTGCCTACGTGTTTGCCGGCTCGGGTACGTTCCGTGATTCCTCGAACCCTCGTGCAGTTTTGACCGACCAGGTCGAGAAGCCGGACGCGGCCCCGGTCTACGACGCCGGCAACCACTCGCTGGTGCTTTTCGACCGTGGCGACGAGATCCTCGTCCAGGCCGGCGGCGAGGGTATCCGCTTCCTATTGGTATCGGGTAAGCCCATCGAGGAGCCGGTGGCATGGTATGGACCGATCGTGATGAACACGGACGAACAGCTACGCCAGGCGATGGCCGAGCTGCAAACCGGTAGCTTCATCAAACACCGCTGAGCAGCTAAGGAAACTCTGATTAAGTCTCTAGTATTGCCTCAGGGGCTAAAGCCCGAATGATTTGGCGGGGCTTACGGCACGGCTGAAGCCGTGCCCCTTCAAAACCATAACTTGATCAGAGCTTCCCTAACCGCTGGTTGCCCGGCTGGTCTCGAAAAGGTCGGAGTCGATGGCTTGGCTCTGTTGACGTTCTGACGTGTGCCGCCCCTGAAGGGGCTCAATTTTAAAATTGCCGCGCACCCAGCGCTGAAGTGCTGGGCTATCCTCTTTCGTCCCGCAGAGCGGGACTTGATCTTCGTCGTCAACGTTTCGTTGCTAATCTCAGCCGGCTGGATGTCAACAGAGCTAGAAGCCTTCTAATTTAGAACGCTGCAGAGCCTGGGTGAGAACCTTTGTCGTCTCTATGGAACTCGGATCGATTTCCCACTTCCCTCAGCATTCCGCCTGCGGCCCCATCCACCCCAACTCGCGCAAAAGCGCGCGATTTGCGGACCCCGGCATGCCGGGCTGAGCTCTTCTGCGGCTGCGCTCGCTTTTTCGCGGTTCCCACTCCACTACCGAAACGCAAAAAGTTAGTTCTCACCGAGACTCTACAGGTCTATCCACCGAGTGCCAATCGTGTTATTTCCTTTTGCCAAGGACCATTCCGACCTGCCCATCACACCCGCAAGTAATTGAAGATCAAGGTAGCTAGCGAACTTTCGAGAATTAACTTGCAATTGGTCTACTGTTGTAGTTAACTACATCACCAGTGAGCTGGTATGTGGCCTTGGAAACGGTACTGCCAGGCATCGCTACGAATCCGAGAAGGCGCTGCGGTCGATCACTTTCGCCTCTTTGGGTCAAGGCTATCGGGAAAACATGATGGATCGTGAGTGGAACGACAGTGAGCCGATTTACCGCCAGCTTCGCGACCGGGTGGTCGCCATGATCCTGGATGGCGTGCTCAAAGAGGGTGATCCGCTGCCGTCGGTGCGCAACGTTGCGGCGGAATATCGGGTCAACCCGCTCACGGTTCTCAAGGGCTATCAGGAACTGGTCGACGAGCAACTGGTCGAAAGTAAGCGAGGTCGCGGCATGTTCATCAATACGGGTGCACGGCAGCTGCTGCTGCAGGGCGAACGCCGGAAGTTTCTGGCCGAGCAGTGGCCCCGGGTCTACGCCACCATTCAGCGGCTGGGCCTGACCGCGGAGGAACTGCTGAAGGCCGCCGCAACCCGCCCGTCGAGCGATGTTGCAAAGGAGGAACGCTGAAGCCATGTCAGTCATAGAAGCCCGCGGTCTCCGCAAAGCATTCGGAACAACCATCGCGCTGGACGGCGTCAATTTGCGGGTTGAGCAGGGGCGCATCCTCGGACTCATCGGTCCCAACGGCGCGGGCAAAACCACCGCGCTCAACGCGATTCTCGGCCTCACCCCATATCAGGGAGAACTGAAGGTGCTGGGCCGCGACCCCTGGAACGAGCGCGATCAGCTTATGCGCGATGTCTCGTTCATTGCCGATGTGGCCGTACTGCCGCGCTGGATCAAGGTTTCGCAGGCACTCGATTACGTGGCCGGCGTGCATCCGCGATTCGACCGGGCCAAGGCGGAAAGTTTTCTGGCCAAGACCACCATCAAGCGGGCGAGCAAGGTGAGGGAGTTGTCGAAGGGCATGGTGGCCCAGCTGCACCTGGCTCTGGTCATGGCCATCGATGCGAAATTGCTGGTGCTGGACGAGCCGACGCTGGGGCTCGACATCCTGTATCGCAAGCAGTTTTACGATTCGCTGCTGAATGATTACTTCGACCGCAGCCGCACCATCGTTGTAACCACCCATCAGGTGGAAGAGATCCAGAACGTGCTTACCGATGTGATGTTCATCAACGGCGGCCGAATCGTACTGGAGTGCAGCATGGAAGAGTTCGAGTCACGCTATGCGGAAGTGATCGTGCTTCCCGAGCAACTTGCCGCCGCCCGGGCGCTCAAGCCGATTCACGAGCGCCAGGTATTCGGCCGCAGCATTCTGCTGTTCGATCATGCCGATCGGCAGCAACTGGCCGGGATGGGCGAGGTGCGCACGCCCAACATTGCCGACCTGTTCGTGGCGGTGATGGGCAATCAGGTCCAAGGAGTGGCTCAATGACTACGCAATCCAACGCCATCCCGGATTCGCACTTGAATTCGCAGGCCATCGCGTCCGCGGCCCTGTCGCCGACCCGGCCAATGTATTGGTCGATACGACGCGAATTGTGGGAAAACCGTTCCATCTATGCAGCGCCGTTGATTGCCGCCGGGGTGGTGCTGATCGGCTTCCTGATCAGCCTGCGATTTCTGCCGATGAAGATGCGGGCGGCGACGCTGTTCAACCCAATGCAGCAGCACGAGTTCATCCAGAAGCCGTACCACCTCGCCTCGTTTCTGATCATGGGGGCCGCTTTTCTGGTCGCGGTGTTCTATTGTCTGGACGCGCTGCACAGCGAACGTCGCGATCGCAGCATTCTGTTCTGGAAGTCGCTGCCGGTTTCCGATCTCACCACCGTGCTCTCGAAGGCCACGGTTCCGCTGGTGATTTTGCCGCTGCTCGCTTTCGCCATTACCGTGGTCACGCAATGGATCATGTTGCTGCTGAGCAGCCTGGTACTGGCGAGCAGCGGTCCCAGCCTGGCGATGCTATGGAGCGAGCTGCCGCTGTTCCCGATGTCGGTGATGCTGCTCTACCACCTGGTCACCGTGCATGTGCTTTGGTATGCGCCCATCTATGCCTGGTTCCTGCTGGTTTCCGGCTGGGCGCGGCGGGCGACTTTTCTGTGGGCGGTGCTGCCGCCGCTGGCCATCTGCGTCATCGAGAAAATTGCCTTCAATACATCGTATTTTGCCACCTGGCTGGGGAGCCGCTTTGTCGGCGGAACGGACGGTGCCAACTACGCAGCAGCCAGCATGTCGATGGATCCGATGGCCCAGTTCCATCTGGGCCGATTCCTGATCAACCCGGAGTTGTGGATCGGGCTGGCACTGGCCGCCGCATTTCTCGCCGCCGCGGCCCGGCTGCGGAGGTATCAGGGACCAATCTAAATCGCGGCCCGCTTGACTTACTCACGCGCGTAAGGAGCAACAATATGGGCGCTGAATTACAGATGACATTTCCTGCCGCGGCTGCGTCGCCGAAGCGGCGTTCGCTGTCGGGCTTAGCGGACACGGCTTTGCAAGCAGCCGTTCGCTTCTGGTTTGTGGTGACCGTCATCGGCCAAGTGTTCTTCGCAGGTGCGGTCGCAATGTTCTATGGGCTTACGGCGGCGCGCGGGGATTTGCCTGCGTGGAACAAAAGCATGACGCATGGCTACATCCGGGCGATGGAGTGGGCAACTCGGCCGTCGCCATACATCTGGTCTCGGCCGTCATCATCATCCTGAGTGGAGCGGTGCAAATTGTTCCGCAAGTCCGCAACCGCTTTCCGGTCTTTCATCGCTGGAACGGGCGGATCTATATGGTCACCGCGTTCTCCATCAGCCTTGCTGGACTTTATATGATGTGGGTCCGGGGAACGATCGGCGGTCTCGCTCCTCACCTGGCACAGAGTCTCGACGCCGTCCTCATCATGCTCTGCGCCATCCTGGCGCTACGCTATGCCCTGGCTCGGGACTTCAAAACTCATCGCCGGTGGGCTCTCCGTCTGTATCTGGTGGTGAGTGCATCCTTGTTCATCCGAGCCGGTTTTTTCTTCGCGGCCTTTGCTCCCAATCCGGATAAATTTTTTACTTTCATCTCTTTCGCCCAATACCTGGTGCCATTGGCCGTGCTTGAACTCTATCTGCGCACGCAGGACCGGGGCCGCGCACCTGCCAGGTTCGCGATGGCCGGCGGCCTTTTTGTACTTACCGTTGCCTTGGCCGCCGGAATTGTCGCGGTCGCCGTGGGAGGGTGGCTGCCGAACATCAAGAGAGCTTTCGACCACCGGAAATCCATCGCCGAAACTCTGTCGGCAACCATCGCTTCCAGTGGCATCGGCCAAGCTGCTCAGCAATACCATGACCTCAAAGCCGCAGCCGGAGCCGCCATCTACAACTTCGATGAAGACGAGCTCAACACTTTGGGCTACCAGCTGATTCGCACGAAAAAGTTCGAGGAAGCGATCCGCGTCTTCGAGCTCAACGTCGAAGCCTATCCGCAATCCGCCAATGTCTACGACAGCCTGGCGGAAGCTTATATGGACGATGGCAACCAAGCCCTGGCTATCGCTGACTATAAAAAATCTCTCCAGCTCAACCCCAAGAACAGCAATGCCGTCCGAATGCTTGGGAAACTGAATGCCCGCTGATTAACTCTGGCGAGCATTTTGATTGCAGGTTGTACCTGCGCTTTTCGCAAAGCTCAGTTTTCGGCGGGAGGACACCATGATTCGGGAACGAGCGCCGAACCATGGGCGGGTTACCCCACTTTGGGGCACTCGCACGGTTTTGATTAACAGCGTAAACTGTTCCCCGAATGTCACATGGACTTGAGGTGGCCGGCCGCAGCGATGTGGGGCGAGTCCGTCCGTCAAATGAAGACCATTTCGGTTACGACGAGGGACTCGGCATTTTCGTGGTGTGTGACGGAATGGGTGGGCACGCTGCGGGCGAGGTTGCCAGCCAGATCGCTGTTGAAACTGTGCTCGCTTATTTTCGCGATCGCAAGCCGGCAGTAGAGGACGACGCTTATCTCGACGATGCTCCGCTCGGTGCGCGCCTGCTGGCCGACGCGGTCAAGCGGGCCAATGATGCTATCCTCAACTATGCCGAGCAAAATAAAAACACTTCCGGCATGGGCACGACCCTGGTCGCCGCCCGCTTTGCCGATGGCATGTTCAGCATCGCCAACGTGGGTGACAGCCGCATTTACCTGTTTCGGGAAGGCCAGTTGCTGCAGCTGACCGAGGACCATTCGCTGGTGATGGAGCAGGTGCGGCGCGGCATGATCACTCTGGAGCAGGCCAAACGCTCCTCGGCCCAAAACATCATTACCCGGGCTCTGGGCACGGATGAGAGCACCTTGCCTGATCTGGGCGAGTTTCCAGCGCAGGATGGCGACACCTTGCTGCTGACTACCGATGGCGTGCTTCGCCACGTGGACGACAGTGAAATCCGCAACATCCTGTTGCAACTGCCTTCGCTACAGGCTGCCTGCGACACCCTGGTCGATGCCGCCAACGAAGGTGGAGGAGAAGATAACTCCACCTGCGTTTTGATTCGGGTGCGGAATGGGCAAAAGGCCGAACCGAAGAAGGCTGCGAGGTAGCTTGTAGCTGCTAAGAGCCGCCGAGGCATCTCATAATCGCTTCGCATCCTGACGCGGCCTGGAAAATGACAGCCCGCAGCTCAAATCTTCTCGTCGGGAAATTCCACCTCCGCACCCAGCGGATCGGTGAAGCGGTTGGTCAGGTTGACCAGGCCGATCAGCAGATCGAGGTCGACGATTTCCGGGTCGGAAAAATGCGGTTTCAGGTGGGCGATGTCGGCGTCGCCGATGGCGTGCGGATCGCGCGTCAGCTTCTCGGCAAACTTCAGCGCCGCCTGCTCCTTGGAGCTGAAGCCGGCGTAGTCACCTTCGTTGAGAGCCTGCCAATCCTGCACAGTTAGCCCGACTCGCTTCGACGAAGCGAGATGGTGCTGCATTCAATAATGGCAGGAGTTAACCATGGATACGCGGATGTAGACCATCTCGTACAAACGCCGCTCCAGCGAGCGCCCCACGCTGGCGTAAAAAGGAAGAAAGGTCTTCAGTATCTCAGGCCGGTGGGCCACTAGCTTATGTACGTTAGGGACATTTCCCTTCAGCACTTTCTCGTAAATCTCGCGCACCTCGGGCGAGGCCTGGTCCATTTCGACGTACGACACTCTTGCCATGGGAATTCTCCTTCACACTCGCACGTATAATAATTCGAAGACCTCCGCCGCGTCTCTTTCATGCCCAAACCTATTCGCATTATCGGCGCCGGACTGGCCGGTTCGGAAGCCGCCTGGCAATGTGCCCGCCGGGGCGTCGCCGTGCAATTGTTCGAGATGCGGCCGGTGCGCTCGACTCCCGCACATCAGACGGCGAACTTTGCCGAGCTGGTCTGCTCCAACTCGCTGAAGTCCGACAGCGAGAACACCGCGCCCTGGCTGCTGAAAGAAGAGATGCGCCGGGCTGGTTCGTTGCTGATCGACATTGCGCGCTCGACCGCCGTTCCTGCGGGGCACGCGCTGGCCGTCGATCGCGAAAAGTTTGCCGAAGCCGTGACTGGGGCCATCGAGCATGAGCCGCTGATCGAAGTTGTCCGGGAAGAAGTCACCCGCATCGACGAGAGCGGCGGGATTACGATTGTCGCCACCGGCCCACTGACTTCCGACGCTCTCTCGGGCGAAATCCTGCGTCTCGGTGGTAGCGAGCAGCTCTATTTCTACGACTCGATCAGCCCCATCGTGGAAGCCGACTCCATCGACATGTCACGCGTCTACTTGGCGGCGCGTTACGACAAGGGCAGCGCCGACTACATCAATTGCCCCATGACCAAAGAGGAGTACGACCGCTTTCTCGACGCGCTGATTGAGGCGCATTCGGTCGACGCCAAAGATTGGGAGAACCTTCACCCCGACACGCGCAAAGAAAGCGTGGGTTGGGGACCCCGGCTGAACTACTTCGAAAGCTGTCTGCCGATTGAAGAGATTGCCCGGCGCGGTCGCGACACCCTGCGCTTTGGTCCCATGAAGCCGGTCGGGCTGCGCGATCCGCGCACCGGACATATGCCCTACGCTGTGGTACAGCTGCGCCAGGAGAACCTGCGGGCTGACTCCTACAATGTGGTAGGGTTTCAAAATCACCTCAAGTTCGGCGAGCAGGCCCGCATTCTGCGGCTCATCCCCGGCCTGGAAAACGCAAAATTTCTGCGTTACGGACAAATACATCGCAACACGTACATCAACAGCCCCACGCTGCTGAGCGAGACGCTGCAAATGAAGCAGCACCCCAATGTGTTGTTCGCCGGACAGATTTCCGGAGTGGAAGGCTATGTGGAATCCATTGCTACTGGGCTGCTGGCGGGAATGCAGGCGTCAGCCCTGGCTTTCGCCGCCGAGCCCGTTCCGCCGCCGCGGGCGACAGCATTCGGAGCACTGGTGAATTACATCTGTCACGCCGACGCCAAGAACTTCCAGCCCGCGAATATCACGTTCGATCTGCTGCAACCGCTGGAGGAGGAAACCCGCCGCCGCATCCGCGACAAAAAGCAGCGGCACGAGATGGTGTGCCAACGCGCCTTGGAGGAGTTGCAGGGTTGGCTGGATGGGCCTGAGAACCCGCAGGGTGAAACCATCGCACCCCAGCGCGGAAGCATTGGGTAGGAGTGGGAAATAGACCGAGTGCCGTAGGACATGGCCTCGATGAATGGGGCCCTCGATCGCTTCCCCATAGAGGCGGTATATGATATCTGAGATACGGCTATCAGACCAACGATCCGGTGAGTAAACCAGATGGCAACAGGTTCCTCCAACGAGAAACATCACGCGCACGAACTGATTGAGCGCCTGGCGCCGAGCCAGGTTTCGGCTGTCGTGAGTTTGTTGGAAGTCATGCTTGATCCGGTTTCCCGGGCTATCGCTAACGCTCCGATTGATGATGAGCCCGAGACCGAACAGGAGCGCCACGCAGTCTCTGATTCCAAAAGCTGGTTTGAACGCCGAAACAACCAAGGATTCAGCACGGAAGACGTACTAGCCGATTTCAACCTCTCTCCAGAAGATCTAGACCAGAAAGCCTGACGTGAGAACAATCCTCTGGTCCGAGAAGGCTCGCACCGAGGTTCGCCGCTTGGACCGGGATACCGCTATGCGCATCTTCGCATCATTGCATCGCTTCGCAAAAGCGGGGGAAGGCGACGTAAAGAGGCTTAAGGAGGAGAGTGCTGAGTTACGATTGCGGGTCGGCGACTACCGCGTTCGATTTACCGAAGAACCAGACCAGACCCTGCACATCCATTCGGTTCGGCATCGGCGTGAAGCCTATCGCTAAGCGAATTCCCCACGAGTAAGGCTGCGCGACTTCCTTCCTACTTCTTCCCCTTGGGCTCGTTGCGCGCCCGGTTCTTGATCCAGATAGGTGTGCCGACGAAGCCGAAGGCGGCGCGAATCTGGTTTTCCAGGAAGCGCTGATAGGAGAAGTGCAGCTTCACTGGACGATCGGTGAACAGAATGAACGTCGGCGGGGAAACTCCCGCCTGCGTCATGTAGAAAATTTTTACCCGCTTGGCGACCGGCACCGAGGCGCGTTCGAAATCGATGCGGGCGAGGAAGCGGTTCATCTCGCCGGTACCGATGCGTTTGCGGCGCTCACGCGCCACCAGTTCCAGCGTGGAAAAAAGTTTGTCCAGATTCTTCCCCGTCGTTGCCGAGACAAACACCACCGGCGCGTACGAAAGAAATTTCAGATGCCGCCGCACCTGCTCCTCGTAGAGGCTGCGATCGGCCGGAGGCTTGCCATCGCTGCGATGGGTAGTGACCAGATCCCATTTGTTGATGACGACAATTACCGACCGTCCGCTCTCGTGGGCATAGCCGGCAATGGTCGCATCGCTGGCGGTCACGCCTTCCACCGCGTCGATGATCATTAGCGCCACATCGGCGGCTTCGAGGTGCTTGCGCGCCATCACCACGGAAAGCTTCTCCGCCATCAACTCGGTTTTGCCTTTGCGCCGAATGCCGGCGGTATCGATGAAGCGGTAGGTGCGTCCGTCACGCTCGAAAAGCTCGTCCACGGCGTCGCGCGTGGTTCCGGCCACCGGCGACACAATTGCGCGTGAGGTTCCGGTGAGGGCATTCAGTAGGGTTGACTTGCCAACGTTCGGCCGGCCGATGATGGCGACCTTAGTTTCGCGGGCAGTCTCGACTTCTTCTTCCTCATCGGTTTCGAGGGAGGCGCTTTCACCGGCATCAGCTTCGGCCAGCCGGCGCCGTTCCGAGCGTTTGCTCGCTAGACGCGGTACTAAGCTGGGATCTTTCGTCTCCGTCTCGTGCGCCGGCATCACGCTCAATACATGCTCTAATAATTCCGCAATGCCGTTTCCATTTTCGGCGGAGATGGGAAACAGTTCCTTGATCCCCAAGCGGCGAAACTCCTCGGCGTAGGGCTCCAGTTGCGGCGTGTCAGCCTTATTCACGGCGAGCATCAGCGGCTTGCCGGTGCGCAACAAAAGGCGCGCCAAATCGATGTCGGGCGACGCCAACTCCGTACGGCCGTCCACCAACAGCACGATTACATCCGCTTGCTCTAGCGCGACCCGGGCCTGACGAAAGATTTCCGAAGGAATCAGCGCCTGGTCATCGGGAACGATGCCGCCGGTGTCGACTACGCGAAACTTTTTGCCGCACCATTCCACATCGCCATAGAGGCGGTCGCGGGTGATGCCAGGCTCGTCGCCCACAATGGCGCGGCGCGACCCGACCAGGCGATTGAACAGCGTGGACTTGCCTACGTTGGGACGGCCAACGATGGCCAGGGTGCCCAGCGTAACCGGCTCTCCCTGTACGGCGGTCCGGGTGGATTCGAATTGCGGTCGACGGCTCAATCAGACTCTTTCGGCGGCGGTGGCCCAAACAGCTATTATAGGTACACGATCCCCATGCCGTGTCTTCCAAGCCACAATCCGCCACGCTCGCCGCGCGTTTGCCGCCCAAGCGATTGGCGTCGATTTGTGGGCCTTATTCCTGTTGACGACTTGCGAACGATGAAAGCGGTGATAGAAGCGGATTGCGGGCGCGTCGCGGCTGACAGCACTACGATGGAAAATGAAGCGGACTCAGTTTGAATTATGAACAACCCGGTGATTGCCCAATGCAAGCTTTGCCTGCATGACAAACAACTCCGGAACAGCCATTTTCTCTCGGCGGGAATCTACCGAGAACTCAGGGATGACCACGGGGGGAATCCTAACCCTTGGGTAGTCACGTCGAAATCAGCCGTTCAAACGTCTCGACAAATGAGAGCTCACCTCTTATGCCACGACTGCGAACAGCGGCTTTCAAGACTGGGCGAGAGTTGGGTCTTAGCTCACTGTCTGAGGAAGGACGGTACCTTTCCCTTGGCTTCCCTGCAGTCCTCGAGGATCCCAGATGTGTTTTCGCCTGGAAATCCAACCAAAATCTACTGTGCTGCTGGAATCCCCGAAATCGATATTTCAGCTTTGACCTATTTCGCCGCTAGTATCTTCTGGCGCGGAAGTATTCACGGCTGGAACACCGATGATTCTGTGCCTGTTAAGCTTGGGCCATTTCAGGAGCAATTTCGCGCCTATCTAATGGGCTTGGCACCCTTTCCAAAGGATTCCCGTTTATGGATCGCCTTGCGTGAGGGAGAGAAATTCGATCGACTTACTTACCCACCCTACGGTGGGCGCGTTGATACGTTTCGCGTTTACAAATTCCCGATGCCCGGCCTCGCATTCACGCTGATGGTAAGCAAGAATATTCCTCTCAGTTACAAGGACATGTGCTTTGTCCGTGGCCCCGGAAATCCGATCATTGTGACGCCCGTCGTCGAACAGTTCATATTGCGCGATGCGCTCAAGTTATATACAAGAACGCAAGCCCATCTGTCGCGCTGAGCCGAACTTCCGTCGCATGACGGCAAATCGGGCATCACCATCCCGGGCTGAGTTAACATCACTCCAGATGCCCTCTTCGGCCCAAAGTCACGCTTCCCTGGCCGCACGTTTGCCGTCGCTCTACCAGTTCTTCGGACCGAATGGCGTATTAGCGCGTACGCATCCGGCTTACGAATTTCGTCGCGGACAATTGCAGATGGCCGAGGCTGTGGAGCTGGCTCTGCAGGAGCGGCGACACCTGATCGTAGAGGCCGGCACCGGTACCGGCAAGACGCTGGCCTATCTGCTGCCGGTCATTCGCTCGGGCAAGCGCGTCATCATCTCGACCGGAACGAAAACCCTGCAGGAGCAGCTGTTCTTCAAAGATGTGCCCTTCCTGCAGCAGCACCTGGGCGAGTTGCGCGTTTGTTATATGAAAGGTCGCGGCAACTATCTTTGCCGGCAGAAACTTTACGACCTGACCAGCCAGCCGATTTTGAACGGGCTGGAGGAGATCAACCAGTTCCGCATCATCAGCGACTGGGAGAAGACGACCGAGACCGGCGACCGGGCCGAGATCGCCGACTTGCCCGAGACCAGCCACCTGTGGCCCAAGCTGGACGCGCGTACTGATCGCTGCACCGGCTCGCAATGCCAGCAGTTCGACCGCTGTTTCATTACCGAAATGCGCCGGCGCGCTGCCGAGAGCGACATCATCATCGTGAACCATCATTTGTTCTGCGCCGATCTGGCGATCAAAGCCGCGACGGACCGTGGGCAAGACGGCGGCGTGCTGCCCGATGCCGGCGTGGTGATCTTCGATGAGGCGCACGAGCTGGAAGACGTGGCCACCGACTACTTCGGCGTGGCCGTGTCTAACCTGCGGGTCGATGAACTGCTGCGCGATGTGGAGAACACGCTGCGCAAGGCCGACATTCCCATCGCCGACGTGCTGCAGGCCTCGGCCAGTGTGCGCGAGCATTCGCAATTCTTCTTCTCGCTGATTCCGCCGGGTGAGGGCCGCTTCGCTTTCGACAATCGCGCCGAGTTCCTGGAAGAAAATGGCGATGAGTATCTCGGCCTGCAGAATGCTCTGATGCATCTTTATACCGAGCTGCAGGCCATCCCCAAGAAGCCGGATGAAGTCCACGCCATGTCGCGCCGGGTTGACGAGTTGCGAATACAGCTGGGATTCATCCTGGAAGCCCAGGAGCGCAACACCGTGTTCTGGATCGAGCGCCGGGGCGAGCGGCGGGGGCACAGCGGCCAGCACAATGTTTTCCTGAAGGCCACGCCCATCGCCGTTGCCGACATCTTGCGCGACACGCTATTCGAGCATCTGGAATCGGCCGTGCTCACCTCGGCCACGCTCGCGGTCGCCGGAGGCTTCGAGTACATTCGCAACCGGCTGGGCGTCCAGCACGCGCGCGAACTGGTGGTGCAATCGCACTTCGATTACGAGAGCCAGGCGCTGCTGTATGTTCCGCCGGACCTGCCCGATCCGCGCGATCCGCAATTCGTCGAACGGGCGTCGCAACGGGTACGGCAGCTGCTGGAGATCACGCGCGGACGGGCGTTTTGCCTGTTCACCAGCTACGCATTGATGAACCAGCTGTACGAACGGCTACTGGGCGAGCTGGAATTTCCCATGTTGTTACAGGGCAGCGCGCCTAAGAACGCGTTGCTGGAAGAGTTTCGTTTGACGCCGAATGCCGTGCTGTTTGCCACCGCGTCGTTCTGGCAGGGAGTCGACGTGCAGGGCGAGCAGTTGAGCTGCGTGATAATCGACAAGCTGCCGTTTGCCGTACCTAACGATCCGGTAGTGGCGGCGCGAGTGAAAGCGATTGACGAGGATGGCGGCAACGCGTTTTACGATTACCAGGTGCCCAGCGCGGTGATTTCGCTGAAGCAAGGATTTGGCCGGTTGATACGTTCGCTGCACGATCGGGGATTGCTCTGCCTGCTGGATAATCGCGTGCTGAAGAAGCAGTATGGGCGGGTGTTTCTCGACAGCCTGCCGAAGTATAGCCGGACGACAGATGTGGAGGCGGTGGAACGGTTTTTTGGGACGGATGAGTGTCGCCCCTGAAGGGGCTCGGGTTTTTTGACTAACGATTCCCACCGCTGCCGCGGTGGGCTAATCAGTTGTGCCTCTGCGAGGCTGGGGTGTCGGTGACATGCGAGGCGGTAGCGTCGGTGGGATGTGAGGCGGCAGCGTCGGTGGCGTGTGAGGCGGCAGCGTCGGTGGCATGTGAGGCTGGGGTGTCGGCAATCCAGAGTGACGAGCCTGGCCACCCAACTTCCAATCTCGCAGGCGTGAAACTCGAACATCACCAGTTCCATCCCAGGCACGACGAAACTCGAACATACCGTCTCCACTCCCAACCTCGCAGACGCGACGTGATAGCTCGCGCCCATCCCAGCCTCGCAGAGGCGAAACTGATTAGCCCACCGCGGAAGCGGTGGGACGACGGCATAAAGGATAAAGCCCCTTCAGGGGCGGCACGGTTTATCCGAAAACCTGGGTGGACTCGAACGGGAGGTTCGCCGCGTGCAGCATGGCCGTAAATTCATCCTCGAATGAGCGGCGGCGATGATGCTCTGCCTGGTTAGCTATATATCGCTTGACCCGATCGAATTGCGACGGGCTGACGCTGAACGCACCATATCCCTCCTGCCATGCGAAACGCGAATTGCTTTCGCGCACCCAACGGCTGGAATTTGCCTTCAACGTGCGTACGGCATCCGACAGTTTAGCGTCGGCCGGGAGAACCATGAGAATGTGAACATGGTTTCCGGTGCCGCCGACGGCCAGCACTTGCATTCCATGATTGCGCGCGATACCGGCAAGATAATTCCACAGCTTCGGCTGTAGATCGGCTCCGATGAGGTGCACGCGTTCTTTGGTGCTGAAGACGATGTGGAAGACGGAGCTAACGTATCGGTGTGCCACATTAGTGATAGTAAGAGGATTGCCCTGCTGGGTTGGTGATGAATATCACCTGGATAGGTGTCGCCCCTGAAGGGGCTCGGGTTCTTAACTAACGATTCCCACCGCTTCCGCGGTGGGCTAATCAGTTGCGCCTCTGCGAGGCTGGGGTTCGGAGACATGTGAGGCGGTAGCGTCGGAAATATGTCGCGATTATCTGCCGCCCCTGAAGGGGCTCGGGTTTTTTGACTAACGCTTCCCACCGCTTCCGCGGTGGGCTAATCAGTTGCGCCCCTGCGAGGCTCGGGTGTCGAAGACATGCGAGGCAGTAGGGTCGGAAATATGTGGCGATCATCTGCCGCCCCTGGAGGGGCTCGGGGTTTTTGACTAACGATTCCCACCGCTTCCGCGGTGGGCTAGTCAGTTGCGCCTCTGCGAGGCTGGGGTGTCGGAGAGGCCGATGCGTCGGTCACGTGTGAGGCCGGTGCGTTGGAGACATGCGAGGCGGTAGCGTCGGAATTATGTGGCGATCATCTGCCGCCCCTGAAGGGGCTCGGGTTCTTGACTAACGATTCCCACCGCTTCCGCGGTGGGCTAATTAGTTTCGCCTCTGCGAGGCTGGGGCGTCGGACACCCAGGAGTTTTGCCAGTGTGCGGGTGGGCTTGGGAAGCTGGAGTTTCGGCTGGGCGAGGCTTGGCAACTGGAGTTTCGCCGGTGTGCGGCTGGGCTTAGGAAGCGGGAGTTGCGCCTCTGCGAGGCCAGGGCAACGCAACCACTGCCCAACGCCAAAATACGAAAATCCTGCGGCCCGCCGAGTCGATCGCGTCAAACTCGTGTTATTGGAATCAGGAAGAACTCCCCAATCCGGCGCCGGACACTGCCGGCCGAGCTCAAAATCGGTCCGGTTGCTCTGCGCGCTGCCCGCAGTTACGATGAAGTTGACCTTTTGATAAATGCCGCAATCGAAACAGATATTTTTTGATCCCGACCGCAAGCGGTGGCGCCGTTTGCGGTTCCTTATCGATGCCAGCGTGATTGTGGTTACGCTGCTGGTCGTGTTGTTTGTTGTTTCCGTGCTGCGCGGATCGTCGGTGCCCGGCGTCGCCCTGCCCGATTTGAAGCGGCCCTACCACGCCCTCAAGGACAGTCAGAAGCGCAAGCCGCCTCGCCGCTTGAATACTCACCGCAAGACCAAGCAGCCCGCATCGCAGGTGGTATTGAATTCCGATGAAGGCATTCGCGGCGCCTTCTACGTGCAATGGGACGCGGCCAGCTTCGCCTCGCTGAAGGAATACTACCCGCAGCTCGACTTACTCTTTCCCGAGTGGATGCATGTGCTCACCGCCGATGGGCGGCTGCAATCGGTCACCGAGTTCAACGGTCTTTACGACGTCATCGATGAGAAGGGCAAACCGCGTCCGGTGGACGATAAGGTAATGGCCTTCCTCAAAGGCGAGAAGGCGCAGACCGAAGTCTTTCCCCTGGTCAATAATTTCGATCCGGTGACCAACAAGTGGGACCCGGACCTGACTGCCAGGTTCATGGCCGATCCGGCGGCGCGTCAGCGTTTTCGCCAGGAGCTGATGACCTTTCTGGCGACCGATCAGTACAAGGGCATCACCCTCGACATCGAGGCCTTCCCGGAAACTTCGCGGGACGACTACCGGCAACTGGTGCAGGAGCTTTACGACGATCTGGGCGCCAAAGGTCTCAAGCTCTACATCGCCGTTCCGGTGAACGACAAGACCTTTGACTACGCGGGCATCTCGAAAATCTCCGACGGCCTCATCCTGATGAATTACGACCAGCATTATCCTGGCGGCGATCCCGGCGCGGTCGCTGGGCAGGATTGGTTCGTCAAGAATCTGCAAGACGCGTTGAAGGTAATTCCGAAAGAAAAAATTATCTGCGCCGTCGCCAATTATGGATATGACTGGGCGATGAAGAAGGGTCAGAAGAAAGGCACGCCGCCCGAGGACATTCATAACGTAACCGCGCAGGAGGCTTGGCTGGAGGCCTCGGATGCCGAGACCGACATCAACTTCGACGACGATGCCATGAACCCGCACTTCGCTTATCTGGACGGCAACATTCGTCACGATGTGTGGTTCCTGGACGGGGTCACCGCGCTCAACCAGATGCGGGCGGCGCATGCCTTGGGGATTGATACGTTCGCGCTGTGGCGTCTGGGCTCCGAAGACCGCTCGCTGTGGGCGGTGTGGGATAAGCCTTTCGAGGCCGGTGCGCCTGCCAAACTCGATATCGTGCCCCCCGGCCAGGACGTGGATATCGAAGGTCAGGGAGAAATTCTGCGCATCCAGTCGCGACCGTCCGCCGGCGAGCGCCGCATCAGTGTTAACTCCGACAATCTGGTGAACGATGAGGTGTTCAAGACCTTACCTTCGCCCTACGTGGTCGATATGTACGGAGGCACGCAACAGAAGAAAGTTGCGATTACCTTCGATGACGGCCCCGATCCGGAGTGGACGCCCAAGATTCTGGATGTGTTGAAGGAGCATGGCGCCAAGGCAACGTTTTTCCTCATCGGCGCCCAGGTGGAAAAGTTTCCCGGCGTGGCCAAACGCATTTACGACGAAGGGCATGAGATCGGCAACCATACCTTTACTCACCCCGACATCAGCAACATTTCCAAGCGCTACTTTGAGGTGGAGCTGAACCTGACGGAGCGGCTGTTTGAAAGCAAGTTCGGCGTCAAGCCGGTGCTGATGCGTCCGCCTTATGCCATCGATGAAGCTCCTGACACTGCCGACCAGGTTCGTCCCCTGGAACTGGCGCAGGACCTGGGCTACATCACGGTGGGCGAAAAAATCGATCCTAACGACTGGCGCGACAATCCCCGCCGCTCGGCGGATGAAATCGCTGCCGACGTGCTGGCCAATCTGCCACCCTGCGCTCCGGGAAATCTGCGCTGCGGCAACGTCATTCTTCTGCACGACGGCGGAGGAAACCGCAGTCAGACGGTAGAAGCGCTGGCCATGATCCTGGATGGGCTGCACGATCGCGGCTATCAGGTGGTGCCGGTCTCGGAGCTAATGGGCAAGACGCGAGCGGAGGTGATGCCGGCCATCACCACCAATGAGCGCTGGGCGGCCTGGATCGACAGCCTGAACTTTTCTCTGTTCGGTTTCGTGCAAGCCTTCATCATCTTCGTTTTCTTTGTCGGCGATGTGCTGATGACCGGACGGCTGATTCTGATCGGGGCTCTGGCTATCTATGACCGCTTCGCCCGGCGCAAGGCCAGCTTTGATCCGAACTACCGGCCTGCGGTGGCCGTACTGGTGCCGGCATTCAACGAGGAAAAGGTGATCGAGAGCACCGTGCGCTCCGTGCTCGATTCCGATTACAAGAATCTGCGGGTCATCGTGATCGACGATGGTTCGAGGGACGCAACTCTGGAAGTCACGCGCACGACCTTTGCGAAAGACATTGCGGCTGGACGCGTTACCGTGCTGACCAAAGCGAATTCGGGCAAAGCCGATGCGCTGGACTACGGTCTGGAACAGGTCACGGAGGAGTTATTCATCGGCATCGATGCCGACACCATCATTGCACCCGACGCTGTCTCCAAGCTGGTGCCGCACTTCAGCAATCCCAAAGTCGCGGCCATGGCCGGTAACGCCAAGGTCGGCAATCGGGTCAATCTGTGGACCCGCTGGCAGGCGCTGGAATACATCACCAGCCAGAACTTCGAACGTCGCGCCTTAAATACGTTGAATGCAGTCAGTGTGGTGCCCGGCGCAATTGGGGCGTGGCGTACCGACGCTGTTCGCGCCGCCGGCGGCTATCATCACGACACCGTCGCCGAGGATGCCGACCTTACGATGGCCCTGCTTCAGGCCGGCTACTGGGTGAACTACGAAGATCGCGCCCTGGCTTACACCGAAGCTCCCAGCACGGCGAATGCATTGATGCGGCAACGCTTCCGCTGGTCGTTCGGCATCATGCAGGCCGTATGGAAACATCGCCAGGCAGTGAAGCAGAAAGGAGCGCTGGGCTGGGCTGCGATCCCGAATATGGTGATCTTCCAGATCCTGCTGCCGCTGGTTTCGCCATTCATCGATATCATGTTCGTGGTGGGCACTGTCAGCTACTTCGTCGACAAATTCCGCCACCCCGAATCGGCCAACCCTGCCGACTTCCACAAACTGGTGGTGTACTTCGCGCTGTTCATGGTGATCGACTTCATCGCCTCTGCTCTGGCCTTCACCTTGGAACGGCAACAGCCCGGTCGCAAGCGCGACTTCCTGTTGCTGGGCCACGTGTGGCTGCAACGATTCGCTTATCGTCAGTTGTTCTCGCTGGTGCTGCTCAAGACGCTCAAGCGCGCCATCGAGGGAGGCAGTTTCGCCTGGGACAAACTGGAGCGCGCCGCGAACGTAAGGCAGCCGGTCGTGATCGCCCGCGAACGCGAGGCCCAGTGAAGGAGATCGAGGCGTGACTCCTGTCGCCAAGCCGGCGCTCGATATGAGCGTCAATGTCGCCGGCATAACGTTTAAGAATCCCATCCTCGCCGCGAGCGGAAGTTTTGCCTACGGCGTGGAATTCGAAGACGTGGTTACGTTGAGCCGACTGGGCGGCTTCGTAACCAAAGGGCTGTCGCGCGAGCCCATGGCAGGCAATCCTCCGCCGCGCCTGTTTGAGACTGCGGCGGGAATGCTGAACGCCATCGGCTTGCAAAACATCGGCGCCCGGGCCTTTCTGGACGAGAAGCTTCCGCTGCTGCGCAAAATCGACAACATCGTTTTCCTGTGCAACGTCTTCGGGCATTCGCAGGAAGAGTACGAAGACGTGGTGCGGATTCTCAATGAAGGGGAAGGCATTGCCGGCTACGAGTTGAATGTTTCCTGTCCCAACACCAAGTGCGGCGGCATCAGTTTTGGCAGCGATCCCAAAATGCTGTTCGAGGTGGTCAGCGCGGTCAAGAAAATCGCTACGCGTCCCCTGATGGTGAAGCTGTCGCCCAACGTCACCAGCATTCCCGAGGTTGCCCGGGCGGCAGAAGAGGCAGGCGCGGACGCAATTTCGCTGGTTAATACGTTTGTCGCGATGGCGATTGACGCCGAAACCCGCAAGCCGCGCATTTCCAATGTCACTGCCGGCCTGTCCGGTCCGGCGATCAAACCGATTGCCCTGCGCATGGTGTGGGAAGCGGCCAGGACGGTGAAGATACCGGTCATCGGACTGGGCGGCATCAGCACTGCCGAAGATGTAATCGAGTTTCTGCTGGCCGGAGCCAGCGCGATTGAAGTGGGCACCGTCAACTTCTGGGACCCTTGCGCCTGTGAGACCCTGGTCGATTCGCTGGAGAAGTGGTGCGTGGAGCATCGTGTCGAGAAGATTACCGACCTGATTGGGAAGTTGGAAGTGTAGGGCGATTCCGATTGTGTGTTTTGGAGCAGGAGTGTAATAAAGCCGGGTGGGAACTGAACTAGGAAGCGCGCGCTTCACAATTCAGCTCTCACCAGCTTTATAGTCCGGTTTCCAAAACAGGCAATCAGAAAACCAGCGCCGCAGGCGCGGAAGAGCTTAGCCCAGCGCTTCAGCGCTGGGTAGGATCGCAATAGGAATCCGAGTGCCGTAGGCACGGTAGGTTTTGACGTTGTCCTTTATCCAATCGAATTTGTTTCCCACGCACGTTCTTGATGCCCTGAGGTATCGCCCCTTAAGGGGCTCGATTATAAAATTGCAGCGCACCCAGCGCTGAAGCGCTGGGCTATCATCTTTCGTCCCGCAAAGGCGGGACTTGACCGTCGTCCCTCGGACTCATTCGAAGGAAACTCTGAGCAAGTGAAAGCGACGTCCCGCAGCGGCTAAAGCCGCATGATTCCGGGTACTTAACGGACGGCCTGAAGAGACTGTGTCGCGACCTGTGTCGCCGCTCTGCGGCTCGGCAGAATTTCCCACTTGAGCGGGGGCTGACGCCCCCGCCTAACTCCATCTCGCCGCTTTGCGGCTA